>JADLDY010000012.1 GCA_020846435.1 Deltaproteobacteria bacterium
TCAGGCGCGCCAGGAATACTGGGTCTGAGGGTGAACGAGGGCCGGGTTCACAAGCTTTTCAACAACAGAATATGTCTTGGGCCGCTAGCTCAGTTGGTAGAGCAGCTGACTCTTAATCAGCGGGTCGTAGGTTCGATCCCTACGCGGCCCACCAAGTGAAAGGGGTTACGGCATTGCCGTAGCCCCTTTTTATTTTGATGGTCAAGTCCCTGTCATGTTGATTTTTCAAGGATCAAAGAGGTTTTCAGGGCGGGCCGGGTTTCCAGAAGATAATGGAATTACGTTATTGTAAGCTTCCTTCCTGTGATAGTATGAAAATCAGGCCGGCGTCTTTTCGCGACAGATCGAGATCAGAATAAAGTAGATTTTCCAGGTGAGCATACCAATGGATATTCTGTCAATCGGAGCTTTATCGTACAGCATAATATGGGCTATCCTTGGCATTATCCTGATCGCGGCTGAGCTGATGACGATGGCTTTTGTCCTTGTTTTTTTCGGTTTGGGGGCTCTTTTGACCGCGCTCCTGACATGGATCGGGATCACCCCTGATTTTACAAGCCAGTTGCTGGTCTTTGCGATCGCTTCTTCAGGCATGCTCCTGATTTTGAGGACTTTCGCTAAAAAGCAGTTTTTCAGGAAATTAGAAGTATCTCAGGAGTTCATCGGACAGAAAGTAAGGGTCACCAAGCCGATATCGGCTAACACGGAAGGCTCTGTTTCATATAGAGGCTCTGAATGGATTGCGTTCAGCGACACAACTGAGGAGATCTCCGAAGGGAGCATGGTTGAGATAATCGGTACGGAAGGCATCAGGGTCAAGGTAAGAAAAATATCGTAACTGTCACGGGGGATGGATGGAATATGTTCTGATTGGCATTGTTCTTGTCGTTGTCATAATTATCTTTAAAGGCGTCAGGATCGTGCCGCAGCAAAGCGCGTATGTCATCGAGCGCCTGGGTAAATATTATGCCACGTTGCATGCCGGCATAAGCTACATAATCCCTTTTGTCGACAGGGTCGCTTATCAGCACAGCTTGAAGGAGCAGGCTATCGACATCCCCGAGCAGGTCTGCATCACCAAGGATAACGTCCAGGTGGGGGTCGATGGAGTCGTATTCATACAGGTGATAGACGCGAAGATGGCGTCGTATGGGATACATAACTACTTCTTCGCCATAACCCAGCTTGCCCAGACGACGATGCGAAGCGAAATGGGCAAGATAGACCTCGACAAGACCTTCGAGGAAAGGACGACCATAAACGCGTCGATCGTCGGCTCGATCGACGAAGCGGCCAAATTGTGGGGCGTCAAAGTGCTGCGCTATGAGATAAAAAATATCGTGCCGCCCAAGTCTGTATTGGTCGCCATGGAAAAACAGATGCAGGCTGAAAGAGAAAAAAGGGCAATAGTCCTGGAGTCTGAAGGCGCGAGGCTTTCCGCGATAAACGTCGCGGAAGGTCAGAAAAAGAAGGTCGAGCTGGAATCAGAGGCCTACAAGATAAAACAGATAAACGAAGCCGAAGGGCAGGCCAGGGCGATTACCGAGATCGCGACCGCTACTGCCGAAGGGCTTAAAAAAGTAGCAGAGGCTATCACGGCAAACGGCGGCATGGAAGCGGTCCAGCTGCGCGTCGCGGAAAAAACGGTGGAACAGTTCGGACATCTTGCCAAGGCGACAAATACGCTGATACTGCCGGCTAATTTCGGGGACATGTCATCCATTATCGCGACGGCCATGAGTGTCGTCAAGCAGGTGCAGCCAAAGGTCAAGGCGCAGTAAGACAAGGCGGCCGCAGGTTCGAGTTCTGCGCGTTCAGCCAGTGGGATGAAAGTGGCGGGAGATTTTCCCCGCCACTTTTCAGTTTTGCCGGGTCGGTAACAGGCATTGCGGAGTTCAAGGTACTGGCCTGGCTGTCAGGCAAATTTTTGGAGGGATGTTAAAGCATGGCTTCAGGTGTAGAGGCGGTAAAAGTCGCGTTTTTCGTAAATCTCGGGATTTTCATAATAAAGCTTGCCGCGGCTCTCATCACGCGAAGCGCCGGTATGCTGGCTGAAGCGGTCCACTCGTTCGCGGACACCGGCAACCAGGTATTGCTCCTCCTCGGTTATAAGCGCTCCCAGAAGACGGCTGACGATTCTCACCCGTTCGGCTACGGCAAGGAAGAATACTTCTGGTCATTCATCGTCGCCATCCTCCTGTTCACGCTCGGCGGCGTCTACTCGGTCTATGAGGGCATCCACAAGCTCCTGCACCCGGAGGAGTTGAAGCATCTGTACATCAACTTCGCCATACTCGGGATCGCGGTGGCGGCTGAGGGCTACTCGTGGTGGGTTGCCAGGAAGGCTATCGGCGGCAATTCGGTCTCTCAGATATACGATGAGCTTGTGGACTCGAAGGACGCTGGAAAGGTAGTCGTGTTCGTTGAGGACACTGGCGCGATGATTGGCCTGTTCGTTGCCCTCATGGGCAACCTTCTGGCGTTCCTGACTCATAACCCGGTCTATGACGCCGCTTCGTCCGTCATCATCGGCTTTCTCCTCCTGGGGTTGACGTACTTCCTCGCCAACGAGATGCGAAAGCTCATCATCGGCGAGAGGATAGACGACGCGCACCTCGCGGTGGCGAAGCGGATAATAATTGAGCATCCGCACGTAAAGGCCCTGGGCGAGATAAAGTCGATGCAGCTTGGGTCAGGCGAGTGCATAATAGCGGCATGTGTGGACTTTGAAGACTCTCTCCGGGACATCGAGCTTGAGAAGACGATGCATTCGATCCGGACCGACATACTCAGCAAGGTCCCTTCAGCGAAGCACATCTATATTCAGCTGTCGAACGGCGCCTGTTTTTAAATTCAAGAGCAGGAAAGCCTCGCGGGTTTAACTGGTTTTTTTATGTATGGAAAATAAAAAGAGGGCCGGAAGATTTTCTCCCGGCCCTCTTTCGCGTTCATCTTCATCAGGCTCACTTTACTGTATCTTCGCTGTCACCTTGTTGACTATGAGCTCTTCGACCTTCGAGGCAGGTTTTTTTACGAACGGCTGGTAGATGTTCGCCATCTTCGTCCGGTATTCGTTCCATGTGAGTATGCCCGCTTCCCTCGCTGTCTCAAGGGCCGCAAGCTTCGCCTGAAGCCCGGCGCGCTTTTCCTCGGGAAGGGTTTTTGCCCTCGCTTCGCTCAGCTCGATTTGCATCTCGCGGAAGGCTTTGAGCCCCTTTTGCACCGCGTAGGCAGTAAGGCCGGTAGCCAGAAGCGGCAGCGCAACTGAGAGGAACTTGTAGGTGTTGGAGCTGACCACGTGGGTGCCGCCCTGGATAAAGCCCCATTCGGCGAGAGTGCCTTTAATCGGGGAGGCGGTGAACGTCGACATCACCCACGCGCCGGCGAGGATGCCGGCAAGGGCGCTAACGCTCGGTATCTGGTTGAAGATCTGCCTGTTGATGAACTGCAGGAGCTCTTTCAGCTCGTTTCTGGTTTCGCCGGGCGGCTTGCGCGGTGTCTGAAAAAAATCGTCCATCCTGTCCATTAAATCCCTCCGTTCGCCTGTGTTTGTTTTCAGGAAAATGTGAAAAGCCTTGCCCCGCGGCTCAGCTCGTAAGTTTTTTTACGATGAATTCCTGAAAGCCCGATGGCAGCTTGCCGCTGTGCGGCTGGTAGAGGCCCGCGAGCTTTGTTTCGTACTCGCCGTCGGTCAGAAGCCCCTTGTTCTTCGCTTCTTCAAGCAGGGCGCGCTTTGAGGCGAGCTCTGAGAGCTTTTCCTTTTCAAGCAGCGAGGAGGCCTCAATGTACCTTTCGAGACGCTTCTTCCGGTAGGACTTCAACGTTTTTTGCGCGACATAGATAGTCGCCGCCGCGGAAAAAAGCGGAAGGAAGACCGAAAGGAGGCTGTGCGCGACAGGGCTCGCTACCTTTGCGCCGGCGTCTGTGTTCACGATGCCGAAGAGCGCCATCATGGACTTTACCGGAGAAGTCGCGAACGCGGAGGAAACGAGCGCGCCGGCGAGGATTCCGGAGAGGGCGCTCATGCTCGGCACCTTGTTGAAAAAGTGCTTTGTCGCGAAGCTCATGAGCTCCCTCGACTCCCCTGAGAGCCTGCCCATGTCAGCGCTTATCCTTGTCACGGCGTCAGTAAAATGCCTTTCCATAAGAAACACCCCGGTATATTTCGAGCCCATAGAAGAGCTGGGCCTCAATCTTTCATCAGGCCCGTAATTTTAATTACTCCTCGAGCCGGAAAAATTCTGTGACTTGTGTTTCTCCGTTTTTTCCGGGGCGAGGTGTGTCAAAAGTCACTTAAAAAGGTTTAAAAATGTCGCAGAATACTTACATAACGATATTTTACAGACGAGAGGCATGGATGTTTTTTAAGCGCGAAAAGCCGTACGACCGCAAGACCTGCCTGGAGGCCGCCGCAAAGGCACAGGAGCGCGGCCGTTTGAAAAAAGCGGTGAGCCATTACATGCGCGCTCTCGACGCTGACCCTGAGGACCACTTTGTGCACGCGAAGGTTGCCCCTTTGCTCGCGCAGATGAAAAAGTTCGAGGAGGCGTGGGCGAGCTTCAAGGCGGCGGCTTCCAACCACTTCGCGTCAGGTTTCGGCAACAAGGCGATAGGCGTATATTCGCAGGCCGTGAGGTTCATGCCGAGAAACCCTGAGGTCTGGGAGGCGATGGCCCATGTCTACATCCAGCAGGGCAGGAAGGCTGACGCTGTCGCAACCCTCTACAAGGGGCACGGATTTTTCAGGAACGGGCCTGACAGGGCTAAGGCCGTCTCGATGCTCAGGAAGGCCTTTGCACTGGAGCCCTGGAACTTCCATGTTACCTTTGATCTCGCCAGACTCGTGAAAAAACAGGACCCGGTGGAGGCTCTCGGCCTCCTTGAAGGGCTCTCTGGCCGCTCTGAAGGGCGCGACCTGAGGAAGGTGCGCTCCGCCATGTTCCGCGCCGAGCCGAGCGTCACGATGGCATGGCAATGGCTCAAGACCGCGTGGACCCACTCCCTCAGGGCCGCTTAAGCTCTCAATCGGCTCTTCCGCCGCCTATCTTCCTGTTTTTACTACTCTTTTTGCCTTGTACGGCGCTATCAGCCGCCGTACAAGGCGTTCCCTCTGAAAAAAAACTTGTGTTGAGCCGGCCGCGCGGATATCCTGTATTGAACAGGATGAAAGAAAAAGTGCTCAAATATTTCCTCGTCAAGCCGGGCGGCCAGAAAAAGCGCGAGGACAAGGCTTTCTGGATGACCGACAACGGCGATAACTGGATAGATGTCGCCAGGAGCCGCTGGAAGGACAAGCACGCCGAGGACGAGGTTCTCGAGGTCGTCAGCGAAGAGCACTACACGCTTCTCGACTGGCGGAAGACGCCATATTACACGCAGGATATCGCATCCGGCTGGCTTTCAAGGGAGGGCAGGTTCTACGGCTGCCCGACCTACTGCCATGACGTCCTCGCGTGGTGCGTGCTTGGTATGAAGGTGCCTGAACTGGAAAAGCTCGGTTGGGTGCGCATCTACTCGGAGAGCTGGTACGTATGCCAGGTGAGGCTTTCCGCCGAGCAGAAGAACTGGCTCTCCATGAACGGTCATAAGATCATAGATTAATCCTCTCCTTTTCCTTTTCTGCCTCCGAACGCTCCTCAAGAAAACCCGATATAATTATAATCAGTTGCCGCGCATTGGCATGGTGAATCGCTTCGCGTTTTTTTTTAGCGGGGCGGCCGCGGCTTTCATATAGCGGGAGCATGATATGGCAAAGGTATGCGAGCTCCTCGGCAGCCTCTCGGAGATGGAAGAGACTGCCGCGAGAATATATTCGAAGGCGGCTTTGGCTGTAAAGGACGACACTGGCCTGAGGGAGCTCCTTGAAGGGCTCGCGCTCGAAGAGCTCGAGCACAAGAGCCTGCTCTCGGATTTCGGTGTGTTCATAAGCTCTTCCGGTGTAGAGTGCGTGCTCTCTCTTGACGAGGACGCGGTCAACAGGACAAGAGACTACCTGTCGGTCGCCGAGAAGAGGATAGACGCCGGACGGCTTACCAACGGCAACCTGATAGACTGCATCGCGACCACGGAGTCCTCCGAATGGAACAGGGAGTTCCTCAAAGTGGTGGACTGGTTCAAGCTGAGTTCAAGGAGCTTTATTCCGGGGATAGCCCGCGTCCAGCAGCACAAGAGGTCGGTCGAGAGATTTCTCGTCTCCAGGCCCGGCTTTGAAAGGTTCCTTGTTGGAATGAAGTCGCTCTCTGCGGCCTGGGTCGAGAAGCTTCTTGTCGTCGATGACGACGAGTCTGTTGCCGTCTCTGTCGCGGCCCTGCTCGCGGACGAGGGGAGGGTCGATATCGCGTCTGACGGAGAAGAGGCGCTCGAGAAGATAGGCTCTGGCTACTACGCCGCCATTGTAAGCGATTATTCGATGCCGCTGATGAGCGGGATGGAGCTTCTGGACAGGGCTGAAGAAAGGTTCCCCGGCATCTCCAGAAGGTTCCTTTTTTTCACTTCTGACGAAGAGATGGTAGATGTCTTCAGGGACAGGGGGGTGAGGGCGCTCCATAAGCGCGCGAGCCCGGCGGAGCTGTCCGCCGAAGTAGCGGCGATATTGAGCAGGGCGGCCCCGGCGCGCTGAAAGAGGCACCTTGGAATAACTCCTGCTGGCGCTATTGCTTGAAAAGGTCCTTGAGAGAGGCGAGCGGGTCTTTATCGGGCGCTTTTCCCGGCGCGTTTGAGAGCTCGAAGAACTCGCAGAAGTTGGCCCTGTCCTTTTCAACGACCCTTTCGGCTGACGGCTCGCGGCACTGGTTGTACGCCCCGGAGTCGTAGAACCTGCAGTTGAGGCATACCTTTACGTTAGAGCCGCATTTGGGGCAGCTCTCGCCTCTGCCGGGCCTTGCTCCGGCATCAAGCTCTTTTTTGCAGTGGAAGCAGTTTGCCATTGACTTATCTTATCACCGGGGAAAATGAAATGGAATACCTCCGGTGCCGGCGGCTGGAGGGCCTTGCTTTAAAAAATGTCCGTCATTTCCGGCAGCCTTATCCCATGCTTTACGCGGAGGAACTCATGTGCGGGGCGATAGGCGGACTCGAAGCGCTCGTTTTGAGCCGCATACTCGGGGACTTCCCCATAGCAGAAGACCCTTACTCTGAGATCGGCCGCCCCCTCGGCATAAGCGCGGCGGAGGTCCTGTCTATTGTCCGCGGGCTTGTTGAAAGGGGCGTGGTGAGGAAGGTCGGCCCGTTTTTCAACCCCTGGAAGATGGGGCACGTCTCGACCCTGTGCGCGCTCGACGTGCCGGGCGAGGCAGTCAAGGAGGCCGCCTCCCTGATAAATTCCTACCCTGAAGTCACGCGCAACTGCCTCAGGGACGGGAGCCCGAACCTGTGGTTCACGGTAATGGCCGAGTCAAAGACGGCCATGGGGAAGGTCATCGCTGAAATTGAGACAAAGGCAATGAGAGGCCCTGTGCGCGCCATTCCCGCCATCATGATGTTCAGGGTGAAGGCAGGGGTTAAGTGAGGTGGTCTGGATGGATAAGAGGGACATCGAACTCATAAGGGCGCTGCAGAAAGGGGAGATATTCCTGACAGAGCGCCCCTTTCACGAGGCGGCCCGCCTCCTCGGCTGGACCGTCGACGAGGTGCTGGAGCGCACGAGGCGGCTTAAGGAAACGGGCGTCATAAGGAGGATTAGCGCGCTCCTCGCCCCTGGGAGCGCTGGCTCGACCAGGGGTACTCTCGCTGTCTTTGACGTGAGCGATTACAGGGCCGAAGAGACAGGCTCGCTGATGTCGGAGCACCCGAGAGTCACTCACTGCTACATAAGGCAGAGGTTCGAGGGCTTTCCCTTCAACATATACGCTACAGTATGCGCCGAAACCGATGAAGGCCTGGCGCGCTCCGTTGAGGAGCTTGCTTGTGTTGCTGCCCCGTCCCCATACAGGGCTCTCAGGACCGTGCTTGAATTCAAGAGGAGCTCGCCGGTCTACTACACTCTTTCGCTCGACGCCCCTGCTTCTTGACTGAACAGTTTTACCTGATATATTCAGAATGTGCGAACACTTGAGCCTATCGTGCATATGATCCGCCGCCATCTCCCCGGCCTTGTCTGCCTCTTTTTTTCCATATTTCTTCTCGCACAGCCGCTCTGCGCCCTTGAAACCGCTCCAGGCGTGACCGAAAGGACTGGGGAGAGAGTACCGCTCGATGCCCTGTTTACTGACGAGACAGGCAAAAGCGTGGCTCTCGGAGCCCTGCTTGGCAAGCCCGCCATACTCTCTTTCGCCTACTTCAGCTGCGAGGACCAGTGCAATACGGTGCTCTCGAACCTCGCTTCCTCTCTTGGCAGGATGTCTTCGGCCCCGGGGGATGATTTCCTTGTTCTGACGGTCAGCTTTGACGACGAGGACACCCGGGGAGAAGCCGCGTACAAGAAAAAGAATTACATGAGCGCGGCCGGAAGGCCAATGGATGAAGGGGCCTGGAAGTTTCTTACGGGCGACAAAACTTCGATTGAGGCGCTCACTGGAGCAATAGGGTTCGGCTTCAGGAAGACAGAGAAGGGTTATGACCACCCTGCCGCCTTGGCCGTTCTTTCCGCCGACGGCAGGATAATAAGGTATGTCTACGGCAGTTCGTATCTGCCGGCAGACCTTGAGATGGCGCTGATGGAAGCCCGCGAGGGCAGGATAACCGCCTCAATCAAAAAGGCCGCGCGCTTTTGCTTCAGCAGCGAACCCGGCGGCAGGGCCTATCTCGTTTCAGTCCTGAGGGTCGCCGGCCTTTCAACGCTCGTGGTGGTGGCAGGGCTCTTTATCTATCTTAAGGGTTTTGGCAGGCCCGGCAAAAAGGATAAGAGATAATGGCAGCCGACAATACAAGGGGTATAAGGGAAGGGTATCTCGCCTCTGAGCCTGGCAAGGGTTTTATCGCCTCATGGCTCCTGACGACCGACCACAAGAGGATCGGGATACTCTACCTTTTTTCCATCCTCTCGTTCTTTCTCGTAGGAGTAGTCTTCGGCCTCCTGATGAGGCTCGAGCTCATCTCGAGGGGGCCGACCATAATGGAGGCCCACACCTATAACGCGTTTTTCACGCTCCACGGCGTTATAATGCTCTTCTTGTTCATCATCCCTGTCGTGCCAAGCATCTTCGGCAACTTTCTCCTCCCAATAATGATAGGCGCGAGGGACGTCGCTTTTCCGAGGCTCAACCTCCTCTCATGGTATTTCTACATGGCAGGGGCGCTTCTTGCCCTGACGACCCTTATCATAGGCCCGGCTGACACTGGCTGGACCTTCTACGCACCTTACAGCTTGAGGACAGGTTCGAGCGTCTCACTCGCGGTCTTTTCAGTCTTTGTCCTCGGCATCTCTTCCATTCTTACGGGCCTGAACTTCGTCGTGACCGTGCACAGGCTCCGCGCCCCGGGCATGACATGGTTTCGCCTGCCCCTTTTCGTCTGGTCGCTGTACGCCACAGCCTGGATACAGATAATCGCGACCCCGATACTCGGCGTCAACCTCCTCCTCGTCATGGCCGAAAGGTTCTTCGGCATAGGGGTCTTTGACCCGGCCAAGGGAGGCGACCCGATACTCTATCAGCACCTCTTCTGGATATACTCGCACCCTGCCGTTTACATAATGGTGCTCCCCGCGATGGGCGCGGTCTCCGAGATAGTGCCTGTTTTCGCCAGAAGGGTCATCTTCGGGTACAAGGCCATAGCATACTCTTCCATAGGCATAGCGGCGGTCGGCTCTCTTGTCTGGGGCCACCACATGTTCGTGAGCGGATTCAGCTACACGGCCGCCGTCTATTTTTCGCTCTTTACATTTTTTGTCGCCATACCGAGCGCGATAAAGGTCTACAACTGGGTGGGCACCCTTTACAAGGGCTCCATTGTAATGGACACGCCATTCTATTTCGTGCTGGCCTTCATATTCCTTTTCTCGATAGGCGGGCTCTCAGGGCTCATCCTCGGCGCCCTATCTGTCAATGTCCATCTCCATGACACCTATTTTGTCGTAGCCCATTTCCACTACATAAAGTTCGGAGGCGCGGGGTTCGGTATGCTGGCCGCGCTACACTACTGGTTTCCCAAGATATCCGGCAGGATGTACAACAAAAGGGTCGCCAACTTCGCTCTCGTCTTTCTCTTCATAGGCTTCAACACGCTCTACTTCCCGATGTTCATCCTTGGTTATGAGGGCATGCCGAGACGTTACTTTGATTACCTGCCGCAGTACGTGTTGTGGCAGCATGTCTCCATCGTCGGGTCGTGGATACTCGGGGCTTCAATATTCACCATGATAGGCAACCTTCTGGTTGCCGCGTTCAGGGGAGCGGCCGCCCCAATGAACCCATGGGGCGCCAGGACCCTCGAATGGCAGGTATCTTCCCCGCCTCCAAAGGAGAACTTCGAGACCATCCCAGAGGTGACTCGCGGGCCCTACGACTTCAGGGAGGGCGCATGAGCAAGCCGCATGACATCTCTCACAGGGACTATACCGGCGCGAAGCTGGGCATGTGGCTATTTCTCTTTACGGAGTTTTTCCTGTTCTTCGGCCCGGTGCTCCTTTACGCTGTATTCCGTTTCAGGTACCCGCATGCCTTTATCGACGCGAGCCTCAAGCTCGACGCCGGGGTCGGCGCTCTCAACACGGTGATACTCCTGACGAGCAGCCTTTGCATGGCGCTCGCCATTACTGCCATGCAGAGGGGCAGGAAAGGGCTCACGCTCTTTCTCCTCGCCCTCACAGTCACCCTCGGCTCCTTCTTCCTCGTGAACAAGTATTTTGAGTGGGGCGCGAAGTTTGCTCACGGACTGTATCCCGGCGGAGAGGCCCTTGCCGGCAACGCCGACGGCACGGCCATATTCTATGGCCTGTATTTCTTTACGACCGGGCTTCACGGCCTTCATGTGTTAGCTGGCATGGCCATAATCATAGGCGCGGCCCTGATGGTGCATGAAGGCAGGATAAACTCGACTGACTTTGTAAAGCTCGAGAACACCGGCCTCTACTGGCATCTGGTCGATGTTGTCTGGATATTTTTGTTCCCGGTATTCTACCTTGTAAGGTGACGGATGGACGCAAAAGAGACAAAAGAGCGTATCGTCGGGGCTCCGACGCTCTTTGCGGTCTGGGCGGCTCTCCTGGGGCTCACATGGCTCACGGTCGACCTTTCCGGCAAAGGCATGGCTATCTTTGTTCTGGCGGCCCCGTTCCTTATCGCCTCTGCCAAGGCGTTCCTTGTAGTCGACTATTTCATGCGCCTTAAATACGAGCCGAGCATTTTCAGGTACATCTTCCTGATCGTCTTCGGAACGATTGCCGTTGTTTCTTTTCTCGTGTATCAGGATGTGGCTTATAGACAGTAGTAAAAGACATACGAGCAGGTAAGGTAATTGAAGATGTTCTCAGCGGCAACCTCCATAGGTAAAGAGACCGACCTGGCCTTCTGGGTGATAACGGGCATCTCAGCCGTCTTGTTCATCCTTATCATCTTCTTCATGCTCTATTTCGTCTACAGGTACCACCACAGGAGAAACCCTTCAGCCAGCGACATAGAAGGCAACTCCACGCTCGAGCTCTCGTTCATGGGGATATCCATAGTCCTCGTGCTTGCCATGTTCTTCTGGGGCTGGGACGGCTACAAGACTATGAAAGGGGCGGCTCCCGCAGGCTCTCTTGAGGTGAAGGTTACAGGCCAGATGTGGCTGTGGACCTTCGAGTATCCTGATGGACGGCGTTTGAACGAGCTCGTACTGATGAAAGGCGCTCCAGTGAAGCTCAGACTTTTCTCAAATGATGTCATCCACAGCTTTTATGTGCCTGCCTTCAGGATAAAGCAGGACATTATCCCCGGTTCCGAAAAGACCGTCTGGTTTACCCCTGACGCGGCCGGTTCGTTCGATCTTTTTTGCGCCGAGTACTGCGGCACCAATCATTCATCCATGATAACCAGGGCCATAGTCGTGGAAGAGGCGGACTATAACGCGTGGCTCGCCGGGAAAAAAGAGCTCGGCGCGGCTTCAAAGGCAAAGCCGTCGTCAAAGGCGGCCCTCGGCAAGGAGCTCTACGCTACAATGAGCTGCAGCGCGTGTCACTCCATCGACGGCTCTTCCGGTATCGGTCCGACCTTCAAGGGGCTCTTCGGCAAGAAGGAGAGGGTCACGACGAACGGGAAAGAGCGCGTTGTCACGGTCGACGAGGCATACATAATGAAGTCCGAGCATGAGCCCACGGCCGATGTGGTCGTCGGCTTCCAGCCGGTTATGCCGCCTTCTCCTCTCACCGATGAGGAGATAGGGGCGGTCATCGAGTTCATCAAGACGCTCAAGTGAGAACTTGTAATCGGTTTCCGTTATTTAGTCACGGATAACGGCCTCGGCTACGGTTTCATCTTCCCACTTGACAAAATGGGCGTAAAAGATTAGTATAGGCCTCACAAAAAAGCGTACATCTTTCGCAACTGACGGAATCAAGGTGGGTTACCACCGGGGAGCGGGGGATTATATATGTCGACCGTCTGGGCTTGCGCACTCTTCTACGGAGGAGTGTAACAAAGCCTGGGCGGTCTTTTTTTTGAAAGGCCAGGCATCGCTGAAAAAGAAGTAAAATCAAGGGGATAGCGTCTCGGTTTCTACTGGCGCGGCCCTGTTTATGCCTTGTATCCCAGTTCAACCAGGCTTATCTGGCCTGTCGCTTTTGAGTTTTCATATATAATATAATTTCATAATCAAACCAGAGGAGTCTTCGTTATGAAAAAAAGGTATCTTTTAGCGCCAGGCCCGACGCCAGTACCTGAGTCCGCTCTGCTTGCGATGGCTCAGCCCATAATCCACCACAGGACCCCGCAGTTCTCCGAGATCTTCAAGGAGACCGCAGAGCTCCTGAAGTACGTATTCCAGACCAAGCAGGATGTCCTCATGCTGGCCGCTTCAGGCACCGGCGCGATGGAAGGCTCCATAACCAATCTGTTCTCGCCCGGAGACGAAGTCCTGGTCGTGAACGGCGGCAAGTTCGGAGAAAGGTGGGGGAAGATCTCGGAAGCCTACGGCCTCAAGGCCCATTGGCTGACGGTTGAGTGGGGCAAGGCAATCGACCCGGCCGTAGTGAAGAAGGCCCTCGACGAGAACCAGAACATTAAGGCCGTGATGGTGCAGGCCTCCGAAACCTCGACCTGCGCGGCCCACCCGATAAAGGAACTCGCGGCCCTCACGAAGGACAGGGACTGCCTCCTCATAGTCGACGGCATAACCGGCGTCGGCGTCTTCGACCTGCCCATGGACGACTGGGGCATAGATGTCATGGTCTCCGGCTCGCAGAAGGCTTTCATGCTTCCTCCGGGACTGGCCTTCGTGGCCCTTTCCGAGAAGGCGTGGAAGTTCCAGGAGACCGCGAAGGTCCCCAGGTTCTACTTTGATTTCAAGAAGGAGAGGAAGAACCTCAAGGACAACACCTCTGCCTACACCCCGGCCGTAACCCTCATAATCGGCCTGAGGCAGGCACTTCTCATGATAAAGGAAGAAGGCCTTGAGAACACCTTCAAGAGGCACGACAGGCTCGCCAGGGCCACGAGAGCGGCGGCAGAGGCCCTCGGATTGAAGCTTCTGGCCCCTGAGAGCCCGTCGAACGCGGCAACCGGCTTTTTCGTGCCGGAAGGCGTTGACGGCGGCAAGCTCGTGAAGTACCTGCGCGACGAGATGGGCGTTACCATGGCCGGCGGCCAGGATCACCTCAAGGGCAAGATAGTCAGGGTCGCGCACCTCGGCTACTTCGACACCTTTGACATCATCGTAGCGATCGCCTCCATTGAGATGGCGCTCAGCAAGATGGGGCACAAGGTAGCGTTTGGCGCGGGAGTCGCGGCGGCCCAGCAAATTCTCTTAGAGGGATACAAATAATGAAGGTACTCATAGCTGACAGCATGTCTTCGAAGGCCGTCGAGATCCTGAAGGAAACCCCGGGGATCGACGTTGACGTAATAACCGGCCTCAAGCCCGATGAGCTCAAGGCCAAGATAAAGGACTACCACGGCCTCGTAGTAAGGAGCGCCACCAAGGCCACCGCCGAGATAATCGAGGCGGCCGAGAACCTCAAGGTCATCGGCAGGGCCGGCACCGGAGTCGACAATGTCGACACGGTCGCCGCGACGAAAAAGGGCATTGTCGTCATGAACACGCCCGGCGGCAACACCATAACGACCGCCGAGCACGCCGTCTCCATGATGATGGCGCTTGCCAGAAAGATCCCGCAGGCAACAGCCTCAATGAGGCGCGGCGAGTGGGAGAAGAAGAAGTACGAGGGCACTGAGATAACCGGCAAGACCCTCGGCATCCTCGGCGTCGGCAACATAGGCGGCGTCGTCGCGAGCAGGGCACTCGGCCTTCGCATGACAGTCATAGCCTACGACCCGTTCATCTCGGAAGAAGCCGCTGACAAGATGGGCATCTCGCTCGTCACGATGGACGAGCTCTTCAAGAAGAGCGATTTCATCTCGATCCATGTCCCTCTGACCAACGAGACGAAGAATGTCGTCAATGCCGAAGCCTTCAAGAAGATGAAAAAGGGCGTCAAGCTCATCAACTGCGCCAGGGGCGGCATCGTAAACGAAAAGGACCTCGCCGATGCCATAAAGGAGAAGATCGTCTCGGGTGCGGCCCTCGACGTCTTTGAAAAAGAGCCTGTCACGGCCGACAACCCGCTCCTCCAGATGGAAGAGGTCATACTGACCCCGCACCTCGGAGCTTCTACTTTCGAGGCCCAGGAGTCGGTCGCCATCGCCATCGCCCACCAGATATCCGACTACCTCGTCAACGGCACCATCAGGAACGCCGTCAACGTGCCTTCAATACCGTCTGAGCTGCTCATCGCCTTGAGCCCCTACATCTCGCTCGGCGAGAAGCTCGGCAGCTTCCAGGGGCAGATTTTGAAGGGCGGCATTGAAGAGGTCACGATCGAGTACAGCGGAGACGTTGTCAACTATGACGTCGCTCCCATAACCATAGCGTGCCTCAAGGGGCTTCTTGACCAGCTCCTCGACATGTACGTCAACTTCGTCAACGCTCCGTTCGTGGCAAAGGAGCGCGGCATAAAGGTCGTCGAGGTCAAGAGCTCTAGGGCTACCGACTTTGCCAGCTCTATAACCATAAAGGTGAAGACAAAGGACGGCGAGAACGTCGTCGAAGGCGCCCTGTTCGGCAAGAAGGAGCCCAGGATAGTGAGGATCGACAAGTTCCTCCTCGACGCCGTGCCTGAGGGCAACCTCCTTCTCCTGCAGAACGAGGACAAGCCTGGCGTCATCGGCAATGTCGGCACACTGCTTGCCGCCAACAACGTGAACGTCGCGAGGCTCCATCTCGGCCGTTCCTCTGAAGGCGGGGAAGCTGTCTCGGTCTGGAGCGTCGACACGCCGGTCGCCAAGGGGCTCGTCGAGAAGATATTGAAGCTCCCGAACATGATAGCCGTTAACGTGATAGAGCTTTAAGGCAGGCCGCTGAGAGCGTAACACCCCGCAATAGTTCGATTTTTCTGCTTCTGGCAGGCTCGGGCCGGACAGAGGGGCCCCCTTGAGGAGCCTTTAAAAAAAGAATAGACCAATCGGACAAAGCCGTGTTATCTTAACGCTAACACGGCTTTGTTTTGGAAAGAGCATGGCAACTCCTACTATATCCCTGCCGCAGGGCGTACGCGACATACTTCCGGAAGAGGCGGCCAGGATAGGCGCCGCTGAAGCGGGAATCCTCTCGGTATTCGAAAAGCACGGGTTCAGGAAGATCGTGACCCCGCTTCTCGAGTACGTGGACGTCCTTTCCCTCGGCATGGGCGCCAACCTCAAGGACAGGGTCCTGAAGTTCATCGACCCTTCGACCGGCAGGGTCGTCGCCATCAGGCCTGACATCACCCCCCAGATAGCGAGGGTCGCGGCAACGAGGATGCGCGACCACGAATTGCCTCTGAAGCTCTGCTATAACGAGAGCGTCCTGCGCTATCAGGAGGCCAGGGACGGCAAGAGCCGCGAGGTCCTGCAGATAGGGGCCGAGTACATATCTGAAAAGGCCTCCGCTTCAATCGACGCGGAGATGATAATAATATCGATCGAGGCGCTTGAAATCATAGGCCTCAGGGACTTCAAGATAGACATCGGGGACGTCGGCTTTCTGCGCGCGGTCCTCGACAAGCTCCCGGTCAATGATGAGGCCAGGGGCATGATAAAGGACTCGATCGCCATCAAGGACACCTCAGGCCTCGAAGCAGTCCTCGCCGGGTTTTCAATGCCTGAAAAGGACAGGAAGCTCCTCATGAACCTCACGACCTTCTACGGAGAGGAAGAGGTATTGGAGAAGGCCGCTTCGTTCTCGAAAGACGCGGAGAGCATCAAGGCGCTCGAGTATTTGCGCTCGGTCGTCGATATCGTCGCCAAGAACGGCCTCAAGGACCGCGTCACCATAGACCTCGGAGAGGTACGCGGGTTCGATTACTACACCGGCATCATATTCGAGGGTTTCGCCTCCGGCGTGGGCAAGCCTATTCTTTCAGGCGGCAGGTACGACACGCTCCTGGCCCGCTACGGCTACAGCGCCGCGGCAACCGGCTTCGCCTTCGACGTAGAGAACATAATCGCGGCGCTCGAGCGCTCCGGCAGCAAAAAAAGGAAAGGTTAAGGAAGAGTACTTCTAATATGGCAAGAAACGTCGTGATAGTCGGCGCCCAGTGGGGAGATGAGGGCAAGGGCAAGATAGTCGACATACTCATGGAGAGCGCGGACATAGTCGTCCGCTTCCAGGGCGGCAACAACGCCGGGCATACGGTCATCGTGGGCGAGGAGAAGTTCGTCTTCCACCTCATCCCGTCCGGCATACTCCACGCCGGCAAGAAATGCATAATCGGCGACGGCGTGGTCGTCGACCCCGAGGTGCTGATCAAGGAGATAGACGTCCTCAAGGCAAGGGGGATATTCCGGCCTGAGGACCTTTTGATAAGCAATAACGCGCACCTCATCATGCCCTACCACAAGAGGCTGGACGCGGCCCGCGAGAGGCTCCGCGGAGAGAACAAGATAGGCACGACCGGCAGGGGCATAGGTCCCGCGTACGAGGACAAGGTCGGAAGGTGCGGCATCAAGTGCGGGGACCTTCTGAACGAGGAGACCTTCAGGTTCAAGCTCAAGAACAACCTCGTCGAGAAGAATCATTACATACAGACCATCCTCCACGAGGAGGGTTTTGCCGTACACGAGCTCTACCATACGTACACGTCCTACGCCGAGGTCATCTCCCGTCACATCATGGATACCTCGAAGTTCCTTAGCGATGCCATCGCGGCGAAAAAGAAGATACTCTTCGAGGGCGCGCAGGGCACTCTGCTTGACGTCGACCACGGGACTTACCCGTTCGTCACCTCCAGCAACACTGTCGCGGGACAAGCCGCCACAGGAAGCGGAGTGGGCCCGTCGCGCATAGACAAGGTCATTGGCATCACAAAGGCCTATTGCACGAGGGTCGGCGAGGGGCCGTTCCCTACAGAGCTCTCCGGGGCTGAGGCTGACTGGCTCAGAGAGCATGGCGGCGAGTACGGGGCAACGACCGGCAGGCCGAGGCGGTGCGGCTGGTTTGACGCGGTCGCGTTGAGGTACGCGGCGAGGATAAACGGGCTTGACGGGCTGGTAGTGACCAAGCTCGACGTCCTCGACAAGCTCGACAAGATAAAGGTCTGCACCAAGTATAAATACAACGGGAAAACGATTGAGGACTTCCCGACCGACGGCGGCACGCTCGCCAGATGCGAGCCTGTCTACGAGGAGCTTCCGGGGTGGAACTCGCAGACCCAGGGCATAACCAGCTTTGAGAAGCTTCCGAAAAAGGCGCAGGCCTATCTCAAGAGGTTAGAGGAACTCTCTGGCGTCAAGGTGGAGATAGTCTCTGTCGGGGCCAAGCGGAATGACGTGATAATCCTGAAGGACCCCTTCAAGTAGGGGGTCTTTCATAGGGCATGAGGCGGGCCGGGGAGTGTTCCCCGGCCCGTTTTTTTACGGGGCAAATCCATTCGGGCTTATTGGCCTGGATCGACACGGACAAAAAAAGGGCAGGCTCATCAGGAGCCTGCCCTTTTTAGATTCTCAGGTAAACGGCGTCTTACTTCTTTGCCTTGGCCGGGGCCTTTCCTTCGAGCGCCTGTATGTGCTCCTGGGCCTTCATCCACCACTTGCTGTGCGGCTGGGAAAGGGAGGCGAACTGCTTCCAGTTCTCTATGGCTCCCTTCTTGTCGCCCTTGTTTTCGAGGGCGAGGGCCAGGCCGTAGTAGCCGTTGGCGAGGTTGGGGTTGGACTCTACCGCCAGCTTCTGGTGCTCTATGGCCTTGTCAATGTCGCCCTTGTCAAAGTAGGCGAAACCGAGGTTGTTGTGCGCTTCCGCGCTCTTCGGGTTGTATGTGAGGACAGCCTCATATTCCTTTATGGCGTCATCGAGCTGGCCCTTGAGCGAGAACTGCACGCCCTTGTCGAAGTGCTCCTTGCCGGGGTCGGCCGCGGGGGCCTGTACGGCTGTTTCCTGCTTGGGTTGCTCTTCTCCCTTTTTTGAGCAGCCGTAGGGGGCCGCGAGCATGAGCGAGAAAGCGATGAACGATGCTGTCGTGAGAAATCCTCTTTTTGAAAAAATTCCCGAGGTAGACATATTCCTCCTTTAAACGGGATGAATTTTGACGACAGACTAACAAAAACAGGGGAAAATTGCAATCCTAATCAAATAGGCGGCCGCATCTTTAAAAAAAACTCCCAACGCCCTGTTTTTTCATGTTATAAGGTGCTTAATCATCAAATGTGTGTATTTCTCCCTGGAGTATCGCGAAAAACCGGGGCCGTCTTTCTGCGGCCGAAAGGGGTCGTCAGGTGGAAAATAAGTTCACTGAACTCAGCAGGGCCGAAAGGGTCGAGCTGCAGATACTCGGCAAGCTCACCATAGAAAAGAGCGCCGGGCCGTCTGAATCGTTCCTCTGCAATACGCTGAACATCTCGACGAGCGGCGCGCTCATCGAGACAGGCTCCATGATATCCATCGGCTCGCTCCTCAGGTACTCTGTCAGTTTCCCGGGTTTTGACAGAACTTTCGACATCACGGGCGAGGTCGTGCGCGGGGAGAGGAAGGAGAAGGCTGCGTCAGATTCCGACTCAGAGCCGAGAAAGCTCATCCGTTACGGGATAATGTTCCTGGACCTGAGTGAAGACGACCGGAAGGCCATAGAGAGCTTTTTCCTCCAGACGAGGCTCGGCGGCCAGAGCGAGAGCGCGGGACACTCTCCTGCCTGTATGACTCGAAAGGACCTTTGTGACGGCTGATAACGCGGGGTACACCCCTTTTCATCTTGCCATCGGCTCTGAAGTTCTCATCGAGATAGAAGCCCTGAAGCTTCGCATAAAGTGCACTCTCGTGGGGCTCGAGACAGGCCAGTACATCATCATAAGGCTCTCCGACAGGGACCTGGTCGGCAATTTCAGGAGCGAGCACATCAAGAGCGGCCAGCTCCTTGTCAGGTACCTCTACCAGAGCGCTGTCTACGGCTTCCGGGCCGAGCTTTTGAACGTCATCTCGACTCCGGCCAAGATATTCTTCCTCTCATACCCTTCAAAGATAGAAGAGTACGTCATGCGCGAGCGCGACAGGTTCGACTGCGTTCTGCCCGCGGGAACGATGCTCGATAACGAGATCGTCGACATGGTCATAATCGACATAAGCACCGAGGGCTGCCAGTGCGTCATCAAGGCGGCCGCTGGCAGAGGCGAGCTCTACAATTACATGCAGGTCAACAAGGTGCTCGACATAAGTGTGCAGTTCCCGGGCAAGGAGGGCATCTACCGCCTCTCCGGGAGGGTCAGGAACCTGAGCAAGGGGGCTGATAAGATTACCCTCGGCGTGAAGTTCGAGGGGCTTGCCCCGGCCGCCTCCGAAAGGATAAAGGAGTTCATCTCCCTTGTCTCCTCGGCGCGCAAATAAAAGAGCGCCTTCAGTCCCTTGTGTGTCCTTCGCTTAAATCCCGATTTCAAGTTCTGATTATATTGCTCTGGCAGGAAGCTCGCGGAGCTTATTGTCCTTGCGGTTGGCCCGCGAGCTCGATTATGGCTTGTTTCACTTCCTCTATCGCGACCCCTGTTTCCATGCAGTAGCCTCTCGGGCGTTTGTTGACTATGGCAAGCACCGGCAGCGGGTAGGCGTCCTGAAGGCCGCTCGCAAGGTCCCTTTCGCAGGCGACGGCTATGACCGCGTCCGGCCTCTCTTCATAGACCTTCCTTCTGGCGACCGTGCCGCCCGTCGAGATGAAAAGTCCGACCTTGTATCTTTCGCTCAGGGACAAAAGCTCGCCTATCTCGCATTTGCCGCATCCGGCGCAGTTCTTGACGTTCCTCGTGACCTTGATCTTGCAGTTGTCGAACTGTATGCAGTGGGGCATGAGGAGGAGGAGCTTTTCAGCGCGGAACTTCCTGCCCATCTTGCGCACCATCTCGTTGTTTATCGCGACGAAGGCCTGCTCCGTTTTTATCTTCGGTATCTTGAACACGGCCCCGGCGACGCTCATGACAGGCAGATAGAACTTCATGATTAGCCATCTGAGAGAGGGCGAATAGAAGGGGACAGTTCCTTTCAGGGCGGCGTTTATGATGATGGCGGCGCTGAAAAAGAGGGCGCCGGAGACGGCGATGACTATCGCGCCGAGGACATAGGGCAGGGCAGGGTGGATGTTGCGAAGCCCTATCGTCGGCACGTACCAGAAGAAAAAGCCAGCGAGGGAAATTGTGACGGCAAGAGCCGCTATCAGGCCGAAAAAGAGCCCCTTGCCCGGCTTGTAGGCAACGCTTTCAGGGCTTCCGTGCCATCTGTCCTGTTCAGCCAAGAGTATCCCCCTTGAGAATCCTGTAACCCTTTACAAAGTCGGCGGCGGACATTCTTTTCTTGTTCTCCGGCTGGAGCTCGGTTATCTCGTAGATGCCATTGGCGCAGGCGACTTTTATCGTCTCTTTCGCTTCCATTATAGTGCCGGGGCTGGCCCCAAGGGTGTCTCCTCCGGCAAGCCTGCCTTTGTGCACCTTGAGGAGGCCTTTCCATGCAGTGAAGGCCCCTGGCCAGGGATAAAAGCCGCGCACATGGTCGGCTATTTTTTTGGCGTCCGTCGCCCAGTTTATGCGTCCGTCCTCTTTTTTCAGTATCGGCGCGTTAGTCGCTTTATCATGCTCCTGAGGGGTCGGCTTGAGGCCGTCCTCCATGAGGAGGCCTATTGTCCTTGCGAGGAGCCCCGCGCCGAGTATCGAGAGCCTCCTGGCGAGGTCTTCGGCTGTCTCATTCGGGTCGATGGGCGTCTTTTCGCAGAAGTAGACCGGGCCTGTGTCCATGCCCTCGTCGAGGAGCATGGTGCAAGCGCCGGTCTCTTTTTCTCCGTTTATGATAGCCCAGTTTATCGGAGCCGCTCCCCTGTATTTGGGCAGTAAGGAGGCGTGCAGATTTATGCAGCCCTTCGGCGGTATCGATAGAATGGCAGGAGGGAGTATCTTGCCGTAGGCGACGACGGCTATGAACTCAGGCTTCAGTGCGGCAAGCTCGGCTATGAAGCCGTCTTCCCTTACCTTCGCTGGCTGGAGAACGGGTATTCCGTGGGAAGCGGCCAGCTCCTTTACCGGACAGCTCTGGCTTATCTGCCCTCTTCCGGCGGGCTTGTCAGGCTGGGTCACGGCCGCGACTATATCATGGCCGTCTTTTATGAGGGCCTCGAGGGAGGCGGCCGCGAACGCCGGAGTCCCCATGAATACTATCCTCGCGCGTCTCCCCGTCATCTGCCGCGGCCGGTCATATGGCGCGTTCCTCGGTTTCCATCGACTTCTTGTACTTCCTCTTGACCAGCTCTCTTTTGAGCCTCGAGAGCCTGTCGATGAATACTATGCCGTTGAGATGGTCTATTTCGTGCTGCAACGCTATGGCCAGAAGGCCTTCGGCCTCTATCTCGAGGGGCTTGCCGTTCCTGTCGAGCGCGCGCACCATGACCCTCGCCGCCCGTTCAACGTCGGCCGTTACACCGGGCAGGCTAAGGCAGCCTTCCTCATAGATGTGCTCTCCCTCCGCAAGGACTATCTCGGGGTTTACGAGCGCCATCAGGTTCTTGCCCTTGGTGCGTTCCTTTTCGTCTTCGTCAGGCACGTCAAGCACGATGACACGCCGGCTGTCGCCGACCTGCACAGAGGCGAGTCCTATGCCTCGCGCGTAGTACATCGTCTCGATCATGTCGTCGATGAGCTTTTTTACGCTTTCGTCGACAGTCGCTACCTTCGCGGCGAGGGTCTTGAGGAATGGGTCAGGGTATTTAATTATCTCGAGTATCATGCGTCCATCCTTGATTCCCGGGCTTTTGCTGTTCAATTGAGCTCCTTTTATAATTATAACCCGAAAAGGAGGCGTTTTTTAAGTCTAAAATTACGGCGGCGGGCGTATCCGGCAGGCTTGCCTTCAGGGGGTCAGACGGTCGTGAGGGGGTCCATGTCGAGGGTAAGGGAGACGCCGGAGTCTTTTTGCCTCTCGAAGAGAGCCTTGAGGCCCGTTGCGAGAGAGTGTAGTTCTTTCAAGTCGCGGCCTTTGAGGAGGATCTGCCACCTGTGGCGGCCCCTTACCTTCGAGACGAGCGCAGGGGCTGGCCCGAGCGTCTGCATATCTATCTTCCTGCTTTTGAGGAGCCTGTCGCAGGCTGATTTAAGGCTGTTTATCGAACCTATCACGGCCGTTTCGTTCGTGCCGTCTACGCGCGCGACGCAGAGCCTCGTGAAAGGCGGGTATGAGAGTTCCTCTCTTTCGATTATCTCCTTCGCGAAAAAAGAGTCATAGTCGTGGGCAAGGGCCGCCCCCAGGCAGTAGTGTCCGGGGTTCAAGGTCTGGATGACTACCCTGCCGGGATATTCGCCACGGCCTGACCTTCCGGCGGCCTGCGTTATGAGCTGGAAGGTCCTCTCGGACGACCTGAAGTCCGGTATGTTGAGCGAAGTGTCCCCTGAGATGACGCCGACGAGCGTGACATTCGGGAAGTGGTGCCCCTTCGAGACCATCTGCGTGCCGATGAGTATGTCTATGGCGCCTTCTTCCATCTCATCTATCGTGCGCTTGGCCGCGCCTTTCAGCGATGCCGTGTCCCTGTCGAGCCTTCCCACGCGGGCCGAAGGGAAGAGCCTTCTGACCTCTTCCTCGACCCGCTCAGTGCCGGAGCCCGGCGTTATGAGGTCAACCCCCATGCACGAAGGGCACTCATTCGGCGCGGGCACTGTGAGGTCGCAGTAGTGGCAGACGAGGCTCCTTTTGCCCTTGTGCAGGGTCAGCGACACCGAGCAGTTGAGGCAGGTGAAGGTATGCCCGCAGTCGCGGCAGATGAGACAGCTCGAGAAGCCGCGCCTGTTGAGGAAAAGGACAACCTGTTTTTTCGCTTCGAGCGTCTCCCCGATGAGGTCCATGAGCCTCTGCGATATGACCTCTTTTTTGCCCTTCATGTCGAGGACTTCGACTTCAGGAAGGCTCCTGTTGTCGACCCGGTTTATTATGTTGAGCGGCCTAATCTTCCCGGTCCTGGCGTTCTGGAAGGTCTCGACAGACGGGGTCGCCGAGCCGAGCACGACAGTTATGCCGAGCTCGCGCCCTAAAACAAGGGCCGCGTCCCGCGCGTTGTAGCGGACGCCGTCTTCCTGCTTGTAGGAAGTCTCGTGCTCCTCGTCGACGATGATGAGGCCAAGCTCTTTTATGGGCGAGAAAAGCGCGCTCCTCGCTCCGACGACTATGTCGACTTCACCCTTCAAGACCCTGTTCCATTCGTCCATGCGCTCGCCGTCGGAGAGCCCGCTGTGGCTGAGGGCGACCCTGCCGGGGAAAAGGGTTTTCAAATAAGCGGCGGGCCACGGCGTGAGGGCGATCTCCGGGGCGAGGATTATCGCCTTTTTGCCGAGCCTCACGGCTTCTTCCAGAATTTTGAGATAGACGAGGGTCTTGCCTGAGCCCGTTACGCCGTAAAGGAGAAAGGGCGAGAAGCCGCCGTTTGAGAGGGCGGCCTTTATCTCAGCTATGGCTGTTGCCTGCTCCTCGTTGGGCGTGTGGCTCGAGTCCCTCGCTGTTATATCCGATATTGGGTCGCGCATGACCTGGCGGTCTTCGACCCTGACAAGCCCTTTGCTGGCGAGGCGGGCGAGAGCGTCCCTTGCTTCTCCCACGGCCACAGTTATGTCGGCGAGGCTCGCTTCCGTGTTCTCTAACAGATAGTTGTAGACCTTCTCCTGCGCCGGAGAGTTCTTGAATACAGGGCAGGGGGAGGCCGGGATAGCCGATGCGAAGATGGCCGTCTTGACACTGCCGCCGCCCTTCAATCCTTCTTCCTCGATGAGGAGCCCTTTTTTCTTGAGCCCCTCGACTGTGCTGTAAATCGGCTTGTTCTTGAACCGCCTTGTCAGGGATGAGAGAGTCACGCCTTTTTTCGCGGCCTCGAATATCTCGGCGGCGAAGGGGTTTTCAATGCCGTGTTCAGAGGGGACGGCCTTGAGGACGCGCGTGCTCTTGATATTGGCGGCTCCCGGGTGCGTGAGCGAGAGCACCTCTCCGAGAGGCGCGAAATAATATGACGAGACCCATTTGAGGAAGCGGAGCCGCTTCTCGTCGAAAAGCGCCTCGCTGTCGAGTATGTCGATTATGGGCTTGATGTTGGCGATCTCCGCTGGAGCGGAGGCTGTGAGGCCGAGGATATAGCCGGTGACTGTCCTTCTGCCGAACGGCACGAGGACACGCTTCCCGAGCCGGGCTTCGGCTTTAAGTTCCTCGGGGACGGCGTATGTAAACGCCGTCTCGACCGGCAGGGCAACGGCTATCTCTGCGAACTTTTTCATGCGTAGATTATACTAAATCAGGAGCAGGGAAACGAGGGGATTGAAGGGGGGCGTTTAAAGTCTGTGTTCCCCCTCTCCCCTTGTGGGAGAGGGCAGGGGAGAGGGGGCGTAGTCATTGCGAGGAGCGAAGCGACAAAGCAATCTCGTTTTTACATCCCCCTTTTCTAAAGGGGGAATGAGGGGGATTATTGTCTTTCAAGTTAATCTCCCCCGGCCCCTCTTTAGGAAAGAGGGGGGGAATTGTCATTCTGAGGGAGCGTAGCGACCGAAGAATCTGCTTTTATATTCATACGAGATTCTTCGCTTCGCTCAGAATGACAGAGATGGAGCCTCCCCCTTTTCTAAAGGGGGAATGAGGGGGATTATCTGTTGCCGCTGATTGAAATATGCCTAAAAAAAACCTCTCCCCGTGCGGGAGAGGGCAGGGGAGAGGGGGGAAAGTGAGACTACCTTACGACCAGGTTGTTCCTTACCGATTTGACGCCGGAGATTTTGGCCGCGACTTCCCCGGCTTTTCTGGCGCTATCGGCCGAGTCGACAAAGCCTGAGAGCTGGACTTCGCCCTTGTAAGTCTCGACATTTATTTGCAGGACTTTCAAGGACGGCTCGTTGAAGACCGCGGCCTTGACCTTTGTCGTGATTACGGAGTCGTCGAAGAATTGACCTGTGCTCTCCTGCTTGTCGGTGGACGCGCACCCGACGAATACGGCCATCATCAGGACGCAGACAAGATAACTCAAAAAGCGATGAGCCTTTATCATGTTGTTCTCCCCTTTTTCGTAAGCAATTCAGCTATATGGTTTAAGTTTATCTTGCGCTCCCGGCCTGTCAAGCGGCGCAGTATAGAGGGTGCGCAAAGCGCACGCGGTGGGGTAGAGGCAGACACGCAAAAATATGATTTTACGACTGTGAAATGATTATTTTTATTCTATCAAGGAACAATTCTGTATCCAAGAAGTAGTTGGGATAGGCGGAACGAAGAGCTTCTATTGATTCTGCCGAAACCAACACTACTTCAGCACCTATTAATTCTTTTTCGTTTTTCAGATACTGTTCGGAGGCCTGAGCTAATTCGCTCTCCTTAAAACCGGTTATTTGCAGGCTACCCGGTTGTAAGGTAAGTAAATAGTAATGCGCTTTTTCAACCTGGCCCTCTTCAAAAACTTTCAATGTATTATGATAATCGCTAAGCTTGTTACAAACGTCCAATTCCAATGCCATGTTACTTACAATTTTCAGAAGTTCTCTCTCCGTTAGAACCTTGTGTAGTGGCTGAGTTCCTTCAATGTGGGCAAAAACTGAACTTGTGTAAGCAAAAAAAGTAAGCCAATCATCTGGTCCTTCGCTGGACTTTAACGATTCACGTAAAAAGAGGCCAACCGTTTCAACTGCAGTAGCCCATGCATGCTGAAGTCTTGTTCGGATTTGAATTTCAACACGACATTTGTTGTAGGTCTCAAAAGTTTTTGAATCTGAGTACTTTTTCCCCCTATAAAGATATACGAGATGAATCCCTCTATAACCAGAATATTTTGGCTCTATTATGTAGTCTTTGGCCGTTACAAGTTTATGCTCGAAACGCGCTTTTTCATAATCATTGTAAAGCAGACGAACTTGGTCAACTGTATTAACTATGGCACGGCACCCACCAATATCTTGCATCCTGGATAATGCCATCTTGGGATTACGCTTCAACTTTGTAATAATAGAAGGGATACGCTTCAATCGTTGTGCTACGAGAACATCTTTGTCAATTCCAGGAGCTTTCCTTCTTAGTCTCATCTGGAACGTATTTAGTGGATAACTGTGTGATGACCTCCAATTGTTTAAAATATCTAAAGCGTCAGATTTGACACTGCTTGATACCGTTGGATCGATAAGAATTTGTCCTGCCTTATCTATACTTGATGCGCTATATTGCGGCTTTATCCATGTCATTCTTATATATTATATTTTTTCCTTTAAACTTTCAAGCCAAGCAGTCTGATAGTTCGTTGATATATAAACAAAAAACAAAAAAAAGGCCGCGTCTTTCGACGCGGCCCCTTTCAAATTAATCTCTTACTCCACCCACGCGCCCTGATCATACTCAGCAGGGGCCTGGTCTTCGAACCGGGTGTATTCGTTCATGAATGTCAGTTTGGCAGACCCTGTCGGGCCGTTCCTCTGCTTTGCGACGATAATTTCGGCGCCTTTTCTGAGGCCGCAGGTGCAAAGTTCCGCCGGGCATTCGCACTTCTTGTACGCGCCCTCGCGGTAGACGAACATGACCATGTCCGCGTCCTGCTCGATGGCTCCCGATTCTCTCAAGTCAGATAGTTGTGGGATGTTGCCTTCCCTCTGTTCGGCGCGTCTTGAGAGCTGGGAGAGGGCGATGACCGGTATGTGGATCTCTTTGGCGAGGGCTTTGAGCGACCTCGATATGTCGGATATCTCCTGCTCGCGGCTGTCGGTGTTCTTCTTGCCCCTCATGAGCTGGAGGTAGTCGACGACGACCATCTTTATGCCGTACTCCTCTTTCCACCTTCGGGCCTTCGCCCTCATCTCGAGGACGGTCTGGGCCGGGGTGTCGTCTATGTATATGGGCGCTTCGTAGAGCGTGCCGACGGCTGTCGTCAGCTTGCCCCAGTCGTCGTCCTTCAAATGTCCGTTCCTGAGTTTCGACAGGTCTATCCTCGCCCTCGACGCAAGCATCCTCTGGACGAGCTGTTCCTTGCTCATCTCAAGGGAGAATACGGCGACCGGCGCGCCTGAGTCTATGGCCGCGTTCTCGGCGATGTTGAGGGCGAACGAGGTCTTGCCCATGCCAGGCCTTCCGGCCACTATTACGAGGTCAGAGTCCTGGAGGCCTGATGTGAGCCTGTCGAGCTGGCTGAAGCCTGTCGAGATGCCTGTTACGCTGGACTTTTTCTCGTAGAGGCGCTCGATCGTCTCGAAGGCGTCTTTTATGATGTCTTTGAGCGCGAAGACCGATTTTTTGGCCCTGTCCTGCGCTATCTGGAATATCTTCTGCTCGGCCTGGTCTATGAAATCCTCGGCAGAGTCAACGCCTTCGTACCCGGCTGTGGCTATGTCGGTCGCGGCGGATATGAGCTTTCTTATTATGGATTTACTCTTGACGATGCGAGCGTAGTACATGATGTTCGCGGCCGTCGGGATCGTCTCTACAAGGTCGATGATGTAGGAGATGCCGCCGACGGAGGCGAGCTCCTCAGAGCCGCGGAAGAGGTCCGAGAGCGTTACGACGTCTATCGGGGTGCTCTTGTCGAAGAGCTTTATCATGCCCTTGAATATCTTGGCGTGGGCGTCGTGGTAGAAGTCGCTCCCGTCAGGGGAGAGAGCTTCCAGCACCTTGTTTATCGCGTCTTTTTCAAGGAGTATGCCGCCAAGCACGGATTGCTCCGCCTCGAGGTTATGAGGGGGAGCTTTGCGGGTGGTGGTCTCTCTGGTGGACTGGATGGCCATAGGGGTAAAAAAAAGGGGCCGCCGGTGAGGGCGGCCCCGTGGTTAGTGGGTTATTCTTCTTTTGTTACGTCTACGGTGACGCTGGCGACTACCTGGGAGAGGAGCTTCACTGATACCTTGTGCTGCCCGAGAGCCTTTATGTGGTCGGGGAGGACTATGCTCTTCCTCTCGACCTCAAAGCCCTTGGCCTTGAGCCCTTCCTCAATGTCGTGAGCCGTGACCGAGCCGAAAAGCTTGCCTTCATCGGAGGTCTTTCTCGCGAACGAGAGAGATACCGCGTCGAGCTTCGCCTTCAACGCCTCGGCTGACTCCCTCAGTACCTGCAGCTTCTTGAGGTGCGCGCCTTTTTCCGCTTCGAACTGCTTCAGGTTGCCCGGAGTCGCTTCAGCCGCCAGACCCCTCGGTATGAGGTAGTTGCGGCCGTAGCCCGGGGCGACCCTTACTATGTCACCGAATGTGCCGAGGTTTTCGACCTCGCTCTTCAATATTATCCTCATGGCAAAGCTCCTAAATGCTCGTAGTGGTGAACGGCAGGATGGCAAGGCTTCTCGCCTGCTTTATGGCGTTGCATACCACCCTCTGGTGCTTGGCGCAGGTTCCGGAGATCCTGCGGGGGACTATCCTGCCCCTTTCGGTAACATAAGGCCTCAGGGCCTTCGCGTCCTTGTAGTCAATGCCGAGTTCCCTGTTCTTGCAGAAACGGCATACCTTTTTCCTCTGATAGGGCCTTCTGTCGCCGCCCGGGCCGCCCGGACGTCCGCCCGGCCTGTCGCCTCTCGGTCTTTCCGGTCTATCGGGCCTTTCGGGCCTTGATGGTCTCTCGTCAGCCATTATGCCTGCCCTCCTTCTACTTTTACTGCCGCTGCCGCTGTCACAGATCCTGCCTTGGCGTCGGCTTTCGCCTTGGCCTTGGCCGCTCTCGCTTCAGAGTCGGCTTTCGCCTTCACAGCCTTCTTCGTCGTGATTATCCTGACGGTCTGCTGGCGCAGCACGTCCTCGTTGAGGCCCAGGATTCTGTCGACTTCCTTGCTGGCTTCCGGAGCGCTCATGTAGTCGAGGACGAAGTAGAAGCCCTCGTTCTTTTTCTGAATGGGATAGGCAAGCCTTCTCCTGCCCCACTCGTCGACCTTTGTTACGGTCGCGCCAGAGCCCTCGAGCGATGACGTGGCTTTCTGGATGATGCCTTTGATGACATCTTCCGCCGCGTCGGGCCTGACGATACAGACTGTCTCGTACCTGTTCATGTTTCCTCCTTCTGGTTCCCCGGGTACTTCCGGGTTCGCCCCATGGGGGGCAAGGTGGTGGTTGGTATTTTCCGGCGGCAGAGCTTGCCGGGGTGCGTGCCTTCACGCACTCATGGAAACAAGTTTTATACTATTTCCGGGAGAAAGTAGCAAGGTTTTTGTTTAAAAAGGCAAGACGGGGGGATATCCTGAAACAGCGTAGAAAAAGCTGTTTTCCCAGCCGTGGAGGAAAAAGGTCTTTAAAAAGGGGCGTTAGGGTGGGCGCCGCCCACACTGTCTGTCATTCTGAGCGTAGCGAAGAATCTGCTTTATATTCAGCCAGATACGAGATTCTTAGGTCGCTGCGCTTCCTCAGAATGACAATTCTACCCCTCTTTTTTAAAGAGGGGATAGGGGAGGTTAGTCTGAAAAATCGATAATCCCCCTCAATCCCCCTTTAGAAAGGGGGAAGTTAAACGCTCAGATGCCTTTGGCCCTTTGGCGCGCTTTTTTCCCGAAGAGCTCCTTGTGCTTGCCGAGGTAGTAGACGACCGCGATGTTGATGACGAGGATCGTGACCTTTAGCGCGCTTACGCTCTCCATGACCTCGTAGAGCTCAAAGGGTATGAGGGCCCCTGTCGCGGCGACTGTAAGCCATTCTGCCCACCGCTGCCTGTAATGCAGCCCGACCGCCTCGACGCAGTTCACGACCCCGATGGCGAAGACGGTGATCGTTATGCCGAGCATCGTGTCGTTTCCAAGGGCTCCGGCCCTGTCGATGAGCGAGCTTATCAGTCTGTTGTCAGGGTCGATGTTGAAGTTTATGGCGAGAGTGGTGAATGAATCAATAGTGCCTTTGGCGTCGAGGAAGTAGTAGAAGCTCGCGGCGGCCGAGGCCTCCATGAGCCCCATGAGGGCCTTGTAGGCGATTATGAAACGCAGGAAGTTTTCGCCTTTGCGTTTTCGCACTATTTCTCCGGCGGCCTTACGCGTATCCCCCTTTTCAGGAGGTACTCCTTTGTCTCCGGTATGGTAAAGACGCCAAAGTGGAATATCGAGGCCGCGAGCGCGGCGTCGGCAAGCCCTTCGGTGAAGGCCTCTCTGATATGTTCGAGGGTACCGGCTCCGCCTGAGGCGATTATCGGTATTGAGGTCGCTTTTGAAACGGAGCTTGTGAGTTCGAGGTCGTACCCGTCTTTTCTTCCGTCCCTGTCCATGCTGGTAAGGAGTATCTCTCCGGCGCCGTATGACTCCATCTTCTTCGCCCATTCGACTACATCGAGGCCCCGGGCTTTTCTGCCGCCGTGAGTGTAGACCTCCCAGCCTGCGTCAACGCGCCTCTTGGCGTCTATCGCGACGACTATGCACTGGCTGCCGAAACGCTCGGAAGCCCTCCTGACGAAGTCCGGGTCTTCGACCGCCGTGGTGTTTATCGATACCTTGTCCGTGCCTGCCCTTAGGAGCTCTTTTATATCGTCGAGCGTTCTTATCCCTCCGCCGACGGTCAACGGCATGAACACGTCAGATGCGGTCTTCTCGACGACATCGAGTATGGTCTTCCTTTTTTCATGGGAAGCCGTTATGTCGAGGAAGACGAGCTCGTCCGCGCCCTGGGCCTCGTATGCCTTGGCAGACTCGACCGGGTCTCCGGCGTCCCTGAGCTCGACGAAGCTCACGCCCTTTACGACCCGTCCGTCCTTGACATCAAGGCACGGTATTATGCGCTTTGTAAGCATCAGAGTTTTGTTGCCGTCCTTATAGCTTCGCCAAGGTCGAGGTTGCCTGAGTAGAGAGCCTTGCCGACTATTATGCCCTCAAGGGGCACGCCTTTGTATGATTCGATGTCCTTGAGCGATGATATTCCGCCCGATGCCACGACAGGGATGTTGACCGACTTTGCCATCTCGGCCGTCGCTTCGACATTGGGCCCTTTGAGCATTCCGTCGCGGGATATGTCGGTGTAGATTATGCAGGCGACCCCCGCGCCTTCGAGCTTTTTCGCGAGCTCGGTCGCTTTCTGGCCTGTCACGGCCACCCACCCTTTTATGGCGACAAAGCCGTCTTTGGCGTCGATGCCGACGGCGACCCTGCCCGGGTATCTGGCGGTAAGAGCGGTCACGAGAGCGGGGTTTTCAATTGCCGCGGTCCCTATGATGATGCGCTTGACCTTCGGGTTTGAAAGGTACGCCTCGGCTGTCTTCTCGTCCCTTATGCCGCCGCCTATCTGCACGGGCACATCGATAGAGGAGGTTATCTTTTCTACCACGCCGAGGTTTTTAGGGTTGCCTTCGACGGCGCCGTCAAGGTCTACGAGGTGTATGACCTCTGCGCCGAGAGAGGCCCATTTTTTAGCGACTTCCCAGGGCTCGTCGGAATAGACGGTCTCCGCGTCCATCCTGCCCTGCGTGAGGCGTACGCACCTGCCGCCTTTTATGTCTATGGCCGGAAATATGATCAAGTGGAGAAGCCTCCTAACGGATTGAGCTGAAGTTTTTCAGTACCCTGAGCCCGGCCTTCTGGCTCTTTTCAGGGTGGAACTGGCAGGCCATGACATTGCCGGCTTCTACGCTGCTCGTGAAATCTATCCCGTAGCCGGTCGTCGTGAGGTCGACAGACCTGTCTTTCGGCACGGCAAAGTAAGAATGCACAAAGTAGAAGAACTCACCGTCTTTTATGCCTTCGAGGAGGAGAGAGTCCTTGGATTTTTTTATCTCATTCCAGCCCATGTGAGGCACCTTGAGGCCTGGCGTGTCCTTGAACCGCTCGACGCGCCCTTTTATGACGCCGAGGCCCTTGTGCACGCCGAACTCGTCAGACTCCTCAAAGAGGAGCTGGAGGCCGAGGCAGATGCCGAGAAAGGGTTTTCCCTTTTCGATGGACTTCAATATGGGCTCCACGAGGCCGTACTCTTCGAGGTTCCTCATGCAGTCCTTGAACGCGCCTACTCCGGGCAGGACAATATGGCTCGCGTCCGCTATTACCGATGGGTCGCGCGTGACAACCGCCTCGCTCCCGACCTTTTCAAAGGCCTTCGAGACGCTTCGGACATTGCCCATGTCGTAGTCGATTATGGCAATCACAGCTTGCCCTTGGTGGAAAGCACTCCCTTTATCCTCGGGTCCTTGGCGACGGCCATGCACAAGGCCCTTCCAAGGGCTTTGTATATAGACTCTATGGCGTGGTGGATGTCCTCGCCGTAATGCACCGTCACATGCAGGTCGAGCCCCGCGCTGTTCGAGAGGGCCTTCATGAACTCTTTCATGAGGCCCATGTCAAAGGCCTCTTCGACCTTGCCGGCCTTTATCGCCGCGTAGACCTTGTCGATTGCGAAGCTCGTAGCGCCGTTGTTGAATTTGAAGTACGGGCGGTTGCTTATGTCGAGTATGACGGTCGAAAGGGAGTCCATCATCGGGACGTTCGACGAGCCGCACCTTTTTATGCCGGTGTTGTTGCCGAGAGCTTTTTTGAGCGCTTCGCCGAGCGTTATGCCGATGTCCTCGACGGTGTGGTGAAAGTCTATTTCAGTGTCGCCGGCAGCGCGCACCTTGAGGTCAAAGAGGCCGTGCCTCGCGAAGTTAGTGAGCATGTGGTCGAGGAAGGGCACCGGCGTCTTTATGTCGCCCTTGCCGCTGCCGTCGAGGTTCAGCTCGACTGTTATGTCCGTCTCTCTCGTCTTCCTTGAGACCTTGGCCTTCCTCGCCATAGTTTATCCCTTCCTCTTTTTAGCGAGCCTTGCGGCCGCGCTCAAGCCGTGGGCCTCCAGCCCTTCGAGGTCTGAAAACCTCAATATGTCAGCCCCGTGTTTTTGTATGGCGTCTTTTGACAACCCTATGACGCTGGTCCTCTTCACGAAGTCGTAGACCCCGAGCGGAGAGGAAAAGCGCGCCGTCCCGCCTGTGGGCAGGGTGTGGTTCGGGCCTGCGAGGTAATCCCCCGCGGCTTCCGGCGTGTTCCGGCCGAGGAATATCGCTCCTGCGTTTCTTATGGAGCCGAGGAGCTCGAAAGGCTTTTCAACGAAGAGCTCGAGGTGCTCAGGGGCTATGCTGTTGGATATGGCGGCGGCGTTTTTCAAGTCTTTCGCGACGATGATGAGGCCGTACCTGTCCAGCGAGGCTTTTGCTATGTCGCGCCGCTTGAGCTTCTTGACCTGTCTGCCGACTTCCTTTGAGACGGCTTTTGCCATCTCCAGAGAGGTGGTGACGAGGATGCTTGACGCAAGCTCGTCGTGCTCCGCCTGTGAAAGAAGGTCGGCCGCGATCCAGGATGCGTCCCCTGTGCCGTCGTTTATGATGAGTATCTCGCTCGGCCCGGCTATCATGTCGATGTCCACCGCGCCGAAGACGAGCCTCTTGGCTGTGGCAACAAAAATGTTGCCCGGCCCGGTTATTTTGTCGACCCTGGGAATTGACCTGGTGCCAAAAGCCAGGGCCGCTATTGCCTGCGCCCCGCCGACCCTGAATATCCTGTCTACACCCGCAAGACAAGCCGCGGCCAACACATGGGGGTTGAGCCCGTCCTTGCCAGGAGGCGTGACCATTATTACTTCGTCGACTCCGGCCACTTTAGCGGGGATGGCGTTCATGAGCACTGTCGATGGATAGGCGGCCTTGCCGCCCGGCACATATATTCCGGCCCTCTGCAAAGGGGTCACCCTTGAGCCTAAAATAGTGCCGTCGTCTTCGGTCGTGAACCAGGAATTCTCTATCTGTTTTTTGTGGAAGGATTCAATGCGGTTTGCCGCGAGCCTCATTAAATCGAGGTCGCTTTTAGAGACGGAGCGAAGCGCCTTTTCAGCCTCGGCCCGGGATACTTCGATAGACCCTTTGATGTCGGCCTTGTCAAAGCGCTTGGTGTACTCGACAAGGGCTTTGTCGCCTCTGGCCTTTACGGCGGCGATTATCTCTTTTACGGCCTCTTCAACGAGGGTCGTGTCCTGCTCGCCCCGCTTGAGTATCTCTGAAAGTAGGGGCTTGAAGCCCGCGTCAGTTGAGCCAATTATCCGCATAATGGAAAGAGAGCCTTTTCGAGTTTTTCCGGAGTCAGAGCTTTGCCGCTTCGGCTACGGCCTTGCCAAGAGAATCGACGAGCGTCTTTACCATCCTGGGCTTTGTCTTGAGGCTCGCCCTGTTGCACACGAGCTTTGATGTGATGTTCATTATGTGCTCGACCTCGACAAGGCCGTTTTTTTTCAGTGTCTCGCCTGTCTGCACGAGGTCGACTATCCTCTCGGAAAGTCCGAGCAGCGGGGCGAGCTCTATGGAGCCGTAGAGCTTTATTATCTCGACCTGTATGCCCTTGGAGAGAAAATGCCTCAGGGTTATGTTCGGGTACTTGGTGGCGACCCTTATGTGCGTCCAGTGCTTCGGGTTGTCTTCTTCGCTCAGCTCTTTGGGCTCGGCGACCATCATCCTGCATACGCCTATGCCGAGATCGAGCGGCTCGTACAGGTCCTTGTCCTGCTCGAGCAAAACGTCTTTTCCGGCTATCCCGATGTCAGCCGCGCCGTACTCGACATAGGTCGGCACATCCTGGCTTCTTATTACCATGAACCTCAAGCCTTCCGCAATGCCCTCGAAGATGAGCCTGCGGTCGTCTTGCATGACCGGAGTTATGTCGATGCCGGCTTTCTTGAAGAGCACTGAGGCTTCTTTCAAGATCCTGCCCTTTGGAAGGGCTATCGTAAGGACGTCCTGACCCATTTATCTTCCTTCCCGGTGTGGTTACGCCTTGACCCTGTCTATTTTAGCGCCGAGGGCTCTCAGCTTGTCTTCTATCTTTTCGTAGCCCCTGTCGAGGTGGTATATCCTCGAGACTTCCGTCTTGCCGTCGGCAACCAAGCCGGCGAGTATGAGGGAGGCGCTGGCTCGCAGGTCGGTTGCCATGAGAGGCGCGCCTGAGAGGTATTTTACGCCCCTCACGACAGCGCACTTGCCGTCTATGGTAATGTCCGCACCCATCCTCTTGAGTTCGCTTACATGCATGAACCTGTTCTCGAATACCGTCTCGGTTATGACGGAAAGGCCGTTCGCGATCGTCATCATGGCCATTATCTGCGCCTGCATGTCGGTCGGGAACCCGGGGTGGGGGTGCGTTTTGACGTCGACGCTCCTTATCGGCCAGTCGCCGATGACGCGCACGCCGCCTTCTTCCTCTATGACCTCGGCCCCGGCTTCCCTGAGCTTCATGTTGAGGGCGTCGAGGCTCTTGTATGGGCAGTCTTTGATGAGGACATTGCCCCTTGTCATTGCGGCGGCGACCATGAAGGTTCCCGCTTCTATCCTGTCGGGAATGACCCTTATCTCCACGGCGTTGAGTTTTTCCACGCCTTCGATCTTTATCGTGTCTGTTCCGGCACCTGTTATCCTCGCGCCCATGGCGTTCAAGGCGTCGGCGAGGCAGACGACCTCTGGCTCGAGCGCGCAGTTCTCAAGTATGGTCGTACCTTCGGCGTGCACTGCCGCGAGCATGAGGTTCTCCGTGCCCGTGACGGTTATGGTGTCCATGTAGATTTTCGCGCCCTTGAGCTTTTCCGCCGTAACCGTCACATAGCCGTGCTCGATGACGATTTCCGCGCCCATGGCTTTCAAGCCTTTGAGGTGCAGGTCAATGGGGCGCGCGCCTATGGCGCACCCGCCCGGCAAAGAGACCCTCGCCCTCTTGAAGCGGGCGACAAGCGGGCCGAGGACCAGGACAGACGCCCTCATGGTTTTCACCAGCTCGTACGGGGCCTCAGGGGACGCGACATCCTTTGTGCGTATCTTTAAAATGTTGTTGCCCGGGTCTGTCTCTATGTCAGAGCCGAGGTGGTTGAGGAGTATCTTGAAGGTCTCTATGTCGCGGAGCTTGGGGACATTGGTGATGGTCAGCCAGCCGTCGACCAGAAGGGACGCCGCCATGAGCGGGAGTACCGCGTTTTTGGCCCCGCTTGCCGTTACTTCTCCTACGAGGCGGTTTCCGCCTTCGATGATTATCTTGTCCATGTTTAACCGTGATCCGTGTTTAGTTGAAGTTATTTGTCATTGCGAGGAGCGCATTCGCGACGAAGCAATCTCAGACTTATCTGGTAAGAAGCGAGATTGCTTCGCTGCGCTCGCAATGACGGTCTGCGTGGCTCTTACGCCGCGCCCTGTTCCTTTAACGCTTCTGTCTGGTAGAAGCCTATGAGGTTGTCGGTCATCTCGTCGAGATCGCCTTCCATCACCTCTGAGAGCTTGTGAAGAGTGAGCCCTATCCTGTGGTCAGTGACCCTGTTCTGCGGGAAGTTGTATGTGCGTATCTTCTCCGACCTGTCTCCGGTGCCGACCTGGCTTCTTCTGTCGGCGGCTATCTGCTTTTGCTGCTCCTGCACCTTGGCGTCGAGTATCCTTGCCTTCAACACCCTGAACGCCTTTTCCCTGTTCTTGTGCTGGCTCTTCTCTTCCTGGCAGGTCACGACCGTGCCAGTGGGAAGGTGGGTCATCCTGACGGCGGTCTCGACCTTGTTTACGTTCTGGCCGCCGTGTCCGCCGGAGCGGTAGGTGTCGACTTTTATGTCGTCCATGCGGACATCGACCTCGACGTCTTCGGCTTCGGGCATGACCGCGACCGTGACCGTCGAGGTGTGCCTCCTGCCTGAGGCTTCAGTCTCGGGGACGCGCTGTACTCGGTGCACTCCGCTCTCGAACTTGAAGCGCGAATACGCGCCCTTGCCGATTATCTCGGCTATTACTTCCTTGACGCCGTTCAATCCGGTGGGGTTGATGTTCAATACATCGACCTTCCAGCCCTTGACCTCTGCGTACCTCGAGTACATCCTGAAGAGCTCGGCCGCGAAGATGGCAGATTCGTCCCCGCCCGCGCCGGCCCTTATCTCGACGACTATGGAGCGGTCGTCGTTGGGGTCTTTGGGAAGGAGCATGACCTTGAGCTTTTTCGAGAGCTCTTCTTTGGCCTTCTGGAGGTTCGGGATCTCTTCCTTGGCGAGCTCCCTTAACTCTTCGTCGCGGCCTTCGAGTATCTGTTTGTTGCCCTCGAGCTCGCGGTCGACGGCTTTCATCTTCCTGTAGATCTCGACGATGTCATGCAATGAGGCGTGCTCTATGGCGTACTTCTGGTACAGCGCGGCATCTCCCGCCACATCGGGCAGGCCGAGGAGTTCTGAGAGTTCGTTATATCTTGCTTCGAGGTCTTCGAGTCGTTTTTCGATCATAAATAGTTGTGGCCGGGGTTAGTGGCCGTGATGAAAGGGTTCGATTGCGAAATAATATTTAACGCTGAAAGATATTTTAATTTTTCCGGTTTTAAAGGCTCCTGAACTTCTCCCTTATCTCTTTGGGCCTGCCGCAGGTCATCTCGCCCTCTGAACACTTGCCTCCGACGCACGCCGGGCCTGAGTCTTTGAAGATGAACGGGGCCGCGCCCTTGGCGAGCTTTAGCATCATCGTCGCCATGTCCCTTATCTCCCACTGGGCCCTTTCGCAGCAGCGCAGGTTGAAGAAGTGGATGAGCTCTCTCGCGTTCATCGTGACGATTATCTTCGTGTGGGCCGCGTTCGGCAAAAGGTACCTGGCGTCCTCGGCTGGGATGCCTTCTTCAAGGAGCCTGGCGTACTCGCGGTATATCTTTTTCACCGCTGAGTCGAACTTCTTTTTCCTTGCCTCGTCTTTTGCTATGGAGGGCGGGACTACGAACTCGGGTTCTGATGCCGCCACATACCGCTGGCTCTGCTGGGAGTAGGAGGCGAGCCTGTGGCGGACGAGCTGGTGCGAAGTCGCCCTCGAGATGCCCTCTATACCGAAGGTAAAGGAGGCATGCTCGAGGACGGAAAGGTGGCCCATTTTGAGGATTTTGCCGAGGAACTGCTCGAAGGAGATGCCAGCTACCTTGTCTTCCAGCTCCCTGATGGATGACCCTGAATAACAGAGCCGCGCGGCCATGGCAACCGTTTTTTCCGGTTCGGGAGTGTTTTTAAGGAGGACTACCTTCACGGCCCTGAGCCTGTTACTGCTTGCTCTGGTGCTTGGCGTACTTCTTGTTGAACTTGTCGATTTTTCCGGCGATGTCAAGCATCCTGTGCTCGCCCGTGAAGAACGGGTGGCAGTTGGAGCATATCTCGACCGAGATGTCCTTTTTCGTGGAGCCGGTCGCGACTATGTTGCCGCAGGCGCAGGCGATCTTCGTCTCCAGATAGTTCGGGTGGATACCTTCTTTCATGGTGATTCCTCCTGTATTTACTCATGTTGCTGAAAAAGTCCCATCTGTAACTTTTTGAGCGACATGAGTAAAATCTGTTTTTTTCTCTCCCTCTGCATGGACAAACTGCTCCCTGAAGGGGAATAGTCCATATTAGCAACTATGTTACGGGAGTTCAAGCAAAAAAAAGGAGAGGCGGGCTTTGAAACGAACAGGGCCGGAAGGGTTGCTTCCGGCCCTGTTGATAATCAGGCTGCTTTTAAAAATCAGCATGACACTGTGATTGATTTTGAAAAGTGTCATTCTGAGCGAAGCGAAAAATCTTGTATTTAAACAAATCAGCAAGTTGCGAGATTCTTCGGTCGCTAACGCTCTCTCAGAATGACAGAAAATATTTTACTTGCTCATTGATTCGAGGAAGCCTTTATTGCTCGGCGTATGCTGCATCTTGTCGAGCAAAAACTCCATCGACTCGATGGGGTTCAAGGGCTGGAGCACCTTTCTGAGGATCCAGATCCTGTTGAGCTCTTCCTTAGTGAGGAGCAGGTCTTCTTTCCTCGTGCCGGACTTGTTCAAGTCGATTGCCGGGAATATCCTTCTTTCCGCGAGCTTCCTGTCGAGGACGATTTCCATGTTGCCGGTACCCTTGAACTCTTCGAATATGACCTCGTCCATACGGCTTCCGGTCTCTATAAGGGCTGTGGCGATGATGGTGAGGGAGCCGCCTTCCTCGATATTCCTGGCCGCTCCGAAGAACCTTTTGGGCTTGTGCAGGGCGTTGGAGTCGACGCCGCCGGAGAGGACCTTGCCTGAGGGCGGTACGACTGTGTTGTAGGCTCTGGCGAGCCTCGTTATCGAATCAAGGAGTATTACGACGTCCTTCTGGTGCTCGACAAGCCTCTTGGCCTTCTCGATTACCATCTCGGCTACCTGCACGTGCCTCTGCGCCGGTTCGTCGAAGGTAGAGCTTATTACTTCGCCGTTGACCGACCTCTGCATGTCCGTGACCTCTTCAGGCCTCTCATCTATGAGGAGGACGAGGAGGACGACATCGGGGTGGTTGGTGGTTATCGAATTGGCTACCTTCTGGAGGAGTATGGTCTTACCTGCTCTCGGCGGGGAGACGATGAGTCCCCTCTGTCCCTTGCCTATGGGGGTAAAGAGGTCCATTATCCTCATGGATATGTCGCTTGGGGCGCCCTTTTCGCTCTTGAGCTCGAGGTGGAGCTTCTCCTGCGGGTAAAGGGGCGTGAGGTTGTCGAAGAGGATCTTGTCTCTGGCGACTTCCGGGTCTTCGTAGTTTATCTTTTCGACCTTGAGGAGAGCGAAGTACCTTTCGCCTTCCTTCGGGGGCCTTATCTGTCCTGAGACTATGTCGCCTGTGCGCAGGTTGAAGCGCCTTATCTGCGAGGGTGAGACATATATGTCGTCAGGGCCTGGCAGGTAGTTGTAGTCAGGGGCCCGGAGGAAGCCGAACCCGTCAGGCAGGGTCTCGAGAACGCCTTCGCCGTAGATCATCCCGTTCTGCTCGCTCTGCGACTGCAGGAGCGCGAAGATGAGGTCCTGCTTTCTCATGCTCGAGGCTGACTCGATGTTGTATTTCTTCGCGAGCAAAGTGAGCTCGTTGATCTTTTTCTCCTTAAGTTCCTTAAGGTTCATACAATACTCCTGAGGGATTTGAAATTGGAAGGCGGAATATGAGCGTAAATATTCCAGGCCTGACGGTTGAGAAGGGGTGATTTCACTTTTGTAGGTTTAGTTGTCCTCTGGACTTAAATCTTCTGGATTGAACCTTTTGAGGGTATGCGTTGCGATTATTGCTTGAAAGGGTATTTCGACATTAGCATGGAAGGAATAGGCTGTCAAGTGCCTTTTTTTATATTTCCCAGTCCGTCCAGTTCGCTGAATAAAGCCCTTGTCTGCTCTATCGTCCTGTCCTTCGAGCCGCTGTTGTCTATGACGTAATCGGCGTATTTGACCTTTTCATTTATGTCCATCTGGCAGGAGAGCCTTTTCAACGCCTCCTCACGGGTGAGGCTGTCGCGTTCCATCAGCCTCTCGATCTGCTGAGAGTTTTCGGCGAAGACGACTATTATCTTGTCGACCTCGTACCTGACCCCTGTTTCGATGAGGAGGGCCACGTCGAGCACGATGAGCAGAGCGCCCTCTGACATGAGGCGCTCTGTCTCCTCTTTTATCCGCTCCCTTATCCTCGGGTGCGTTATGGCGTTGAGCTTTTCACGGGCCGCGGGGTCTGAAAATACGATCCTGCCGAGAGCCTTCCTGTCGATTGCGCCGTCTGGCTTGAGTATGCCGGGGCCGAACTCCTTTACTATCTCATCAAAGGCCGGCCTGCCCGGCTCGACTACCTCTCTGGCTACTCTGTCTGCGTCTATTACAGCCGCGCCAAGACGCCGGAGCTCGTCGGCCACGAGGCTTTTTCCAGTAGCTATGCCGCCAGTGAGCCCGGCTATCATCCGTTGGTCCCGTTGTTGAGCATTATGAAGCTCAATTGCCTGCCTGTCCTGCCGTTATCCTTCCTGTACGAGAAGAAGAGGTCGGAGTTGCACGCGGTGCAGACTGCGTCGTTTGAGATGTTCTCTTTTTTCAAGCCGAACAAGGCTAGCTGAATGGTGTTCGCCAGGTTTATGTCCATGCGAAGGCCGTCTTTTTCCGTAAAGCAGTCGGCTTCTTTGTGTCTTGCCATGTATTCGTCCAGGACATTCCATCCGACCTTGTAGCAGCACGGCCCAATGCACGGGCCTGTGCTGGCCATGAGCTCTTCGGGATTGGTGCCGTAGAGCCTGTGCATCTCCAGTACGGTCTCAACTACAATGCCGAGGGCACTACCTTTCCACCCGGCGTGGACCGCGCCAATTGCCCTGTTCACAGGGTCGAAAAGGAGTACCGGCTGGCAGTCTGCGGTCATCATGCCGATGGCGACGCCTGTTTGATTGGTCACTATGGCGTCAGCCTCGATTGGTTTCTCAGGCAGGCCGCCTTCGATCGCGAAAATCTCTTTGCCGTGGACCTGGCTTACGGTGACAAGCTTTCCGGCAGGGACATTGAAGGCCTCATGGAAAAGCGCCCTGTTCTTCTCGACATTTTCGGTCGTGTCGGTGTCCCTCGCGTCGAAGTTCAAAGAGGCGTAAGAATCCTTACTCACCCCGCCGACCCTCGTCAGAAAGCCGTGAGTCACGGGCTTGCCTTGAAGCAGGGTTGAGGCGACATATTTTATGCTTTTCGCGTCACATATCATTTGATGAGGCCCCCTCGAGCGCGGCTGTGAGTCCTTTCATGTCAGGCGGAGGCGGGGCTGAAAACTCCATCCACTCGCCTGTCGACGGGTGGGTGAAGCCAAGGGTGGCCGCGTGGAGCATCTGGCGCTTGATGCCTTTGAGCCTGTCCGCCGCTACTTTAGGGAGGGCAGGCGGGATATCCCTTTTCCCGTATACCTGATCCCCTACGACCGGGTGTTTGACCTCTGAGAGGTGCACCCTTATCTGGTGAGTCCTGCCGGTCTCCAGCTTGAGCTCAAGGAGAGATATCAGCGGGAATCTTTTGAGTACCTTGTACTTCGTGACAGCCTCTTTTTTGTTGCGCGCCTTTGTCGATATCATCTTCCTGTGAACGCTGTCCCTGCCTATGGCGATGTTGATGGTGCCTTTGTCCTCAGGCATCATGCCCCATACCAGGGCCAGGTACTTTCTCGAAGTCCTGCGCTCCTTGAACTGCCCCACGAGCGAATGGTAGCTTTTGTCGTTCCTCGCCACGACTAATACGCCGGTCGTGTCCTTGTCGAGCCTGTGGACTATCCCAGGCCTCAATGGGCCGCCTGTCGGCGCGAGAGGCTTTTTCATGCCGAGGAGGGCGTTGACGAGCGTGCCGCTGCTTCTGCCGGCTCCCGGGTGGACTGCCATGCCAGCGAGCTTGTTGACGACCACGACGTCGTTGTCGTCGTAGAGGACGTCGAGTTCGATCTCCTCTGCCTCGGCCATGGTCCCGTCAGGCTCTGGCACCGAGATAGTGATGTCGTCGCCGCTTTTGAGCTTGTGGCCGGCCTTCACGGATTTGGCGTTCACGAGGACGAGGCCGTCCTCTAAAAGGGCCTTTATCCGCGAGCGTGAGATGTCCGGGAACCTTCCTGTGAGGAAGATGTCGAGCCTTGTCAGGGCGTCTTCAGCCGCGGCAATAAATGTATGGAGTGTATTCATCAGGAGTTGTCAGAGTGGGGCGATTGGCCGGTTTAAAGGGGAAAAAGAGAATATAAAGGAGCGCGTTCTACCAGATCTCTGACTCTATGTTGCCGTTTCTTTTTATGAGGACGTCCACTATGGCCCTGTTGTAGATGCTGTTCTTCCTGTCGGTATCAGGCGCGAGGCGGCTCCTGTAGAGCTCGAGCCCTTCCTTCAATTCCTTGTCGAGGAGCTCGAAGATGTTGTCGTGCTTTATGCCGTCAAGGACCTTCTCCTTGTTGTAGAGGGCTATGTCCGAGACTATCGTGCGGGCGAGCCTGCCGGCCGCTTCCGGGCTATCGATTAATTTCATGTCTGCCCTTTTCCCTGGATATCTGCTCGACGAGGATGTCCCTGCCCTTTTCGGCGTTTGCGCGAACCAGCCCTTCGACGATTGCAGAGTTGCCTTCTCTGAACGCCTCTATTATCTCGGTGTGCTGCCTTACCGAGTCAGACATGCGCCCCGGAAGAGAGAGCGCCGTTATCCTGAACCTCTCGAACTGCTGTACGAGCTGGTGCACGAGGACGCAGAGCTTCTCGTTGCCGCAGGACTTGAGGAATGTGTCGTGGAACTGGTTGTCGAGCTTGAAAAAGCCCTTTACGTCGTTCCTTTCAGCGCACTTTTCCATCTGGCTGTTGAGGCTCTCGAGCTTCTTGATGTCCTTGGAGGTGAGCTTCACGCAGGCCGTCTTGGCGGCGTAGCCTTCCAGCAGGCTCTTTATCTCGTAGAACTCGCTTACGTCCTTGTCGGTTATCGGGCTTACTACCGCGCCCTTTCTCGGCGTCACCGTGATGAAGCCCTCGGACTCGAGCTGCCTGAAGGCCTCCCTTATGGGGGTCCTCGAGATGCCGAAAGACTCGGCTATCTCCTGCTCAGGGACCCGCTCGCCGGGTTTCAAACGGCCCGATACGACCGAATCTTTTATGAAGTCGACTATCCTCTCCCTTAAGGTAAGGGGCTTTTCTACCGGATAGTCGAGAACTCTCATCTTGTCCATTTGCGCCTTCCGGATTGCTTGAAGAGCCCTTGCATGCCATGAAGGCAAGGCAGGGCACTCCAACTCATATTGTATACTGTGTACATAGTGGAAAGTCAAGGGTTTTTTGGAAAGCTTAAAGACATTGTGAAGTGGAAAGACGCCTCCTGTCAGGGCGTTTTATTATCCGCCTGGCGCTCAGGCTCAAGGCGGATAGAATGGAGTATTTCCCTTGAAGGCCGCCCTTTTTTAATGTTAAATGTGTCTTCCGGAAGGCTGATATGGCAAACGAAAAGACAGTGCAGGTACACGTACCCTACCCGTACCTCATGGAGAAGTCCGAGCGGCTCATAGAGGCCGGGATAAACCCGGAGATCTATATGGACGGCTTTTTCATAGAGGAGGCCGTCCCGTCGGATCTCGAGCGGATAAGGGACGCCTTTGCGAACAAGGGGCTCTCCATCACCCTCCACGGCCCGTACATAGACATGAACCCAGGGAGCGCTGACGAGCCGGTGAGGGTCTCGACAGCGGCCATGTACGCCAAGGTCCTTCGAGTCATGGAGAGCCTCAGGCCCAAAACAGTCGTCCTTCACGCGGGCTATCATGAGAAAAGGTACAGGGGCAATTATGAGCTCTGGCTCTCCCAGAGCCTCAAGACCTGGCCATCGCTCGTGGCCGAGGCCGAGCGGATAGGCTCGGTAATAGCCGTCGAGAACATATTCGAGAGGGAGCCTTCCACCTTGAAGCTCCTCATGGACAACATAGTGTCAAAGAACTTCGGCATCTGCATCGACGCCGGGCACCTCCGGGTATTCTCGGATGTAGACATGGAAGAGTGGTTTCGCGCGCTCGGGCCGAGGATAGCCGAGGTGCACCTGCATGACAACCACGGCAAGCACGACGAGCACCTCCCTCTTGGCGAGGGCTCCATAGACATACCCAGGTTCCTGAGCCTTGTCGCCGAGTACGCCAATGATCCGGTTTACACCATAGAGCCGCACGGGGAAGAAACCATGCGGCGGGCGGTCGAGGCTGTAAAGAAGTATTTGTAAAATTAGCCTTGACTCAGGCCAGCCTTAACTGTTAGCCTGATTTAAATTTGAGCGTCAGGTGCCCGCCTCAAGGCGGGCTAAAAAGGGAATCCCGTTAAATCCGGGAGCTGCCCCGCAACTGTATGCGGCGACGAAATCTTTTAAACCACTGGCTTTTTGCCGGGAAGGTAAGAGAGTAGGACGACCCGCGAGCCAGGAGACCTGCCAGGCGCTTTTGTTCTGTACCTTCCGAGGGAGAGGGTCGGCAATAGCGCTGGACAATATCTCCAGTAGCGTTTGCTGCCCATCCTTATACTTCAAGGGGTGGGTTTTTTTCGTTCATGGAGGTTTGAGTCATGGGAGCGGCAAAAGCATTGGTGCACATATACACCGGAGAGGGCAAGGGCAAGACGACCGCCTCGATAGGACTTGCCGTAAGGGCCGTGGGCTCCGGCATGAAGGTCCTGTTCGTGCAGTTCTTCAAGGAGGACAGCGCGCCGTCCGGAGAAAAAGAGGTGCTCAAGGCCGTCGGGGTCGACCTGGTAAGGTCGAACTGCCGCCATCCGCTCTTCACGGGAGCGAGGACAGACCTCGAGGCTGTCAGGGCTTCTGTGGTAGGCACTTATGAGGCGGCAAAGGAAAAGCTCATGAGCGGCGGCTATAATCTTGTCGTCTTCGACGAGATTATGTCGGCAATAAACGGCGGCTGGATAAAGACAGACGACATATTGAGCTTCCTCGATTCGAGGCCAGAAGGCCTTGAAGTCGTACTGACCGGCAGGAACGCGCCTGTCGAGCTCATGCAGTCGGCCGACTATGTCACGGAGATGCTAAAGATAAAGCACCCGTTCGACAACGGCGTGCAGGCAAGGAAGGGGATAGAGTATTGAAGACGGGCGGCTTCGTATTCATCGTAGGCGGGGCTCGCTCAGGCAAAAGCAGCCACGCACTTTCATTGGCCTCGGCGCATGAGGCGTCAGAGAAGGTCTTTATCGCCACGGCCCAGGCCTTTGACGCGGAGATGTCAGTAAGGATAGAGGCCCACCGTCTTGAAAGAGGAGATAACTGGAAGACTATCGAAGAGCCGCTTGAGGTCGCAAGGATTGTCGAAAGTCTCGGAGCCGGCAAGGTCATAGTCATAGACTGTCTTACCCTGTGGCTATCGAACCTTATTCATTCAGAAAAGGACGACGCGAAGATAAAAGAAGAGATTGCGGCCCTTGCCAAAGCCTTTTGCGACTCGCCCTCTGCCGTTATCGGGGTGTCGAACGAGGTCGGGCTCGGGCTCGTGCCTGAAAACGCTCTTGCGAGGAGGTTTCGCGACCTCTCAGGGCTCATGAACCAGATGATGGCGTCAAATGCGGCTGAGGCGTGGTTCATAGCCTCAGGCCTGCCCTTGAAGCTCAAGTGAACAAGGATAAAAAATTTTCGGAGAAGAACAATGTCAATTCTTGAAGAAACGCTAAAGGCGATAAAGCCGGTTGATCCGGCTCTCATGGCAAAGGCGCAAGCCCGCCTCGATATCCTCACAAAGCCCAAGGACAGCCTCGGCAGGTTAGAAGAGTTCGCGAGGCGCATGGTCGCCATAACAGGCGAGATGAGGCCGTCGATCGCGAAAAAGACCATATTCACATTCGCCGGAGACCATGGGGTCGCCGACGAGGGCGTCTCCGCCTTCCCTAAGGAAGTGACCCGCCAGATGGTATTGAACTTCCTTTCAGGAGGAGCCGGGATAAACGCTCTGGCCAGGCACGCAGGTGCCGATGTCGTCGTCGTCGACATGGGTGTTGATTTTAATTTCGACGACGCGCCCGGCCTTGTGAAAAGGAAGGTCGTCCGCGGCACGGCGAATATGCGGCAGGGCCATGCCATGACAAGGGCTGAAGCGATTAAATGCATCGAGGCAGGGATAGAGCTTGCCGCTGATTATGGCGTAAAGGGCGCGATCTTCGGCACAGGCGAGATGGGCATAGCCAACACCACGCCTTCGAGCGCGATAATAGCGGCATTCTCTGGCGCTTCAGTCGAGTCTGTCACAGGCAGGGGCACCGGCATAAATGACGCTCTCTTCGCTCACAAGGTGCAGGTGATAGAGGACGCTCTCGCGCTCAACAGGCCCGACCCCAAAGACCCGATAGATGTCCTCGCCAAGGTCGGCGGGGCCGAGATAGCCGGGATAGCCGGGCTCATACTTGGCGCGGCTTCCAGAAGGGTACCTGTCGTTATCGACGGCTTCATCTCGACCGCGGGCGCGCTCATCGCCTTTGAGTTGAAGCCAGAGACTAAAGACTACATGTTCTCGGCCCACAGGTCGGTCGAGAGAGGGCACGCTGTCATGCTCGAGAGGATGGATCTCAGGCCGTTCGTCGATCTCGACTTGAGGCTCGGCGAGGGCACTGGCGCCGCCATAGGCATCTCCCTTATCGAAGCGGCCCTCAGGGTGTATAATGAGATGGCGACCTTCGGCGACGCGGGCGTCTCCGAAGAGAACACTCTGGAGAGCTCACTGTAAAATATGAACAGGTTCTTTATCGCGCTGCAGTTCCTTACTGTTTTCAGGGTCAGAAAAAATCTGTCCTTTGACGAAGCCGAGTTTGGCCGCTCCATGTACCTCTTTCCGGTCATCGGCGCGCTTCAGGGGCTGATCCTTCTTTTTTCATGGTTTCTCCTCTCGACCCTGCTGCCTGAGACGGTCGCGACGGCTATCCTCATACTGATACTCGTACTTACCAACGGCGGGCTCCACCTCGACGGCTTCGCCGACACTGTCGACGGTCTGGCAGGCGGAAAGACGCCTGAGGAGAGGCTCCGCATAATGAAGGACAGCTCGACCGGCGCCATCGGCGTCGTCTTCGTGGTTTTAATCCTTCTTATAAAGTACCTCGCCCTCCTGGAGATGCCGTACGAGGCAAAGGCCAGGGCTATCGTCGCTTTTCCGATAATCGGCAGGTGGGCGATGGTGCCGCTTGCCGCCTGGCTTCCATACGCGAGGCCCGAGGGCGGGCTCGGCGCGGCGTTTGCCGGTTGCGGACGGGGGGTCCTGCTGAAGGCTACGGCTGTTACAGCCGTCATAGCCGCGCTGCTCTTCGGCCTCTTCTCCCTGGCGCTCATCGGGGCCATCGGCGTCATGGTCTATCTGTCGTCGAGGTTTTTCAGGAGAAAGGTCGGAGGGGTCACCGGCGACGTATTCGGCTTTCACAGCGAGGCGGCCGAGGTGGTTTTCCTTGTCCTTGTCCTGGCCCTGATGAACATGCTCACAATGGAGGAGTACTGATGCGCGCGACGAGGATTTATCTGGTAAGGCACGGACAGGTGGCAAACCACCACGAATACCGCTATAACGGCCACTTCGACGTAGACATAACAAATACCGGCGTCGAGCAGATGCACAGGGTCTGCGAGTTTATCTCTTCCCGGGAGATAGGCGCTGTCTACTCCTCGGATTTGCAGAGGACCGTCAAGGGCGCGCGCATAATCGGCAAAAAGCTCGGGGTCGAGCCGGTCATGATGAAATCGCTCCGCGAGCTCAACCTCGGCAGGTGGGAGGGGCTCACGCGGGCCGAGGCCGTGGCAAAGTACCCGGACGACGCGCACTTCAGCTTCCAGGACCTCGCCACCGGCAGGATAAAAGAGGGAGAGAGCCTTCTGGAGCTGCGCGCCAGAGTCTTGCCGGCGATCGAGGAGATACTCGCCAGACACGCGAGCGAGTCCGTGTGCGTGGTCGCTCACGGAGGGGTCAACAGGGTGATACTGAGCGAGGCCATGAACCTGCCGCTCGAGAACTTCTTCAGGATAGAGCAGGACTACGGCTGTCTTAACATAATCGACTACCTCGAGGACGGCATGAAGGTCGTCAAGCTCCTCAACGGAGGGCCTAACCAGGACATGAGGCCGACAGAGATATATTGATGGCCGCGCTGAAAAAGAACCGCCCTATCCCCGCCTTTGTCATATCCGGCACTTCCAGCGGCTCAGGCAAGACGCTCATCTCCCTCGGTATAATGGAGGCTCTCAGGCGGCGCGCTCTCATCGTGCAGCCGTTCAAGACAGGCCCTGATTACATAGACCCGGGCCTCCACAGCCTCCTTCTCGGAAGGCCTTCATACAACCTCGACACATGGATGATGGGAGTAAAAGGGGTGAGGCAGGCCTTTGCAAGGGCATCGTTCGCTTCAGGCTGCGCCGTCGTCGAAGGCGTCATGGGCCTCTTCGACGGCAGGGGCGGGCTCTCTGAGGAGGGCTCCACGGCCCATCTTGCAAAGACGCTCGGCCTGCCAATTGTGCTCGTCGCCAACGCTGAAAAGGCCGCCCGTTCCATGGGCGCGGTCGTGAAGGGTTTTGAGACATTCGATGAGTCTGTCAGCGTCAAGTGGGTCATATTCAACAAGGTCGGTAGCCTCAGGCACGAGAAGATACTCCGTGATTCTCTTCGCGGCTCGAAGGTCAAGGTGTTGGGCTGTGTGCCGAGGGACTCATCCCTTGTTTTGGAAAGCCGCCACCTGGGGCTCATGACGGCCTCTGACATTGGAAGCGGCTGGAGAGATTTCGTAAAGAGGGCTGGAGATGTAATGGAAGAGTCCATAAACCTCGAGCTGCTCCTTCGCGGCTCGAAGACTCTCGTTCCGGCGATAGAACCAAATCCCGCTCCAGCAAAGAGGGTAAGGATAGCCGTCGCTCTCGACAGGGCTTTTTCTTTCTATTATCAGGAGAACCTCGACATACTCTCTAACGCTGGAGCCGAGCTCGTGCCTTTCAGCCCTCTTTTGGACAAAACATTGCCCGAAGGTATCGGAGGGATATATCTGGGCGGCGGTTACCCTGAGATGCACGCGAAGGCTCTGGAGGATAACAGGTTCCTGCGGGACGAGGTGAGGCGGGCGGTCGAGGCAGGCATGCCTGTTTACGCGGAGTGCGGCGGCCTCATGTACCTGGGCAAGGCCATAGAAGCAGATCGCAGGGTCAGCAGGATGGCCGGGGTCTTCCCGTGGACGACGAGGCTCCTTCCAAAGAGAAAGGCTCTCGGCTACAGGGAAGTTTTCCTGAATGAAAACTGCCCGTTCCTCAAAAAGGGAAAGATAAGGGGTCACGAGTTCCATTATTCCGAGATGTCAGGTGCGCCTTCCGGTGCTTTGGCCTACACGGTCTCTGGCGGGGATAAGAATTACGAAGAGGGCTTTGTCTACAAGAATGCTCTCGCGAGCTACATACACCTTCACTTCGCTTCAAATCCGGCCTTTGCCGCTGGTTTTGTCAAAGCTTCGGAAGGATTCAGAGGGAGAAAGTCATGAACTTACTTGAAGCGGCAAAGAACGGTATTGTAACGGACGCGATAAAAGAGGTCGCCTCGATTGAAGGCGTTGACGCATCAACGCTCCTCGAACACATAGCGCATGGCAGGTGCGTGATACCTCTCAACAAGAACAGGCCGTCAAGGTTCGTCGGCATAGGCAAGGGCCTTCGCACGAAGATAAACGCGAGCATAGGCACTTCATCCGACATAATAGACCCTTCGGCGGAGGTTAAAAAGGCATTGGCGGCCCAGAAGGCGGGCGCGGACACCCTGATGGAGCTCTCCGTCGGGGGCGATCTTGACGCCATAAGAAAAGAGGTGCTCTCTGCGGTGAGCCTCCCTGTTGGCAGCGTGCCTCTGTATCAGGCTTTCAAGGAGGCGATAGAGAAGTACCACGACCCGAACAAGATGCCTGAAGAGCTCCTCTTCGATGTGCTGGAGAGGCAGTGCGCTGACGGGATATCTTTCATGGCCGTACACTGCGGCATAAACAGGCTCACCATCGAGCGGCTCCGGAAACAGGGCTACCGTTACGGCGGCCTCGTTTCAAGGGGAGGTGCCTACATGGTCGGCTGGATGCTCAGCAACAACAAAGAAAACCCGCTCTATGAGAAGTTCGACAGGGTCGTGGAGATACTCCGCAAATACGACTGCGTCCTGAGCCTCGGCAACGGCCTCAGGGCAGGGGCAATTCACGACAGCCTCGATAGGGCGCAGGTCCAGGAGCTTCTCATCAACTGTGAGCTCGCCGATATCGGCCGGAAGATGGGCTGCCAGACTATGTGCGAGGGGCCCGGACATCTGCCGCTCGACGACATCGAGGCCAATGTGAAGCTCCAGAAGAGGATGAGCAACGACGCCCCCTTTTATGTGCTCGGCCCTTTGACGACGGACATAGGCGCGGGCTACGACCACATATCAGCCGCCATAGGCGCGACCGAGGCGGCCAGGTACGGCGCTGACCTGATATGTTATGTTACCCCGGCAGAGCACCTCGCTCTGCCCGATGAGAATGACGTCGTCGAAGGCGTGAGGGCCGCGAGGGTTGCCGCCCATGTAGGCGACATGGTCAAGCTCGGCAGAAAAGGGCGCGACATGGATATGTCAAAGGCCAGGCGTGACCTTAAATGGGAAGAGCAGTTCTCTCTTGGCCTCTTCGGGGAGAAGGCCCGCGAGATAAGGGATTCGCGCGCGCCGATGGAAGAGGACACCTGCACCATGTGCGGCAGCTTTTGCGCCATGGACAATGTCGAGGCCTACTTCAGGGATAGCCTCAGCGAGAGCCCGAAACGGTAAATAGTATTCAGGGAACCTCTGATTAATTCATTTGTTCGTCATTGCGAGCGCAGCGAAGCAATCTCGTCGCTTTCTTGGAATTGTTCCATCTTGTAGCCCGGGATGATTCCTGATATCATTATTTCCTCCGGACCTCTCTTTCTAAAAAAGCCGGAAACCTAAAGACGACCGTGAGAGATGAATGTTATCAAGGGTCCTGACCGCTTCGACGCTCGGCATAGACGCCTTTCAGGTAGAGGTGGAAGTTGACATATCAAGGGGCCTGCCTTCTTTCTCAACGGTAGGCCTTCCTGACAACGCGGTAAAAGAGAGCAAGGACAGGGTCAGGTCGGCTATAAAGAACTCCGGGTACAACCTCCCAGCGAAAAAAATAACGGTAAATCTCGCGCCAGCAGATATAAAAAAGGAAGGCACGACATTCGACCTGCCTGTCGCGGTAGGCATATTGAAGGCTGAGGGCGTTGTCACGGCTGAAAACCTCGAAGAGTACCTGATCCTGGGAGAGCTTTCCCTTGACGGCTCCATAAGGCCGGCAAGGGGCGCTCTTTCGGTCGCGGTCCTCGCGAGGGATACAGGCAAGAAGCTCGTTTTGCCGGTCGAGAACAGGGGGGAAGCCGCCATAGTCGACGGCGTAGAGGTCTACGGCGTGGCAAGCCTCTCCGAGCTCATAGAGTTTCTCAACGGCAACGCGTCGGTCGCCCCGTTCAGGATAGACGCGGGCTCTGTCTTCGGAGCCTCGACCGAGACCCATCTCGACATATCAGACGTAAAGGGCCAAGAGCATGTCAAGAGGGTCCTGGAAGTGGCGGCGGCAGGCGGCCACAATGTCCTCATGATAGGCCCGCCCGGCTCCGGCAAGACGATGCTCGCCAAGAGGTTCCCGACGATACTGCCGGACATGACCCTCGAAGAGGCGATAGAGACGACGAAGATACACTCTGTTGCCGGGACGCTCGCGCATGGAGAGGCCATCGTGAAGGCCAGGCCTTTCAGATCGCCGCACCATACCGTATCCGACGCGGGTCTCATCGGCGGCGGCAGGGTGCCGAGGCCCGGGGAAGTGTCGCTCGCGCACAACGGCGTGCTCTTTCTCGACGAGTTGCCCGAGTTCAAGAAAAATGTCCTCGAGGTCTTGCGCCAGCCGCTCGAGGACGGACAGGTGACCATAGCGAGGGCGGCCGTCTCTCTCACCTATCCGGCTGATTTCATGCTCATCGGCGCCATGAACCCGTGCCCGTGCGGCCATCTTGGGGACAGCCATAAGGAATGCGTTTGCACCCCGATGCAGGTCCAGCAGTACAGGTCGAAGATATCCGGGCCTCTCCTCGACAGGATAGACATACACTGCGAGGTGCCTGCCGTAAGGTTCCGCGAGCTCTCGGGCGAAAGGTCGGGCGAGAGCTCGAAAGAGATAAAAAAGAGGGTGGACAGGGCAAGGAGAACCCAGGCCGAACGCTTTACCGGCGCAGGCATCCACTCGAACAGCCAGCTCCCTTCGAGGCTCATGAAAAAATATTGCGCCTTGAATGGCGAGGCCTCGAGGCTTTTGGAGATGGCTGTCGAGCGGCTTGGGTTCTCGGCGCGCGCGTACACCCGGGTGCTCAAGGTGGCGAGGACGATCGCCGACCTCGACGGCGCGCAAGGCATCGAGGCTTCCCACGTCTCCGAGGCGATACAGTACAGAAGCCTCGACAGGCAGCTTGTATAAAGGAAAAGGCATGGAAGACAAAAGGACAAAGACAGAGCTGCTCGCAGAGATAGCTTTGCTGAAGGCAAGCCTCAAGGAGGCTGCGGGAGCAAGGCCGCCAGGCCGGGTCAGGTCCGACGAGATAATCCATAAGGTGCTCGAGGCGACCTCGACGGTGGTGGGCGAGGAGTTTGTGCGCACCCTCGTGCGCCAGCTCGCCTCGTACCTGGGGATGAGCTTTGTCTTCGTCTCCGACCTCCTTGACCAGGATACGGGCAGGACTATCGCCATCTGGGCGAACGGCACCTTCCTCGACAACATCGAGTACGCCCTTGCCGGCACGCCTTGCAAAGAGGTGCAAAGTGGCGAGGTGTGCACCTATGCGCGCGATGTGCAAAAGACGTTCCCCGATGATCACATCCTCCGCGACATGGGCGTGGAGAGCTATATCGGCATACCGCTCGTAGGCGTCGACGGCAGGCCCATAGGCATACTCGCTGGCATGGACACCGGGCCCATCGAGGACGAGGAGGAGGCCCGCACCATATTGCGCCTCTTCGCCCTGAGGGCTTCCCTCGAGCTGGAAAGGAAGGCGGCGGAGGATGAGAAAAAAAAGAGCATGGACCTCCTCCAGGCCGTCATGGACAACTCCTCGGCGGTCATCTATATCAAAGACGCCGACGGCCGGTTCCTCTTCATGAACAGATGCTACATCGAGAGGTTCAAGGTGACAAGGGGCGAGATACTCGGCAAGACCGACTATGACATCTTCCCGAAGGAGATAGCCGATACCTTCAGGGCCAACGACAGGAAGGTGCTTGAGGCCGGTCGGCCGCTTGAGTTCGAGGAGCATGCCCTTGAGCCTGACGGGCAGATGCATACCTATTTCGCTGTGAAGTTTCCTTTATCCGGTATGCCTGGCGTGGTATGCGGCATATCGACCGACATAACCGAGAGGAAGCGCACGGAAGAGTCGCTGAAAAAGAGCGACGAGCGTCTTCGGGAAGCCCAGGCGATGGCTCACATAGGCAACTGGGACTGGGACATAAAAGGCAACACGCTGTACTGGTCGGATGAGATATACAGGATATTCGGTTTGAAGCCGCAGGAGTTCGGCGCCACCTACGAGGCGTTCTTCTCGCTCGTCCACCCTGACGACAGGGAATCCGTCGGCGCCGCGGTTTCCGACTCTCTCAACAACAGGCGCGCATACGAGATAAACCACAGGATAGTGCGCCCCGACGGGACCGAACGGACGGTCCACGAGATGGCGGCCGTTACCTGCGACGCGTCCGGCAAGGCCGTGCGCATGGCGGGCACGGTGCAGGATGTGACCGAGCAGAGGAAGATGGAGGCCGAGATATTGAAGGCCCAGAAGCTCGAATCCATAGGCGTGCTCGCCGGCGGCATAGCGCATGACTTCAACAACCTGCTCCTCGGCATCCTCGGCAACGTTTCCGTGGCAAAGACCTACTGCAGGCCCGGCGAAAAGGTCGTCGGGATACTCGACGAGATAGAAAAGGCGGCCCTCCGCACAAAGGGGCTCACCCGCCAGCTCCTTACCTTTTCCAAGGGAGGGCAGCCCGTGAGGGAGCCTGTCTCGATAGAGCAGGTCGCCCGCGACACCGCCCACATAGTGCTGAGGGGTTCGAGCGTCGGCTGCGGCTACTCTTTCCCAGAGGGCCTGTGGCCGGTCGAGGCTGACCAGGGGCAGATAGCGCAGGCTTTCAACAACATCATCCTCAACTCCATGCAGTCGATGCCCGAGGGCGGGGAGTTGAAGATAAGCTCCGAGAACATCGAGGTCACCCCTGACGCCCCATTGCCATTGAGCCCGGGCAGGTACGTCAAGACTACGATAAAGGACAACGGCGCGGGCATACCTCACAAGGCCCTGTCAAAGGTCTTTGACCCGTTCTTCACGACCAGGCAGAAGGCGAGCGGCCTGGGGCTGTCGGTCACCTACTCGATAATAAAAAAGCATCAGGGGCACATCGGCATAGACTCAGTTGAGGGCGAAGGCACCTGTGTCCACGTGTACCTGCCAGCTTCCAGGGAAGAGCCCGCAGGCAGGACGGACGAGACATTGTGCAAAGGCTCGGGCAGGATACTCGTCATGGACGACGAGGAGCTTGTAAGGGATGTTGCCTCCGAGATGTTCAAGGTCCTCGGCTATGACGCTGATTTCGCCACCGAAGGGAGAGAGGCCCTCGAGCTTTACGCAGCCGCGCGCGAAGAAGGCAGGCCGTTTGACCTCGTTATACTCGACCTTACCGTCCCCGGCGGCATGGGCGGCAGGGAGACGATGCAGAAGCTACTCGAGATCGAGCCCGGCGTCAGGGCGATAGTCTCGAGCGGCTATTCCAAAGACCCGATACTCTCTGATTTCAGAAAGTTCGGCTTCTCCGGAGTAATAGCCAAGCCTTACAGGGTCTCCGAGTTCTCCAAGGTGGTAAAGGACGCGCTCAAAGGCCTTTGACAGGGCCGGTTCTTTCAAGGATGGGATTTTAACATGATATATCTCGACAACGCGGCCACTTCGTTCCCCAAGCCCGAGAGGGTGTACAAGAGGATAGACGAGGTACTGCGCACTATCGGCGGCAACCCCGGACGCTCGAGCCACACGATGGCCATAGAGGCCGCGAGGGTGGTCTTTGGCGCGAGGGAGGCGGTCGCCTCCCTCATAGGTGTGTCCGACTCCGGAAGGATCGCCTTTACCAAGAACGCGACAGAGGCCATAAACATCGCCCTCAAGGGGCTTTTGAAGCAGGGCGACCACGTGATCACCTCGGCCTTTGAGCACAACTCTGTCGTAAAGTCGCTCGCGAGGCTTGAGGCGGCGGGGGTGGAGGTCACGAAAGTCGCCCCTGACGACGAGGGCTTTTTGCACCTTTCTGACATAGAGGCGGCGATGCGCTCTAACACGAAGATGGTCTGCCTCGCGCACGCGTCCAATGTCTTCGGCGCGATCCAATCGCTCCCGGAGATAGGGCGGGTATGCAGGTCAAGGGGAGTTCTTTTCATGGTAGACGGCGCGCAGACGATCGGCGCGATGCCTTTTGATGTCACGTCAACCGGCGTCGACATACTCGCCGCGACCGGTCACAAGGCTCTTTTCGGCCCGCAGGGAACCGGTTTCCTCTATCTGGCCGAGGGAACAGAGCCGCTTCCTCTTGTCGACGGCGGCACGGGTGAGGCAGGAAGCCCCCAGGAGATGCCCGAGAGGCTGGAATCCGGCACCATGAACACTCCCGGTATAGGCGGGCTTGGGGAAGGCGTGCGCTTTCTTATCGATGAGACGGTCGAAAAGGTCCGCGAAAAGGAAGAGGGGTTCGTAAGGGCGCTCATCAAAGGGCTCTCCTCCATCAAGGGCGTAAGTATAATAGGGCCAAGGGACGCTTCCCGAAGGGCGGCCCTCGTTTCGTTCAACATAGAAGGGAAAACTCCGGGAGAAGTCGGCCTCAGGCTCGATGAGGATCACGGCATAATGATAAGGTGCGGCACCCACTGCGCCCCGGACGCGCACAGGTGCGCTGCTACATTCCCTGACGGCGCGGCCAGGGTAAGCCCCGGGTATTTCAACACTGAGAATGAGATAGAAGAGTTCTTGAAGGCCGTAGCGGCCATGGCGGGGCGCTGAATGGTCGTCCTCGGGATAGAATCGTCCTGTGACGACACTGCCGCCGCTATAGTCGAGAACGGCAGAGTAGTCCTGTCGTCTGTCGTATCTTCGCAGGATAATATACACGCCAGGTACGGCGGCGTCGTCCCCGAATTGGCTTCAAGGCGGCACATCGAGATGATAGTGCCTGTCGTCGACGAGGCGCTCAAAAAGGCTGGCGTCACCCTTGACAACATCGACGCCATAGCCGTAACCCAGGGGCCGGGACTCGTCGGCTCGCTCCTCATAGGCCTTTCATTCGCCAAGAGCCTTTCTTATGTACGCAATTTGCCGCTTACAGGCGTCAACCATATAGAATCGCACCCGCACGCCGCGTTCCTCGTTGACAAGGGGGAGGAAAAAGAGGCCCCTTCTTTCCCGTTCGTCGCCCTCATAGTCTCTGGCGGACACACTACGCTTTTGCTCTTCGAAGGTTACACAAAATACTCGATACTTGGACAAACGCTCGACGACTCCGCTGGGGAGGCCTTTGACAAGGTGGCAAAGCTCCTCGGCCTCGGCTATCCCGGAGGGGCGGTCATCGACTCTCTCGCCAAAGAGGGCGACCCATTGTCGAGAGCCTTTCCGAGGCCGCTTCTCGGCAAGGGCAACCTCGACTTCAGCTTCAGCGGCCTCAAGACGGCTGTGTTGACTGCCGTCAAGGCGTCTGGCGGCCCGTTGACCGGTCAGGCCCTGAATGATATCGCCGCGAGCTTTCAGGAGGCTGTCGTAGACTCTCTCGTCACAAAGGGCTTGTGGGCAATGAGGGCGACAGGCGCTAAAAACCTCGTCGTGGCAGGGGGAGTAGCCTCGAACTCGAGGTTTCGGGCGAAGCTGGCAGAGGCGGCCGAAACCGAGGCGTTGCGCCTCTTCATCCCTCACCCCAAATACTGCACGGACAACGCGGCGATGGTCGCGGCCCTGGGGACCCGCCAGATACAGGCCGGCCTTGTCGCCGGGCCTGACCTCAACGCCCTGCCCACATGGGAGGGCTTCTGACCATGATGGATGAAAAGGTCTTTCACGGGACGAGGGCTAAAAAGAAGTTCGGCCAGCACTTCCTCAATGACAGGAACATCATAAAGAAGATAGTCGAGACGGCATCCATTAAAGAGGGCGATCTCGTCCTTGAGATAGGCCCGGGGACAGGCATGCTCACAAGAGAATTGCTTGACGCCGGAGGCCGGGTGATTGCCCTGGAGGTCGACGACGACCTCATAGGCCCGCTTGAAAAGCGCTTTCACGGCAGAGAGCTTACCATCGTGAAGAGCGATGCCTTGAAAGTCTCCTACGAGGCGCTTTCAAACGAACACGGAGGCCGCTTCAAACTGGTCGCCAACCTTCCGTATTACATATCAGGCCCGCTCCTTTCAAAGCTTTTGACTGAAAGGGCGGCCTTCTCGATAATGGTGCTGATGTTCCAGAAGGAGGTCGCGGTAAGGATAGCTTCCGGCCCGGGCAGCCGCGACTACGGCAACCTCTCTGTCCTATCCCAGGCCTTTACAGAGGTCAAAAAAGAGTTCGATGTTCCCTCTCACCTTTTCTCGCCCAAGCCCAAGGTCGACTCTAGCGTCGTCAGCTTCCGGGTGCTCCCCTCCCCGAAGATCGAGATAGACGATGAGCTGTTCTTCAGGTCTGTCGTTCGGGCCGCCTTTGGAACGAGGAGAAAGACCCTCCTCAACTCGCTCTCGTCCCTGGGGCTTTCCAAGGCCGACACTGCGGCGGCGCTCCATGAGGCGGGGATCGACCCGATAAGGCGCGGCGAGACCCTTGACCTCGAAGAATTCGGCCGTTTGAGCCGCGTACTGTACCGCAGGAGTGGACGGGCTGAAAACACCGGAACCATGCCTTGACTTTTGGGCTTGCCTGAGATAATTTGTTTGTGCTCAAACCCCTCAAATGGAAAAATCAAGATACATAGCGATAGAAGGCCCGATAGGCGTTGGAAAGTCCAGCCTCGCGGAGCTCCTTGCCAGTGAACTGGGCGGCCGGACCCTCCTCGAAGAGGTGGAGGATAACGCCTTTTTGCCCAAGTTCTACTCTGACATGAAGAAGTACGCCTTCCAGACACAGCTCTTCTTCCTCCTCAGCCGCTATCAGCAGCAAAAGGACATGTTCCAGCCCGAGCTCTTCAAGACCTCCGTAGTCTCGGACTACCTTTTCGCCAAGGACAGGATATTCGCCTATTTGAACCTTGACGAGAACGAGCTGTGCCTTTACGAGCAGGTCTACCGCCTTCTCGACACCCGCATACCCAAGCCTGACCTTGTCATCTACCTTCAGGCCTCGACCGGGGTCCTCCTCGACAGGATAGGCAGGAGGAACTTCGACTATGAAAAGGGCGTCAAGGACGAATACCTCGAAAAGCTCATCGACGCGTACAACAGGTACTTCTTCTATTACAGCGATACTCCTCTTCTCGTCGTCAATACCTCGGAGATAGACTTCGTCAACAACCCCGAGGACCTCGCCAACCTGGTCAAGGAAATAAAGAACATGAAGGGCGGCTCCCAGCACTACATCCCTCTTTCATCGAGGTAGGCCGCCCGTAGAGGGTATTGTCTGAACGCCTGTTTTGGTCTATAATAACAATACCCGGCGCCCTTCTTTAGGGGGGCGTGTCTGAAACCTTCCGGTTCCCCCGGAGGGTTTTTTCAGTTCAGGCCGTTATTCTTTCGAAAGTCCATTGAAGCGTGCACGAGGGGGTTCAGATGAAAAAGGTCACTGTCGTTGACATCGCGAGGATGAAGGCGGAGGGCAAAAAAATCCCTGTCCTGACGGCGTACGATTTTGCCACCGCCAGGATACTCGACGAAGCCGGAGTGCCAATCCTACTTGTGGGAGATTCCGCGGGCATGGTCGAGGCCGGCTACGAAACGACGCTCCCGGTGACTGTCGACGAGATAATCTATCACACGAGGGCCGTCGTAAGGGGCAGGGAGGCCGCCTTTGTCGTCGCTGACATGCCGTTCGGTTCATACCAGGCTTCCCTTGATGACGCCAGAAGGAACGCGGTGCGCCTTATCAAGGAAGGCGGGGCAGAGGCAATAAAGCTGGAGGGCGGCAGGAGGATGGCGGAGGTTGTCCGCGCAATCGCCGCGATGGATGTCCCTGTCATGGGCCATGTAGGACTCACACCTCAGTCTGTCCACAGGATGGGCGGCTACAAGGTGCAGGGAAGGAACAGGGGGGACGCAGATGAGATATTCGAGGACGCGCTTGCCATAGAGGAAGCCGGTGCTTTCGCCATCGTGCTCGAGGGCGTCCCGGCCCAGCTCGCTCAGGAGATAACGGAGAAGCTCTTGATACCGACTATCGGCATAGGCGCTGGCCCTGATTGCGACGGCCAGGTGCTTGTCATAAACGACATGTTAGGGCTCACGGGGAACAAGGTGCCCAGGTTCGTTAAAAGGTACGCCGACCTTCATAACACTATTTTCCTCGCGGCTTCCGAGTTCGTCAAAGATGTCGAGGAGGGAAAATTCCCTTCTAAAGAACACTCTTATTAAGCCATGCCAAAGATTATCAAAACTCTAAAAGAGATGCGCGAGGAATCCATAGCCTTGCGGGAAGGCGGCGAGACAATAGTCTTCGTGCCGACAATGGGGTTTTTGCACGACGGCCACAGGGCCCTTCTCAAGGTCGGAAGGCGGCTCGGGTCGACCCTCGTCATGTCCATATTCGTCAACCCAACGCAGTTCGGCCCGAAAGAGGACCTGGCCTCTTATCCGAGGGATCTTGAGAGGGATTTGAAAATGGCGGACGAAGAGGGCGTTGACATCGTCTTCACCCCGTCTGCCCTTGAGATGTACCCTGAGGGCTTCTCTACCCATGTCGAGGTAACAGGCCTCTCTGACATCCTCTGCGGTGCGTCAAGGCCAGGCCATTTCAGGGGCGTAGCGACCGTAGTTTTGAAGCTCTTTAATATCGTCATGCCGCACCGGGCGCTTTTCGGCCGCAAGGATTTTCAACAGCTCCGTGTCATCGAGCGGATGGTCAAAGACCTTGATCTGCAAGTGGAAATCGCCGGAATAGAGACAATCAGGGAAAAAGACGGCCTTGCCATGAGCTCGAGGAACTCTTATCTTGGAAAAGAGGAGCGGCGAGCGGCCCAATGCGTGCCCAGGGCAATGGAAGAGGCCAGGCGCATTGTCGCCGATGGCGAGGCCCAGAGCTCTGTCGTAACGGAAAAGGTGAAAAAAATCATAGAGAATGAGCCCCTTGCCGTGGTAGACTATATAAAGGTATGCCGGGCGGACAACCTTTTGGACGCGCCCGTCATAGACGAATGCTCCATGCTTTTTCTGGCTGTGAAAATAGGCAAAGCCAGGCTAATAGACAACACGAGGCTCAGGTAACGGCCTCAAATTCAGGAGGAACAGGCAAGATGCAGCGGATGATGCTCAAAAGCAAGATCCACAGGGCGACCGTCACGGACGCCAACATTGATTATGAGGGGTCGGTCGCCATTGACGAGGCCCTTATGGAAGCTGCCGGCATATACGAGTTCGAGCAGGTCCAGATATACGACATCGCCAATGGAAATCGGCTCACGACCTACGCTATAAAGGGCGAGAGGGGCTCCGGCGTCATCTCCATTAACGGCGCGGCCGCGCACCTCGCTAAAAAGGGCGATCTCGTCATCATCGCCACCTACTCCGTGTTCGAAGAGGCAGAGGCCGCGAGGCACGCCCCTGTGCTCGTCTATGTCGATGAAAACAACTCAATAAAGAAGGTGAGCTCGGCTTTGTCGGCGCACTGTCTATGACCAAGATATTCAGAAGATATTTCATGACGGGGCTCCTTGTCGTGGTGCCCCTTTATTTTTCCTATTATGTCCTTTCCGCCATCGTCAACTACATGGACAGCATATTGACGCTCCTGCCGGTTTCCTTGCGGCCGGACACCTTTTTGCCATTCCATGTGCCCGGCCTCGGCATAATATTCACGGTCGCTGTCATATTCCTCATAGGCCTTCTTACCGCCAACTTCCTCGGCAGGAGCGTCGTAAGCCTTACTGAAAAGATAATGGCCAAGGTGCCTGTGGTGAGGATGGTCTACAACGCCACCAAGCAGTTCATGGAGACTTTCTTTGCCCAGGAGCACCAGGGTTTCAGAAAGGTCGTCCTTGTCGAGTTCCCCAGGAAGGGCATATACTCCATGGGCTTTCTGACCAGCAAGGTTACGGGCGAGATGAAGGACAAGACGACGAACGAGCCGATGGTCTGCGTTTTTGTCCCGACTACCCCGAACCCGACCTCCGGGTTTTTCGTGGTGCTGCCTGAAAAGGAAGTCATCAACCTTGACATGAAGGTCGAGGACGCTTTCAAGGTCATCATGACCGGCGGCATGGTCATACCCAACAACGACGAGTTCAAGGCCCACATCCCGAATAACAAGGACAAGGGCCTCGCCAACAGCTGACCCCTGTTGAGTCCAGCAGACTTCGCGGTGCGGGACGTACCTTTATCTTTTGAGAAAGCCGTAAAAACAAGCCCATTCCCCCTTCGATCGAAAAGATAATTTTGCATTGTCTTTTTCCCCAAATCTGTTAAGATTCTTTCTCCGAAAACCCCCGTAAAAGAGGCTCAGATGGAAAAGAAATCCAGGTCCTACAAGTCCGAATCCATTGATGAATTGTCAATTAATACAATACGCTTCCTTGCCATAGACGGCGTCGAGGCGGCCAACTCGGGGCACCCCGGCATGCCGATGGGGGACGCTCCCATGGCCTATGTGCTCTGGAAGAACTTCCTCAGGCACGACCCCTCTGACCCGAAGTGGCTCTGCCGCGACAGGTTCGTGCTCTCGGCGGGCCACGGCTCGATGCTCCTTTACTCTCTCCTGCACCTTACCGGATACAATTTGCCGCTCGATGAGCTCAAAAAGTTCAGGCAGTGGGGCAGCCACACGCCGGGACACCCCGAGCGCGACCAGAACATAGGCATTGAGACGACGACCGGCCCGCTGGGGCAGGGCTTTGCCAACGGAGTTGGCATGGCGATGGCGCAAAGGTATCTCGCCCACAGGTTCAACAGGCCGGGGTTCCCTCTTTTTGACTACCATGTCTACGCCATTTGCAGCGATGGCGACCTGATGGAAGGGGTCTCCAACGAAGCCGCCTCGATGGCCGGACACCTCAAACTCGGCAACATGATCTATCTGTACTCAGACAACAAGATAACGATAGAAGGCAAGACCGACATCGCCTTCTCCGAAGATGTAGGCATGAGGTTCGAAGCCCTCGGCTGGCACGTCCAGAAGGTCGGCGGCAATGACACCGTTGGCATAGCCAAAGCGATAGAAGCGGCCAGGGCTGAAACCTCGAGGCCGTCCCTCATAATGGCCAGGACGATAATAGGCTTCGGCAGTCCCGCCAAGCAGGACACCGAAGAAGTCCACGGAGCCCCTCTTGGCAAGGACGAGGTTAAGGCCACGAAAGAGGCTCTCGGCTGGCCTCTTGAGCCCGACTTCTTCGTGCCAGAAGAGGTTAAAGCCCACATGAGCGCGCTCTCGGACGGCAAGGCCAGCCACAAGGCCTGGCATGACATGGTCAAGAGGTATTCGAAGGAGTACGCTGAAGAGGGTAGAGAACTACATGCCATCATAGATGGAAAGAGGTCAGGGGAGTGGGAGAAGGCTTTGCCTGTCTTCACTGAAAAGGACGGCAACATTGCCACAAGGAGCGCGTCAGGAAGGGTGTTGAACGCCATATCGTCGGCCGCGCCGTTCCTCATCGGAGGCTCGGCAGACCTCGCGCCATCGACCAACACGATAATGAAGGGCATGGGCCATTTCCTGAGCGACCGCACGGGACGCAACCTTCACTTCGGCGTAAGGGAGCACGCCATGGGCTCTGTCATGAACGGCATGGCGCTGACCGGCGGCATAGTGCCTTACGGCGCGACCTTCCTCATATTCTCGGATTATATGAAGCCCCCCATAAGGCTCGCGGCCTTGATGCATCTTCAGGCCGTGTATGTCTTCACACACGATTCCATCGGCCTCGGCGAGGACGGCCCAACGCACCAGCCAATAGAGCAGTTAGCGGCCCTGCGTTCGATACCGAACCTCACGGTCATAAGGCCGGCCGACGCCAATGAGACGGCCGAGGCATGGAGGGTCGCCTTGAAGAAGGAGAACGGCCCGACTGCCATAATACTTACGAGGCAGACTCTGCCGCTTATCGACCGGACGAAGTGCGCTCCGGCTTCAGGCGTCCTCAAGGGCGGCTACACGCTCCTCGACGCGGAAAACGGCAAGCCCGAGGTCATATTGCTTGCTACCGGCTCAGAGGTATCTCTCGCGCTCGGCGCTCACGCCGAGCTTGCCAAAAGGGGCGTACACGCCCGTGTGGTCAACATGCCGAGCTGGGATCTCTTCGAAGCCCAGCCCTTCGCTTACAAAAATGAAGTCCTGCCGCGCGGCGTTACAGTAAGGCTCGCGATAGAGGCCGCTTCCCCGATGGGCTGGCACAGGTACACGGGGCTTGACGGAGAAGTCCTCGGCATAGAGACTTTCGGCGCGTCGGCTCCCCATAAGGTCCTTTTCGAGAAGTACGGGTTCACTGTCGAGAATGTAGTTGCCAGGGCCATAGCCCTTCTTGACAGAAAAAAGGGCCTGTTTCTTGATAGGCTCTGATATTCCGCTATACTTGGAGCAGATCTTGCGCCCTCCGGCGTCTGCTCTCCTGGCGCTCAAGCATTGATCGCCAGGTTTCAAAAGAGCCCTTCAATAAGTGAGCCGGGAGGAGCGGACAGCGCTCCTCCCTTCCGGCTGCCCGGTGTTCGGGCGGCCCTTTCAGAACGTTCAAAAGCATATCACGCCGCATGACGGCCGATTGACTGCCCGGGAGCTTTTCCGGCAGATATCCTTGCGCCCGGCTTCACGGGCAGGAGCCCTATGAACCCGCTGCTTGAATTGAAACGGCTTGGACAGAGCGTCTGGCACGACAATATGAGAAAAGGGGTCGTCGCCACCGGCGAGATCAAGCGTCTCATCGACGAGTACGCAGTCTCCGGCGTCACATCGAACCTCTCTCTCATGGCCCGGGCCATGACCGGCGCCCTCGAGTACGACGACGACATCTCCCTCCTCCTGAAAGAAGGGCTCAATGACTCCGAGATAGCCGTCCGTCTCCTTGTAAGGGACGCGAGGCATGCCGCAGACGCCTTGTTGCCGCTGTGGAAGCTCTCGAACGGCGCTGATGGCTTCGCGGCAGTCGATGTCATCGGGGCGGATTTGAGCGCGGCTTCCCTGGTCGACGCGGCCAGAAGTCTCGTCAAGGCAGTTGACAGGCCGAATGTCCTTGTCAGGATCCCGGCGACCGGCGAAGGGCTCGAGGCGATAGAGGTGCTGACCTTTGCCGGCATCGGAGTCTACGCCACGCTCATCTGTTCGGTCAGACGCTATGAAGCCGCGACAGTGGCCCTTCTGAGGGGGCTCGAGCGCAGGGCGGCCGAAGGCATGCCGATCGACACTGTCCCTTGCGCCGCGGGCTTTACCGTGAGCAGGGCGGACACTGTCTTTGACAGGATACTCGAAGAGCGCGCCGAGCACGCGAAGGGCAACGACGAGAAGTCAAGGCTCCGCGCCCTCCTGGGCAGGGCGGCCGTCGCCAACGCGAAACTGGCCTTCCTGAAGCATGAAGAGGCCCGCGCGTCGGCCCGCTTCAAGAAGCTCAAGTCCTCGGGCGCTAAGCCGCAGCTGCTCATCTGGGAGTCAGCCGGCACGAAGAACCACCTGTACAGCGGGATGAAATACGCAGAGGAGCTCTCTTTGCCCGGCACTGCCATCTCTCTCCCGCTCCACACGCTCCTCGCGTTCCATTGCCACGGCCGGCCGGCCTCTCAGACCTCAGGCCTTGAAGCCGCGAAAAAGGTCTTTGATGAGCTCGGCGGACTTGGAATAGAGTACGCCGAGGTGGCCGCTGATCTTGAGGAGGGGTGCTTGAAGTCTCTTGCGGCCTCGCGAGAGGCCGTAGCGAAGGCTGTGGCTGAAAGGCGGCAGGCGCTCTCGAAAAAAACAGGGCCGACGTCGAAGTTCACCATGGGAAGGTTCGATTCTCCGGTCGCGGAGGCTCTCGATTCTGTCATCGGCGAGGACTTCTTCAGGAAACTTGGCGCTCACGACCCGTCCATTTGGAAGGCCGGGCTCGGCGACAAGAAGCAGATAAAGGGCTCGCTCGGCTGGACAATACTTCCGTACCTGATGGAAGAGCACGTTGACGAGATAAATGATTTCGCCGCAGAGATAAAGGCCGCCGGGTTCAAGGACGCCGTGCTCCTCGGCATGGGAGGATCGAGCCTCGCCCCGCTGGTTTTCGCGACTACATTCGGCAGCGCGCCTGGCTGCCCCGGGCTCATCGTCCTCGATTCTACCGACCCTGGGGCCTTGAAGTCGGTCATGGAGAGGATCGATCTCGAGAAGACCCTGTTCATAGTATCGAGCAAGTCAGGCTCTACGATAGAGCCGTTGAGCCTCTTCGAGTACTTCCACGCCGCACTCGAGAGGATCAAGGGAGAGGAGTCAGGCAGGAACTTCATCGCGATAACAGACCCGGCGACCCCCCTTGAAGGCTTCGCCAGAAAATACAGGTTCAGGAAGGTATTCACGAACCCGAAGGACGTTGGCGGCAGGTTCTCGGCCCTCTCCTACTTCGGCCTGCTTCCGGCCGCCATCACTGGAGTCGACATCAGCAGGCTCCTTGAGCACGCTGGAAGGGTCGACTCCCTTCTCCACCCGTGCGCCGCCTCAAGCGGCAACCCGGTGATGATGCTTGGGGCCGCCCTCGGCAGCCTCGGGCTCAAGGGCCGCGACAAGCTCACGTTCTTCCTCCCGAAGGAGATAGAGACCTTCGGGATGTGGATAGAGCAGCTTGTCGCCGAGTCGACCGGCAAGGAGGGGCGCGGGCTGGTGCCGGTCTCAGGCGAGCCTGTGAGTTCTGTCTCCTCCTACGGCAGCGACAGGGTTTTCATCTCAATGACGCTCGGCGACGGCGACAGGGCGAATGAAACCGTTCTCGGTGAGCTTGCCGCCGCAGGACACCCGGTAATAGAATTGAAGCTAAGGGACAAATACGAGCTTGGCGGAGAGTTCCTCCGCTGGGAGGCTGTGACTGCCATAGCCGGACAGATACTCGGCATAAACCCGTTTGACCAGCCTGACGTGGAGCTTGCCAAGAAGCTCGCGGCCTCAAGGCTCAATGAGCTTGGCGGGGAAGGCGGGGTAAAGCCCCCTGGAATAGAGCTCAAGGCCGGGGGGGTCAGGCTCAATATGGGGAAGTCTGCCTTTGATAAGACCGGTTATAAGGGCGCTGACGCGGCCGAAGCTTTGAAAGGGTTTTTGAAGCTCGTCGGCAAGGACGACTACATAGGCCTCCTTGCCTATTACGACCCGTTCGACGCCAGGCTCGAAGAGGCGTTCAGGCGCGTGAGGCTCTCACTGCGTGATTCAGCACGCGTCGCGACCCAGTTCGGGTACGGCCCGAGATATCTCCATTCAACGGGGCAGCTCCACAAAGGCCGTCCTGACTGCGGCGTATTCATAATCTTCTGCCATGGGGCTCTCGAAGACTTCAAGGTGCCGGGCAGTTCTTTCACGTTTTCCGGGCTCGAGCTCTCGCAGGCCTTCGGCGACATGGAGGCCCTTGACTCAAAGGGCTCGCGGGTAGTGCTTGTAATGGCTGACGGCCCGTCGGAAGAGTGCCTGCGGCCGATCGAGGATATGTTGAAGGCCGCGTCCCGTTCATAAAAAAGGCGTATCGGAGGATAGATGGAAGTAGGAATAGTCGGCCTGGGGCGCATGGGCCTTAACATGGCGAGGCGTCTGGCGCTCGGCGGCCACAGGGCCGTGGGCTTTGACAGCAGGGCTGACGCCCTTGACGCGGCAAGGAAAGACGGCATAGAGGTGGCTTTGACGCTCGACGAGCTCGTCTCAAAGCTCGCCCACCCCAGGGTCTTATGGATAATGCTGCCTGAGGGCAGGCCTGTTGACGGCACGATAACAATATTGAGGCCGCTCCTTACTGAAGGCGACATGATAGTCGACGGCGGGAACAGCTTTTACAAGGACGACCTCCGCCGCACCGGAGAGCTTCTGGGTTCGGGCCTTTATTACATGGACGCGGGCGTGTCCGGCGGCATATGGGGCCTTAAAGAGGGCTACTGCACCATGATAGGCGGCCCGAAGGAAGGCTTCGAGAAGTTGAAGCCCCTCCTTGAGACGCTCGCGCCTTCAGGCGGCTACATGTACTGCGGTGAGAGCGGGGCGGGCCATTACGCCAAGATGGTGCACAACGGCATAGAGTACGGCCTCATGGAGGCGTACGCCGAGGGCTTCGAGATATTGAAAGCTTCTCCGTACGGCGAAGGGATGAAGAACTCCGAGCTCGCACGCCTCTGGAACAGGGGCTCTGTCGTCAGGTCGTTTCTCCTCGAGCGCCTTGAGGACGCCTTTGAGAAGGAAGAGGGGCTCGATTCGATAATAGGCTATGTCGAGGACTCCGGCGAGGGCAAGTGGATGGTAAAGGAGGCTGTTGACCTCAGGGTCGCCATACCGGTCATAAGCGAGGCCCTGATGCGCAGGTTCCGCTCGAGGCAGCAAGACCCGTTCGCCGAGAAGGTGCTGGCCGCCCTGAGAGAAGAGTTCGGCGGCCACAGCGTAAAGCGCAACCCGGGCAAATAAAAGCAGATGATCGAATGAAAGCCCCTCTGATGAGGGGCTTTTGATTATGCGCCTTGAGGATATCATGGAAAGGATCTATTAGAGATGGCCTTTGAAAAGACAACCGGAGGGGCCTCAGGGAGGATTGGAAAGGCGCCTTCTGCCTGCGACACGCCCTCTTCAGAGCCGTGCGCAGTCCTGATAGTCGGCGCGTCAGGCGACCTGACAAAGAGGAAGCTCATACCCGCGCTCTTCTACCTTTTCAGGAACAGGCTTCTGTCTGACGGCTTCTTTGTCCTCGGCCTGGCCAGGTCGCCCATGAGCGAGGAGGCCTTCAGGGCCTCTCTGGAAGAGGCTGTAAAAGACAATAAGGGTTTTGACGCCAGGCTCTGGGCCGAGTTCGCCCGGCGTCTCTACTACCTTCAGGCCGGCTACGACGCGGCGTCCCTCAAAAAGGCCGGTGAGGTCATGGATGAGAAGGCGCGCGCTCACGCGACAGGTCCTAACAGGATACTATACCTTTCTACGCCTCCGTCGGCCTATGAGGGGGTCATAGAGGCGATGGCTGCATCAAGACTCGCGGCCGAAGAGAGAGGCTGGGCGAGGATAGTCATAGAAAAGCCCTACGGCCGCGACCTCGAGAGCGCTAAGGCCCTTGAGAATACCGTCTCCAGGCATTTCCGCGAGGAGCAGGTATTCAGGATAGACCATTATCTCGGCAAGGACACTGTCCAGAACATAATGATGTTCCGTTTCGCCAACTCGATATTCGAGCCTGTCTGGAACAGGCACTTCATCGACCACGTGCAGATAACCGCCGCTGAATCGCTCGGCATTGAGAAAAGGGCCGGTTACTACGAGGAGGCCGGGGTTCTGCGCGACATGTTCCAGAACCACATGCTCCAGGTGCTCTCGTTTGTCGGCATGGAGCCTCCTTCCGTCTACGAGTCAGAGGCCGTGAGGGACGAGAAGGTCAAGGTCTTCAGGGCCATGCGCCCGTTAGACCGGGGAAGCGTCATGGATAACCTCGTCCTCGGCCAGTATGCCGAAGGCGAGGTCAACGGCGCCTCGTCTAGAGGCTACCGCGAGGAAGAGGGCGTCTCCAAAGGTTCTATTGTGCCGACGTTCGCGGCCATGAGGCTCTTCATAGACAACTGGAGGTGGCAGGGGGTGCCCTTTTACCTTCGGTCCGGCAAGAGGCTCAGGAGCCGCTTCACGCAGGTCACCATACAGTTCAAGGCCGTCCCCCACCAGATGTTCAGCCGGTTGTTCGAGGAGGAGATAGGCCCGAACGCCGTCATAATCAGGATACAGCCTGACGAGAGGATACAGCTCAGGTTCCACGCTAAAAAACCCGGCTCAAGGGTCTGCCTGAGGGACGTCGTAATGGATTTCGGCTATACTGAAGGCTATGACGGCCTTGTCCTCGAGGCCTACGAGAGGGTCCTTCTCGACTGCATGACAGGCGACAAGATGCTCTTCATACGCTCGGACGCGATGGAGATGAGCTGGAAGTGGCTCGCCCCGGCTCTCGATTACTCGGAGGGCAGGGGAAAAGCGGCTCCCGAGCTGTCACTGTACAGGGCCGGGAGCTTCGGGCCTGTCGAGGCTGAGAGGTTCATGGCCTCTGATGGAAGGAAATGGGTTGATTATGAAAGATGACAGGCTCCTCTTTGCCGCTGACATAGGCGGCACAAAGACTTATCTCGCGCTCTTTTCCCTGAGTGGCGGGACGCTCGAAGAGGTGCGCGAGGGCTCTTACCTGAACGGCAGTTACAAGGGCGTCGAGGAGGTCTTGAGGGACTTTCTGAGGGTAGGCGAAGCCGCGGCAATAGAGGCCGCGGCCTTCGGCATAGCGTGCCCTGTTGTCGGCTCCAGGTGTTCTCTGACGAACCTCAAGTGGACGATCGACGCTGACGAGCTCAAGGCTTTGTTCGGCTTCAGGAGGCTTGTCCTCATAAACGACCTTGAGGCGATAGGCTATGGAGTGGGCCTTCTCGGCGGTGATGATTTTTTCGTGCTCCAGCAGGGGGTAGAGCGGCAGGGCAACGGAGCCCTCATAGCCGCTGGCACAGGACTTGGAGAGTCGATACTATTCTGGGACGGGTCGACCCACCTCCCATCTGCTTCTGAAGGCGGGCACACTGATTTTGGCCCGGGAAATAAAACCGAAATGGAGCTCCTGGAATTCCTTAGAGCGAGACACGGCCATGTGAGCTACGAGAGGATAGTATCAGGCATGGGCCTCGAAAATATATATGAGTTCGTGAAGTCCAGGTCAAAAGAAAAAGAGCCGGACTGGCTCAAAGAGAGGTTTTCAGCCGAAGGGGTCGCGCCGGTAGTGTCGGACGAGGGGGTAAAGGGCCGGGACGCCAACTGCGTGGAGGCCCTCAGGATATTCGTCGCTGTCTACGGGGCAGAGGCTGGAAACCTCGCTCTGAAGGCCCTTGCCACCTCCGGCGTCTATATCGGCGGCGGCATAGCTCCGAAGATGCTCCCCGCGCTCTCCTCAGGCGGCTTTCTTGGCGCCTTCGTGGACAAGGGCAGGTTCGCCGACTTCATGAAGGCGCTGCCTGTGCGCGTCATACTCAATGACAGGGCAGGGATACTTGGCGCGGCCAACTGCGCCGCGAGGACGATAGGCGGGACTGTAAGGAAGGTCTCTTTGCCGGGCAGGAGGTAGACGTTGCACAGCCCGTTCAGGCAGGGGCTCAATGTATATCCAGACGCGGCCTCCCTCGCGAAGGCTGGTGTCCTCCTGTTTATCGATTCCTGTGAAAGGGCACTGAAGGAGAAAGGTTTTTTCAGCGTACTCCTCTCAGGCGGGTCGAGCCCGCTTGAGCTCTACCGTCTCCTTTCATCGAAAGAATATTGCGCGAGGGTCAAGTGGGACAAGACGCACCTGTTCTGGGGTGACGAGAGGTGCGTCGGCCCTTCGAGTTCCGAGAGCAACTTCAAGGCTGCCAGTGAGAGCCTTCTTTCCCGAGCAGATATTCCGGCGGAGAACATCCACAGGATAAAGGGCGAACTCACTCCTGAGAAGGCCGCAAGCTCTTATGAAAATGAGCTTGCCTCGTTTTTCGGACTTGAACCAGGCGAACCCCCTCCATTTGACCTTGTCCTTCTTGGCCTCGGCAGAGACGGCCATACGCTCTCGCTATTCCCCGGCACAAAAGCGCTCATTGAAGATGAGCGCCTCGTCGTCGCCAATCACGCCCCTGACAACGCCTGGCGCGTGACGCTCACGCTCCGCGCTCTGGAGAGGGCGCGGAGGTCGGTTTTTATCGTCTCAGGGGCTGAAAAGGCGGTTGCTCTGAGAGATGTCTTCGATGGAAAGGACCTGCCTGCGGCAAAGGTCAGGGCAAAGGAGCTCTTCTGGCTCGCTGACAGCGAGGCGGCATCCTGCCTGAAAGGCTGAGGTCCTGTGTTTTTCCGGTCCTGTTATATCAACGGATTTTTGATTGTGTTTGAAGAGTGGCCGGGAGAAAAAAGAAGGGGCGAGAAGATTACTTCTTCTTCGCCCCTACGTTTGTGTGGCAGTTCGTGCACATGTAAAGCGGGAACGCGTCCGGGCTGTTGTGGCAGTTGGCCGAGCCGCAGAACTTGCCGTCCATGTTCATCTTCATGGACATGTTGTTCGTACCCCGTTTTTCCTTGAAGACCTTGGGGTGGCAATCGGCGCATTTGAAGAGCGCTTCGTGCTTGTCATGCGGATAGATGACAGGCCCGACTCCAGCCTTCTTCATGCTCTCGACCTTTGAGTCGAGCGTCATATTGCCGTACTGCGCTGCCCCGGCCAGAGCCGGGACAGCGAGCACGAGCATAAAAGCGAGAAGCTTTTTTTTCATAGATTACTTTTTAGCCTTGGGTGAAGAATGGCACCTGTTGCAGTCGGTAAGCGGGAAGGCTATTTTGCCGTGGCACCTTCCGCACCACTCGCCCTGCACGATGCCGACCATGGTCATGTTGTTGCTCCCCTTGGCTGGCACGAATATCTGGGGATGGCATACCTCGCATTTGAGCCAGTAGGTATGCATCTCGTGCGGGTAGATTACGTCGTTCACAAAGTCGCCCTTTGCCGGGATGAGTACGTCCATCTTGAGCGGCGGCATTTCCTCTTCATCTGGGTCGAGGGACGCCTTCGGCTTTATGATGTTCTCCCTGACGAGCTTGGCCCAGTCAACGAGGCCGTACCTGTCCTTGGGAAGTCCCGTTCCCGCGAGGGCCTGGGGATGCCAGCCCATTCCAGCCTTGAATGCCTGGCTGGCAGGGGCGGCGGCGGTTCCGCCTACGCCGGCCGGTTTACCCGCGGTGTCCAGGTATATGAGGCTTGCCGGGTCGTTAGGGTCGATCTTTGCTGGGGCTTCCTTCTTCGCCGGGGGCTTGGCAGTTGGCTGAGCCTGCACGGCTTCAGCAACTGAACCAGAGACAGTGTAGCCGAATGCCACCACGAGCGAACAGAGGAGAGCAGCCTTCAGCTTCCTGAATGAAGATGCTTTCATCACTTTTCTCCTTTACTCAGTCAAATTATTTCGCAGGGGCGGCACCCTTGAAGGAGTGGCACCTGTCACAGTACAGAGGTTCCCAAGCTACGAGACCGTTGTGGCACTTGCCGCAGAACTCTCCGTTCATGATAGCGGCCATGTTGATGTCGTTCGCGCCCTTCTTGAGGATGAATATGTCCTCATGGCACACCTTGCATTTGAATCTGATCCTGTGGAACCAGTGGGGGAATACTACCGGATCCACTCCTGCCTTTTGCATGCTCACTGACTTGCTGTTCAGGACGATATCCCCGTACTCAGCGTGACCCTTTTCAGGCGCCACGAGACCTACGGCCATACCAACGCAAGTCAGGAGGAGAATCCAGAAGCCAGTTCTCTTCATCGATTGCCTCCTTGAAAGTGGTATTTTTCCCAGTTTTTCTAATTTGGGGGGGTGATAGTAGTGGCAATTATAGCCATTTTTATGTGCTTCCTGTCAAGATAAAAATTCTTTAATCTTGGGCTCTATTGATTTGAAAAGGCCAAATGGATATGGTATAAGAGCAAATCTCTTTTATTTACGGCATGTTGTGAGGCCGTAGGATAAATTATTTTTCCCGGCCCGGCTCCGGCGGGTGAGAGAAAACAGCCTGTGGCGGTTCTTTTGAGGCCCTGGTTCGATACATAACAGTTGAAATGGAGGATAAGAACTTGTTCGAGAAGATGGGTGACTGGAAGAGGAGCTCGTACTGCGGGGAGCTCACCGCTGCTAATATAGGCAAGGAAGCCTGCCTCATGGGCTGGGTGCAAAGGAGAAGGGACCACGGAGGCCTCATATTCATAGACCTGCGCGACAGGGCCGGTATAATGCAGCTCGTCTTCAGCCCCGATTCCCCGAACAACGTGCACGAAGCCGCGCACGGCCTCAGAAGCGAGTTCGTGGCCGCTGTCAAGGGCAAAGTGAGGAAGAGGCCTGAGGGCACCGCTAATCCGAACCTCTCAACCGGCCAGGTCGAGATGGAGGTCTCCGAGATAAGGATACTCAACGATTCCGAACCGCTCCCGTTCATGATAGAGGACGATACAGACGTCGCCGAGACGACGAGGCTCAAATACCGCTATCTCGATCTTCGCAGGCCGTCTCTCCAGGCCAAGCTCGTTTTGCGCCACAAGGTCGCGATGGCGACGAGGAACTACCTCGCTGAAAACGGCTTCATCGAGGTCGAGACGCCTGTTCTCACCAAGAGCACGCCTGAGGGCGCGAGGGACTTCCTCGTGCCGAGCCGCTTGTCGCCTGGCAATTTTTTCGCCCTGCCGCAGTCCCCGCAGCTCTTCAAGCAGATACTGATGGTCGCCGGCATGGACAGGTACTTCCAGATAGTGAAGTGCTTCCGCGACGAGGACCTCCGGGCCGACCGCCAGCCCGAGTTCACGCAGATAGACGCTGAGATGAGCTTTGTCGACAGGGAGGATGTCATCTCTGTCATGGAAGGGCTCATCATAAAGATATTCAGGGAATCCGGTCTCACGGTCAACCCGCCGTTTCCGAGGCTCACCTACGCCGAGGCTGTTGGAAGGTTTGGGGTAGACAACCCTGACGTCAGGTTCGGCCTTGAGCTCAACGACCTCACGAGCATACTTTCCGGCTCAGGCTTCAAGGTCTTCAATGACGCCGCCTCAAAGGGCGGGGTCGTCAAGGCCCTGTGCGTGCCGGGCGGGGCGTCCTTTTCGAGGAAGGACCTCGACGACCTGACCGAGATAGCCGCTTCTTTCGGTGCAAAGGGCCTGGCGTGGGTCAAGGTCACTGAAGAGGGTTGGCAGTCGCCCATTGCCAAGTTCCTCACCGACGCTGAAAAGAGCGCGATAACCTCATCTGTCGGCGCGAAGACGGGCGATCTTCTTCTGTTCGGCGCTGACAAGGCCTCCATCGCCAATACCGTGCTCGGCAGGCTCAGGCTCAACATAGGAGGCAGGCTCGGTCTCATACCAAAGGACGAATTGAAGTTCGTCTGGGTAACCGACTTCCCGATGTTCGATTACGACGAGGCTGAAAAGAGGCATGTAGCCGTCCACCACCCGTTTACCGCTCCTATGGACGAAGACCTCCCTCTCATGGACACGGCTCCCCTTAAGGTGCGCGCTCAGGCCTATGACCTCGTTCTGAACGGGAGCGAGATCGGCGGAGGCTCGATAAGGATACACAGGAGCGACGTGCAGGAGAAGGTCTTCTCGATGCTCGGCATCGGGAAAGAAGACGCGGCCGCGAGGTTCGGCTTCCTCCTCGACGCACTCTCATTCGGCACCCCTCCGCACGGAGGCATAGCCTTCGGCCTCGACAGGATAATGTCGATCATCACGAAGTCGGAATCCATTCGCGACGTCATAGCCTTCCCCAAGACGCAAAAGGGCACGGACCCGATGACCGAAGCGCCTTCGGTCGTCGACGCCAAGCAGCTTGAGGAGCTTTTCATAAGGGTCGCCAAAAAGTCCTGACAATATTCCCCGGCAGTGGATGAAATCCCTGCCGGGGGAGTTTTGTCAGGCAGTTGTTTCTTGCCCGTTTCAAGTAAGCATGGGAGATGGTGCAGCATGGAGAGTTTTCGCAAGGCTGTCGCGCTCGCCGCTCTGGCGGCGTTTACTTTCATCATCTATTCCAATGTGCTCCACGGCCCGTTCATCTTCGATGACGGGATGTACATAATCGACAACACGCAGATAAGGGACTCGTCCCTTCTGTGGCCGCCCTCTCCGAGGTATCTGACATACCTCTCGTTCGCGTTCAACTACTCGCACGGCGGCCTCAATACCTTCGGCTACCACCTCTTCAACGTTATCGTCCACATATTCAACTCGGCGCTGGTTTTCGCCATCGCGCTTCTTCTCTTCAGGACCGCGGCCTTGAAGGACAAAGGGGTAGAGAGGTACGCCCTGCCTGTCGCTCTCATGGCCTCTTTTTTCTTCGCGGCCCATCCTGTTCAGACGCAGGCGGTCTCCTACATAACCCAGCGGTTCGCCTCCCTGACGGCGCTTTTCTACCTCCTTTCTGTCGCGTGCTATCTCAAATGGAGGACCTCCGAGGGCTCTTCGAGGCTCTTTTTTTACGCCGTCGCGCTCCTTTCGGCAGTTGCCGCCCAGTTCACCAAGGAGACGGGCTTTACCCTGCCTGCCGTCATATTGCTGCTTGAGTACGCCTTCTTCAGGGGTACAGGAAGCGCTCTCAAGAGGCTTTTTCCGCTCGTCCCTTTCATCCTCGTCATGGCGATAGTGCCGGTTCTGCTCTTTGCCCCGGGGGTCTTCGGCGCGGGCTCCGCAGGCATAAGCGAGACGACCCGCGTCCAGCAGCTCCGTGATCTGGACACGGTCTCAAGGCACGATTACCTGGCGACCCAGTTCAGGGTCATGGCCACCTACTTCAGGCTCCTCGTCGCGCCATATGGGCAGAACCTCGATTACCATTACACCATCTTCAAGAGCTTTCTTGCCCCGCAGGTTGTTTTGTCCGCGCTTTTTCTGGTCATCCCTATATTCGGCCTCGGCCTCTTTCTCCTTGGACGGGGCATCAAGGGGAGGGGGCCTCTCTCCCTTATAGCCGGCACCGGCATACTCTTTTTCTTCATAGCCATATCGATCGAATCGTCGATAATCCCCATAAACGACGTCATATACGAGCACAGGCTCTATCTGCCCTCAGCCGGGGCGGCGCTTTTTTTCGCGGCCGCGCTCATGGGCCTCTTTGAGTTCTCGAAGAAGAGGTTCAAGCTCGCCATTTCCCCTCTCGCGTGGGCCGTTGTCGCCGTAATAGTCCTGGCGGCCCCTCTTGGCGCGGCGACCTTTGCGAGGAACAGCCTGTGGGCAGACGACATCCTTTTCTGGAGGGACGTCGTAGCCAAGAGCCCTGATAAGGGCAGGGTGCACAACAACTACGGCAGGGTGCTCTACAAGAAGGGGATGACCGCCGAGGGCATGGCCGAGTTCAAGCTCGCTGTCAAGCTCGACCCGGTGACCCCTTCCGGCTATTACAACCTCGGCAACGCTTATAAGGACCTTGGCCTGATGGATGAGGCCATAAAAGCGTTCGAGACCGCCATTGAGCAGGATCCGGGCAAGCTCAACGCGCGCAACAACCTGGGGCTCGTTTACCTGATGGTCGGGCGGCCCGCCGAGGCGGTCGAGCAGTTCGAGACCATGTTGCTTAAAAACCCCAATGATTTCAAGGCGCACAACAACCTCGGGCTCGCTTACTCGGCCATGGGGAGGGCAGATCTCGCTGAGGAAGAGTTCAGGGCGGCCGTCTTTATCAAGCCGGACTTCGCGGACGCGCTCAACAACCTGCGTATCATCGAATTGAAAAGGGGTATGGAATAAAGGTCTACTGCCTGACGTAGCCGTACATGAGAGAGCCTATGGCGACGAAGAGGAGATCCGGGAAGAAGGCGGCGACGAAAGGCGGGATCATGCCGCCGTGGCCGAGAGACCTCGTGAGCGCGTAGACCATCCAGTAGCTGAAGGCTATGACTATGCTGAGGCCGATGCCGGCGGCTATTCCGCTGTGCCTGCCTGTCTTGAGCGCGAAGGGTATGCCCACGAGGGCCATTATGAAGTTCACCAGAGGGAACGATACCTTGCTCCACAGGTCTATCCTGTGTTTGGCCGTCTCGTAGCCGTCCTTCTCCAGCGTCCTTATGTATTCCCACAGTTCGAAGAACCCCATGTTCTGCTGGAAGTTCTCGAGGTTGACGAGGTTTTCAGGCTCTTCGAGCCCGCTGAGCGCGAGCCTCTGATTGCCCCTCGCGCGCGCCTCCCCTTCTTTCGTGAACGTCCACGCTGTCGCGTCCTCCGTCACCCAGTGTCCGTCCCGCCACGCGGCTGAGGCCGCTTCGACCCTGCCCGTTACTGTGAAGGGTTTTCTCAGCTCATAGTAGGTGATCCCGAAGAGCTCGTTCTTGCGGAAGTCTATGTGGCGTATGTTCAGTATGCCTCCGTCGCTCTTGACCCAGAGCCCCTCTTTGCCGAAGGTCGCTCCCTGGACGCCGAACCACTGCTTTCTGAAAGAGTCGGCTTTTTTCTGCGCCGCCGGGGTCACGTATTCGTTCATCAGCATGACGCCGAGGCTTATGAGAAGACCCGCGGCAATGAGCGGGTAGACGGCGCTCAGGAGCCGCACCCCGCCCGCCTTCATGGCCGTTATCTCTCCGTGCTTCGAGAGTATGCCGAGCGACAGAAGGACTGCGACCAGCACGGCAACAGGGGCTACCTGCCCTATGATGAAGGGCAGCTTGTAGACAAAGAACACGAACGAGGCCAGGGCCGGGACCTTGTGCTTTATAAGCATGTCGATGTTCTCGAAAAGGTCGACTGTTATGAAGAGCACTATGAACCCGGCGAGCGCCATCAGGAGAAGCCGCAGAAATTCGGATAGTACGTGTTTTTCGAGTATCTTCATGCTCCTCCTTTCCTTGCCCTGCTCCTGAACGTCAGAGGGGACAGGGGGCGGTCCTTGTCGGCCCGCAGAAAGACGAATATGCCAGCGATGAGGAATATGACGTCGGACGCCCAGACAGCGGCTATCGGGTTGAGCGAGCCGGCTTCTCCTATTGCCTCGAAGGCCGTTGACATAACATAATAGACGAGTACCACGCCGAGGGCCGTTGAAAAGCCTGAGAGTTTGGCGGCGCGTATCTTCTGTATGCCCAGGGGCAGGCCGAGGAGCGCGAAGACAAAGACTGAGGCAGGCAGGGCGAACCTCTTGTGCAGGTCTATGAGGTAGGGCGCTGGGTCTGCCCCGCGGGCTTCCGCGTCGCCGGCCCTGTCCATCAGTTCTCCGGTGTAAAGTTCCCTGTTGTGCTTCTGGGCAGGAGAGACGGCCTGTCCTGCGAGCCCCAGCTCAAGCGTATAGGAGGCGAAGCCAACCAGGTGGTAAGCCTTGCCGTCCCTTGTCTGCCTGTGTATGGAGCCGTCGTTGAGCTTGAGGTAGACGGTCTGGCGTTCGGTCGCCGGTGAGAAGACGCCTTTCGAGGCGAAAAATACGTTCGACTCTTTCGTGCTTCCCCTTTCGGAGATGAACAGGCCTTCCATCTCGCCTGTTCTCGCGTTTATCTTGTCAACGTACAGGACTATGCCCTTGAACCTGTCGTAGAAGGTCTTCTCCTCGAGCCCTGAGATGAACCTTTCCCTGGAGGCGTCGAAGAAAAGGGTCTTTAGGTTGAGGTTTCCCCAGGGGAACAGGTACAGGGTGACGACGAGGGTCGCGGCGTAGACGAAAAAGGCGCAGATCATGACCGGCCGGAGCATGGCTGTGAGGCCCAGCCCCGAGGCCTTCATGGCGGTCACTTCGCTGTCAGAGCTCAGGCGCGTGAAGGCCACGAGCACGCCTATGAGGAACGATATCGGGAGCGTGTAGATGAGGAAGGACGGGACGATCGACGCTATGAACCAGAAGATGAACGAGCCCCCCACGCCCTGAGTGACCATGAGCTCTATGAGCTTTACCGCCTTGCTCAGAAGGGCCGTGGCTGTCAGTATGGCAAGGCTCAGGAAAAATGGAACGCTGATTTCCTTGATTATGTAGCGGCTGAGTATCCCTGGCATCAATGCAGATGATACTATAAGAAAGGCCCCGTAACAATCGCATTCAGGGAAAAAACTTTGGCCGTTCTTCTTTTTTTTAAGAAACCCCGTTATTTTTCCGAAGTAAAAGCTGGGCGCCACTGATATCGAGGCCGCCGGCCATGGATTGTTTGACTTTTGATGGCGTTTTGAGGTATTTAGAAATCTTCTAAAAAGCTTTTCCCGTGAGAGCCCTGACGGCCGCTTCAGAAGAGCGGCCATTTTGGTAGCCGCCCGGGGTCAGCTGTGGAGCGTATTGTTGGACCCGAGGCGTAGGGACAGGATAAAAGTCGAGTTGAAACGGGCTGAGGATTATTTGAACGCCGCCGAGCAGCTGCACAGGCACGCCCTGTACGCGCCGTCAGCAACTTCTTCGTATTACTCGGCGTGCCACGCGGCAACCGCCGCTTTCCTCACGGTGGGAAGCTTCGACAACGCGCAAAAGGACAAGTTCATGGGCTTCATGACGGCCTTGCGCAAGTACAGCTCCAAGCTCGACCCTTTCATTGAACACCTCGCGGCCCTGAAGGACTCATGGGGTTTCAACACCGCTGTCGACTATTCTGAAAGCGACTCCCTGCTCAGGCTTTACCAGACCAGGGACTTTGTTCTTGAGGTCAAGGACTTCCTCAGGAGGGCGGTCAAGGTCTGATGAAGGCCCGCCCCCGGCGTCTGTTCGCGTTCTGAAAATCTCCAGAGGCCTCTCTCCGGGCTTCCTATTTCTTGACAGGGGTCAGATGGCTCGAATTATAGCACGCGAGGTACTGGAACGCCTCAGGGCGCTGAGAGAAGATCTCGCGCTGAATCAGGATTATCTCGCGAAACGGGTCGGCGTCGACAGGACGACCTATGTCAGGAAGGAACGGGGCGTAATCCCCATAACCACCGAGGAATGGATAAAGTTAGCGGCCGCCATGGACAGGGAGCCGTCCTATTTTTTCGCTGGCGGCGCGGCTGTCAAGCCCGCTCTTGCCAAAAGGGAGGCTCTGCTCCTGAGGCTCTACAGGGCGCTGAGGCCCGCCGAGCAGGAAGACTTCGTGTGCGCCGTGTACTTGAAATGCAGGAGCATACGGCGCAAGGCCGTGCAGGATACCCTGAAGCTCCTCCAGGGCGGGATGGAAAACGTCTTTTGAGAGCTGGTTTTTGGTTTGACAAGCCATAGGGCTTGTGGTAGCTTAACGGGTCTGGGTTTTGACCTGGTCTTGGAGCCGCTAGCTCAGTTGGTAGAGCATCTGACTTTTAATCAGGTGGCCCCGGGTTCGAGTCCCGGGCGGCTCACCACTAAAAAATAAGAATGTCCCCATCGTCGGCGACCGGGTTTGACAAATTTGCAGGACAGCAAATTTGGATTTGCGCCGCAGGCGCAAACCCGCAGGGGCGAGCACAGGGATGTGCGAGCTCAATCCCCGTGGGGACTACGATAAAGTAAAGAGTTGCTGGTTCGAGTCCAGGGCGGCTCACCGGAAAAAAATATAAAGCATGTCCCCATCGTCTAGAGGCCAAGGACACCGCCCTTTCACGGCGGCGACCGGGGTTCGAATCCCCGTGGGGACGCCAAAATAAAAAAAGCGCCATTTTTATGGCGCTTTTTTTATTTTGTGTGCCAGGATGCGAACCCCGGAGGGGTTCGACAATCTTGCAGGGACAGCAAGATTGCACTTTTGCGCGAAGCGCAAAAGCCCGCAGGGGCGAGTCCAGGGATGGACGAGCTGAATCCACGTGTGGATTTTTTTAGTGGTGCGCACAGTGAGCCTACAAGGCTAAAAAGGCGTCACCATCATCTTCTCCGACCGCCTATGCTTCATGAATAAGGTTGCCGTTGCACATCAGGCGAAGGGGGAATATGGTATGGTTTTGTCATAATGAACTCCTTTTAGTCAGTAGTCAGAACTTCTCCTTGAGACAGTAACTCTATACATGTTGCTAAAGGAGAGTTTGGCATCGCAGTTACATTAGGGTGCTGACCAATTAGAGTAGTGCATACCTCCCCGCCGAATTGCATTTTCGAAGTGGTTTGAACAATGTTGACGACTGCTTGAGCAACGGCCTCTGCCGCTTTATCTGATAGGGCTGGTTTTGTTGCTGAGGTCTCGATTTGCCCTGTCGTACTGGTTTTTCCTCCGCCAGTTAACGCGGCGACTCTTGATGCTTCGAGCGCGCTGTACGCTTGTTCTCTTCCTTTTGTAGTCGCTTGCGCTGCTTCATATTCTTTCTTTGAGGCATCTTCTGTTTCTTTATTTTTTGTTAAAGTCTTCGTTAGTTCATCGTAATCTGCAAGTTCTTGCTTTTCAGCAGGGGACGGCGTATGCGGTGGCTTGATTTTGTCATAATCTGCCTTCCTATCTTCTATTTTCTTTTCTGTATCTTTTCTTGTTGCTACGGCGCCATCATATCCCTCTTTTGATTTTGCTTCAGCCGATTTGGCATCATCCAAAGACTTTCTCGCAACTTCCGTTTTATTCGTTAGATCAACTATCGCCTCCGGGGAACCTGCACTTGATGAACCTGCGAGAACAACAGAAGGAGCTCGCACTGCACCTGTTAGTTGTTCAATTGCCAATATAGCAACCATCGTGCTTTGAAATCTTCTTTGCAGTGTTTCAATGCCAAGTGTTGATATGCCGCCCAATGCATAAGCTTCGCAGTTCCTGTACATAATATCCCGCAAAGCCTCAATTGCGGCGGTTCTAATTCCAATAGAGCCAACAGCCTCTGCCATAGATTGAGAAACGCCCAGATTCCCTTTATCTGTTAATGTGAGATCAACCCCAAGCGTTGCAGCCAAGGAGGAAATTGCATCAGGTGCTGGCTCCGCACAAACACCTTCCCAAGAGATAGTGCCATTGTTAGTTTTCTTTACAGAATAAACGCCGCGTTGTTTTGCGTCTATAAAAAAGACTTTGTTTCCTCCGGCGGTCTTTTCTATTGTATGGTGGGTCATGGATGTACACCCACTTATCATAACTAGCGAAAGAGCTAATAAACATCCGATTAACTTATTGTTCATTGTGCCTCCCTGTTTGTTTGGTATGTGTTGTTAGCGCAGAGTGTATTCTTTGTGTGCAGATATTGTAAAATTTTATGATAATATTTGTCTTATGTCAAGTAGGCTGTATTCCTGGTGCGGCAGGTAAACCAAAAGAGTATACTTTAGCTTAAGATTATAAGAGGATTATTGTATTGTTGAGGATCGTCTCTTGGTTAGACTCAAATCGCAGAAGGGGCTAAAATGAATTCTTTCGAGGTTAATATAGCCCCGTAAGGTAAAACGGAAAAATTTAGCTGTAAATTAATGGGTTATGATTTTCAGTCCTTTCCACTTTCACGGCGGTGAAGCCGCCAATCCCCGTGGATACGCTGGCGCAAACCCGCAAGGGCGAGTACAGGGAGGACGAGATCGATAGTGGTGCGCAAAGCGCACCCTACAAGGCTGGGATGCGAACCCCGGAGGGGTTCGACAATCTTGCAGGACAGCAAGATTGCACTTTTGCGCGAAGCGCAAAAGCCCGAAGGGGCGAGTCCATGGATGGACAAACTCGATAATGCTACGCATCTACAAGATTTATTGCTTTTTCGGAACAATTTATTGTAGCATTATTCATTGTTGGCGTAAATTGAGAAACAGAGAATGATATTGGATAAATTCATTAAAAAAGTCGATTTGCTTTCTAAGAAAGAACTGGACAAGGTCCAACTGCTCGCGTTCTATTATCAATATGGTAATGTGGACTTTTGCTTTACCGTAGATGATGTTTGCTCGTGGTTCACAACCGTGGATGTTCATTTGCCAAATAAAGCTCGTTTAAAGAAAAATCTTAGTAACTCGAAGAAATTTATTAAAGGAAAGGAGTTAAATTCATTTCGTTTGCACGCAAATGAAATGCAGCAGTTGAGTAAGTCTTACCCGTTTATGACCGAAGAAGATGAAGAGATAGTATGTAGTGATACGATTTTACCATGGGCTTTATATGTCAAAACAAGGGGCTATATCGAAGTCATTGCTAAACAAATTAACGCATCTTTTGAAAGCAATATTTTTGATGGTTGCGCTGACCGTACCCCCTTTTTAAGCCACTGTTAAGTAGAGTTCGGGGTTTTTAGTTTGATGCCTTCTGGCAAATTCTTCTGGCGTTAAATCGTTCAAAGAGCTATGGGGCCGATAGGTGTTGTACTCGA
>JADLDY010000013.1 GCA_020846435.1 Deltaproteobacteria bacterium
CATTGAGTCCTTTGACCCTGTCCTCGACAGAGTCGCGGGCCGTTAGAAGGAGCACAGGGGCCTTCACGCCGGCGTTCTTCATGTCTTTCAGAACATCGAGGCCGCTCTTCTTGGGGAGCATGATGTCGAGGATGATGGCATCATAGTCGTTAATCTCGGCGTACTGCTGCCCCTCGACGCCGTCCTCGACGACATCAACGGCGTAGCTCTCCTGTTCGAGACCGCGCTTGATAAAGGCTGAGACCTTTTTTTCGTCCTCTATTACGAGTATCCGCATATCACCTTAAAATGAATGGTGCGCACGGCGCGCCCAACAATTCTTGTACTGTTGGGTTACGCTTCGCTAACCCAACCTACCCGGCTGCTTTCAATATGTTCCCTCCCCCGGTGGGAGTGAAATATGGGAAGGGTGCAAGGTGTATCTTTTCACCCCCACCCACCCCTCCCCCATCAAGGGGGAGGGTAAATAAAAAAAGCTACGTGTATCAGTCCAAGACAAAATATCACAAAAAGGCTTTTTACTTCAACCCTTCGAGGCAAGCCTCTTGAGGCCGGAGGGCAGCTTTTTCGGCGTCACCTTGCCCATCGCTACAGCGGTTATCTTATCAGCGCACAGGAGGCTCTTGGCAGACTTTTTGAACCCTTTCAAGGTCACCTTGTCGATATCACGGACGATATCTTTTACGGTAATCGGCTTGCCGAAGTATATCTCGTCCCTCGCGAGCTTCATCATTCTGTTCTCGCTCGTCTCAAGCCCTAAGAGCATGCCGCCCTTCAACTGCTCTTTCGCGCCTTGTAACTCAGAGGCAGAGACATCCTTGCCGAGCCTCTCGAACTCCTTCATGATAAGGCCTGAGACTTCGCCGAACTTCGCGGAATCACACCCGGCATAGGCGACCATCGTTCCGGCGTCCCTGCATAAATTGAGATAAGTGTAGACCGAGTACGCAAGCCCCCTCTTCTCTCTCACTTCCTGGAAGAGGCGCGAGCTCATGCCAGAGCCCAGAATAGTGTTGATGAGGTAGATCGTATATCTGTCAGGATGCGACTGCGGCGGCATCGGCACGCCAAGGCACATGTGCACCTGCTCGAGGTCTTTCTTTATGAGCTTCACGCCTGGCTCGGAAACAGGGGCAGAGGCTTTAACAGGCGCTGGCGTGCTCTTGAGCTTGCCGAAAAGCGGCTTCAGGAGCTTCAAGACCTTCCGGTGAGAGAGCCCTCCGGCGGCCGTTATGAAGACGCTGTGGGGCGCGTACCTTTCCCTGAAATAGGAGAGCACGGAGTCCCTGTTCATCGACTTTATCGTCTCTGAAGGGCCGAGTATGGACCAGCCCAGGGGATGGTTCTGCCAGAACCTTTCAGCGTAGAGGTCGTGGATGAGGTCGTCGGGCGTGTCCTCGACCATCTTGATCTCCTGCAGGATGACTGACTTTTCCCTTTCCATCTCTTTTGAGTCGAACTTCGAATTTATAAAGATGTCGGAAAGGAGGTCGGCCGCCCTGGGCAGATCTTTATTGAGTATCTTGGCGAAAAAGCAGGTGTACTCCCTGCCGGTAAAAGCGTTCAATACGCCGCCGACCGACTCTATCTCGCGCGAGATATCAAGGGCCGTCCGGCTTGATGTGCCTTTGAAAAGGAGGTGTTCGATGAAGTGCGAGACGCCGTTTATTTCCCGCGTCTCGTTCCTTGAGCCCGCGTTGACCCAAATGCCGAGAGAGCATGACTCGACGCCTGGCATTTCTTCGGTGATGACGCTGATTCCGTTGGATAGGACGGTCTTCTGGACAGAAGGCATTCGGTTTGTCCTGGGGTAACGGGATATGTTTTATATGAGGGGCCCCTCAGGGAAGAGGCCCCGATGAGACCCCTTACAGGGTCTGATCGAGAGCCTCTTTCCTTGAAAGCCTTATCTTGCCGTCCTTATCTACTTCAAGGACCTTCACAAGGACTTCGTCGCCTTCCTTGAGAATGTCCCTTACGTTCTTTACGCGCTCAACGGCGAGCTGGGAGATATGGACCAGCCCCTCGGTGCCGGGGAATATCTCGACAAACGCGCCGAAGTCCATAATCTTTTTTACCTTGCCCTTGTAGAGCTTGCCAATCTCGGCCTCGGCCGTGAGGCCCCTGACCATGTCGATGGCCCTCTGCGCGGCTTCGCCGTCTGAAGAGGCGATGTTCACCTTGCCGGTGTCATCGATGTCTATCTTGCAGCCGGTGGCGAGGATTATGCCCTTGATGTTCTTGCCGCCGGGCCCGATGACGTCCTTTATCTTCTCGACCCTGACATAGATGGTCGTTATCCTCGGCGCGTAGCTGGAGAGCTCTCCCCTGTGCGTCGTGATAGACTCGTTCATCTTGCCGAGTATGTGAAGACGCCCTTCTTTAGCCTGGTACAGCGCGTCTTTCAGAAGTTCGGCCGTCACGCCGCCTATCTTGATGTCCATCTGAAGGGCGGTGACGCCTTCGGCGGTTCCCGCTACCTTGAAGTCCATGTCACCGAGGTGGTCTTCATCTCCGAGTATGTCGGAGAGGATGACTACATCGTCGCCTTCCTTGATAAGGCCCATCGCGATTCCAGCGACATGGCCCTTGGTCGGGACTCCCGCGTCCATGAGCGAGAGCGAGGCGCCGCAGACGGTGGCCATCGACGAAGAACCGTTAGACTCGAGTATGTCGGAGACGACCCTTATCGTGTACGGGAAGTCTTCCTTCGGCAGAACCTTGGATACGGCCCTCTCGGCGAGAGCGCCGTGGCCGACTTCACGCCTTCCGGGTCCGCGCAGGATCTTGACTTCGCCGACGCTGAACGGGGGGAAGTTGTAGTGGAGCATGAAGGTCTTGTATTCCCAGCCTGAAAGAGCGTCTATCTTCTGCTCGTCCTCAGAGGTGCCGAGGGTCGTTACGACCATGGCCTGGGTCTCGCCCCTGGTGAAAAGGGCTGAGCCGTGGGTCCTTGGAAGAAGCCCGACTTCACAGGTGATGTTCCTTATCTCCCTGGGTCCCCTGCCGTCTACCCTGACCTTGTCCTTTACGACCATCTCCCTCATGAGGTTGTACTTGAGGTCGCCGTAGATGCCGTCGATCTCTTTTTCCCTGCCGGCGTAAGCTTCAGAGAGATGAGCGACGGTCTCCTTCTTGAGGGCGCCGATCGTCGAGTAGCGCTCCGTCTTCACGGGTATGCGGAGGGCGGCCTTGAGCTTGCCGGTGGCGAAAGCCGCGACCTTTGACTCAAGTTCAGCGTCCGCGTTCGACGGCGGAGGCGCCATCTTGGGCTTGCCTATCTCGGCGATTATCCTGTTCTGCAGCTCGAGGACGGGCTTCATCTGCTCCTGCGCGTAAGCGAGGGCGGCGATGAGGGTCTCTTCGGAGGCGAACTTCGCCCCGGCTTCGACCATTATTATCGAGCCTTCCTTCGCGGCAACCAGAAGGTCTATGTCGCTATCCTTCATCTGGCTGATGGACGGGTTGCAGACGAACTCTCCGTTTATGTACCCTACCCTGGCGCCAGCAATGGGGCCCTGGAACGGGACATCGGAGATGCCGAGGGCGATTGACGCGCCTATCATGGCGGCCAGCTCCGGCTCGTTTTCCTGCTCGACCGAGAGTACGGTCGCTATTACCTGAGTCTCATTATGATAAGAGTCCGGAAAGAGGGGGCGCAGAGGCCTGTCTATAAGCCTTGAGCCAAGCACCTCTTTCTCGCTCGGCCTTCCTTCGCGTTTGAAAAACCCGCCGGGTATCTTTCCCGCGGCGTAAGTCATTTCCATGTAGTTGACGGTCATGGGGAGAAAATCTATCCCCGGAGATGCCGTTTCGTTCCGGCATACGGTCACAAGCACCACCGTGTCGCCGTATCTTACGGTACACGAGCCGTGGGCCTGTCTTGCCATCTTGCCTATTTCTATTTTGATAGGCCGCCCGGCGTAATCAGTCTGGTATTGCATCGTCATTACGCTTACTTCTCCTGTTTTTTGTGTGCAAACCATTGTGCACAAAATACTACAGGGCCCCAGAGCGCAATTCCACCCTGTGCCCTTAAAGCTTTATCCGCCCAGCCGCCAAAAGTGGCGGACCAAAGCGCAAACCGGACCTGTCGGCGGCACGGGGCCGCCAGGCCATGGCAGCGCGCTCAATGCGGCTGCCAAGGCCTTCTTACCTTCTGAGACCGAGCTTCTCGATAATGCCCTTGTAGCGCCCAAGATCCTTCTTCTTGATGTAATCAAGAAGTCTTCTTCTGTGACCGACCATCTTAAGGAGTCCTCTCCTTGAGTGGTGATCGGCCTTGTGGGTCTTGAAGTGTGAGCTGAGGCTGTTGATCCTCTCGCTCAGGAGCGCTATTTGCACCTCGGGGGAGCCGGTGTCGCTCTCATGGGTCTTGAAGACCTTTATGATCTCCTGTTTCTTTTCCGTAGCCAGCATCTGAATTTTCGTAACCTCCTTTCTCCAAACGGCAGAATCTTATAATAAGGGCCTGAGCCCTGATTATCATTGTCTCGGGTAATTCGGAAGAATATTAACATCTCTTAATGAACAAGGTAAAGAGAAAAATCGCAACCTGCTCCCCTTACCTCAAAGCTCGTCACAGGCGGCCTTTTGGGCCGCGCCGGAAGCCCTTTTGAGGGCCTCGTCAAGGGGTATTATCTTCCTTGAAAGCTCTTCGCCGCTCATGCCGGGCCCGGCCGCCTCGTCTATTGAAAAGCTCCCTGAAGCAGTCCTGCGGAGCTCCACAAGGTGCGCCCCTACTCCAAGGAGCACGCCGAGGTCGTGGCATATCGAGCGCAGGTAAGTCCCGCGCGAGCACAAGGCCCTGAACTCGACTATTGGCAGGTCTATTCTTACGACATCAAGATTGTATATCTCGACTTCCCTCGCCTCGCGCTCTATGGTGACGCCCTTGCGCGCGAGCTTGTACAAAGGAGTTCCGCCTGACTTTATCGCCGAGTACATCGGAGGGACCTGCTTTATGCGCCCCCTGAAGTTATCGAGGCCGCGCCTTACGGCTTCATCCGTGACCGCCGAAGCGTCCGCGGAAGCGACGATCTTGCCTTCCCTGTCGTAGGTGTCGGTCTCTTCGCCAAGCTTGAGCATCGCCACATACTCCTTGGCCCCGGTGTCGAGGAGGTTGGAGCATTTTGTCGCGCCGTCTATGACGAGCACCAGGACGCCTGTCGCCAGCGGGTCGAGCGTGCCGAGGTGACCTACCTTCTTTGCCTTGAGCTTCCTTTTGACATGAGCGACGACGTCGTGGGAAGTCCAGCCCTGCGGCTTGTCTATTACAAGGACACCGGCCGGAACCGGCCCGCGCGGCTTTTCGATAACGGGGCTGGCGTCAGAGATGGAGCGGACCTTGTCTGCGCGAGCGTCAGCAAACGGCTTTTCGATATCCATGAAAGAAGTCACGCCCTTGAGAAAGCGCCTTTCAGGGCTTCCAGCACCCTGGCTTTTACTTCCTCGAGGGTCCCCTTCAACATGAACCCGGCGGCGTTCTTGTGGCCTCCGCCGCCGAACGACTGGGCCACCTCGGCGACGTCGACGTCGCCCTTTGCCCTGAGGCTCACCTTGTATTCATGGTCCCCCGCCTCGCGGATGAGCACACCGGCCGCGACCCCCTGAATGCCCCTGGCGTAGTTCACAAAGCCGTCGGCAAGGTCTTTTTCAGCCTCGGCCTTTTTGAACATCTCTCTGGTGACGTTGACGAAAGCGACGGACGTGTTCTCGCCGCCTGAAGCAATCGTCACGACATCGAGGGTATTCAAGACCATGCCGAGGAGCTTGTACTTCTTGGCTGGGTTGTTCTCGTAAACCCTTCTCGATATCTCCCAGGGGTCTGCGCCGAGGCGCACAAGAGCGCCGGCCTTTTCAAAGGACTCGGCTGTGGATGACGAATATCTGAAGGAGCCTGTGTCGGTATGGATGGCCACATACAGGTTTACGGCGATGTCGCGGTCTATTTTCACTCCCGCGGCGACGCAAAAATCATAGACGAGTTCTCCTGCCGCGCTCGCGTCAGGCACTATGACGTTGACCGCGCCGAAGGCGTCGTTGGTGGCGTGGTGGTCGATGTTGACTATCCTGCCAGGCTCTTTGAGTGAGATGAACCCCCTGCCGAGGCGCTCTTTCTGGCCGCAGTCGACGGCGAAAGTCGCGTCAAAGGGGCCAGCGCCGTCAAGCGAATGCACGACTGTGTCAGCGCCTGGGAGGAATTTGAAAAGGTCGGGGACCGGGTCTTCGAGATAGGCCGTAACGTCTTTTCCGAGAGAACGGAGGGCCAGGGTCATTCCAAGGAGGGAGCCTACCGCGTCACCCTCCGGGCTTACATGGGAGACAACGAGGAACTTCTTTCCCCGTCTGAGTTCAGCAACTGCGTCGTCAAATCTATTCATCAGGATATAGACCGGCGGACTTAAAGGCCGCCTCCCTCCTTAATGTCTCTCAATACCTTCTCGATCCTGTCAGAGTACTCGAGCGTCTCGTCGAAAAAGAACATGACCTTGGGTATATGCCTCAGGTCGAGCCTCTTGGCGAGATACCTCCTGACATAGCCGCTCGCGCTGTTGAGCCCGTCAGCGCTCTTCTGCTTATCCTTGTCAGTGCCTATCTGGCTGAAATAGACCCTCGCCTCCTTGAGGTCTGGAGTGAGGTCTACCCTTGTTATCGTGACGAACCCAATCCTTGGGTCCTTTATCTCGCCGTGGAGTATCAGGGAGGCTATCTCTTCCTTGATAAGGTCGCCCACGCGCTCTGAACGCTTGTAACTCATCTTCCTTCTGATTCCTTCCGGTTGTCCGGAAAAATCCGGGAACCGACTCTTGGAGAAACTTCAGCGGACTGGCAAGACACCTTATGCCGCTGAAGGTCTTGTTTGCTAAAAATCGAGCAGCTCAACGTTCGTGTCCGTGACCTCGGCGACGCATAGGCTCTCGACAAAGTCGAGCGCCTTGTCCAGGACCGAGTTGACGAAGGCCTTGTCATTACCAACGGCGACGATGCCGACTTCAGCCCTCTGCCACAGATCGAGCGCGCCGGTCTCGGCGGCGGAGACGTTAAAACGGTTCTTTACTTTTTCAAGCAGGCTTTTGAGGACCTGTCTCTTGTCTTTGAGCGAGCGGCTGTCGTGAATGAGGAGCGTGAGCCTCACAACCCCGACCACCATGGCCTAGAGCTTTGCCGCCTCTTCGCGGAGCATGTAGAGCTCGAGGACGTCGCCTGTCTTTATGTCGTTATAGCCTTCTATGGACATGCCGCACTCGTACCCGGAAGCGACTTCCTTGACATCGTCCTTGAACCTCTTCAATGCGGCGAGCTTGCCGTCGTAGATGACGACGTTGTCCCTGATGAGGCGCACCTTCGCGCCCCTGGTTATCTTGCCGTCGGTGACATAGCAGCCCGCGACGTTGCCGACCTTGGTTATGCGGAAGACCTCCCTTACGGACGCCCTTCCGACTATCTCTTCCTTGATGACCGGCGCGAGCATGCCTTCCATCGCGGCCTTTATCTCGTCGACGAGGTTGTAGATGATCGTGTAGAGCCTGAGATCGACGCTCTCCTTCTCAGCTATGCTCTGCGCCTTGACGTCAGGCCTTACGTTGAAGCCGACGACTATGGCGTTGGAGGCGGAAGCGAGCATGACGTCGCCCTCGTTTATGCCGCCGACAGCGCTGTGTATGACCTTGATCTTTATGGCTTCAGTCGAAAGCTTCGCGAGGGTTTCCTTGACGGCTTCGATCGAGCCCTGCACGTCTGCCTTTATGACGAGGTTCAATTCCTTGACTTCGCCCTTGTTTATCTTGTCGTAGAGGTCGGTAAGGGAGACCTTCGCTGACTTCATCTGGGCCTTCTCGAGGTTCTTCCTCTCCCTTATGGCGGCTATCTGCTTGGCGGTCGCCTCGTCCTTGACCGCGACGAAGGTGTCTCCGGCCTGCGGGACGCCTGAGAGCCCGAGTATCTCGATGGGCATCGACGGGCCGGCCGAGTCAACGCGCTCGCCCCAGTCGCTTATCATCGCCCTTATCCTGCCGTAGTGCATGCCGGTGACGATGGCGTCACCGACCTTGAGCAAGCCGTCCTGTATGAGCATGGTCGATACCGGGCCGCGGCCCTTGTCGAGCTTGGCCTCGACCACTATGCCCCTGGCGGCGGCCGTGTGGTTGGCCTTGAGCTCCAATACTTCGGCCTGCAGGAGGATCAACTCCAAAAGCTCTTTTATCTTTATGCCCTTCTTGGCCGACACCTCGATGAATATGGTGTCTCCGCCCCATTCTTCGGAGACAAGGCCGTAGCCCGTGAGCTCCTGCTTTATCTTGCCGGGGTCTGCCTGGGGCAGGTCAATCTTGTTGATGGCGACGATTATAGGCACGCCCGCGGCCTTGGCATGGTTTATGGCCTCTATGGTCTGCGGCATGACGCCGTCATCAGCGGCGACGACAAGAATGACTATGTCGGTAGCTTTCGCTCCCCTGGCCCTCATGGCGGTGAACGCCTCGTGGCCCGGGGTGTCGAGGAAGGTGACGTCCCCCTTGTCGAGATGGACGTGGTACGCGCCTATGTGCTGGGTTATGCCGCCTGCTTCGCCCCTGACGACGTTCGTCTTTCTTATCGCGTCAAGGAGAGAGGTCTTTCCGTGGTCGACGTGTCCCATGACGGTTACGACAGGGGGCCTCGGAGCGAGCTCACCGGTTGGCGCCTCGGAGTCAGCCACCATGAGGTTCTCTTCGAGCACGGCCGTGTTCTCAACCTCATAATCGTAGTCCTGGGCTATGAGAGTGACGGCGTCGGTGTCTATAAGCTGGTTCACTGTGGCCATTATGCCCAGGCCCATGAGCTTCTTGATTATCTCGTTGGCCTTGACTCCAAGCCTCTGGGAGAGGTCGGCGACGCTTATGGCGTCGACTATCCTCACAACCCTCTTGCTGTCCTTGACGGTCGTTATCTCGGTCTTTTTCATCGGCCTGGCCTGCTGGGCCGAGCCTTTTCTGTTGTCCTTCTGGTACCTGTCTTTCTTCTGAGGCTTCTTCGAGAAGAACTTCCTCTGCTCAGGCACCCTCTGGAAGACTTTTTCAGTCTTAACGGCAGGCGCCTCTACCGCGACGGCCTCAACAGGCACGGTCGGCGCTTCGGCTATGGGCGTGGCGATCGGAGCGGTCTTCTCTTCTTCCTCCTCGACTTTAAGCTCGAGGAGTATATCAGCCGCTGACTTCTCCTTGACCTTCTTTGTGGCGGCGGCCTTTCTGAGAGCTTCCCTTTTCTCGTCTGCCTTGCTCTTTATGCCGCCTCTTTTGAGGGGCTTGCGGTCGTCTTTAGGCTCAGCGGCAGGCCTTGCAGGGGCTGACGGGGCTGACGGCTGCGCCCTTACCGGAGCTCTCTCCTGCTCGATGACGACAGGAGGCGCTTCGACCACAGGGGGAGGAGGAGCCGGCGCTTGCGCTACAACCTCAACAGGCTTTTCAACAACCAGTTCAGGAGGCGGTTCAGGGGCCTTTGGGGCGGCCCTTCTCCTTATGACCGAGGGTTTGATCCTCTTTTCCTCGACCGATCCTGAAGTCTGCTGTGTTTCTTTTTCTTTCTCTTTTTGTGTCATCATACCGTCCGAAGATTTTATGCGGACCTGAAGTCCATGGCGACGCGCCTTTTAATCACTTGGCCTGGCCGCCCTGACCAACTCCCATATCGAGTCAAGGCCGCCGTGCTCTATCCTGGCCTTGAAGGCCCTGTTGAAAGCGTCTTTTCTTTTGCACGCCTCTTTTAAACACTTCTCTGAGCAGACATAAGCCCCTCTGCCGCCGAGGCGGCCGTCCAGGTCAGGGGCTACTCTCCCATCCTTGACAGCGAGGCGCACCATGGAACCTTTTTCAAGGACCATCCTGCAGCCCAGGCAGGTCCTCTCAGTCATTCCCCTTATGGCGGCGCGAGGCGACCCCGGCAAGAACGGCTTCAACGCCAGTCTCGTCGAGCTCCTCTATCTGCTCGAGCTCCTCCCTGGTTATCTCGGAAAGGCTCTCGGAGTGGGAGAACCCAGCGCCGATGAGGGCTGAAGCCACTTCGTCCGTGACCCCGAGGCTGCCGGTTATCTCGGCGATTGCCGCGGCCCTCTCTTTGGCCTCGCGTTCGCCGGCCGCCTGCATCTCTATCCTCAGGACCTCGTCAGGGGTGAGCTTTTCCTTGCCGCCCTTTGAGTCGCTCTCAGTCCTTATGTCTATCTTCCAGCCCGTGAGCTTTGCCGCGAGCCTTACGTTCTGCCCCTTCTTGCCTATGGCAAGAGATAGCTGGTCGTCGGGAACGATGACTTCCATCGAGTGCGCGGCGTCGTCGGTTATGACCCTCGCTATCTGGGCCGGGGAGAGCGTGTTCTTGACGAATATCGCCGGCTCGTCCGACCAATGGACGATATCTATCTTCTCGCCCTTCAATTCCTGCACGACGGCCTGGACCCTGGAGCCCTTGACGCCGACGCAGGCTCCTACCGGGTCGACGTCAGAGTTGTGCGAGACGACCGCTATCTTGGCCCTGTCGCCGGGTTCTCTTGCCGCGCCCTTTATCTCGACTATGCCTTCGTATATCTCCGGGACTTCCATCTGGAAGAGCTTCATGATGAAGCCGGGATGGGTCCTGGAGAGAGTCACCTGCGGGCCCCTGGCCTCGGTCTTGACCTCGAGAATTATGCCCCTTACCCTCTCGCCCTGCCTGTAGCCCTCGCGCCTGACCTGCTCCTTCTTGGGAAGGATGGCCTCTGCCCTGCCGAGGTCCACGATTATATCGCCCTTCTCAAACCTCTGGACGATGCCCGTGACGATCTCCCCTCTCTTCGAGGAGTATTCGTTATAGACTATGTTGCGCTCGGCTTCCCTGACCTTCTGGATGATTATCTGCTTGGCGGTCTGCGCGTCTATCCTGCCGAACTCCTTGGAGTCGAGCTTCACGCCGATGCTGTCGCCGAGGATTGCCTCAGGGTCGAGCTCCTTGGCCGCTTCCTCGCCTATCTCGGTATCCGGGTCGGTGACTTCCTCGACGACCGTCTTGAAGAGAAACAGCTCAATCTCGCCCATCTCTTCCTGATAGTGGGCTTCTATTACCTTGGTCGGGCCGAACCTTTTCTCAGCGGCCTTGAGGAGCGCCGTCTCGAGGGCCTCGATAAGGATATACTTGTCGATGCCCTTGTCCTTGCCGACCTGGTCTATTATGTGCGCCAAATTCATGCTCATTACTGTCCTCCGAATCTGAAACTGAAGATCAAATCTCTATTTCCAGCTTCGCCTTTTCAATGTTCGTTATGGCGATGGTGAATTTCCTGCCGTCGAAGTCCGTGACGCTTATCGCCCCGTCAGAGACAGCGTCGATCACGGCCTTGAAGTTGCGCCTGCCGTCAAGCGGCTGCTTAGAGCGAATGCGGGCCTTGCGTCCTGTGAACCTCGCGAAGTCCCTTTCGGTCTTAAGCGGCCTGTCGAGTCCCGGGGAGGATATCTCAAGGTTGTAGTTCTGCGGGATAGGGTCTTGTACATCGAGAACAGTGCTGAGTTCGCGGCTTACTCTCTCGCAGTCTTCAACAGTGACGCCGCCCGGCTTGTCTATGTATACGCGCAGGATCCTGCGGCCGAACTCGGATGTGAAGGCGACATCGACGAGCTCAAGGCCAAAGCCCTCGGCTACCGGCGCGGCAAGCCCTCTTATCCTTTCTTCAAGCCCTTCTACTTTCAAACGCTGCCCCAAAACAAAACTATCCCTGACAATAAGAATCTGCCATGGAGAAACCCTGCATTTCTCCAAACAAAAAAAGTGAGCGAAGGCCCACTTTCGTTGTAAGAGGGGTTTTAATAGTTAATAAATTATCACACACTACTTGCCATTGCAAGGGCAAAATCAGCCCTTTTCCACGCGTAAAAGGCCAGTTGCGAAGCCCTGGTCCGAGGCGCGAAGCGCCGTAAAAACTCCCTTGTTAAACAAAAAATGCTCTGTTATACTCAAGGAAAGTTTAAACAACCAAGGCCAGTACAGGGTTTGAATGACCTCACAACCAGCGGCAAAGGCCCTGCGGGCCTCTCTTACCGAAAAGCTTGGCCTCGACCCTAACGCCTTCCCGATAGCGATAAGCATGGAAGACGGCTCCATCGTCATGGAAGGGACCTTGAAGAGCGTATCCCTGAAAAAAAGGGCGCTCCTCATCGCCATGAGCATCCCCGGTGTCGAGGGCGTAGTCGACAGGCTCAAGGTAAGGCCGTCTACAGCGATGTCAGACGACGAGATAAGGGACCACCTCAAGGCCGCCTTCGACTTTGAGCCCGCTTTTCAGGGGCTCGACATAACAGCCGAGATAAAGGACGGAGCAGTCGACCTCGAGGGAGAGGTCTGGTCGCTCTCTCACAAGAGGCTCGCGGGCGTACTCGCGTGGTGGGTCCCGGGCGTGCAGGACGTCATCAACTCGATAGAGGTCAACCCGCCTGAAAAAGACTCTGACGACGAACTCAGAGACGCCGTGATGATCGCGCTTGAAAAGGACCAGCTCGTCGACTCTCACAGCATCAGGGTATCGGCTGACAGCTTTGTCATAACCCTCGAAGGCATCGTTGCCAGTCAAGCCGCCCTTGAGGCCGCTGAAGACGACGCGTGGTTCACCTGGGGAGTCAACACGGTGGTGAACAAGTTAACAGTCGACGAAACAAAGGCCAGAGAGAACCACTGAAACACGCAAGATGAATTCCGTTACAGGAATGACCGATAAAAACAACACTACCCCGGAGGCCGTACCAGAGATGAAGAAAGCTGGCGATGCAGCCAAGAAGACCAGGAAGCCTGTCAAGGCGAAGAAAGCTGTAAAAGCAAAAACTGTAAAGGCGAAAACGGTAACAACGAAAAAAGCGGTAGCCGCGAAGAAGACAACCTCCGCGAAAAAGACCGTCAAGGCAAAGAAGACCGTCAACAGGATACCGATCAAGACGGTAGACCTCAAGATAGCGTCCCACAAGGGCCTGTTCGACGAGGGCTGCTACGGCAGCCAGTGTCAGGACGAGTGCTGCGGCTGGGGCTGCGACATCGACCTCGCCACGATCAAGCTCATCACCAAACACAGGGACAAGGTCGAGGCGTTGACCGGAGCCAAGATCGAAGATTGCTTCAAGACCCCGCTCAAGCAGGACAACGACTACATCGGCGGGGCGTACCGGGAGACCGCCGTCAGGAAGAGCGACAAACTCTGCTGCTTCCACCTGAAGGGCTCGAAGGGCTGCTCGCTCTTTTATCTCTGGATAAAAGAGAAACTTCCGAAGAGGATAGTGCCGACGATATGCAGGACCTATCCCGTGACCTGGCACAGGGGCAAGCTCTTTGCCGACCTGCCCTTGAAGAAGAACTGCAAGGCAAAGGAAAAGACACCGAAGGGCGTAAAGGTCGCCTCCCTTTTCGAGACGCAGAAAAAAGAGCTCAAAGCTCTCTTTGACATCCCCAAGAAGGAATGGAAGAAGTTAGAGGACGCGAACAAGGCGAAGTAAAACAGACAAGACAAAAAGCCCCCGGAAGTTCCGGGGGTTTTTTTTATTTCGTGTCATTGTGAGCAGAGAGATTCACTTAAGGAAGCTCTGATTAATTATGTTTTTCTGTCATTCTGAGGGAGCGCAGCGACCGAAGAATCTCGCAACCTACTGATTTGTTTAAATACGAGATTCTTCGCTTCGCTCAGAATGACATGCTATTGCGAATTAATCAGAGGTTCCCTAAAACAATAATCCCCCTCACTCCCCCTTTAGAAAGATGAAAGCTCAAAAAGAAAAGGCCCCGAAAGGGGCCTTTTCTTTACATGATTTAAATGTGTCTCTAAAAATTAGTTATTTTTTCTGAGGTCGAGGCAGGACGGAAAATAAAAAGCAGCATATATGATATTTTCCGGCCTAACGAAGAGATCAGGAAAAAGAACAATTTTCAACTTTACTCCTCGATTACCTTGACCTTCATCTCTATTCTCTCGTTCGGAAGGTCCCTGGAGTTGCGCGGAGCGCTTACTATCTTGTCGGCGACTTCCATGCCCTTGGTGACTTCTCCGAAGACCGTGTACTGGCCGTCGAGGAAGTTCGAGTCCTTCACCACTATGAAGAACTGGGAACCAGCGCTGTTCGGGTCCTGCGAGCGGGCCATGGAGAGTATGCCCCTCTTGTGCGGCTTGTCGCTGAACTCGGCCTTGACAGACCAGCCCGGCCCGCCGGTGCCGTACATCCTCGTGTCAGGCCCCTTGGTGTTCGGGTCTCCGCCCTGTATCATGAAGCCCGGGATGACCCTGTGAAAGATAGTCCCGTCGTAAAAACCCTCTTTCGAGAGCTTCACGAAGTTCTCGACATGCTTCGGCGCGACATCAGGGAAAAACTTTATCTCCATGCTCCCGAAACTGGTCTCTATCACTGCCTTTTGCGCCTTCTTCGCTTCCATCTTCTTCGCTCCCTCCGCGGCGGACGCGCCAACTGGGGCGGCCGCGAGTATTAGTAACAGGAATACCGACAATATATATCTCATATCTACCTCCCGTTCTCAAATGATTTACAGTAAAACCCAAGCGGCTCCTCTTGTCAACCGGTATCGCCCTGTTTCTCCTTCAGCCATCTCCTTATGAAAGCGGCCGCGTCCTTTTTATCCCTTATCTCGCCTGACTCTATCCCCTCGTTCATCTTCCGCAGAATACTGCCGACCTCCGGGCCCTCGGGGACATGGAACGTGTCCATCACCTGGCGGCCAGTCATTAGAGGCTCAGGCTTTTTCGGGAGATATTCGCCGTAATAGAAGCGAAGCAGCTCGAGTGCCGCCTGAAAGAGTTCCGGGTCCTCGCCTCCCCTTGTCGCCCTCGCGTCGACAAGGGCAAGGCAAAGGAGCATGACTCCGGCTTCGGCGCCGGCCGCCCTGAAAAAGTGGGCCTTTGCCCTGTAAGTCTTCTCCTTGAGAGAGGCGAGCATGAAGACCCTGTGGTGGTTCTTTACGATGGCGGCCAGCTCGGCCGAGTTCCTGCGGCTGAACCTGAGCCTCTCCAAAACCTCCGGTATCCTTTTCGCGCCCTCTGTGTCGTGGCCTATGAACCTCAATTTACCGGCCTCTCTGGTGAGAGTATACGCCTTGCCGAAGTCGTGGAAAAGCGCGGCGAGCCTGAAAAGAGCCGCATTCGTCACAGGGCTTGGCCTCATGAAATATTCCGTAAGCTTGTCAGAGAGGCCCGGAAAGGTCTCTTCAGAGATGTTTTCCAGGAGCTTGTCAGCCTCTCTCAAAACAGACATGGAATGGCTCAGGAGGCCGTAGCCTGAGACATCAGCCCACCCCTTCATCTCAGGGACCAAAACTTCCATGAGGCCTGAATCGCAAAGCAGGCTGACGCCGGTCGAGGCTCTCGAGCAGGAGAACAATCTGACCAGCTCGTCTCTTGCCCTTTCGGGCGAAGTAGAGGAAAGAAGAGAAGCCTTTGAAACAAGGCTCTCCCAGGTCTCTTTCTCTATCTCAAGGCGATACTGAGTCGAGAGCCTTACAGCCCTCATCATCCGCAGAGGGTCGTTGTCAAAGACCAAGTCAGAGACTTTTCGCAAAACACGCGCGTGAGCGTCTTTTATGCCGCCGAATGGGTCGATGACAACCTGATAGTCATGGAGATGGTTGACTGGCAGGGCAATCGCGTTGATTGTAAAATCCCTTTGACCGAGGTCGACGAGTATGTCGCCGCCGAGCGTCGGCGTGAAGTCGACGGTCAGAAGCGGGGGGCCTTTTGACACGACCCGCCATACACCGGCTTCCTCGTCGAGCGCGAAAGAACTGCCATTGAGGATACCCGCGACAGCGGACGCAAGGGCACAGGTGTCTCCATTGAACGAAAAATCATAGTCAGGGGCCAGGGGCGCGCCAAGTGCTATGTTGCGGAGGACTCCGCCAACGAGATAGAGTTCAGAGCCTGCTGGCGCGGCCTTTCGCGCAGCCTCCAGCACTCTGTCACGCTTTAGGCATCCGAGCCCGCTGAGGTCCTTAAAAAACAAACGGGCCGAACTGGTTCGGCCCGCCTCTTTGCTCTTATCTTCTTTTCCGCTCACAAAAACTCTACCTCTATAAACCTGTCGCTCAGCGGCACACAGGGCTTCAAGCCGATCGAGCTGCTCACCTTCAGGGCCGTCTCCCTGAAATCAGGGTCCATCACGAATATCTCGCTGAAAAGCAGGCAGGCGTCTTCGTCCCTGCCGGCGGACTCGTACGCGAGTGCGAGCTCGTACATGAGCCCTTTTTTCTCCTCGTCAGACCTGCCCGCGGCCTTGAGCCCCTTGGAGTAATAGGCGGCGGCCTCCTCCGGGTTATTCTCGGCCATCGCGCACAGGCCAAGCCTCGTATAGCAGTCCAGCTCTAATCTGGCATCCTTGAGCGCGATCTTGAATTCCTTGGAGGCTTCGCCGTACAGCTCCATCTCCATGTAGGCTATGCCGAGGTTGTAGTGCGTCTCCGAGTCTTCCTTGCTGAGCTGGTTGCCGATGCCGGTCTTGAACTCGTCGAAGGTCTCGGCTGACTCCTTGCCGCCCCAGGACTCGGCAAGGTCTTTTGACGCCTCCTCCATACCGAGCTCGGCGGAGAGGTCGACATACTCCTCGGCTGACGCGGCGTGGGGCGGCGCTTGAGGAGCTTCGGCTGCCGCAATCTCGGCAGGCTCCATCTTCTCCATCAGTTCCTGTATGGCGGAAGAAAGGTCCTCTTCAGCGAGCTCCTCTTCCTCCTGCGCGGCCTCTATCGCGGCAGGCTCTTCTGCGGCGGCAGGCTCGGCTTCAATCGGCTTATCTGAAGCCTCTGCCACCGGCTCAGGAGCGGGCGTCTGAGTCTCCTCGATAGAGATGGCGCTATCTGTGCTTTCCTCTACCAGGTAACCTGTCTCAAAAGGGGCTGACTGCTCAACCGCAACCTCGGCCTGCGCCTCATAAGGCGGCTGAGCCTGAGAAGGCTCCTCAGAGATGACCTCTGGCTCGGGCCCTGTTTCAACAACCGTGAAGGGCTCGGCTTCCTCGACAACAGGGGCTGCCTGCCGGCTCTCTTGCACCGGCTCAGGGACTACCTCGATGAGAGGCTCATTGCCTGTCACAGCGAGGGATTCGGCCTCCTGCACTGACTCGGCTTGTGCCTCTTCCGGCTCTGGAACAGCGTGGCTCTCAGGCGCCTCAGCGGCCCCAGCAGCGTAAGGAACAGACGCAGTCTCTTCAGTGACCGGCTCGACGTGAACAACCGGCTCAGAGGCAGTTGGCTCTCCTGCCCCGGTTTCCATAAGCTCGGTAGATATGATGGAGAGAGCCTCTTCTATGCCAGCCTCTTCAAGCGGCTCGGCGCTGACAGGCTCGACAACTGGAGCGGCCTCCTGAAGCGGCTCTTCCTCGACAGAGGGCTGCTCAATCTCAACCGCAATCTCAAGCGGCTCCACGCCGACAGGCTCGACAACTGGCGCGGCCTCCTTAAGCGGCTCTTCCTCGACAGAGGGCTGCTCAATCTCAACCTCAACTTCAAACGGCTCCACGCTGACAGGCTCGACGGCTGAAACCTCGACAGGCTCTTTCTCTTCTACATGAGGCTGCTCAGGTTCTGGCTCTGGCTGCGCGGCTTCCAATGGCGCGCCTTGTTCCTCAGGAGCTGTCTCGACGAGCGGCAGCTCGCCTTTTAAAAGCTCCTCGATGTCTATTTCAATTTCATCACCGGCGCCGGTTGAGGCCTCGACAGCTACGTCATGATAACGGGCCATCGCTCCGTCAGAGTCCATTGAACTGCCGGACGCGGCAGAGCCCTCAACGGCTTTTTCCTCAACAACGGAGGCGGCTTCTTCGGGGACGGCGGCAAAAGGCGCGGCCTCTGCCGCAACTTCAGAAGGGCCCTCGTCAAAGCCCTCTATGGTTATCTCAATCTCCTCTTCGGGCAAAGCCTCGGCAACGGGCGCTGCCGTGCGCCCGGCAGCGGGAGCAGGCGTAGTAACTGACGCGGCAACCGAGAACGGCTCCTGCTCAGCGCCGGCCTTGCCGACCGAGAGGCCTGAGAGAGCGCCCTTATTGAGGAACCTGGACGCCTGCGGGTCGTCAGGTCTTATCCTGACGATATCAAGAGCGATCCTTCCGGCCTCTTCGTCCATCGACAGGCCGCTGTAATGGCTGAAGAGCGCCTTGAGAAACCTGAGGCGCTGCCCGTCGTCTCCCTTGAGCCTGTAAAGCTCTGCGAGGCCGGAGATGATGCGCTCATCTGACGGGTTGGCGCTGTAAAGGGAAAGGTATATTTTTTCAGCCGTGTCCAGTTTTCCGGCTGACAGGAGCTTTTCAAAGATGACGGAGTACTCGGAAAGGGAGTCCTTTGCAAAGGAGAGCTTGTGGTAGAGCTCGGCGAGCTTGAGCCTGACCCCGACGTTCTCAGGGTCTACATCCACCATCTTCTTGAGGAGCTCTAAAACCTCGGCAGACTTGCCGCGCTGCTCGAACCAGGAGACCATGTGGCTGTACTCGCCTATCGCGTCGGCTATCAGCCTCTGCTTTATGTAAAGCTCGGCGAGCTTGTTGCGCGTATCTATTGAATCCTCGACCTTGACTATCTGCTTGTACACGGCGATGGCCTTGAGGTAGAAGCCCCTCTGTGCGTTCGCCCTGGCCGCTTCGTTGTACTCCTTTATGGCCTCGCTCTTCTTGCCCACCTTGACATAAAGGTCGCCTATGCGAAGGCGTATCGAGATATCCTTCGGGTCGGCGTCGGCGGCGGCCTTGTACTCGACTATCGCCTTATCCAGATAGCCCTTCTGTATGAGCTTCTGGGCCTTGTCTATGAGTTTTTCCTTAAGAGCCATGGTCCCCTGTTATATCGGCAATTTCGAGGAAAAATAAATATAAAAACAGCCCATATTATACCATACGGGAAAATTTTATAAAAACAGACAAATCAGCCCTTCGCGAAGGCCTTTTCACCCTCATGGTCAGGCTCGACGAGCAATGAAGCCGTGAGGGCCGCGCTCGCCTTTGCTTCCTGGCCCGTAAGTCCTGAGCGGGTGAAGTCCGCGTTAAAGCCGACAGCGAACCTCTTGACCAGAAACTCCGTGATTTGAGCTTTTGTCGCCGCGCTGAACTCATTGACGCCGGCCATCTTGCCGGAGATGCTCTCCCCGAAGACCCTGTGGTTCAAATCCTCGTCAATGGCCATGAGGATCGACCCGTGCTGGAGAAAAGCCCTCTTGAGCCTCCTCTGCGCGCTTCCCACGAGCTTTCTGCCGTTGACGAGCACCTCGTAGCGCGATGGTGAATAAAAGCAGGCCTCGCTCCTTTTGCCTTCGAGAGCGCCGCGCGAATAATCCGCCTCGACCCCGGCGTCTTTCAATGCCGCGATTATGCAGGCGCTGATGGCCGAATAGGCCGACATTATCCCGCCGGAGAACAGAGGGCTGTCAATGAGGCCGGTTACCGAATAGGTGACCTCGCTGGAATGAACGACCGCCCTGCCGCCGGTGACCCTTCTGACGACAGGCAGGCCGAGGCCTCTGAAGGGGTCAGCCCCCTGAAGATAGCCTATCGAGATGGCCGGAGAGCTCCAGCCGTAGAGGCGCACCGTGGGTTCTCCCACGCCCTCCTCAAGGCTCCGGAGGATGGAGGAGTCCCGCGCCATGTTTTCATGGCCGGGCAAGTCGCCATCTAGCATGAGCCTCCAGTCCAAAAAGGGCCTCCGGGTTATGTTAAGGATTGACGCCGCCTTGTTCGAGGACGGCGCGGGATGACAGATTCCAACAGGCTGTTCAAGAAGCTCCAGCTGACAGGCGTCGGGGAGCTGAGGAACGCGGCGTACTTTTCATGTACGCCGCGTTAAAAGGCACGGACGGACTTGCTTGAAGCGCGTCAGGTAAACCTTGAGAGAAAGTCTATGTCGGTCTTTCCGGCTATGAAGTCGTGGTCCCTCATGATCTTCAAATGCAGCGGGATATTGGTCTTTATCCCGGCTATGTGAAACTCTTCGAGGGCCCTTGTCATGCGGATTATGGCCTCCTGCCTCGTCTCGGCGTGAACGACGAGCTTGGCGAGAAGGTTATCGTAATGAGGCGGCACGTTGTAGCCGCAGTATATGGCTGTGTCAATCCTGACGCCGGGGCCGCCCGGGAGTATGAGCTCGGTTATCTTTCCGGGGGAAGGCACGAAGGTCTTCGGGTCTTCCGCGTTTATCCTGCACTCTATGGCATGCCCGGTCATCGCTATGTTCTTTTGCTTGAAGGCGAGCTTTTGTCCGGAGGCTATCTTTATCTGCTCCTTCACGATGTCGATGCCCGTTACGAGCTCGGTTATTGGGTGCTCGACCTGGACCCTCGTGTTCATCTCCATGAAGTAGAAGTTCTTGTTCTTGTCCATCAGGAACTCGACTGTCCCGACGTTCGTGTACTTGATGCCCTTGGCGAGCTTCACCGCGGCCTCGCCTATCTTGTGGCGGAGCTTCGCGTCCACGGCAGGCGAAGGAGACTCTTCGAGTATCTTCTGGTGTCGCCTCTGTATGGAGCATTCCCTCTCGCCGAGGTGGACAACGTTGCCGTGCTCGTCGGCGACAAGCTGTATCTCTATGTGCCTCGGGAGCTCGCAGAAACGCTCGATGAAGACCTCGCCGTCGCCGAAAGCGGCGACAGCCTCTGACTTGGCCATGTTGAACGACGCGGCCAGCGACGCCTGCGTGTGCACGAGCTTCATGCCGCGGCCTCCGCCGCCTGAGGCGGCCTTGATGAGCACGGGGAAGCCTATCTTCTTCGAGACCTCTATGGCGTCCTTCTCGTCGGTAAGCGCCCTGTTGGACCAGGGGAGCACCGGCACGCTGAGCTCTTCGGCGATCTTCTTGGCCTGGACCTTGTTGCCCATGAGGCGCATGACGTTCGACGTCGGCCCTATGAACTTTATCCCGCACTTCTCGCAGGCCTCGGCAAAGCCCGAGTTCTCGGCGAGGAAGCCGTAGCCCGGGTGAACGGCCTCGGCGTCCGCGACCTCCATCGCGCTTATGAGGGAGGTGATGTTGAGGTAGCTGTCCTTGCTCTTGGCCGGGCCTATGCAGATGGCGCCGTCGGCGTTCCTGGTGTGCAGAGCTTCCCTGTCGGCTTCGGAGTAGACGGCAAGGGACTTTATGCCCATCTCCTTGCACGCCCTGATTATCCTTACGGCTATCTCGCCCCTGTTCGCTATCAGTATCTTTTTGAACATCTCATTCCTGAAGGCCTTGCCGGGCACGAGCCCGGCCGGCAGCTTGGTGGATTACTTGGAAACCTCGACGTGGAAGAGCGGCTCGCCGTACTCTACCGGCTGGCCGTTCTCGACGAGGATCGAAACTATCTTGCCGCCGAACTCGCACTCGACCTCGTTCATGAGCTTCATCGCCTCTATTATGCAAAGAGTCTGCGCGGCCTTCACCACTGAGCCGACCTCTACGAAGGACGGAGCCTCAGGCGACGGCGAGCGGTAGAACGTGCCGACCATCGGAGAGGTGACGACCTTGATGTTGTCAGGCTTGGCAGCCGGCGCCGCATCCTCTTTCTTTACTTCCCTCGGCGCTTCCGCCGGCGGGAGCGGCTCGACAGGCATCGCCTCCCTCACGGCGTAGGCGTTGCCTCTTTTTATTCTGACCTTGCCGTCAGCCCCCTCGAGCTCGAACTCGACTATGTCGGTCTCCCTCAGGAACTTGTATATGCTCTTTATATCTTTAATGTCCATTTATCCTCCTGATCAAAGGCTTACGAGATCCCTGGTTGTGCTGGTAAGGAGCTTCGCTCCATTTTTAGTGACGAGGACCATGTCCTCTATCCTGACGCCGCCCCATCCCGGTATGTATATCCCCGGCTCGACTGTTACTACCATCCCCTCTTCGAGAACGTCTTCGCTCATGGGAGAGAGCCCAGGAGCTTCGTGTATGTCGAGGCCTACGCCGTGGCCCGTGCCATGTCCGAAATATTTTCCGTAACCGGCTTTTCCTATCACGCTTCTGGCCGCGCGGTCAACAGCCGAGGCCATGACGCCCGGCCTTATGCTCTCAATCGCCGCGGACTGCGCCTCCCTGACGACCTGGTAGACTTCTTTCTGTTTCGCCGTCGGCTTGCCGGTCACAAAGGTCCTGGTCCCGTCAGAGTTGTATCCGTTCAACAGGACGCCCATGTCGACGACGATAAGCTCGCCCTTTTTTATCTTCTTTTCGGAGGCCTTCCCGTGCGGGAGAGCGCCGCGGGAGCCTGAGGCTATTATCGTGTCAAAGGCGAGGCCCTCGGCCCCGCGCCTGCGCCAGAAAGACTCTATTGAAAAAGCGGCGTCCATCTCGACAGCGCCGGCAACAGCGACTTTCATCGCCCTGGTGAAGCCGCGGTCGAGAAGCCTTGCCGCTTCCGTTATCTTTTCTATCTCGAACGGGTCTTTAACGCTCCTCAACGTTTTAAGGAGCCCGGCAGTCGCCTTGAGCCTCGCCTTGCCCTTGAAAGCCTTCGCGAGCCTGGCGTGAGTATCAAAGCTCATGGATGAAGACTCGAAGCCTATTACGCCGGCCTTTACCGCCTGAGCCGCCCTTACGACCTCATCGACGGCCTTCTTGAATATCCTTATCCGAAAGCCTTTTACCTCATCGGCTGACTGGGAGGCATACCTCGGGTCAGTGAGGAAGAAAGCCCTGTCAAAAGAGACGACCGCGTAAGCGTTGGAGCCGGTGAATCCGGTGAGGTACCTGATGTTCTTCAGGTCGGTCACGAGAAAAGCGTCGAGCTTTTTCGCGGACGTCGAGGCCCGAAGCCTTCTGAGTCTTTCATCGTAAAGCGGCTTCATGTCAGGTGAGCTCCGCCGCGGCCTTTTCAGCGGCGCGCCGGACAAAATACCTCGCCTTGCCTATGTTCGAGTTGTGTCCGAGGACAAAAGCTATGTAGTACTCTGGCGTCGACATCCGCAAAAAGAGGTCGCTTGAAGCCGTCGCGACCATCACCTCTTCGACGGTGCCGAGGTTCAAAAGGCTTGACGCGTTCTTTATCTCCTCTATCACCTTGCCGTACTCGACGCCGACGGTCTCAACGTCGCACCCTCCGGCCTTCATGTACTGCTCGACGGCGATGCCGTCCATTCCCATGAGGGTCGCCGCCACACCGCCATCGACGCCGTCGACAAGCTCCTTCAAGACATCGAGAAAGGACATCAGGCCATTGTCTCCTGTTTCTGGGGCCTGCGTTTACCCTTTTCAGCCAGGCCCTTGAGCTTGTCTATCCTCTGGCTTAAAGACTGGTCCCAGGGGCTGGTGTCGGCGAGTATCTTGTATATCATCAGGGCGTCTTCATAATGGCCCTGCTCCTCGAGGACCTCGGCCATCGTGGTGGTGAAGAACATGTCGTCGCCAGCCTTTATATTGCCCATCAAATAACCCCGATTTAATGTCCTAAAGTATTAAAAAACAGCCCGAAAGTCAAGATAAACCTGACACTTCGGAAACCCGTCAGCCCTGCCGGAGGTCCCCCTGCAACAAGAGGAACTCCCTGAGTGCGTCCTCGCCTACCTCCTTGAGGAATACCTTGCCCATGCCTGAGGCGAGAATGAACCTTATGCGCCCGCCAGAGACCTTCTTGTCGAGCTTCATGGCCTCTATGAAAGCCTCAGTTCCTATCGCCGGAGGCACCGAGGGCATGCCGAGCCTTTCAAGAAGCGCCGTTATCCTCTCCTCGCACTCTTTTGACCCGCCGAGCATCGTGGAAAGCGACGCGGCCATCGCCATGCCTATCGCGACCGCCTCACCGTGCCTGAACGTGCCGTAGCCTGAAAGGGCCTCTATGGCGTGTCCGAAGGTGTGGCCGAAGTTCAGTATCGCGCGCATCCCCTCTTCCCGCTCGTCCTTGCCTACGACCTCGGCCTTTATCGCGCACGACCTCTCTATGGCCGTTATTATCTCTTCGCCTTGCTTAAGGAGCTTGTCCGCGTTATCTTCGAGGAATGAGAAGAACGAGGCATCCCATATGACGCCGTACTTTATCACCTCGGCGAGCCCTGCCTTGAGCTCCCTCGCATCGAGGGTCTTCAACACATCAGGGTCAATGAAAACCGCCCTCGGCTGGTAGAACGCGCCGATGAGGTTCTTGCCTTTGGGGTGGTTGACGCCGGTCTTGCCGCCGACCGAACTGTCGACCTGCGAAAGAAGGGTCGTCGGCACCTGCACGAACGGCACTCCCCGAAGGTAAGTGGCCGCGACAAAGCCGGCGAGGTCGCCTATGACGCCGCCACCTAACGCGACTATTGGGGAGGAGCGTTCGAATCTCCCCTCGATTAAAGCGTCAAAGACTTTTCCAGCCTCTTCGAGGCTCTTGTACTCCTCGCCGTCAGGCACGGTGATGACGACCGGACGAAAACCCGCCTCCTCAAGGCTCCTGACGACGAGAGCGCCGTACAGGCCGCCGACCTTCGGGTTTGTGACGACCGCGGCCATGCCCTTCAAGCCAAGGGCCTTCATCATGGGGCCTGCGTCTTTTAGTATGCCCCTTTCAATAGAGATGTCGTAAGACCTCTCTCCAAGCTCAACCCTTACAGTGCGCATATTCCTTCAACCGTTCTCAGGCGTTTTTTTGTGAGGAGAAACACAGGAGCCCTGCATGTTCCTGTACAGACGCTCCTGGATGATGACGGCGACCTCTTCCGGGCCGAGGCCGTCAGTGCCGACCTCGAAGTCGCAGTCAGCGTAGGAGGCGCGCCTTTCACTGAAGAGCGCGTGGAGCTTCTCCTCCCTGTCAGGCCCGGCGAGAAGCGGCCTGTCCGCCCTGCTGCCTACCCGCCTCAAAATCTCCTCAGGAGAAGCTTTCAGGCACACAATAGTCCCGAAGCTCCTCAGAAGAGCCCTGTTCTCTTCCCTTACGACAGCCCCTCCGCCAGTTGAGACGACGAGGTCAGTCCCGAACTCGCCGGCAGAGAGCCTTTCAATAGTCTTTGACTCAGAGGCCCTGAAACCGGCCTCGCCAGAGGAGCTGAATATCTCCCTTATTGGCATGCCGGCCTCTTTTTCGATGAGCTCGTCAAGGTCAAGGAAGGCAAAACCGAGCCTTCTGGCAAGGAGCCTTCCTACCGTTGATTTCCCGGTGCCCATGAACCCGGTAAGGACGACGGGGCGGGGCTTTTGGGCTTCCTTGCTGTTCATATCTCAGTAACCGGCCACGCTGTCAAGATAGCCTTTATAGTTGCGCTTCATCTCTGTTATGGAATCGCCGCCAAACTTCTCGATGAAGGCAGACGCCACCTCGAACGCTACCACGGCTTCCCCTATCACGGCCGCGGCAGGCACAGCGCAGACGTCAGAGCGTTCAACGCTCGCCCTGAACGGCTTTTTAGTCTCGATGTCAATTGAGCGCAGCGGCTTGTACAGCGTAGGGATAGGCTTCATGGCCGCGCGAAGGACTATCGGCTCTCCGTTGGACATGCCGCCTTCTATGCCGCCTGCGTTGTTCGTCTTCCTTGAGAAGCCAGGCCTCCTCGGCCAGAACTCCTTGGAGAGGCCTTTTCTCGCATACGATATCTCGTCATGAACCTCTGATCCGGGAGTTGACGCCACCTTGAAGCCCATGCCGACCTCAGCGGCCTTTATGGCCTGTATGGACATGAGGGCGAAGACGAGGCGCGCGTCCAGCTTCCTGTCCCATTGGACGTAGCTGCCGAGCCCTGGCGGGACGCCTGTCAGGACTACCTCGAAGGCCCCTCCTACGCTGTCGCCAGCGGCCTTTGCCTTGTCTATCCTTTCCATCATGGCCTTTGAGGCCAGCTTGTCAGGACACCTTACCTGGGAAGTTTCCGCGCCCTTGAAAAGAGAAGAAGGCACGCCCTTGACGTCTCCCCTGACCCCGCCTATCTCGGTCACCCAGCTGTAAACCTGTATGCCCATCTCATCGAGAAAGCGGCGCGCAACAGAGCCTGCGGCGACCCTCATGGTCGTCTCCCTCGCGCTCGAGCGCTCGAGCACGTTACGGAGGTCCCTGTGGCCGTACTTGATGCCGCCTGTCAGGTCGGCGTGCCCCGGCCTCGGCCTTGTGACAGCCCTGCTGTCAGCCGGCAGAGTCGCCTCTCCGGAAGCCATTATCTCGGTCCAGTTCTCCCAGTCCTTATTTCTAACGACAAGGGCGATGGGCGAGCCAAGGGTCTTGCCGTGCCTTATGCCGGAAGTTATCTCGACCCTGTCGGTCTCTATCTTCATCCTGCCGCCCCGGCCGTAGCCACACTGCCTTCTCTTGAGCTCGCTGTCTATATCGGCGGACGCTACTTCAAGACCGGCTGGCATGCCCTCGATTATGGCGGTAAGCTCCCGGCCATGAGATTCGCCGGCGGTAAGGTATCTCAACATCTGTCACCTGTCCCAAATGGAGTAGACTTATTTATATAACTTTTCCGCTCCCCCATAAATAAAAAAATGCACCCCGAAGGGTGCATTTTTCTGAGCGCTTTTCAAAACGGCCTATCCTACTGTCTTGTCCTTGATTATCTTCGGGGTTATGAAGATAAGAAGTTCCTGCTGGGAATCGCTCACCGACTTGTTCTTGAACAGCCATCCGAGGAGCGGGATGTCTTTGAGGTAAGGTATTCCCTTTTCCTGGTTGTTCTTGTCGGTTATGACTATTCCGCCTATTACAGTCGTCTCGCCGTCTTTCACGAGGACCTCGGTCTTGGACTCCTTCTTGTTTATGGAGGGCTGTCCGTCGCTCGTCGTGAAAGTGCCTATCGAGTTCCTCGTCGCCTCGATCTTCATCAGCACGCTTCCGTCAGGCGTTATGTGCGGGGTGACCTTGAGGGAGAGCTTGGCGTCGACGAACATGGTCGCGGTGCCGGCCGCCGAAGTCGTCTCGAACGGTATTGACTCGCCCTGCTCTATCGTCGCTTCCTTGTTGTCGAGGGTCGTGATCCTCGGCCTCGATATGGTCTTCAACTGTCCCTGCGACTCACCGGCCGAGAGCCTCAAGTCGAGGACAACAGGGTTGACGCCGGCCTTGCCGAGCATGAAGCCTATGGCGCCGAGCGTGCCCGCGTTGCCTGAAGCCGGGAGGTTCACGGCGAACTTCTGGGCGCCGGTCGCGTTGGTGAACGTAGGCAAGGTGGAAGGAGCCGCGAAAGTCTGACCGGTGGTGCTTGTCGAGCCCATGGTCGTCGTGCGCGTGCCGCCGGAGGTCTGGAAGTCGACGCCCCACTGGATGCCGAGGTCCCTGGCGAAGCTCGAGGAAGCCTCGACTATCCTGGCTTCGATGAGCACCTGCGGGATGGCCGTATCGAGCTTGGTGACGACATTCTTGGCCTTGTCTATGCCGTTCCTGATGTCCTTTATTATGAGCATGTTCGTGCGCGTGTCGGTCGTCACGTCGCCCCTGTCGGAGAGAACGCCCTTGACCTGTTTGATAAGGTCCTCGGCTGTCGCGTAGTTGACAGGCACGAACTCTATTTCCATGTTCTCGAGCTTCTCTTCGGCCTTCCTCGATGCGAGGACAGACTCCCTCTCCTGCCTTATCCTGAGCGCTGGAGCGACCCTGATGACGTTGCCCTCGACGATGCTGTCAAGGCCCTTTGCCTTGAGTATGATGTCAAAGGCCTGGTCCCAGGGCACGTTCTTGAGCCTCAGGGAGATGGTGCCCTTGACGTCGTCGGAGGCGACTATGTTGAGGTTGCTTATCTCGGCGAGGAGGCGAAGGACGTCAGAGACGTTGGCGTCCATCATGTCGAGGTCTATCCTCTTGCCGGTGAACGACTTGTCGTTGAGCACTATGCCCTTGGGAGCGGGCTCGACAAGAGGAGCGGCTTCAAGCTGGGCAAAATCGACAGCGATGGAGTTTTCAAGCTCCTGTACGCTGTACGACGACTTGTCCTTGAGCTTCACCAGCACCCTTACGGACCTGGGGTTTAAAGACTCCTGATAGGAGCTTACGGAAACGACGGCCGTATTGAGCTTGGAGGCGTCCAGGGTCCTCGTGAGAGTCTCCGCTATGGAAGCGTTCTTTATGTCGAGGACGACTGTCTTGCCGTCCTTGCCTTCCCTTATCCTGTACTCCGGCTTGCCGGAGCTCACGATGCTGAGCCTGCCCTTGTCGCCGACCTTCTTGAAGTCTACGGCTTCGACCCTCTGACCCTCGTCGACAGGGGCCCTCTCGACCTCAACGGCCTTCACAGGCTCAGGGGCCGGGGCAGAGACAGCCTTTCTCGCCTGCGCAACCGGGACTGGCGCGGCCTTGCTCTGTGCCGAAGGCTCGACATCCGGGCCTATCGCTATGACCAGCGCGCCGTTCTCAGCGGTTATCGAGTGCGGAGGAAGCTTTTTGACAGAGCCGTCAAAGACAAACCTGGTCTTGTCAGAGTAGCTGCCTATCCTTACGGCCTTGACGTACTGGCCGGAGAGCTTCTGAGAGTCCTTGCCGGTCGAGTTCATGACGCCCGGGACGTCAACTACTATCCTGGCCGGGTCTGTGAGCACGAAAGAGTTGTAGCCTGAGGCTACTCCGTCGGTCGCTATCGTTATGACTGTGTTGGCACCGTCCTTCGAGGAGCTCACCTTCGTGGCCATAGTCGCGGCCCTGCCCTCGGTTGACGCCTCTTCGGAAGGAGCGGAAGACGCGCTCTCGTCTATCGCAGAGCTTGCCACCTCTACCGGCTTTTCAGGGACGGCTTCTACAACCGGCTCCTGTGCGACAGTCTCGACCGAAGCCGAGACCACCGAGCCTGTCGGCTGGGGAGCGGTCTTCACGAGGCTCACGAGTATGCTGTTGTCGCCGGTCTTGACTTCGTGGTCGACGTTGTCGTTGAGCGCGATTATTATCCTGCCTATGTCCTTGTCGTCGCCGTAGGTCACGGCGGTTATGTCGCCGAGATAGTCGTTCCCGACCGACATGGGAGAGCTGACCCTGGAGAGGTCGACCCCCGGCATGTCAATTATCAGCCTGGAAGGGTCGGAGAGCTTGAAGACCGTGTACCTTACCTGCCCTGTCGTGCCGATGAGCACCCTGTCGCCGTCTCCGACGACGTTCACGTACTCGACGGCTACCCTCTGGGCCACGGCCTCGGCCACGTTTACCGACGCCGCCTCATCCGCTGCCTGTGCCTGTGTCTTTTCCGCCTCACCCGTTCCCATCGTGCCGGTAGACGCGCAACCCGTTACCGCAAGGCTGCCTCCGAGTACCATCGCGAAGAGGGCCTGCCTCAACCGAACTTCTCTCAAACTCATTTTAAGACCTCCGTTCATGCTCGCCGGAAAACCGGAACGATGGAATCAGGGTTATCAGAACTTTCTTTCCAACAGTTTCAGCTCGATGTCCTCTGTGGACTTTATCTTGCCGTCCTCGTCCTTCAGGTGCTCGCGAACCACGATTCCCTTCGCGTTTATCGTTATGACCTTGCCTTCGTTGACGCCCATCACGTCCCCGCGCCTTACGACGTACCTCTTGGCGTCAGGGGCCTGTACGAGCGCGAACCCTTCGCTGTCATTGACGCCGACGACGGCGGCCAGAATCTTGAAGGTGCTTATCTCGCAGCACTCGAGCGGCCCCTTTACCTTCTTGGACCCGGCCGGTGCCCCCTTCATGAGAACGATGTGGCTCTGGAAGGGGTTCCTGCGCCTGGCGTCTTCAATGCTCCCGGCGGTGCCAGCGTTCATGTCTATCGTGCCGGCGGGCGCCTGCTGGGCCGCCTTGGCCGCCTTTTTAACCGGCGGCTGGGCCGGCTCCTCGGCCTTGTTGCATGAGATGAGCAGCGCAAAAGCTATGATTGCGGTGAGGATCCTGGTCATTTCTTCTTCCTCTGTTCTTCCGCCTGGGGTATGAACCTGAAGGTCGTGGCAGTAAAGTCGGCCTTCAGCAGCGGGACGCGGTTCCTGTGCCCCAGCGATTTTATGTCCATTCCGCCGAGGTTCACTATCCTCGGCAGCGCGCCTATCTTCTGGCTGAACTCGTAGAGAGACTCGTACCTGCCCTCGACGGTCATCCTTACCGGAACCTCGGCGTAAAAGCCCTTCGGGACCTCGGAGCCTGGCCTGAATATCAGTATCTTGAGGCCTGACCTCTCGGCCGAGCTGCTGATGCCGTCGATGAGGTCGGGGATCTCCTTGGCGTTGGGGAGCTGGGCGACGGCGGCAGCCAGCTTCGCTTCCATCTCTTCTTTTTCGCGGATGTATCTCGGTATGTCGGCCGCTATCTGCCTGTTCTCGGCCAGCTTGACGCTGAGCTCCTGGAGCTCTACCTTAAGGGCCTTGACCTGGTCGTACTTCGGGCCGGTGAGGAACCAGTATACGAGCCCGGCGACGGCTACGTTTATGGCCAGGAGTATCAGCACCCTCTTCGCGAGCGGGAGCTTCAATACGGAATCGAAGTTCAGCTTGAGTGTCAGCGCCATTATTTCTTCTCCTCAGGCTTGGGAGGAGCCTGCCGCTCTATCTTTATGATGAAGCTCACCACCTCGACGCCTGTCTCCTTCTCGACAACGCGCTGGGCTATGTCCAGTTCGACCGTGCCAAGCCCGTTCCTTTCAAGGCCCCTCATGGCGTCGGCCACTATCTCGTCGTCGGCGGCGTAGCCCTCAAGCACGATGACGATGCCGTCTTCCCTGAGCGACTTGATCCAGGCCTTCTCAGGCATCGCGGCCGAGACCCTCTGGAAGAGCTTCACCGGGCCGGTCTTGTTGGCCTCGAGCTGGTTTATTATCCTGAGCTTCTCCTCGACTATCCTCTTTTGTTCCTTTATCTTGGAGAGCTCGCCGATTTTTTTCTTCAGCTCCTCGAGCTCCTGCTGGCCGGCGGTTATCTGTGCCTTCACGTCGCCAGCCTCGCTCCACACGACCAGGTAGGCGGCCATCGACACGGCGAAGACGAGGAAGGTCACGAGCGCGGCGACCGTGAGCTGGAACCTTATCGACTCTTTCTTTTTAGCGGCCCTTACGGGCAGAAGGTTTATCCGGATCATCTGTCGGCGAACCTCCTTGTCGCCAGGCCCACCGCCACTCCGAAGAAGGGAGCGGCTTCCTTGAGCCTGTCCTTGTCGAAGTGCCTGGAGCTTGCATCGATCCCCTTGAACGGGTTGGCGAGCTCGACCGGTATGGAGGTCTTCTCCTGCATCAGGTTCTGGAGGCCCGTGACTTTCGAGCCGCCGCCGGAGAGGTATATCTTGCTTACGTAGGAACCCTGCGCCCCGCCGAGGAAGAAGTCAAGGGACCTTTTCACCTCGAAGGTCAGGTTCGTCGAGACGGAGTCTATGGAGGAGGCGAGCTGCTCGGCGTCGGAGTCGCTTTCCTTCCTGTGGAGCTTCATGTCCTCGGCGTCCTTGAAACTGACGTTGAGCTGCCTCTGAAGCTCTTCGGTGAACTGGTTGCCGCCCATGGGTATGGACCTGGTGAAGATGGTGAGCCCGCCCATTACGACGCTTATGCTGGTGATGGACGCGCCGATATTGACCATGGCGATGTTCTCGCCTGGGGTCACCGGGTAGTTTATCTCCATCATGTTCTCGAGGGCGAAGGAATCGACATCGATGACGACCGGGTTGAGACCGGCCTCCTTGATGACGTTGGTGTAGTCGTTGATGACGTCCTTTTTGACGGCGACCAGCATGACGTCCATCTGGCCCCTGCCGTCGGTGTCGGCGCCGAGTATCTGGAAGTCGATGTTGACGTCTGATATCGGGAACGGGATGTACTGCTCGGCCTCCCACTGAATGGAGTCGGCAAGCTCGTCTTCCGTCATCGCCGGGAAGCTGACCTTCTTGATGATGACCGAATGTCCCGTGAGAGAGGAGACGGCGTCCTTGACCTTCACGCCGTGTTCCTTTACAAGGTCGCGCAGAGTGTTGGTGACCGTCATGGAGTCGATGATGGAGCCGTCCACTATCGCCTCAGGGGGCAGTTCAGCCATGCCCATCTTCATGAGCTCCCAGCCCTTCTTGGTCTGGTTCATCTGCACGAGCTTTATGGAATTGGAGCCGATGTCGAACGCTACGGCCTCGCGCTTCCTCAAGAATGATAAACTCATTACACCCCCGTCAATCCAGAAAGATCTTGCCCTTTTCGGCGACCTTGAAACCAAGCGCCTGGATTATCTTGCGCTTGGTCTCCATCCTGCAAGGATACCCTTTTTCGATCCTGTCGATGGTAAGAGGCGAAACACTTGCCTGCCTTGCCAGCTCGGACTTACTGAGGAGCATTCCTTCACGTATCTTTTTTAGATTATTTCTGGACATGGCACAAGCACCTAAGTCACAAACTTCCTGAAAAGGATTTTAATTTCAACAATGTGTCCTAAGTTTGGCGGAGATATGCCACTTTTAGGTGAAATCTATTCCAAAGCGGCATAAATGTCAATCCAATTCTTTTAATTTACCTATAATTACATATAACAGATAGATAAAAAAACCGCCTCTTCAGACCCTTCTATGGACTTATCGGCCGTCCGCTCAGTTTTATTTAGGAGAAAATCAAGGGATCAGGCGGCCGATGAAGAGCCGCTGAGGAGCCTTCAGTCAATGACTGCCCTTCCGCTCGTCGCGTTTACGCTTACCGTGTACTGGACAGCGTTCGAAGAGTTCTTGACGCACAGCACCTCTGTTTCAGCTGTGCCGTTCGGCCTGAAGATGACATCAAAATCGGCGGTGCCGTTGCAGGCCGCGCCTGATGACCAGTTAACTTCGGACGGGATAGTGGTCCAGGCGCTGACCGAGGTCCAGGCAGTGGACCCTGAGGGCAGATTGCCGCGAGTTATCCTGTACCTCCTGCCGTCCAGGTCAAGCTCCATCCTGTGCTCGCGGTTGGTCGAAAGGGCCAGCTGCTTGCCGAGACGCAACCCCGAGGCAACTCCCCAGGCCGCTTCTTTATACTTCGCGGAACTGCGCCACGTGACAAGGGAAGGCAGGGCTATCGCGCTTAATATCGCCATGATAGCCAGGACCATGAGCGTTTCCGCGAGGGAGAACCCTCTCTGGTTCTTCATCACTGCCCCACCCTGAGCTCGAAGGTCTGCAATACCGCGCCGCCGTTGCCGTCGTCAGCCGCTATCGTCACCTCGAAGGCCCCCTTTTGCTCGCCGCCTGCGCGCCAATCCACTGCGCCGTTCTCGATCTTCATGCCCTCCGGGCCTTTTTCAAGGGAGAGCGTTATGGTGTCGCCGTCAAGGTCAGCCACGACCGGCTTGTAGATGAACCTGCCGGTGAAATCGACCGGAGGGGAGGATGTGAACTTCGGCGGCGCGTTAGAGGCCCTGCCGAAAGACGCCTTGAAGACCTCGCCCGCTGATTCACTGTCCCGCGCTGTCACGCTTACGGCGACCTCGTCGCCCCTGGCAAAGCTGCCGGAAGGGAGCATCTGTTCTTCGGCGCCGTAGACGCTCTCGCCGTTGACAGTCCATTCGTACTTATAGCTTACGGCGTCTCCATCCGGGTCAAAGCCCTGCGCCTCGGCTGTTATGTCATCGCCTTTGTGGAACGGCCTTGGCGAGAGCCTCACGGACCTTATGACAGGAGGAGCGTTCACGAGCACGGCCTCAGCCGTCTTCTCAGCTCCAGGGGGGCCGACGATAACCCTTATGACGTCGCCTTTTTTGAACCCGGCTGTCGGAAGCGTCTCGCCGGAAGCCATGAGCGGCTCTCCGTTGCGCTCCCAGCGCAATTCACCATCACCGGTGACCAGAGCCCTCAGCATGGCCCCTGCCCTGGGCTCTTCCGGCATGAGCGTAACTCCCCCATATGAGCGGGCCTGCTCTCCCGCTTCAGGCCCTGAGGCCTTCCCTGAGGCCTTCTCGGGCTCGTCCTTTGAGCACGACTGGGCCGCGAGAGCCGCCGCCGCGATCAGCGGCAGGATTATAAGAGTACCTGTTTTTTTTCTCATGGCAGCTGCATGAACCCGTATCTGGGCCTTTCCTTTTTGCTTATCCTGCCGGGCAGGTAGTAGACATCAACGGCAGTAATGCTGCCGTCGCTTTCCTTGACGCCCTCGACGTACAGCCACTTGTACCGCGAGATCTCCCTTGAAGCGGACTTCCTGCCTTTTGAGTCGAAGAACCTCGTCTCAGCGGTCAGGTTGACCTTCACGGTCTCGTTGAGTATCACAGAGGACGGGGTCCTGGCGTTGATCACGCCCTGCATGAATTTGTACTCCCTGTCGTCTTCCACCTCGACGCCCCAGGCTGAGTGAGCGCCAAGCAACAGAATCAAAAGGGCAACTGCCATAAACTTCGATCTATTCATATCAGCGCACCTCCCTCCAGTAAGTTGGTATGCTCGATCCGCTCTGCTTGACGTCCGGCTTCACTATGGCGCCGCCAGAGCCGACAAGGGCAGTGAAACCCCTGGGGCTGACGACCGTCACTATGCCGGAGGCTATGCCAGAGCCTATGATGGTCGAGCGGTCGGTCGAGTCCTTGACGACAGTGCCGTCCGTGTCGTTCGACGAGTTGTAGTTGTAGGCCGGCCCGGCGGTCAGGTACTCCATGGCGTAGAGCCTCGAGGTGCCGCCTCCGGTCGAGCACATGCTCGCCGAGACGACCGGCGTGTATGTCGTGTAGTAGGCGACTCCGCCGAAGACCGCGGCCTGCGCGAGCACCTTCTCCTCGGTGTTGGTGTTGAGCTTGGCGTACCAGCCGTAAGTCGACGCTATGTTGACGGTAGAGGTGCTGGTCGCGTCAGAGAGGTTGGCCTCCGTCTTGGTAGTCGTCTGCCCGGCGTCCTTGACCGCGTAGAGCCTGTTGACCTCGGTCGCGGAAACAGGGTGGGCCCTGTCGCCGGTGCCGAAGAATACCAGCTCATAGCCGACTTCGAGGGTTACAGCCGGCTTGTAGAACACCTTCCTGCCGGTCGAGGAATCGGCCCCGGGGTTTGACTGGAATATCTTCCTGACGGTCCAGGACGAGGTGAGATTGCTGCCTATGTCGAACCTCCAGAGCCCTGCGCCCGTGTCGCCGGCGTAGAGCCTGTCGGCGTAACCATTGCCGTTCACGTCGAGCAGCGCTATCTGGGAGGCGAAAGACCTCGTCATCGTACCACTGTCAGCTATGGTGTGTCCCCAGATTTTGTGGCCGCTCGTGGTGAAGACCGGCACGCCGCTCGAAAGGGTCGCTATCTCGACCGCGTAGACGCCCCTTCCCTTTGTCGCGGTAGCGGCAGGCTCCGCGTCCTCGGCTACGTTGTCATAGCCCGCGCCGATGAAGGCCGCGACCTTTACGACGTTAGTGCCGCCGGAGTCGACATACACCTTGGCTATTACCGGCTCTGACCAGGTCTCTGCCAGCTCCGAGTAGTCGTCCGAAAAGGGGCTCTCAGTAGCGGAAATCCTCCAGAGGTACTGCGGGGCCGTCGGGTCGGTGACGTCGAGGGCGTAATAGAAGCCGCCGCCCCTTCTTTCGCCGAACATCAAAATGACCTTGTCGCCGTCGGCAGTCTCTATGTTGCCGTCGTGGTCCGCGTCATAGACGTAGGTCGAAGGCGACGAGTCGACGTAGTAGCTGTGGGTCGTGCCGTGGCTGTGCTGGAGGTTGGGGAGCAGGTCCTGCGGCACGAACGCCCAGAGCTCGGAGCCGTCGCAGTCCTTGAAGGCGTGGAACATGCCGTCGTTGCTGCCGACATAGACTATCGACTTGTTGACGGCGCAGTCATCCTCGTCGGCCATTGTAAAGGTCGAATAGTTCACCACCGTCGGCTTGGAATGGAGGATATCTCCCAGAATCCAGTCCCTTTTCTCGGTCGTCAGGCCGTTGCCGTCCTCGTCGTAGGCATCCAGGCCGTGGACATAGTTTATGAGCTTGTCCTTCTCCGTGCTGTCAGCGACGCCGAGGGAAGCCGCCGTTATGGCGCCGTTGGCCGTCGTGAAGGCGTTGGTGGAGTTCGTGAGGGACAGGCTCGAACCGGTGTAGGTGTATATGTTCCTCGCGGTAGACCTCGTCAGAAGGAGCGCTCCTGCGCCTCCGGCCTCTACGTCGCTGCCGTCGGAGACAGTGCCCCAGTAGGAGATCGCGTTGTCCTTTATGCTGCCGTCCGCGTTGGTCGCGGCGTTGGCGTTCTTGTCGAGGATGTTGCCGTTGACGTCAAGGCCGTACTTCTTGAGGTTGCCGCTCCAGAAGGCGTTGCTCTTGGGCTTGAAGAAGCCCATGTAGAGCCTGTCGCCTGTATAGGTGCGGTTCTCAGGGCTCACAGGGAGCACCGGGGCCACGAAAGAGGTGTCGTCTTCGACTATGGAAGAGATTATCTGGCGGAGCGATTCGCTCAGGCCTCCGGTAGACGCCGCCGAATAATAGACGCCGCCGCCGTTTGTTGCGGTCTCCTGCAAAAGGGCCTCGGCGTAGTCGACTCCGGACAGTCCGAAGCCGATGGTGTAGGTTATGACGTTCTGCTTGCCTATCGTCTTCTCATCTACGCCGTCGGTGAGGATGTCGGTGTCATAAATATACTTGGCGACGTCGTCGAGGTAGTCCGAGCCGTCGGAGCTGTAAACCTTGTCAGGGTCGCCGGCAGGCTCGAAGCCGTCAGCGTCGCAGTCGCCGCTGGAGCAGATGGAAGTCAGCACGGAGTTCCTGTCCTGGGTCGACATGCCGTCCGTGATGAGGATGACATAGTTCTTCTGGCAGGCGTACTGTATAGGGGTCGTGTAAGTGTATGAGCCGTTGAAGGAGGTCTGAGCGCCCTTGTAGTACCTCATCGCCTCGAAGAGCGTCTCGGCAAGGGGCGTCCATGTGCCCGGCGTTATGTTGTTTACCGTATTCACATACGCGTCCCTGTTTGTGACCGTGCCGGAAAATACCGTATCCATGTCCTGGATGTAGGCGTCATAGTTGAGATAACCGTATGAGTCACCCACGCCTGCTATATGGCCGCCCTCGGTCGAGTTGAATATCATGAGGCCGAACCTCACGCCCGAGGTGCTGGTTATGAGGTCGCTAAGGACCTCCTTGGCCACTTCCATCTTCGAGCGGGAGCCGCCTCCGAGCCCGACCCAGTTTATGTAGTTGCCGAGGGCGAAGCTGCCGGATTTCCCTGAGCAGGCCCCACCTGTGTTGAGCTTGCCGTTGTAAGTGCCCGAGGTATTGAGTCCGTTGCTGGCCTTCGCGCAGGTCACCGTGGATTTGTCGGCAATGTAGCTGACCCACGCGTTCTCACCGCTCTTCCACTTGTAGACCGCGTTCGGCGAGCACGCCGCGCCTGAGCAGCCGTTCGTAACGGTGTAGGTGGTCGAAGGGGTGTACGGGCCGCCGACTATGATCTCACCGTCCATGGAGCCCGAGTTGTCGAGGATGACGAGCACGTTGGGCTGTATGGTGCCGGTAGAGACGCCGTAGATGACAGTGTCGCCCGGGTACTGGTCAAGGGCCGCCGCGTCGCGGGAAGAAACCGAGAGAGCGCAGAGCGCGGCCAGCAGGCCGACTGCAAGAGAGTTCACCTTAGTTCTTGGGGATGATTCTCGCGACATTTGTCTCTACCTCCGTCCTTGAGTTCACCGGACCGGTGCCGGTCGCTGCTATGGCGAAATAGTTCGCCTGGAATTCGGTCGCGTCCATGCCTGAGCCCCTGGGCGGGTTGCCGCTCGAGAGGTACGCCACAGTTCCGCTCGCGTCAGACGTACCTGACTGCAGGCTTATACTGGTGAGCGGTATGTTCACCGACCCCGAGCCTATTACCGAGTAGATGTTGACGTCGCTCCTCGCGTACTCTATGGCGCGCTCGGCGGCGTAGAAAGCGTCCTGCTTCACGCGGTAGTTCCTTGACGCCTGCGACTCTGACGACGAGTTGGCGAACATCATGGTCCCGAGTATGCTCATGAGAAGAAGGACTATTAGCGCCAGAACGAGGGCCATGCCCTTTTCATCGCGTATTATATTGGCTCTTTTCATACCCTGTCACCCTTACCTGTTGCGTATCTTGGCTGAAACCGTCATCTCCCTTGTCTTGGCCGCCCCTGAGAGCCCGGCGGTCGCGGCTGTCTGGCCGCTGACAGTCACAAGGATGTCCCTCACGGCCGACAGGTCCGCAGGCGCGGCCGTCGTCGTGCCGTCGTCGAGCACGTAGCTCAATTGCATGTTCTGGATGTTGGTCGCGACGATCGAATTAGCGCTAGCGCTCCCGTTGACTATCCTCATCAGGCAACTCCCGGCCGGACACGCGACCGCTGAGGCGCACGAGGCGTCAGGCCCGAGACAGTACTGGACCGTGTTGGGGAAAGTGTCCGGGGCTGAGTCCCCGGTCTTGACGACGAGAAAGCCCCTCTTGAACTCGACCGCTCCGGCGTTGGCCGCAGGGGTCGCGGTTATGGTCGGGCCCGCGGCGTTCACCGAGTTGACAGTGAAGACCGTCGCGGCTGGCTCGCTCTTGTCACCGGTGTGTATTATCCGTATGGCGTCACCGGCGGTAAACAGGCTCACGTCGCCCGCAAGCACCGTGAACGTCAGGGGGGTGCCTGAAGTGACGGCGGCGCTCAGGTCGGCGTCGAGCCTGGTCGCCACGGCGAAAGTCCCGGCCGCGTTGATCGTCATGGTGTCAGAGCTTCCGAGCCCCGTGTTGTTTCCGGCCGCGGCTACCGGGTTGGCGCCGTTGGTAAGCGCGAAACCGGCCATGCGTATGTCCTTTGAGACGCTCTCGAGCGACATCCTGAGGTTCTGCTGCACGTCGACGACGTCGGCCTCGATGTGCGTTACCCTGTGCTGGCTGTTGTAGAGCGTGAAGATGCCCGCCGTAAGCACGCCGAGGATGGCCATCGCTATCACAAGCTCTATTATGGTGAAACCTTTATCGCGCGTGGCGTTCATATCAATCCTCAGATGGTCGACTTGAATGCGTTGAGCGTTACCGTCCTGCCGCCGCTCGTAATGCTTACCGACACGGTGGCGACCCCGGTGACCGGTGTGTTGGGGGTAACCGAGTAGGTGGCCGCATAGGTCCTGCCGTTCACCAGCCGGGTAGTCGCGGCGCTTGCCGGGTCAAGGTCGTAGGTTGCTCCGGCGACGGTCGAGGCAAAGACCGAGTCGTCTCCGTCGCGGGACGTCAGCTCCTCCATGACAAGGGAGCCTATCGAACCCTCGACCGCGACCATGTGCGCGAACCTGTCAGAGCCGATGCCCGAAGACATCATGCTCGCGAGCCCCAGGAGCCCGATGGTCAGTATCGTCATCGCGATGAGGAGCTCGAGGAGCGTGAAACCTTTCTGGTTTTTCATCATGTTTGACATTGTTTTAATTTAGTCCCGCCTGTTTTCAAACTAAATGACCGGAGTCACAACAGAGGCCAAAGGCCGCTTTCCGGCAAATTCCTGCTGTTTTCCGCAAGGCGCGCCCTCTCATGCGAACACCTATGGGATAATGTTGTCGCAATTACTGTGCCAGAAGCTAAGTTGTTGAATTATTTAGGATTGGAAAATGGAGGGTGTCAGAAAACTACGCATTTATTTCATAGTCCGTAACTTTTTATCTTGTACAGGAGCGCCCTGTGGCTTATCTCAAGGAGCTGGGCGGCCTTTGTCCTGTTGTTGCCGGTCTTCTCGAGAGCCCTCGCGATGAGCTCCTTTTCTAGCTCCTCCTCGGCCCTTTTTATGGAGAGCCCCTGGAAGGGCTCATGGACGCCGGAGAGGGTGATGGGCAAAGAGACATCCCTTATGGTGGAGGTCTCCTCGAGTATCATCGCCCGTTCGATGACGTTCTCAAGCTCCCTCACGTTGCCGGGCCAGGAGTATGAAACAAGGGCCTCCATCGCCTCTTTCGAGACGGCCTTCACGGATTTTCCGAAACGCCGTCCGTACTTCTCGACGAAGTGAGAGGCCAGCTCAGGTATGTCGCCGGGCCTTGAGCGCAAAGGAGGTAGCTTCAACTCTATGACATTGAGCCTGTAATAGAGGTCGTCCCGGAACGAGCCCTTTTTTATCTCTTCTTTGAGGTCGCGCAGGGTCGCGGCGACTACCCTGACGTCGACTTTCACGGCCCTGGTGTCCCCCACTCTCCTCAACTCGCCTTCCTGAAGGACGCGCAGGAGCTTTACCTGCAGTTCGAGGGGCAGTTCTCCGATCTCGTCGAGGAAGAGAGTCCCGCCGTCAGCCTCCTGGAAGAGGCCGTTCTTGTTCCTGTGCGCGTCTGTGAAGGCCCCTTTCACATGGCCGAAGAGCTCGCTTTCAAGGAGAGCCGCCGGTATTGCCCCGCAGTTGACGACGACAAAGGGCCTGCCAGCCCTCTCGCCGCTCGAGTGTATGGCCCTGGCGATGAGCTCCTTGCCGGTCCCGCTCTCGCCTGTTATGAGGATAGAGGTCGAGTAACCGGCGACCTTTCTCACCATCTCGAGCACTCCGAGCATCCCTGGGTCTGTTGTGTGTATGTTCGAGATGTCGTAGTCTTTTTCGACCTCGTCCCTCAATCTGAGGTTCTCTCTCCTAAGCCTCTCCCTTTCCTCGGCCTTCTTCAGGGTAAGGACTATCTCGGCGGTCTTGAACGGCTTTGAGACGTAGTCGTACGCGCCGAGCTTCATGCACTCTATGGCGTTGTCGACGGTGCCGTAGGCGCTCATCATTATGACGGTCCTTTGCTCAAGGCGCTCCCTGAGCGCCTTGAGAAAGCCCATGCCGTCCATACCCGGCATCCTTATGTCGCAGAGTATGAAGTCAGGGTCCTCGGCGTCGAGGGACGAGAGGGCGCGCCTCGCGTCGTCGAACGAGACGGTCTCGTAGCCCTCGCTTTTGAGCATCACCGAGAGCATGTGGCGCATCGACTCTTCGTCGTCTATTATGAGTATCCTCAAGCTCTCTCTTCTCCTGTCGGGAGCGCGACCGTGAACTCGGCCCCGCCTTCAACGCTCCTGAAGGTTATCTCCCCGCCGCAGGCCTTTATTATCGACTGCGAGACAAAGAGGCCGAGCCCCGTGCCCTTGCCGACTTCCTTGGTGGTGAAGAACGGGTCGAATATCCTTGCCGCGTCAAGCGGCGCGACTCCGGCGCCCGTATCTTTTATCCTCACGAGCGCGTATCCTCTTTCGCCGTGCTTCATCTCCATCGGCTGGTCGCTCTTTCTTCTGCCGAACTTCAACTGCGCGGGCCTCGTCTCAAAGTGCGTCGAGACCGTTATCGCTTTTTTTTCCATGCCTTCCATGGCCTGAGCGGCGTTGATGAGGAGGTTCGAGAAGACCTGCCTCAGCTTGCCCTCGTCAGCCATCACCTGAGGCACCTCGCCGGAAAGGACGGATACGTCGACCCCGCTGAAGTCGCCGCGCACCGAGAGGGCGTCTATTGTCTCGGCCAGAAGGGCGTTCAGGTCGACTGGAGAAGCCGCCTTCCTTGCGGGCCGCGCCACCTCTAAAAAGTCCCTTACAATGGAATCTATCCGGTCGGTCTCGCGCCCGGCGCGCGCTATGATATCCTTGAACTCTGCCGGATCGAGAGAGCCCTTCGAGAGTATCTCCATGTAGCCGTTCAGGGCCCCGAGCGGGTTGCCAATTTCGTGCGCTATGCCCGCGGCGAGCCTGCCGACAGCGGCGAGGGTCGAGCTCCGAAGAAGCTCTTCTTGCATGGTGGTAAGCTCGAGGTTCACCCTCTCGAGGCTCTTTATCTCGTCTTCCAGCCTTTCGGCCATGCTGTTGAAAGACGTCGCGAGGCTTCCGACCTCGTTGTCGACGGCCACGTCAGCCCTGTCGAAGAGCTTGCCCCCGGCTATGCTCTTCGCCGATTCCTCGAGCTTCTTTAACGGCTGGAGTATCGAGCGGGAAAGGAAGTAGACGCCGAAGGCGATTATGACGATGGAGTCGATGATTGCGTACAGGGCGAGAAACTTCCTTACTGAGCCCATGTCCTCGTTCACTTCATCGAGGCCCAGGACGAACTCCACCCGGCCAGCGCCAGGGACTGAAGCGGAAACCCGCATGAAATCCCCTATGCCGGTCATGAAGCCGCCGCCGTACATGTAGGCTTCCATCCCGCCTGCGTCGTATATGAGCTCGCCCATGCCTGAGGGCATCCTGCCGGCCGCAACAAGCGGACTGCCGTCAGGGGCGGAGAGCCTGAAGTCCGATATCCCTGCCTCTTTCGCTATCGCCTCGGCGAAGCGGACACCCCAGGCCTGCCCGCCGCCGGCTGCCGGGTTGAAGGAGGCTCTCACGAAGCCGACCGTGTCCTCGGCCTGGCTTATCTTCCACAGGAGGGCGCTCCTCTCGACTATCTTGATGCTCATGAAGCCGACGAGACCTATCCCGGCGATGGTCATGATGACTATCCCGGCGATAAGCTGGAACCTTATGCCCTGCCCTTTGCGCTTCATATCAGTACCCTGACGCCCGCGTTATGTACCAGCCGATCATGCTTTCGCCGAAGAAGAGATGGATGAGCGCGCCGAGCGCGAGGAACGGGCCGAAAGGTATGGCGTGCTTCGTGCCCTTGCCGAACACGTAGATGAGTACCACGCCGGTAATAGCCCCGGCGAACGAGCTAAGGAGCACCGTGAGGAGGACCCCCTTCCAGCCGAGGAACGCCCCTATCATGGCAAGGAGCTTTATGTCGCCTCCTCCCATGCCGTCCTGGCCGGTGGCAAGCTGGTAGCCTGTCGCTACCAGATAAAGAAGGCCGCCTCCGGCAGCGATCCCGATGAGAGAGTCCTGCACGGTCAGCCCCGAGAGCGCGAACGAAGCGGCAAAGCCCAGGACTATGCCAGGAAGGCTGATCACATCCGGGATTATCTGGAGGTCAAGGTCTATGAAGGTTATGACTATGAGGGCGCATATGAAGGCGAAGTATATGAGAGTGTCGACAGTGGGGCCGAACTTCAGAAAGGTAAAGACCGCCATGAGGCCGGCCGCCGCCTCGACAAGCGGGTACCTCGCTGAAAAAGGGGCCTTGCATGAATGGCACCTGCCCCTGAGGACTATGTAGCTCAGGACAGGGACGTTGAGATAGAACGGAATGCGGGCCGAGCAATTGGGACAGCTCGACGGAGGGCTTACTACAGACAGGCCGAGCGGTATCCTGTATATGCAGACATTCAGGAAGCTTCCGACAACGGCCCCGAAGACAAAAGGCAGTATTGAAAGGATGATCGTCTCTGGCATCAATCAGACAACCCGGCCGCGGCCGGCTGATCAACCTGAGTGTTGCGGCCGGAGGCGGCTCTCCTTGAGCGGCCTTTGTTAAAGGCTCTCTGGAAGATAGCCCTTCCTCCTCTTTTCGATGACTTCGAGTATGTCGGCGGCCTGCCTGACGGCCTCGACCGCGTCCCTGTCCGATATCACCTCGGCGGGAACTCCGCCCGGAAGGGCGTCGGGGAAACGGGAGGTCTTGTAGTAGATGTCGAGGCGTCTCGAAGACGATACAAACGATTTGAAGCCTTCCTCGTAGACGAGCGCCCTGTCGAGGAGGTCGACGACGGAACGCGTCTCCCTCGCGTCCTCCTTGCACAGGAACAGGAAAGCTCTCAGCGATTTGGTTGCGGACTGCTGAGCCCAGAAAGTGGCATGGGCGAAAAACCCGCCCTGGACGCACCACTCGGCGGCCTTGAGGTCATATTCGGCCTGTCTGAGCCATCTTTCAGCCTCTTTCCAGAACAAATCCATTGAGCCTCCTTTTTCAGGTCCTGTAGGCGGAGTTAATCTTGACGTACTCGTACGTGAGGTCTGAGGTCCACACCCTGTCAATGCCCTTGCCTGACTTGAGGTCGACTGAGACGATGAGGGTGTCGAGCTTCATGGCCCTCGCCGCCTCTTTCTCTTTTCCCGTGTCGAGCCCCTTTTCAACGACCTTCACGCCGTTGAACTCTATCGTGACTTTCTCTTCCTTCATGCGTATGCCTGACCTGCCGATCGCCGCCATGACGCGCCCCCAGTTAGGGTCGCCGCCGAAGAAGGCAGTCTTGCAAAGGAACGACTCGGCTATGGTGCGGCCGGCCTTCCTGGCGTCCTCATTGGTAGAAGCTCCCTTTACCTCAACTTCCACGAGGCGGGTAGCCCCTTCTCCGTCCCTCACTATCATCTGCGCGAGCTCGACCGACAAAGATGTGAGAAGGGCGGTGAACTCCCTGAACTCCCTTGTGCCGGCCTTTATCTCTGCCGCGCCGCTCATGCCGTTGGCAAACGCGAGGACAGTGTCGTTGGTCGAGGTGTCGTTGTCGACTATTATGCTGTTGAAAGAGGCGTTGACAGCGCTTTTCAGGGCCTCGGCAAGAAGAGGCGCCTTGATGTCCGCGTCGGTCATGAAGAAAGCGAGCATGGTCGCCATGTTCGGGCAGATCATGCCGGCGCCCTTGCAAAGGCCGGCTATGACGACCTCGCGGCCGCCGATCCTGGCCCTTCTCTCGCCTGACTTCTGAAAGGCGTCGGTCGTCATCATGGCCTCCCCGGCCGACGGGATGCCGTCGTAGCCCAGGGCCTTCACTGCCGCGGGTATGCCGGAAGTGACTTTCTCAAGCGGAAGCGGGACGCCGATTACGCCGGTCGAGCAGACGAGCATGGAGCCCTTTTTGAGGCCGAGCGCCTTTTCAGCCAGAGCGGTCATGGCCTCGGCCTTCCTCGCGCCGTCAGAGCCGGTGCAGGCGTTGGCGTTGCCGCTGTTGACTATGAGGCCGCTCGCGACGCCTTTTTTCACGCGCTTCATGTCAAGAAGCACAGGGGCCGCTTTCACGCTGTTGGTGGTGAAGAGGCCTGCAACCTGAGCGGGCTTGTCGCTCACTATCAGGGCAAGGTCTTTCCTGCCGTTTTTCTTTATGCCTGCGGCGACCCCGCAGGCCCGGAAGCCAGTGACCCTCAGGCCTGGCAGCTTGCCGGGCTTCGTTTTATCAGACACCATCTGTTATTGAGCTCCCGTTATCATCTCGCGCTTTTTTCAGCGCAGCATCTCTTGTACTTGAGTCCGCTTCCGCACGGGCACGGGTCGTTCCTGCCTACCTTGTCGCCGAAGCGCGTGACAGGCTGCTCCTTGGCGTCTTCCTGTTCTTCCTCGCCCCTCGAATAGGTCACTTTCTGTGGCCTGACGTGCGGCTTGGGCTCCGGAGGCGGGGCCGGAGCCCCTGATTCCTCTTCCCTCTTTATCTGAACCTTGAAGAGCCTCTCGCAGACTTCGCTCTTGAGCCTCGCGATCAGGTCGACGAACATGTCGAAGCCCTCTTTCTTATACTCCTGGAGGGGGTTCTTCTGGCCGTAGCCGCGAAGCCCGATTCCGCCCTTCAGGTGGTCCATCGAAAGAAGGTGGTCCTTCCAGAGGGTATCGAGCGTATGGAGCATTATGACCTTCTCGAACTGCGCGAACGATTCGTTCCCTACGAGGGCGAGCTTGTCCTCGTAGGACTTCCACGCCTTTTTCGTTATGGCCTCGGCAAGCTCGTCTCTCCCGGCTACGCCCTGCGCGTCTTCCGGATTGAAGGGCACGCCGAACTGGATGACGCAAGAGTCGTTCAGGGCCTTGAAGTCCCAGTCCTCAGGGGTGGACTTCTCCTCGGCGTGAGTGGCGGCTATGTCCTTCGCGACCTCTTCCGAGAACTCTTTGACCATGTCGCGCAGGCCTGCCTGCCCGAGTATCTGCTTCCTGTAGCCGTAGACGACCTCCCTCTGCTGGTTCATGACGTCGTCGTACTCGATGAGGTGCTTTCTAATCTCGAAGTTGTGACCCTCGACCTTCTTCTGCGCGTTCTCTATGGCCCTGGAGACAAGGCCGTGCTCAATCGGGGTATCCTCTTCGAGGCCTATCTTCTCCATTATCGAGGCTATCCTCTCCGAGCCGAATATGCGCAGGAGGTCGTCCTCAAGGGACAGATAGAACCTGGAAGCGCCCGGGTCGCCCTGACGTCCGGCGCGTCCACGGAGCTGGTTGTCTATGCGGCGCGACTCGTGCCTCTCGGTGCCGAGGATGTAAAGGCCGCCGAGCGCTAGGACCTTTTGCTTTTCCTCCTCGCACAGGACCTTGGCCTTCTCCATGGCGGCGTGATAACCGTCTGTCGAGTCGTCCTTGCCGGCAAGCTCCGCGGCGAGGTGCTCGGGGTTGCCTCCAAGGAGTATGTCGGTTCCCCTTCCGGCCATGTTGGTCGAGATGGTAACGGCGCGAAGCCTTCCGGCCTGCGCGACTATCTCGGCCTCACGTTCGTGCTGCTTGGCGTTCAGGACCGTGTGGGGTATCTTGTGGCTGATAAGCATCTTGCCGAGCTTTTCCGAATCATCGATGGATATGGTGCCGACAAGGACCGGACGCCCCTGCCTGTACGACTCCTCGATGTCCTTTATGACCGCCCTGAACTTCTCCTTCTTGGTCTTGTATACGAGGTCGGTATGGTCCTTCCTCGACAGGCCCCTGTTCGTCGGGATGATGACCACGTCGAGGCCGTATATGGAGTTGAACTCAGAAGCCTCGGTGTCGGCCGTGCCGGTCATGCCTGAGAGCTTGGTGTACATCCTGAAGTAGTTCTGGAACGTGATCGTCGCCAGGGTCTGGTTCTCGTTCTCTATCTTGACCTTTTCCTTGGCCTCGACCGCCTGATGCAATCCGTCCGACCATCTCCTGCCGGGCATGAGCCTGCCGGTGAACTCGTCGACTATTATGACAGAGCCGTCCTTGACGACATAGTCGACGTCCCTGTGCTTCAGGACATGGGCGTAGAGCGCCTGGTTGACGTGATGGAGCGTCTCGAGGTGGGCCGGGTCGTAGAGGTTGTCTATCTCGAGGAGCTCTTCGACCTTGTTCATGCCGTCTTCGGTCAGAAGGACCTGTCTGGCCTTCTCGTCGACGGTGTAGTGCTCCTCTTTCTTGAGGGAGGGCATTATCCTGTCGATGATGTAGTACTTGTCGGTGGAATCGTCAGTCGGCCCCGAGATGATAAGCGGCGTCCTGGCCTCGTCGATGAGTATGGAGTCGACCTCGTCGACTATGGCGTAGTGGTGCTCCCTCTGGACGTACTCCTCGAGCGTGAACTTCATGTTGTCGCGCAGGTAATCGAAGCCGTACTCGTTGTTGGTGCCGTAGGTTATGTCGGCGTTGTAGGCCTCTTTCCTGGTGATGGAACGGAAATGTATGAAACTGCCCGGCCCGTCATGGAACGAAGGGTCGTAGATGTAGCTGGCCTCGTGCTGGATGACGCTTATGGTGAGACCGAGCGCGTGATAGACCGCGCCCATCCAGTGCGCGTCCCTTCTGGCGAGGTAGTCGTTGACCGTGACGAGGTGCGCACCCTTGCCCGGAAGGGCGTTGAGGTACATCGGGAGGGTCGCGACGAGCGTTTTGCCCTCGCCTGTCTTCATCTCCGATATCTTGCCCTCATTAAGGACGAAGCCGCCGATGAGCTGGACGTCGAAGTGGCGCATCTGAAGGCGTCTCCAGGATACTTCCCTGACTGCCGCGAAGGCCTCGGGGAGTATATCCTCGAGGGTCTTGCCCCCGGCCAGCTCCTGCCTGAACCTGTTCGTGATCTCCTTGAAGTCATCGTCGCTCATCGACTTCATCTTCGGCTCGAGCGCGTTGATCTGCTCGACGACCGGCAATATCCGCTTTACCTCGCGGTCGTTCCTGGAGCCGAACACCTTCTTTAAAATATTATTGAACATTTTTTAGCGCTATGGAAAAAGCTGTCCTTTCATGGGGTTGCGGACGCAAAAGAACGCCCGGCTTAGTAGTTCCGTAAACGGTCAGGATAGCATACTCGTAAATACATTTCCATAAATTTGAAAGATATTTCACGTCTTGAAGCGCCGCGCCCTGCCACGCCCTGACGGATAAGTCCCCGCAAATAAAAAGAGCCCTGCCAGGCAGGGCTCTTTTATCCTGGACCAGGGGGACCTTCAATCCACTATGTACTTTTCCGGGTTGACGTTGAGGCCGTTTACCGAGACCGCGTAATGAAGGTGCGGGCCAGTCGACCTGCCGGTGCTGCCCATCTGGCCTATGAGAGCGCCCCTTTTGACCTTCTGCCCCGCCCTGACCATCGCCTCGGAAAGGTGGCCGTATGTCGTCTTTATGCCATAACCATGCGATATTACGACGAATTTGCCGAGGTTCGCGTCCTTGCCAGAGTCAACGACCATGCCGTCGGCCGAGGCGACAACGGGGGTGCCTGTACGATTGGCTATGTCGAGACCGGTGTGATGCTGCGGGATGCCGGTGAAAGGGGATATCCTGCTGCCGAAGTTCGAGGTCACCCAGCCCTTGGCCGGGAGTATGGATGGGGTTGAGGCAAGCATCACGGAGCGCCTTGAGATGTAGTCCTTGAGCTCATTGAAGCTCTCTTCCTGGGTGAGAGACATGTGCTCGAGGTTCATGAGGTCGGTGTTCATTTTGCTTACCAGCTCCCCGACCTTTGCACCCGGCCTCAGGAACATCTCCTCATCGACAACCGAGTCACCTCCCATGCCGAGTATCTGATGATCTGCCAGGCCCGCGGGCCTCGGCTCCTTTTCCATGTTGGAGATTATCCTTATCTTCTGGTCGAAAAGGTTGAGCTTAGCGAGCTGGGTTTCAAGCTCTTTTATCCTCGTGGCAAAGCCCTTGAGAGTAGCAGTGCTCTCCGAGCCATCGGACCACAGCGAGCCGTACTTCATGTGGTCGGCCTTTATCCTTGCGTAATCGACCAGGACGAACGCCATGAGGAGCGCGAAGATGCCTGAGAGGATCCCGGCTATCTTCAGGTGTCTGAAAGGGAGCCGGAGCTGCCGGGTCCTGGAAGCATCGTTTGTCAGAACGAACAGGGTAAGGAATCTGTTATCCAGCATGCAAGACCTCCCTTCTTCAGCGGACGAAAAATCTGAGTGCAGTGTACTTCATGGCTGACAGGAGGGCAGTGACGGCGGTCACCGGGGCAAAAATGGGGCATGTGGCCTCAAAACCTGAAAATAAAGAGGCCGGAGCAGGAAAACCCTGCTCCGGCCTGAGAAAAACCGGCATAAGTAGGCGGGAAGGACGCCTATTCCGAGATATAAAGGAGGATCCTGTCCTTTTCTATCTTTATGTAGCCCTCCTGGGTCATCTTCTTCAGAGCCCTGCTTACGACCTCCCTTGAAGAGCCTATCATAGCGGCAAGCTGCTCATGGGTAGGCCTCTCTATCTCGACGACGTCCTTGTCGGCTCCCTTGGCCTTGGCCATGCCGAGGAGGGTGTGCGCTATCCTTCCGCAGACGTCCAGGAGCGCGAGCCCGCCTATCTTCCTCGTCGCCTCCCTGAGACGGCCCGTAAGGTAGGCGAAAAACCTCATGTAGACCTTGTGGTGGCGGGACATGTAGTCAAGGAAAGCGCCCTTTGTCACGACCAGACAGACGAGTTCCTGTACCGCCTCGACGTTAGCCGAACGGGGCTTGTCGTCTATTATCGACATCTCGCCGAACATGTCGCCTTCGTTAAGTATGGCGAGCACTATCTCACGGCCCTCTTCGCCATAGAGAGTCACCTTGACCCTGCCGGAGATTATGAAGAAGACCGCGTCCCCGGGGTCGCCCTCGGTTATTATCTGCGTGCCTGCGGGCCAGTTCCTGATCTCGCCCCTTGAGATGATGCCCTTCAAGTAGAAGTCCTCGAGCCCCGTGAAGAGCTGGTTTCTGGCAAGGCCTTCTTCTACTTTTTTCAGGTCTTCCTTGTTACTCGTTTCGTTCATGTCCCGCTCGCCTCTATTTCGTTTACAAGTAGGCTCGGCGCGCCTATCGACCCGATGAACCTCAAGTCAGACGCGCAGGCCCCTACGTTTGAGAAAAGCCCGAGAAGATTGCCGGCAATCGCCATGCCCCTCACGGGGTAGGCAATGCTCCCGCCCTCGACCCAGAAACCAGCCGCGCCGAGCGAGAAGTCCCCGCTCACGGTGTTTATGGTGTGCACGCCAAGGAGCTCTGTTATGAAGAGCCCCTCTCCGAGGTCGCGGAGCAAGTCCTCGAGACTTTTCACGCCCTTTTCTATGTAGATATTGTTAAGTCCGACTCCCGGAGTCGACTTGTAGCCGCCCCTGGCCGCGTTGCCGGTCGACGCCCTGCCCGCTCTGGCCGCCCAGTATGTATCATAAAGAAAACCCTGGCAGACGCCTTCGACTACAAGCGGCGTCCTGCCTGTCAGCGTACCCTCGGCATCATAGGCCGAGGTCGCCCAGCCGCCGTTCATTATACCATCATCGAATATATTAAGCACACTGGAAGCTATTTTTACACCCTGTTTGCCTATGAGCATTGATTTGCCCTTGCCGACATTGTCGCCAAGGAACGAGCTCGCCAGCGACTCGAGGAGCTCGCAGACGACCGCGTTTTCTATCATGGCAGGGCACTTGACCGTTTTTATCTCTTTCGCGCCGAGGAGCCTTACCGCGTTTTTCGCCGCGCTTTTGCCTATCCATTCAGGGTCGATGGAAGCGATGGTGTGTCCCATGCCCATCTCCCAGCCCATCTGCGATTCGCCGTTATCTTCCGCGACGGCGGTGACGCTTCCCGTGAAATAAGTCGCCGAGTGGCTGAAGTCGACCCCGTTCGAGTTGACGACCCTGTCGGCCGTGACAGACTCGGAGTAAGAGGCCTTCCTTATTCTCTTTACCCTTTTGTCAAAGCCCCTGGCGGCCTTCTCTATCTCTATCGCCCTCTTTATCTTCTCTTCTTCAGGCACGCTCATGTACGAGCCGTCGAATATGCCGAGCCCCTCTTCCGAGCGGACAGGCCCCGGACTGGCAAACCTCAGGAACTCATCCGGGGAGGCCTCAAGGCTTCCTGCAAGGGCTTTCGCGGCCATCTCATCGAGGACCGCCCCTTCAAGGACGCTCGAGAAGGCGAATCCGAGCCTGCCCTTTGATATCGTCCTTATGCCGACCCCGGCGCTCGAGCGGGCCTTGAGAGAGTCGACCTCGCCTTCCTTGGCCTCCGCGCCGAATCCCTTCTGGGTAGAGAAGAATATCTCATAGGCATCTGCCCTGCCTTCGAGCCTTTTTTTGAGCCTCTCGATGACGGAGTCAGCGCCGGATGCGTTCAGCAGGTCTTTCAAGCGTCTTCTCCCTGGCGTTTCTCGATCGTGATTATAACAGCATTCTCGTCGCAGTTGGGGAACTTGACGCATTTTATGCAGTCGCCCCATATCTTGTGCGGCAGGAGCTCCTTGTTGATGACCTTGAATTTGAGTTTATTGAAAAAAGCGGTCTTGTAGGTCAGGGCGAAGACCTTCTTGAGACCGAGCGAGCCTGCCTCGTCGAGGCAGGCTGTGACGAGCTTCGTCCCTATGCCGCCCCTCGTGTGAGCGTCCCTCACGGCCAGAGTCCTTATCTCGCCCATATCAGCCGAGCAGATATGCAGGGCGCAGGTGCCGACTATTCTGCCTTCTTTTTCATAGACGAAAAAATCACGAAGGCTGTCGCATATGTCGGTCTCTGACCTGTGGAGCATTATCCCTTTTTTAGCGAACGCCTCGACTATCTCGTAGATGGCCGGCACGTCGCCGAGAACTGCTTTTCTTACCAACTCTAACCCTTGCCCTCCGTGGCGCCCGGCCTCTTGCCATGCGCTTTCTTTTTGCCTGACATGCCTTTGGCCGCGTCTATCAGCTCTGAGGCGTGCTTTCTTGTCGTATCAGTCACCTTGAGGCCGCCGAGCATATTTGATATCTCCTCTACCCTCTCGTCCCCCGTTGCCTCTGCTACCGTTGTCACTGTCCTGTTGTTGACCGTTTTTTTAGAGACCACGAAGTGAGAGTCCGCGAACGCCGCTACCTGCGGGAGGTGCGTTATGCACAAGACCTGGTTTGTCCTCGAGACTTCCTTGAGCTTGCCCCCAACGACCTGCGCTATGGAGCCGCTTACCCCCGTGTCTATCTCGTCGAATATGAGGGTCGGGACCCTCCCTGAAGACATGACGCTCTTCATGGCGAGCATTATCCTCGAGAGCTCTCCGCCAGAGGCTATCCTGGCGAGCGGCTTCAAGCCTTCGCCCTTGTTCGTGGCGATAAAGAAACTCACCCGGTCGCCGCCTTTTTCAGTCAGCCTCGGGCCGCCGTCATGGCCCGCGTCAGCGTCTATGGCGGCCTCGAAGACGACCCCCTTCATGCCGAGGCTCGCAAGCTCGCCCTCGATGAGCGTTTCTAATTCCTTCGCCGATATCTTCCTCGCGTCGGTAAGGCTTTGCGCCGCGGCCTCGGCCCTGGCCTTGAGCGTCTTGACCCTGGCTTCCAGCTCGCCGGCCCTGAACTCGACATTATCGAGAAGCTTTAATTCAGCATCTAATTTCTCGCGCCTGGCTATAAGCTCTTCAAGGTCGCATCCGTGCTTTTTCCTGAGCTTGCCGATAAGGTCAAGCCTGTCGGATGCGGCTTCCAGCGCCTCAGGGTCAGCCTCTATTGAGGACGAATAGTCCCTGAGGAATGAGCCAGCTTCTTCCAGCGAGACCATGCTCGCCGCAATCGAAGCCTCCACATCCGAAAGGGCCGGGTCTATGGCGGAGAGCTCTTTCAGAGCCTTCGAGATCGCCCCGAGCTTTTCAGTAATGGAGCCTGAGTCAGAGTAGATGGCCCTTTCAGCCTCCGCCGTGACAGAGCCGAGCTTTCCGGCGCTCTGAAGACGCTCCTTTTCCTGTTTGAGCGTCTCTTCCTCGCCGGGCTTCAAGTCTGCATCCATCAGCTCCTTGAGCTGATAGGAGAGGAAATCTTTTTTATCAGCCGTGTTCCTTGAGTCCTGAAGGAGCGTATCCAGCTCCTTTCTCGCGGCCGTGTACTCCCTGTACGCCTCGGCCATGTGAGAGCGGAGGGCGCCGAGAGAGCCGAACGAATCGAGGAGCTCGACATGCTCTTCAGGTCGCGTCAGGGACTGATGCTCGCTCTGGCCGTATATGTCTATGAGACGCCTGCCGACCTCGGTAAGCGTGACGAGGGTTGCCAGCCCTCCGTTTATGTATATCCTGTTCCTGCCTGCCCTCTGGACGACCCTTTTTATGACGAGCTCGTCAGCCGGGTCTATGCCGGAGGAGGCAAGGACAGTGTCGAGCCCCCTGGCGCGGCTCCCGGAAACATCGAAAAGGGCTTCGACGAGCGCTTCGTCGGCCCCTTCCCTTATTATCTCGTTGGTCGCCCTGTCGCCGAGTATGAGCGAGAGCGCGTCCATTATGATGGATTTGCCCGCGCCGGTCTCGCCGGTGAAAATATTAAGGCCCGGGCCAAGACCAATCCTCAGGGAGTCGATTATGGCGAAGTCCCTTATGCTTAGTTCTACGAGCATAGGCGCGTTTTTATGGTGTCCGTCAAGTCGCTGAAAAACTCCGTTTTAGTGCAGGCTCAGTTCTTTACTTTTACTTCCCACATCAGCCTTTCCCTCAAGATGTCGAAATAACTCTTGCCCTGGTACTTGACGAGATAGGCGCTCTCCTCGGCCCTTTTTATCTTTATTATGTCCCCGCTCTCGAGCGGCATGTCCACCTGGCCGTCGAGTATGAGCTCTACGCCGTGCTGATCCGGGCTCACGGTAACGTCGACCGTCATCCAGTCAGGTATCACGACCGGCCTGTTCGTGAGGTTAAATGGGCATATGGGAGCGACGATTATGGAATGTATGGTCGGGTAGAGTATCGGGCCGTTGGCCGACAGGGAATAAGCGGTAGAGCCCGTAGGGGTCGCGATGATGAGGCCGTCGGCCCTGTAGGTGTTGACATACTCTTTGTTTATGCGCGTCTCCAGGCGAACGAGCCTCGCGTTATCTCCCTTTATGACGGCGTCGTTCAGGACCCTGTGGCTCGAGAGGACTTCTTCCCCCCTCGTATGCTCGACAAGGAGGAGCATCCTCTCCTCGACCGCGCACTCGTCCCTGAGTACCTTCTCGAGGAGCGGGAACACCTCGGCGACGGTTATGGCGGTGAGGAAGCCGAGCGAGCCGAGGTTTACGCCGAGGATCGGGACCTTGCGGCCGTTGATGAGCCTGGCCGCGTGTATCATGGTGCCGTCTCCGCCGAGGACTATCATTATGTCTATACAGCCGGGCAGGTCTTTAAGCCTTGTGGATATGGCGCTCTTCACCATGAGGCTCAAGACCTCGTCGGTGTAGACGGTGCCGCCTTGCGCCGTCACCCAGTCCGCTATCCTGTCGGCGAGCGTTATGGCGTCCGGGTTGCTGACTTTTACGACAAGGCCGATCCTCTTCAAAGCTCCTCCGGATAAAAAAATTACCTCTGCGGCTCTATTATAACTTTAATTGAATCCCCTGCCTCTGACGCGAGTCGAAAACCCTCCGCCGCCTCTCCGAGGCCGAGCCTGTGGGTTATCATGTCATTCACCTCGACCCTTCCAGCGGCGATGAGGTCCAAGGCCATCTGGGTGTCGAGCGGCGGGGAGGCGTATGAATTTATTATCGTGATGTTGTCGCGCCAGAGGTCGAAAAGCGGGAACGGGTAGGTCCCGCCCGGCTCCTTCGGGGCGAAGAGGATAATCGTTCCGCCCCTGTCGACGCTCTTCAGAGCCTGAGAGATAGCCGGGTCGCTCGATGCGCAAAGTATGACGAGGCCGGGCATCCTTCCGAGCGCCTCTTTGACAGAGACCGGGACATCGACCTTGTCGCCCCTGAAGACGGCGTCGGCCCCGGCGCTCTTCGCGGCCTTGAGCCTGAAGTCGTTTATGTCGGTCGCGGCAATTTTGCCCGCGCCGAGCGCTCTTGCGAGCTTTATGTGGAGGAGGCCGGACATGCCGCTTCCGATGACGAGAACATCTGTGCCGGGGGTGAACCTGGCCATCCTGAACGCGCGGATGACGCAGCCCAGAGGCTCGATGAATGTCGCGTCCTCGAAGCTCATCGAATCAGGGAGGAGAAAAGTACCCCTGTCGACGTTCACGGCCGGGACCCTCACGAACTCGCAGAACCCGCCCGGGTCGAAGTTGGTCGTCCTGAGCATGTCGCAGACCGAGTGGTTGCCCTCAAGGCAGTACCTGCAGGTGTTGCACGGGACATGGTGCGCGACCGTTACCCTCATCCCCTTTTTGAAGCGGGCCACGCCTGCGCCGACCTCGGTTATCGTGCCGGATATCTCGTGTCCGAGAATAATCGGGGCCTTTTTTATCCTGTACCACTCCATGACATCGCTTCCGCAGATGCCGCTGGCCTCTATCCTGACGAGGAGTTCTCCTGCGCCGATCAAAGGCACGGGCCTCTCCTCGACGCGGATGTCCCTGTTATTGTAGTAGACTGCCGCCCTCACAAACATCCCTCCGGAACGATTTACTTGCGGGCCGCAGCTTTCTCGTTGGCAAGGGTGTTGAACATGTCCCACGCCTTTACCGGGTCAAGGTCCTTGTGGACTATCTCCCTTACGGTCTTTATCATCGGCACCGGATGCTCGGATTGGAATATGTTCCTGCCCATGTCGACTCCGGCCGCGCCCCTTACGACGGCGTTATACGCGAGCTCTATCGCTTCCCTCTCGGGTATCTTCTTGCCGCCCGCTATGACAACCGGCACGGGGCAGGTCTTCACGACCTTCTCGAAGTCTTCGCAGTAGTATGTCTTGACGATGTGCGCGCCAAGCTCGGCCGCTATCCTGCACGCAAGGCTCAAGTACCTCGCGTCCCTGTTCATCTCCTTGCCTACGGCGGTGACGGCCAGGACCGGTATTCCGTACTCCTGAGCCTCACTTATGAGGTCGGCAAGCCCGAGGAGGGATTTCCTTTCAAGCTCGGAGCCGACGAATATCGACATGGCGACCCCTGAGACGTTCATCCTTATGGCGTCCCTTATTGAGACGGTCGTGCCCTCGTCGGCGAGGTTGCCGAGCACGCTGGTGCCGCCCGAGACCCTCAACATGATGGGCACGTCAACGCTTGTGTCGACAGAGCTCCTGAGGACGCCCCTCGTGAGCATCAGGCAGTCCGCGTATTTGACGAGCGGCTCTATCGTCTTGCCCGGGTCCTCAAGGCCTGAAGTGGGCCCCAGAAAGTAGCCGTGGTCAACGGCAAGCATTACGGTCCTTCCGGTCTCCGGACGGATTATCCTCGAAAGACGGTTCTTCATCCCCCAATCCATTGTGAACCCTCCCTTTGCGTTTATTTTTCAGGCCCGGACTTTGCCGGGCAAAAACCTTTTAAATCAGATAGTTCGCCTGACGGCTCTCAGGCTTTAAACAATAAGTCAGGATAACAAGGTAGCTTCTTTCAGTCAACTGAAAACAAATGTAACCGCAACCTTCTCAAGACTCGTATCTTCCCCGGCAATCCTCAGAGCAGAAATAGACGGTCTTGCCACTGTCAGTCGATTTGACGGCCGAGCTCAAGGGCACATAGCTGCCGCAGACAGGGTCAAGGGCCATCTCCTCCGCCTTCTCGCGCGGCGGGCCTGTTGGCTCTTTCGGCTGAGGCGGCGCAGAAGGCGCCTTCATCTGTTTTTTCGCCTCAAGGCTGTTCTTCAGGGCCCTTACTATGAAGAAAACAGCTATGAGTATGAGGACGCTTTTCACTATGGCTCCATCTTTCTTACGCCGGTTTTATCGAGGCTTCCGGCTATCTCTGAAACTGTCCTGCCAAGTACGGGGTGTTTGAACTCCGGGGCGATCTCGGCCAGCGGGACCATGACAAAGGCCCTCTCATGCGCTGACGGATGAGGTATGGTGAGCCCGTCTTCGCCCACGACAAGGTCGCCATAGAAGATTATGTCGAGGTCTATTGTCCTTGGCCCCCAACGCTCAGTCTCCTGGCGGCCCATCCCGGCCTCGACAGACTTAAGATGGGCAAGGAGGGCGGCAGGCGTCAGTTCAGTCTCGACCCCCATCACCGCGTTCACGAAGGCGCCCTGCTCCTTCATGCCCCAGGGCTCTGTCTCGTAAAAGGAGCTCAGGAGAACAAGAGTCGCCTTCACTTCGTCTGCGGCCCGAAGAACGGCCTTCTTAACATTGGCGATCCTGTCGCCGAGGTTGGAGCCTATCGCGATATACGCTATCATGAAATATCAAAGGGCCTGGACGCCGAGGCAATCCAGGCCCGTCCTGTCATTTTCTCCCGGCGCCTTCTCAGAACTGCAGCTCCAGGGCTTTGAGCCTCTTCTTCATCTCTTCTATTACCCGGTACTCGTCGTCCTTGTTCTTGGCCATGAAAGTGGCCGAGAACCTCAGGTACTGGCCTTCGTCGTCCCAGGGCACGGTGGAGATATGCGCCTCTTTTATCAGGTACTCGGAGACATCCTCCGCGCTGTTGAAAATTATTCCGGTCTTGTTCGCCTTCTTCGGCGCGCCCACATAAAGGTAGAAAGAGCCCCTTGGCATTACTGCCGTAAAGCCGGAAGCGCTCAAGGCCTCGACCATGAGCTTCAGTCTCCTCTTGTACTTCTCGGATATCTTCTCGGTTATCTCAGGGTGCTCGAGAGCGTGGATACCAGCTTTCTGTATCGCTATGAACTGCCCGGAGTCGAAGTTGTCCTTGACGTGGCCGTAGGCGGCCACAATCTTCTCATTTCCGGCGACAAAGGCGAGCCTCCAGCCGGTCATGTTGTAGGCCTTTGAAAAAGAATGTATCTCTATGCCGACGTCTTTTGCCCCTTCGACGGAAAGGAAGCTCAGGGGCTTGGAGTCGTAGGCAAGCGCGGCGTAGGCCGCGTCATGCACGACGATTATCCTGTTCTTTTTCGCGAACTCCACGACTTTCCTGAAGAATTCCGGCGTGGCGGTAGCGCCCGTCGGGTTGTTCGGGTAGTTGATGTAAAGGAGCTTCACGCCCTTCAAGTCCGCTGGGGTAAGAGAGTCGAGGTCAGGCAGAAAGCCGTTCTCCTCTTTCAAAGGAAGCTTTATGACCCTTCCGCCGTTCCACTCGGTATGGGTGGCCATGATGGGGTAGCCGGGCACTGTCATGAGAACGCCGTCGCCGGGGTTTATGAAGGCCTCCGGTATCATGGCGAGCGCGGGCTTGGAGCCGATGGAGTGGATTATCTCCCTGGCCGGGTCTATGCCGGGGACTCCGTAGACCTTCTCAAGATACCTGGCCGCGGCTTCCTTGAGTTCCAGAATGCCGTTGTCAGAGTAACCCCTGTTCTCGGGCTTGGCGCACTCGAGCTTCAAAGCCTCGACCACAAGGGGGAACGCCATCTCGTCGGGCTCGCCAACGCCGAAGTCAAGAAGCTCGGTCATGGGCGAGTTTTTCTTCGCCTCGGCCTTGGCCCTCTTTATCTTCTCGAACTTGTAGATCTTCTGGCTTTTCCCGAAGAGGCTGCCGCCAATTCTTTCGGCGAACAAGCCCTGAATATAGTCTTCTGACATCTGTATCAAAATCCTCCTTGGTGTAGCTGAATGAGAATAATTATATTAGAACAAAACAGGCCGCAGTTCAACCCTCAAGAATGGGTATGACAGCCTGGGCCTGTCCCGTAAGCGGCGGGCCGGGGCTGGCAAATAAAAATGAAATTTCCTTACCATCTAAATTCTCCGTCATTTATGTCGGAGAATTTTAATTATTCCCAGAGCTTTCTTGAGGCCCTGCCGTCGACGACCTTATTTCTAAGGTTCCCTATGCCGTCTATCCTTACCTCGACTACATCCCCCGGCCTCATCTTGCCTATGCCGGAAGGAGTGCCTGTAGTTATTATATCACCTGGCAAAAGAGTCATCACGTGGGAGACGAAGGATACGAGCTGAAAAACGTCAAAAATCATGTCTTTAGACGATGTATTCTGCTTCATCTGTCCGTTGAGATAGGTATGTATCGTAACGTCGAGCGGGTCGATGGCGGTATCTATCACCGGGCCCACTGGCGCGAAGGTGTCAAAGCCCTTTGCGCGCGTGTACTGGATATCCTTGCCCTGGAGGTCTCTGGCGGTAACATCGTTGACGCAGGTATAGCCGAGGATAAACTCAGCCGCGTCCTTTGCCAGCACCTCTTTGGCCCTCTTTCCGATGACCAGGCCAAGCTCCCCTTCATAATCGACCCTGTGCGACATGTGCGCCGGATAGACTATCTCGTCCTCCGGGCCGATGACCGCTGTCGAGGGCTTTATGAATATCATCGGCTCTTCAGGCAGGGGTTTGCCGAACTCGGCCGCGTGCGCCTTGTAGTTGAGCCCTATGGCGACTATCTTCGAAGGCAGGACAGGAGCGAGCAGGCGCACGTCAGCGAGCTTATGCCCGGCTCCCTTCGTGACCTTACCGGAGAAACCCGGCGCGAAAGGGTCGTCCTTTATCTCGAAGACAGATTCTCCTTCGATGACGCCGAAAGAAGTCTTGCCGCCTGAGCTGAACCTGCAGAGCTTCACTTACTTTCTCCTTTTAGCCGCGGCCGCCTTTTTCGACGCCTTCGGCTTCGCGGCCCTGTCTACCATCGACTTTATCTTGAGCCTCAGTGCGTTTATCTTGATAAAGCCCTCGGCGTCCTTCTGGTCATATACCGTGTCCTCTTCAAAGGTCGCGAAGTCAGGATGATAGAGCGAGAGATCAGCCTTCCTTCCCGCGACTATTGCATTGCCCTTGTAGAGCTTCATTCTGGCTACCCCCGTTACGCCGGAGGTGGCAGAGTCGATGAGCGTCTGCAAGGCGAGCCTCTCAGGAGAAAACCAGTAGCCGTTGTACACGAGCGTTGCGTACTTCTGCGACATGCTGTCGCGAAGGTGGAGGAGCTCCCTGTCCATTGTCAAAGACTCAACAGCCCTTCTCGCTCCGTGGAGTATCGTCCCGCCGGGGGTCTCGTAGACGCCCCTGGACTTCATGCCGACATAACGGTTCTCGACCATGTCCATCCTGCCCACTCCGTTGGCCCCTCCGACTTTGTTCAAAAGGGCGAGGAGGCTGGCTGGAGAGAGCCTCTTGCCGTCAAGTGACACCGGGTTGCCGTTCTCAAAGCCTATCTCTATATAAGTTGCCCTGTTCGGGGCTTTCTCAGGAGAGACGCTCATTGTGTACATGTCGGAGGTCGGCTCTGCCCAGGGGTCTTCGAGAACGCCCCCCTCGAAGCTTATGTGGAAGAGGTTTGCGTCCGAGCTGTACGGCTTCTTCTTTGTGACCGGCACCGGGATGCCGTGACGCCTGGCATAGGCCACGAGGTCTGCCCTGCCCTTCATGTCCCATATCCTCCAGGGCGCTATGACCTTTATGTGCGGGTTCATCGAATAGTAGGCCAGCTCAAAACGAACCTGATCGTTGCCCTTGCCTGTCGCGCCGTGTGAGACGGAGTCGCACTTTTCCTTCGCCGCTATCTCCATCTGGGCCTTGGCTATAAGGGGCCTCGCGATAGATGTGCCGAGAAGATAGGTGCCTTCGTACACTGAAGAAGCCCTGAGCATCGGGAAGACGAAGTCTTTGACAAACTCTTCCCTGAGGTCCTGTATGTAGACTTTCGAAGCGCCTGTTGAGAGAGCCTTTTTCCTTATCGCGTCTATCTCGACGTCTCCCTGGCCTATGTCAGCGGAGAAGGCCACGACCTCGCAGCCATAGGTCTCGATAAGCCACTTCATTATGACCGAGGTATCGAGCCCCCCGGAATAGGCTAAGGCAACTCTTTTTACGCTTTTGGACATCACAAGCTCCTTATAATGAATATTATTCTAAACCTTAACGATCAACCGATCGAGTATAGCTTTCTGTATGTGGAGCCTGTTCTCGGCCTCGTCCCATACCACTGACTGCGGCCCCTCCATGACTTCGTCGGTTATCTCTTCATTCCTGTGCGCGGGCAGGCAGTGCATGACGATGGCGTCTTTCCTGGCGAGCCCCATGACCCTCGAGTTTATCTGGAAGCCTTCGAAGGCTTTCTTCCTCGCGACCGCCTCTTCTTCCTGTCCCATGGACGCCCAGACATCGGTGTTGAGGACATCCGCGTTTGTAGCGGCTTCATCGACGCTCTCCGTAACCCTTATCTTCGGGTTTATCGCTACGGCCTTTTTCAGTATGGCTTCATCTGGATAATAGCCTTTCGGGCACGCGAGGACAAGCTCGAAACCGAGGACTTGGGCCGCCTCTATCCAAGAGTTGGCCATGTTGTTGCCGTCGCCTATCCAACAGACTTTGAGCCCATCGTAGCCGCCTTTTTTCTCGATAATGGTCAGCACGTCGGCCAGCACCTGGCACGGGTGATGAAGGTCGGTAAGGCCGTTTATCACAGGGACGGCCGAATACTTCGCGTACTCCTCTATTACATCGTGTCCGAAGGTGCGTATGACTATGGCGTCTACATACCTGGACATGACTCTGGCGGTATCCTTGATCGGCTCTCCGCGGCCTATCTGCGAGTCCCTCTGGCTTATGAAAATGGCCTGCCCGCCGAGCTGGTGCATGGCCGTCTCAAAAGAGACGCGTGTCCTCGTCGAAGACTTCTCGAAGATAAGGCCGAGCGTCTTGCCGCGCAGAGGATTGTGCGGTATCCCGGCCTTGTGGCGGGCCTTGCCTGTTGCGGCCATATCGAGGAGCTTATCAACTTCCTGCTTCGTAAGCTCTGCTATCGTAAGGAGGTGCGTCATCCGGGTTCTCCGTTTTCTTTAACGCCTGTTTTTCTGCTTTAAACCCTGCCGGCCGCTGCCTCAAGCGACGGGACGAGCGTTGCGAGCATCTCGTCGACTTCCTTTTCAGTCACTATAAGGGCCGGTATGAAACGCAGGACCTTGTCGCCAACGCAGTTCAAAAGGAGGCCCTTGGACAGACAGTCTTTCACTATCTCTCCGGCCTTGATGCCTTCCTCGAGCTCCATGCCCAGGATGAGGCCTTTACCCCTCACCTCTTTTATGAACGAATACTTGCTCTTGAGGCCGTTGAGCCTGCCTTCGAGGTATGCGCCGACTTTTTTGCAGTTTTCCAGCACGCCGTCTTCAAGTACGGCCTTGAGAGCGGCAAGACCCGCGGCCGTGGCAATAGGGTTTCCGCCGAATGTAGAGGCGTGAGTGCCGGGGACAAATGCCGCAGCGACTTCTTCGGTCGCTATCATCGCGCCGATGGCCACCCCTCCGGCGAGCCCCTTGGCAAGGGTCATAATGTCAGGCGTGACGCCGAAGTTCTCATAAGCGAACAGGGTGCCGGTACGGCCTACGCCGACCTGCACCTCGTCGAACATGAGGAGAACTCCGGCCTTTGTGCAGACTTCGCGAAGCTCCTTCATGTACTGGACGGAAGGCACATTGACCCCGCCCTCGCCCTGAATAGGCTCTATCATCACGGCGGCAGTCGAGGGATTAATCGTCCTTTTGGCTGCCTCTATATCGTTGAACGGCACATGTATGAACTTTTCGAGCAGAGGCTCGAAGCCTGCCTGATATTTTTTCTGGCCTGTGGCGGCAAGCGCGGCCATCGTGCGTCCGTGGAACGATTGCTCCATGGTGAGCACCTGATAGCGCGGGAGCCCTTTGTTGCTGAAGTACTTTCTCGCGAGCTTTATAGCCGACTCGTTCGCCTCCGCGCCTGAGTTGCAGAAAAAGACCCTGTCGCCGAAGGAGTTCTCAGTCAAGGCCTTAGCGAGGAGCGACTGCGTCTCTATGTGGTAGAGGTTCGATATGTGGATGAGCTTTTCAGCCTGCTCTTTTATCGCCGCGACGACCTTCGGATGGCAATGGCCCAGGTTGCAGACCGCGAGGCCGGAAGTGAAATCGAGATATTCCCTTCCGTCCGCGTCCCAGACCCTCGTTCCCTTGCCGCGCACGATAGCGATGGGGAACCTGCCGTAGGTATTGGCTACATGCTTTGTCGTGAGGCCTATTATGTCAGCGTTGGTCAAGTCAATAACCTCTCTTTATATTGCGGTGTTTTCCGTCATTCTGAGGGAGCGCAAGCGACCGAAGAATCTCGTGATCTGTTGATTCCATCAGCCCGGAGATTGCCGCGCTACGCTCGCAATGACATACTACTTCTTTAGACCTATCGCCGTTCCAACTCCTGCGTCCGTGAAGACTTCGAGCAATATCGCGTGCTCGACCCTTCCGTCGATTATGTGCGCCCTGTTGACGCCTGAGGCCACGGCCTCCATGCAGCACTGGAGCTTGGGTATCATGCCGCCGACGGCGACCTTCTTCGTAATGAGCGCGCGCGCCTCAGAAAGGGTCAGGGCCGAGATGAGCTTCTTGTTCTTGTCGAGAACTCCGGCCACATCTGTCAAGAGAATGAGCTTTTCCGCCTTCAGGGCCGTCGCAATCTTGCCCGCGACCGTATCCGCGTTGATGTTGTAGCTCTCGGAGTCGTCCCCGCCGCCGACAGGAGCTATTACAGGGATGAAGTTGTTTTCTTCAAGGGTGCGGATGACCGACGGGTCTATGGACTCGACATCTCCTACATAGCCCATCTCCTCGCCCTTTATCTTCATTCTCCTGGCCTTGATGAGACCGCCGTCCTTGCCGCCTATGCCTACCGCCCTGCCGCCGAAGTGGTTTATGAGGCCGACTATCTCCTTGTTAATCTTTCCGACAAGGACCATCTCGACGACATCCATCGTCTCGTTGTCCGTGACCCTTATGCCCTTGACGAACCTCGTTTCCTTGCCGAGCTTCGTGAGGAGCCCGCCGATTTGCGGGCCGCCGCCGTGGACTATGACAGGGTTTATGCCGACATACTTCATCAGCACAATGTCCCTGGCGAAGTCCTTCTTGAGCTCGTCGTCTATCATGGCGTTGCCGCCGTACTTTATGACGATCGTCTTGTTGTAGAACTTCCTTATGTACGGAAGGGACTCGAATAGAGTTCTTATCTTTTCGATGTTTTTCTGCATTTCAGCTCCATAAAAAATACCGTGGCGTTGGGGCTTTGACCCGCATGCCCGCCACGGCCTTTTAAGGGGATTATAAGATGTATCTCGAAAGGTCCTCGTCCCTTACTATGTCGGAGAGCCTCTTTGACACGTACTGCCTGTCGATCGTCACCTTCTTTTCGATCATGTCCGGGGCGTCGAATGATATTTCGTCGAACACTCTCTCCATCACCGTGTGCAGGCGCCTGGCGCCGATGTTCTCCATCCTCTCGTTCACGACCGTCGCGATCGACGCTATCTCCCTTACCCCGTCATCAGTATAGCTCACATCGATGCCTTCGGTCTCAAGGAGCGCCTGATACTGCTTCAACAGGGCGTTCTCAGGCTCGGTCAATATGCGGATGAAGTCATCCTCGCCGAGAGGCTCGAGCTCGACCCGTATGGGAAAGCGCCCCTGGAACTCAGGGATGAGGTCAGAGGGCTTTGCCACATGGAACGCGCCTGAGGCTATGAAGAGTATGTGGTCAGTTTTCACCATGCCGTACTTGGTGTTGACTGTCGAGCCTTCGACAATGGGCAGGAGGTCCCTCTGGACGCCTTCCCTCGAAACATCAGGGCTCGCCCCTGACTGGCGGCCGGCGATTTTGTCTATCTCGTCTATGAAGACTATGCCCGACTGCTCGACCCTATCGACGGCTTCCCTCTGGACCTTGTCCATGTCGATGAGGCGCTGGCTCTCTTCCTGAATGAGTATCTCGTACGCCTCAGGCACTCTGACCTTTCTCTTCCGGGTCTTCTTGGGGAAGATGTTGGAGAACATGTCTTTCAGGTTCATGTCCATCTCTTCGACGCCCTGGGAAGAGAGTATCTCTATGGACGGCATCTTTGCCTGCTCGGAGGTCTCTATCTCGATGGTCTTGTCGTCGAGCTTGCCGTCCCTGAAAAGGGCCCTGAGCTTCTCCCTCGTCGACTTCTGGAGCTCGCGCTCCTTGGCTATGCGTTCCTGATCCTGCGCCTGAAAAGGGGCAGAGGTCACCGGCGGAAGGAGGTAGTCCAAAACCCTCTCCTCGGCCATATCCTTTGCCTTGACCCTGACCTTGACCTTCTCCTCGTCCTTGACCATCTTCACGGCCAGCTCTGTCAGGTCTCTTATGATGCTCTCGACATCGCGGCCGACATAGCCCACCTCAGTGAACTTGCTGGCCTCGACCTTGATAAAGGGCGCCTGCGCGAGCTTGGCGAGCCTTCTGGATATCTCGGTCTTGCCTACGCCAGTTGGACCGATCATTATTATGTTCTTGGGATATATCTCTTCCTTGAGACCGGCGTGGACCTGCTGGCGCCTCCAGCGGTTGCGCAAGGCTATGGCCACAGCCCTCTTCGCCTGTTTCTGCCCGATTATGTACTTGTCGAGCTCGGAGACTATCTCCCTTGGAGTAAAGTTCTTCATGCCTTTATCGTCCCCTTAATCAGGAAAGCTCCTCGACGGAGATGCTGTCGTTGGTATATATGCATATCTCGGAAGCAGTCTTCAACGCTTCTTCGGCTATGGTCCTGGCGTCAAGCGCGGTGTGACGGATGAGCATCTTCGCCGCCGCGAGAGCAAAGGCCCCGCCTGAGCCAATTGCCGCGATGCCTTCTTCAGGCTCTATGACATCCCCGTTGCCGGATATTATGAAGGTGTGCTCCTTGTCGGCTACTATCAAGAGAGCCTCCAGCCTGCGCAGGATGCGGTCTGTGCGCCAGTCTTTCGCGAGCTCTATTACGGCCTTGGTGATATTGCCCCTAGTCGAGGTAAGCTTTGACTCGAACTTGTCGAACAGGGTCATGGCGTCGGCTGTGGAGCCCGCGAACCCGGCGACCACTTTGCCGTCAAGCATGCGGCGCACCTTGACCGCGCCTTTTTTCATGACGGTGTTGCCGAGGGTCACCTGGCCGTCGCCCGCTATGGCTACCTTGCCGTCCCTGCGTATCGCTATTATGGTGGTGCCGTGGAATGTTATGCCTGACAAGAGAGACTCCTCAACTCTTTTTGGCCCTCGGATGGGCGCTGTCATAGGCTTCCATCATCTTCTGGATGCCGACTTTCGTGTACCTCTGCGTGGTCGAGAGCTTCGCGTGTCCCAAAAGCTCCTGTATGACCCTCAGGTCTGCCCCCGCGTCAAGAAGGTGCGTCGCGAAAGAATGCCTCAGAGCGTGCGGGGTTGGGTCTTTGGAGATGCCGCAGCTTGCCGTGTACGCCTTCACGAGCCTCTGGATAGTCCTCGGGGTTATCCTCGCGTTGCCCTTTCCAGAAAAGACAGGCCCGTCCTGGCCCCCCCGCTGCCTGAGGTACTCCCTGAGAGAGCCCTTGGCCAGGTCGCCTAAAAAGGCTATCCTTTCCTTTGAGCCCTTGCCAAGGACCTTTATCGTCCCGGCGGAAAGGTCGACGTCTTTCATGTCGAGCCCTGTGAGCTCGGAAACCCTTATTCCCGACGAATAAAGGACCTCCAGTATGGCGAGGTCCCTGAGCGCGTTCCTGTTATCGGCCTTACCCTCGATTTTAAGGGCAGGCGCCTCTACGAGGCTTTTTGCCTCCTCAGCGGTAAGGACGGCCGGGAGATACTTCTCTACCTTGGGGGTCGCGACCAGCTCGGCAGGGTTGGTCGCGGCAAACCCCTTTCTTATCAGAAACCTGAAAAAAGACCTTATCGAGGAAAGCTTCCTCGCGATAGAGACCTTGCGGCACCCGCCATGAAGCCTGTATACAAAAGAGGTGACGGCCGCTTCGGTCAAAAGCGCAGGCTCGAATCCCCACCTGCCGTCTTCGAGCAGGAATTCATGGAACTGCCTGAGGTCGCTTTCGTAGCCGGCCCTTGTGTGGGGCGAGAAGTTGCGCTCCACGACCAGATAGTCCATGAACTCCGCTACAAGGGCCGGAAAAGAGGCCTTATCCGGTGTGTTGGAGCCGCTTTTATCAGGCATATTCCGCTTTTTACCAAAAATTGCTTATAACACCAAAAGCCGAAAGTCGCAACACAAAAAACCGCTACTTTATGATGTCTCCGATGCGATTGAACCTGACCCAACGGCTGTCCCTGTCCCATGACCAGTATATCATGAAGGCCTTGCCCTTTATGTCCTCGATGGGCACCGGACCCCAGTACCTGGAGTCGTAACTCCTGTCGCGGTTGTCGCCCATGCAAAAGACGGTACCAGCCGGCACGGTGTACGGGCCGAAAGTGACGTTCTTCTCCACCTCTTCGCCGGATACCCCGCCCTTGTTGACCCCGAACGGGTCTTCCCACTTCTCGTTGTTGACGTATATCTTCTTGTCGCGGACCTCGACCGTGTCGCCGGGCAGGCCCACTATCCTCTTGATGTAGTCCTTTGACCTGTCTCCCGGGAAGCGGAAGACCGCGACGTCTCCCCTTTCGATGGTCCCCCACGCGGAGACGAGCTTCGTCTCAAGGAACGGCACTTCAGAGCCCATGAACTTGACTGTCGCCGGCCGCGGCACCTGCAATCCGTACGCGAACTTGCTGACTATGATGTGGTCGCCTATGAGGAGCGTGTCTTCCATCGAACCGGACGGTATCTTGAACGCCTGTATGAAGAAGGTCCTTATCAGGAGGGCGAGCACGAGGGCGACGATGACCGCCTCGGCTATCTCCCTGAAGTGGCTCTTCTTGACCTTCTCATGGCCTTTTTTTCCCTTGTCGAGCGTCGTCATATTCTCAGCTTACCTTAAGGACGGCAAGGAAGGCCTCCTGCGGCAACTCCACGCGGCCGACCTGCTTCATCCTCTTTTTTCCTTCCTTCTGCTTCTCGAGCAGCTTTCTTTTCCTTGAGATGTCTCCGCCGTAGCACTTGGCCGTGACGTTCTTTCTCAGAGCCTTTATGGTCTCCCTGGCTATGATCTTCGAGCCTATGGCGGCCTGTATTATGACCTCGAACATCTGCCTGGGGATTATCTCCTTCATCTTCTCGGCGAGCTCCTTCCCTCTGGAGAAGGCCCGCTCCCTCGGCACGATGAGCGAGAGAGCGTCGACGCCCTCGCTGTTTATGAGGATGTCGAGCTTGACGAGGTCGGACCTCCTGAAGTCGAGGTACTCATAGTCCATCGAGGCGTAGCCCTTTGTAAGGGTCTTCAACTTGTCGTAGAAATCGAGGACTATCTCGTTGAGCGGTATCTCGTAGAGGACCATGGCCCTCGTGGTGCTTATGAACTTTATCTCCTTCTGTATGCCCCTTTTGCCCTCGCACAGGCCGAGAACGGCGCCGAGGTACTCGGAGGGCATGTGAAGGGTCGCGTTGATGAACGGCTCTTCTATCATCTCTATGTACTGCGGGGTCGGGAGCTCTGAGGGGTTCTCGACCATCAGCACCTCTCCGTCGGTCTTGGTGACCCTGTAAGCGACCGTCGGCGCGGTTGTGATGAGCGAGAGGTTATACTCCCTCTCGAGCCTCTCCTGGATTATCTCCATGTGGAAGAGGCCCAAAAAGCCGCACCTGAAGCCAAAGCCCAAAGCAAGGGAAGTCTCAGGCTCGAAGGTGAACGACGAATCGTTAAGCCTTAGCTTCTGGACAGCCTCTTTCAAATCCTCGTACTGCGAGGAATCAACCGGATAAAGGCCGCTGAATACCATTGACTTGGCAGGCTTATAGCCCGGGAGAGGCTCTGCCGTCGGGTTTGCGGCGTCGGTGATGGTATCTCCGACGCTCGTGTCCCTAACCTCTTTTATTCCGGCTATCACGAAACCGACTTCGCCGGGGCCGAGCTCGTCTATGGTCTTGGGGCCCGGCGTGAAAACGCCGACCTTGTCGACATCAAATTCCTTGCCGTTGGCCATGAAGCGAAGGCGCGTGCCCTTCTTTATGACACCGTCCATGACCCTTATCTGGACGACGACGCCCTGATAGGTGTCGTACCAGCAGTCAAAGACAAGAGCCTTCAGCGGCTTGTTGATGTCGCCCTTTGGGGGGGGGATGCGCTTGACTATCGCTTCCAGCACGTCCTTTATACCTATGCCGGCCTTGGCGCTGGTAAGGACGGCCTCGGAAGCGTCTATGCCGCAGACCTCTTCTATCTCCTCTTTTATCCTCTCAGGGTCGGCTGAAGGAAGGTCTATCTTGTTAAGCACGGGGAAGATATCGAGGCCGACGTCGACCGCCGTATACAGGTGCGCGAGGGTTTGGGCCTCGACGCCCTGGGACGCGTCAACTATGAGGAGAGCGCCCTCGCACGCGGTCAGAGACCTCGAGACTTCGTAGCTGAAGTCGACATGGCCCGGAGTATCTATGAGGTTTAAAATGTAGGTATTCCCGTCGTCGGCCTTGTAGACGAGCCTCGCGGTCTGCGCCTTGATGGTTATGCCGCGCTCACGTTCGAGGTCCATCTTGTCGAGGAACTGGTCCATCATCTCTCTTTTGGTGATGGTCCCTGTGTACTCAAGGAGCCTGTCCGAAAGAGTCGATTTCCCGTGGTCTATGTGAGCTATGATGGAAAAATTGCGTATTTTCTGTACGTCAGTTGCCACTAATACCCCTTGTCCTGATCGATGGAGAAGCATGAAGAACATATTATTTTAAATAATACGGGGGGTTTTGTCAAAAGAAAACCCCGGCCTTCAAAAGGCCGGGGAAATGGGGGGATTTCAGCCCTTTTTGAGGCCCGTGGCGCGGTCTATCCACTTGAGGTAGTCGGCGTGTCCGTCCTTGATGTCGATGGCGATGACCTCGGGGACCTCATAGCCGTGGAGCTCGACTATCCTGGCCTTCAATTCCTCGAAGAGGCGCGAGCGGGTTTTCATTATGCACAAGACCTCCTGCTCGTCGTACCTCTCGCCCTTCCAGATGTATATGGACCTTACGCCGGAGATTATGTTACAGCAGGCGGCCAGGCCTTCGTTTATGACAGCGTCAGCTATCTCGACTGCCGCGTCGTCATCGCTCACGGTCGTCATGACGACTATGTGCCCTTCCATGAAAAACCTCCTTCGATGGGGGTTGAATAAAGGAAAAACTAACAGATCAGGGGATATAAATCAATAAGACCGTGGCCGGGATTCGTGACCTTGAAAAAATAAAAACAGCGCAGAAAGACTTCACGAACACCGGTCACGATAACAGCTTTTTCAGGTCTCCCATCATCCGCTCCCTGTGGGTTCCTCCCCAGTAGACCCTCTTGCACGCCGGGCACATTGAAAATTCGTCTTGCGTCAAAAAGACATACTGCGGGACCTTCTCTTCGACCAGTTGCCTGTCTATACGCTCAAGCGTAGCGTTGCAGCGCAGGCACCTCGTGAGGAGCTTTTCCTCCTCATTGGGGAACAGGGAAGTGACCTGCTTGAGCTGCGCCCCAACATCTTCGCTCTCGATGAATACGGCGCGGCCTCTCGCGAGGCGGCGTTTCATCAAAAGGGTATCCCTCGTAAGCACGATCCTGCCGTCGGCCGCGGCCCTCAATAACAAGGCGGTGTCGTCTATATGGGCCTCGTACAGGGCGTCATAGCCGAGCGTCCTCATCCATCTGGCGAGAGAGCCGAGCATGGCGTCAACGAAGAACTTCTTTTCCATAAAGCTCCGCAATAAAAAAGGCCGCACCAGTTAAAGTGACGGCCCTTTTTATCTTTATTTCTCTGTCAGTTACCCGAAGAATATCTGGGCCGTCCTGAACATCTCCATGTCGACTGTCTTCAGCTTTGAAGTCGCCTCGTGCAGCGAAACATCGACTATCTTGTTCCCCTGGAGCGCGACCATCCTGCCGTATATGCCCTCATGGAGCAGCTCTATGGCCTTCACGCCAAACCTCGTGGCAAGGACCCTGTCATAGGCCGTCGGCGTCCCTCCCCTTTGCAGATGGCCGAGCACCACGAAGCGAGACTCGAACTTGAGCCTCTTTTCGATCTCGTTGGCGAGGAACTCGCCTATGCCGCCGAGCCGTACATGGCCGAACGCGTCCAGCTCCTTTTCCTTCGTTATCATGCCGGCGGCCTTCGGGGTCGCGCCTTCGGCCGCGACGACTATGCTGAAGTTCTTTCCCGCGGAGCGCCTGTTCTGGATATGTTTGCAGACATCGTCGATGTCAAACGGCTGCTCAGGGATGAGGATCACGTCCGCGCCTCCGGCGAGCCCGCCGTAGACGGCTATCCAGCCGGCATGACGGCCCATGACCTCGACGACCATGACCCTCTGGTGCGATTCCGTTGTAGAATGGAGCCTGTCGAGAGATTCTGTTACGATGCCGACTGCCGTGTCAAAGCCGAAGGTGAAGTCAGTGCCGGTGAGGTCGTTGTCTATCGTCTTTGGCACGCCGACGGTCTTTATCCCCTTGTCATTGAGCTTGGAGGCGACCCCGAGGGTGTCATCCCCGCCGATGCAGACAAGCGCGTCGAGCTTCAATTCGTTTATGTTCCTTATGACCTGCTCCGCGTCCTTTTCGTTCTTGAACGGGTTTGTCCTCGATGTGCCAAGTATTGTGCCGCCGAGGTGTATGAGCCCGGAGACAGACCCGGCGTCGAGCTTCATCGTCTTCTTTTCAAGGAGGCCTCTCCAGCCCTCTTTTATGCCAGTAAACTCGTGTCCGAGCTGGATCCCTCTTTTCACCACCGCCCTTATGACGGCGTTGAGCCCCGGGCAGTCTCCGCCGCCTGTAAGCATGCCTATATTCATCATTTCACCCCCGAAATTTTTTCAGTTTATTCATGCCGCGCCGGAAGGCGCAAGAGGAAGCGTCGCTGTGAAGGTCGAGCCTGCCCCGGGGGCGCTCTGCGCCTCTATGGAGCCCCCGTGAGCCTCGGCTATCTCCATGCAGATACTGAGCCCCAGGCCCGCGCCTCCGACTTCCCTTGTGCGGGCCTTGTCAACGCGGTAGAACCTGTCGAATATGAACGGCAGGTCGTCAGCGGATATGCCAACGCCTGTGTCCTTGACCCTGAAAACAGCGTTTGGCGCTTTTTCCTGGAGACTGACCTCGACGCGGCCTCCCTCTGGAGTGTACTTTATGGCGTTGTCGATGAGGTTATAGACGAGCTGTGAGAGCCTCACCTCGTCGCCAAGGACAGTGACCGGACTCCTCTCAAGTATATCCAACCGGACCCCGTTGTCAAAAGCGAGTTTTTTGAGGTGCTCGAACCTCTCCGAGACGACCTTGTCGAGGCGCACCGGGTGTTTGGCGAGCGTGCCCTTCTCGACGTCCATCCTGGCGAGGTCCAGAAGGCTCTTCACTATGTAGTTCATCCGGTCTATCTCTTCGATGCTCGAAGCGAGGACCTCTTTCATGTACTTGACGTCGTCCTTCGACCTCAGGGCCATCTCAATTTCGCCCTTTAATATTGTAAGCGGGGTTTTGAGCTCATGGGAAGCGTCCCCGGTGAACTGCCTGATCTGTTTGAAGGAGTGCTCGAGCCTCTCTATCATCTCGTTCATGGTCTCGGCGAGCCTGCCGAGCTCGTCCTGCGGCACGTCCGCACGTATCCTCTCGTCGAGGTTCTCGGCCGTTATCTTGCGCGCCGTGGCCGTCATCTCAATCACGGGCTTCAACGCCTTCCTGGCCAAAAACCAGCCCACCGCGCCGGCCACGACGACCGAAGCGATTATCCCGGGTATGAGAATGTAGAGCAGGGAATTGAAAATCTCGTCCATGCCCTCAAGGGAAGTGCCGACCTGGACAATGGCAACGAGCCTGCCGCCGTGCTCTATCGGCTTGGTCACGACGCGCATGGGGTACTTGCCCACCTTCCTCACGACCTCATAGGTGGTGGCCCCGCCTATTGCGGCGCGGTAGGTAGGCGCAGGGACAGTGATGGTAATGCCCTCCATGTTCGAGGACTTCGCCAGAATGCCGCCGTGCGGGTCAAGCACCTGGATGTAGCTCCCGGCGGTCCTGACGCCGAAGAACCTCTCGAGCATGATGTCGAAGTCCCTGGGGATGAAGAGCTTTCCTGAAGGGTTGATTACGGTATGGACCATCATGTCCGCTATGGAGATTATCTGGTTGTCCATGCGGTAGATGAAGATCTTGAGAAGGGAGTACGAGAATATGGCGCCGAAAGCCAGAAGGCTTACGAACAGGAGCGTCGTATACCAGAAGGTGAGCCTTGTCCTTATCGAAAATGCCATGAGAGAGGTCTTCCGGGCTTCAAGCGGCCCTATTCGCCCAGGGCCTTCAACCTGGCCAGGGACTTGATTATTATCTCCTTCCTCTTTATCTCGAGGATGCCTTCTTCCTTGAAGCTCTTGAGGAGCCTTATGGAAGTCTCCTGCGTTATGCCGAGGAGCTCGGCGATCTCGAGCCTCGAGAGGGTCAGGTTGAGCTTTACCCCTTCGGCCTCCTTGACGCCGTACTGGGAAGCCAGCGTATACAGGAGGTGCGCGAGCTTTTCTCTCGCGTTGAGAAGGCCGAGATAGCCTATCCTCTCGTAGGCGCTGTTCAGCTCCCTGCCGAGAGAGAGGATGAGCTTTCTCGCTATGCCAGGCTCGTTCTCGAGTATCTTGAAGAAGGCGTGACGCTCGACGTAGCAGAGCTCGCAGTCTTCCATGGCCACGGCCGTGTGCCTGTAAATGCGGCCGTTATAGAAGACCTCGAAGCCAAGCAGGTCTCCGGGGTTCATTATGCTTATTATCTGCTCCTTGCCGGTAGACGACGACCTGACTATCTTGACCCTGCCGGTTCGGATGATGTAGAGCCCGGAGCACTCGTCGCCCTCCATGAATACTATCTCGCGCTTCTTGTGGTGGTTTATGACCACCGCCTCCTTGAAGGCGTCAAGCTGAGCCGCGTTGAGCCCTGTGAAAAGGGCGTTCTCCTTTATGTGGCATCTGCAGAGCGAACATACAGATTCCTTGTCAGCCAGTATCGTCATCAATGGACCCCGCTATTGATCTTCGAGGCGGGCAAGCCCGCCTCCGGAAAGCGCGCTGAACGGGAAGCCTCCCCTGTACGGCACTACCGCCAATGACACGTCCCTTACGCCCTTTATCTCCCGTATTAGCTCCACGACTTCGTCGTTCTCAAGCGGCTTTCCGGTCTTCCAGTCTATTGTCTGGACCTTCATCAACACCCTGCTCGGGTCGCCGACGGCGTTGGAGGCGTCCTCGACCATCTTCGCTATCATCTCTTTTATCGCTGTGCCGTCCTTTTCAAGCTCCTGGCCCATCTGCCTGTGGTAGGCCATTATGGAGTAATAATCAAAGTCAGCCTTCAGGGCCTCGCCTATGTCCTGCGAGAGCCAAGCGAGGGCGTACGAAGGGTTGGTCACGCTCTCGTACATGAGGTTTATGGCGAACATGGCCTCAGGCCTCTTCCTCTTGACCGTATGCATGAGCCTCTCGGCTACGCCAACGAGACGCCTGTTCTTCCAGGCTGACCACTTCCAGAAAAGCCTCGTGTAATGGACCTGGCCCGGCGCCTCTCCCCTTACGTAGAGAGCCTCCGGGTCAAGGCGGACTCCGGTATCCCTCTCGAAGGCGCTTGATGCCTCGGAGCCGAAGCCCTCGTTGTGACGGAGGACCAGATCGTCCTGAAAAAGAACGCCGTCGATCTCATACGCGGCCAGATCAGCGTAAAGCCTCTCGAGGCGGCTGACAGCCTCGTCGCTGAAGAGGTCGAGCCCCTTGCAGCCGGATGACCTCCTCGCGGAGATGTCGTAGGAGGCGCACTCCTTCTCTCCCTCGATGCCATAATCGGCGTACCTGGTAGTCATCCACGCAAAGACCTTTATCCCGTTCCTGTGCGCTATCTCGAGGACGCGGGGCAGCAGGTCATCGACGACAGGCGCCTCTTTCGTCGAGAAGTAAACGCCGCGATCTGAGGCCGCCTTCGCGACAGGGTAGAACCTGTCGCCCTTGTTGTGAAAGACCCTCAGGATTATCGTGTCGACACCGGAGGACTTGAGCGATTGTATCTCCTTTTCGACCTCGGCATAGGTCCTGCCCTCAAAGAACATCACCTGAACGGCCCTTAGACCGGGCCTCATCTCCCGCAGGAATTCCTGCAGGGGCTGCGGGGAGTACCTCGTGCGCTTCTCCCTCGCCTCCCGCAGCTTCACCTCGGCGACCGGCGAAAAAGGGCTGTCCTGAAAGTTAGATATATAGAGCCTGAACTGGGTCTCGGCCTCGCCGTACCTGCCCCCGTAAAGATAGGCCTCGGCCATCTTGAACTGGGCCTCTGATATGAGGGGGCTTGCCGGGAAGTTCTCTATGACCCTCGCAAACTCCTTTGCAGCCCTGCGGTAGTCGCCCTCGTCCATGAGGAACCGCGCGTAGTTGTACTGCCCTAGGTCTGTGAAAAACGGGCTCACCTGCCCGGCGCGGGCTGGCAGCGGCGCGAGCGCAAACAACAGTAGCAGGAAGGCCGCAACGGACGGCCCCAAATACCTGAGAACAAAACTTCTCATTGTGCCACAACTACTGAAATTCATTATACCAAACACCCCGAAATGGAAGTAGCGGAAAAACTCCTTTGCGCTCCTCAGAAAAACTTCGCGATAGCCTCTTTTATCGTCGAGACGCCCTCCAGCTTCATGCCGGATGGGGCCTTCAGGCCCTTCATGTTGTCTTTGGGCATTATGCACCTCTTGAAGCCGAGCTTGGCGGCTTCCCTGACCCTGGGCTCTACCTGGCTTATGGCCCTCACCTCTCCGGCGAGCCCCACCTCGCCGAAGATGACTGTGGAAGGGTCGATGGGCTTGTCCATGCAGTTCGAGGTTATCGACGCGAGTATGCCTAAGTCTATTGCAGGCTCTTCGAGCCTCATGCCTCCGGCGACCTTGAGGAATATGTCGTGGTTGGCAAGCTGAATGCCAGCCTTTTTCTCGAGGACGGCCGCGAGGAGCATGACCTTGTTATAGTCGACCCCGACGACAGTCCTCCTCGGCACGCCGAAAAGGGTCGGACAGACAAGAGATTGCACTTCTACAAGTATCGTCCGGGACCCCTCAAGACTTGAGACCACTGCCGAACCGGACGCGCCTTCCGGCCTCTCCGCGAGGAATATCTCGGAAGGGTTCACAACCTCCCTCAAACCCTCCTCCTTCATCTCGAAGACGCCTATCTCCATGACAGAGCCGAAGCGGTTCTTTACGGCCCTCAATATCCTGAAGGCGTGCCCCCTCTCGCCCTCGAAGTAAAGGACGGTGTCTACCATGTGCTCCAAGACCTTCGGCCCGGCTATCGCGCCGTCTTTTGTCACGTGGCCGACGAGAAAGACTGGTATGTCCATTGCCTTTGAGTTGGATATGAGCTTCGCTGATATCTCCCTGACCTGGCTTACGCTTCCCGGGGAAGATTCAAGCGCGTCTGACGCGATGGTCTGTACGGAATCAATGACGAGGACGCCGGGGTTTATCTCACGTACGGCCTCGAGTATGCGCTCGAGGGAAGTCTCCGCGTAGACGAGGAGCCCTTCGGCGAGAGCGCCGAGCCTCTCTCCGCGTAGCCTTATCTGGCGCATCGACTCCTCTCCGGTGACGTAGAGGACCTTGCGGGTCTTCGCGAGGGAGCCCATGGCCTGCAGCAGAAGGGTCGATTTTCCTATGCCTGGGTCTCCTCCGATGAGCACCGCCGACCCTGGCACGAGCCCGCCGCCCAAGACCCTGTCGAGCTCGGAGATGCCGGTCGAGAACCTGTCCTCCTCGGCCATGTTAAGGGTCGATATCGGACGCGGAGGGGCGCCCGGGGAACTGGAGTGGCCGCCTGATTTCCTCTCGGGCTCGACCTTCTCTTCCACAAAGGTGTTCCAGCCGCCGCAATCAGGGCATTTGCCGAGCCATTTGTGCGAGGTATTTCCGCAGCCCTGGCATGCGTAGATGGTCCTAGTCCGTGCCATAAGATTCAGCTCAACTCCGGGGCATAAGATGCGATGTAACTATGAGGCGTTTACGGATTGACAAAGACGGCAGTTTTGTTATCATATTTTGAATGCCGAAGAAGCGGAAACAGGGAAAATGTCAGTAGAAATAATAAATTACGCTTCCATACTAATTGAACTCGTCAAAGCTGTCAAGATGCATAATTTCTACCCTGAGGGGCACCCTCAGCTTGACGCCACGCTCGAGAAAGCCTATCTCCAGTTGAAGAAAGCGGTCGACAGCCAGGGCGAGATAAAATGGCGTCTCGACCAGAAGGGCTTCTACGACGGCAAGATAGCCATATCCCCCAACTACGGCGACGGCGCGGCGCTGGCCAAGAAGCTTTTTTTCAGGAAGATAAAGGAGATCGCCTTCACCCCGTCTCTCACGGTCAGCGACCTCAAGGTCCTGCTTTCAGCCGTAAAGATGGAGCCAGAGGATATAGCGTCCAGGGGCGGCGTCGATGAGCTCTTCGCGAGCCTTGACGTCGAAGGCATACTCCTCAACGAGATGAGATACGAGGACCTCAAAAGGCTCAAATCCGAACTCCAGAGGAGAAAAGAGGAAGAGGAACGGGCCGCCGAGGAGGCCAGGAAGAAAGAGGAGCTCTCCGGCGAGTCGACCGAGGCCAGCGAGGAAAAACAGCCCGAGGAAAAGCCTGAAGAGGAAAAGGACGACACCGGGCTCAGAGTGCTTCTCAACCTCGCCAACAGGGAAAACGACCTTTTGAGATACAACGACCTTGCAGTAAGGATACGGGAGAAGACAGAGCCCCTGCTCGTCGAGAAGGACATCGACAAGGTCTTTCCCGCAGTAATGACCTTCTACGCGCACGCGGTGCCGTCCTCAGGCAAGACCGACGGCATACGCTCTACCGCGCTCGACAAGTTAAAGAGCATGCTTACCAGGGACGTGCTCGCCTATCTCGCGGCCAGGGCCGGCGCGAAGGACAACCAGCTGCGCGGCGCGACCCAGAGCATACTCGTATTCGCAGGAGACCCCGGAGCAGACGCGCTCCTTGACGCCATCATAGAGGCCCCTGAGGCCGCAATCCGCCGCAACCTCTTCAACGCTCTCGTGCGCTTCGGGGCCCGCCTCAGGCCGCTTGCGGAATCGCGGCTCAACCACCAGGCGTGGTACGTCGTCAGGCAGATGGTCTCCCTCCTGGGTGAAGTGGGCGGGGCGGAATCCATCCCCGCCCTTGAAAAAGCCTACGTCCACGACGAGCCCAGGGTCAAGAAGGAAGTGATGAAAAGCCTCGTGAGGATCGGCACGATAAGGGCCACGGCGTTCCTCCTCGACAAGCTCGGCGAGCAGGACCACTCGCTTGTCTCGCAGGCCATCATCTCGCTCGGCATGCTCAAGGACCCAGCCTCGATAGAGCCTCTCGCGGCGATAGCCTCGAAGAGAGAGAACTTCTCAGACCTCATCGACCCGCAGAAAGAAGCCATAAAAGCGCTCGGCATAATCGGTGATACGAGGGCTGTCGCGCACCTCGTGAAGATACTCTCAAGGAAAGTCTGGTTCGGAAAGAAAGCCAATGACGAGGTCCGCTCGCTGGCCGCGCTCTCGCTTGGCATGATAGGCACGCCTGAGGCTATGCAGGCTGTCCAGGAGGCGGCCTCTGACGCCTCCGGCGAGCTGCAGGCGGCCTGCAAACGCGTTCTCGATGGGAGGGAAAAGAAGACATGAACGGACCAGATGGCAGGGAAGCTATTCTCAAGAACATAAACGCCGCATTGAAAAGCAGGAAGCTTTACCCGCCGGGGCACCCCGCGATAGCGGCTCCAGTGAACAAGGCCTGCGCTCTGCTTACGGATGAGCTCAAGGGCATGAACAACCTCGCAGTCGGCCTCGTCAACGATACCCTCATCTTCGAGGACGACATGGTGGAGGACGGCGAGAAGCTCTACTCGGACCTGATACAGAACATGGCCGAGAAGAACGTGGAAGCCATGATATTCGAGAAGGGCTTCACGAGCAGGGAGCTCACGGACGTCTTCGAAATACTCTCCGGCTCCCAGGTCTACAACGGCCACGAGCTCCAGAAGGAGCTCCATTCCAGGGGCGTAATGCGCATCACGCTCAAGAACGCCCCTGCCGGCAAGAGGAACATCCTCGAGATATACAACGGCGCGGTCGAGATTGTAGAGAACGTCATGGGCGAAGTCCGGATGGGGAAGATCCCCAAATCCGGGCCTGTCAAGGAGATAGTCGCCGAGATGACCGAGTCGGTCTTCTCCGACCCGCACGCGATCATCGGCCTCACGATGATAAAGAACTACGACAACTACCTGTACAACCACTCGGTGAACGTCTCGATAATGTCGCTCTCTCTCGGCAGGGCCATGGGCCTGAGCGTAGAGGAAGTGCACGCCATAGGGGTCGCCTCCCTCCTCCACGACATCGGCAAGACCGGCGTCTCCGAGCAGATAATAAGAAAACCCGGGGGCCTGAGCTCGGAGGAGTGGGAGAAGGTCAAGCAGCACCCCCAGCTCGGCTCGAACATAATAAAGAGGATGGAAGGCATCGACGCGACGATCGGGCGCCTCATATACGAGCACCACATAAAGTACGACCACTCGGGATACCCTGAGACGGTCGAAAACCTCCACCCGCACAGCCAGATAATAACGATATGCGACGCGTATGACGCCCTTACCACATTGAGGGTCTATCAGAAGCCGCACGACCCAGTTGAGGCGATAAAGATAATGAGCAACTTCTCGGGCAGACACTTCAACCCTGACATACTGAAATCCTTCATGGACATGATGGGGCTTTACCCGACCGGGACGATGGTGCGCCTTGCGACCGGCGAACTGGGAGTGGTGCTGCGGCTCAACGAAGGCGCGCCTGAGAAGCCCGTTATCAAGATCCTCTACAACGAGGACGGCGTTGAGTTGGAAAAGCCCTTTGAGGTTGACCTATCGACAGACTCCGGAAGAGAGATCGTGACCAACGTCAACCCGGCAACTACCGCTACCGACCTCGGAGCGTTCTTCGAAAAAGAGGCGGCCGGATAAAGACGGCGCGACAGGATAGAAATAAGAAAAGGCAAGCCTTCTGGCTTGCCTTTTTGTTTTACAGGGCATGAGTATAACTTCAGATGTCCATGGAGCCCAAGCCCCTCAAGGCTATGGCCTTCATCGCGGGGTTGCCTTTGGCGGCGAAGTAGATGAAGGCCTCTTCCGCCCTCTTGTCGCCTATGGCGGCTACCGCTTCAAGAGCGCGCTCGACGACGCCTGTATCCTGATGCTTGAGCATCTGCATGAAAGGCCCGAGGAGCCTCGGGTCTTTGAAGGTGGAGAGCGCCTCGACAGCCGCCCTCGCTACTATGGGGCTCGTGTCCTTGAGGCTCTCTACCATCTGCGGCAATGTCGCCGGGTCGCCGAGGTTGCCGAGGGCACGGACTCCCGCGGCCCTTACGTCCTCGAGCGGGTCTTTAAGGCTCCTGGCGAGAGCTTCGGCCACCCTCGGCCCCCTGAGGTCGGAGAGCGCGTAGATGACCCTTATCTTCTCGAGCATCTCTCCTGTTTCTATCTTCTTTTCGAGCGCGTCGAGCCGCTCCCTGGCCTGAAACTTTTCGAGAGCAGCGGCAGCGGCCTTTTTCACCTGGCTGTCGGCGTCTTTAAGCGCGCCAAGCAGTATTTCCCTTCGTTTGCTCATTCTCGTATCTATATCAAACTACGCTTTATTTTGCAAGGGTCTCAGTCCACGCCAGGATCGCCTCCACGGCCTTCCTTGACTGCTTCTCCCTCCTGTCCCTGCCTGTCTCAGCGGGAAGAAGGCCCATGTTCGCGTTCATCGGAGTGAACGAGCCCTGAGCTCCTGATATGTGCCTCATGAGAGCGCCCGTGATAGTCGTCTCCGGCGGGCATACAAGACTCTGGCCCCTCGCACGTCTCATGGCGTTTATCCCGGCAAGTATGCCAGAGGCGGCTGACTCGCAGTAGCCTTCGACGCCGGTTATCTGCCCGGCGAAGAAGATAGACGGCTCTGCGCGCAGCTCTTGAGCCTCGGTAAGGAGCCTGGGGGAGTCGATGTAGCTGTTCCTGTGGAGCTTACCAAGCCTCGCGAACTCGGCACGCCTCAATGCAGGGATCATCGTGAATATCCTCTTCTGCTCGCCGAAAGTAAGCCTGGTCTGGAAGCCGACGATATTGTAGAGCGTGCCCTCTTTATTCTCCCGCCTGAGCTGTACTACGGCAAAAGGCCTTTTCCCTGTGTGCGGGTCAGTGAGGCCTACCGGCCTCATCGGGCCGAAGAGGAGCGTCTTCGGCCCCCTTTGCGCCATGACCTCTATCGGCATGCAGGCTTCAAAGCTCTTCATGTCCTCGAACTCGCGGGCTCTGGCCGTATCAGCCTTTATGAGCTCATCGTAGAAAGCCTCGTACTCTTCTTTGGTCATCGGGCAGTTTATGTAGTCTGCCTCGCCCTTGCCGTACCTCGAAGCGCAAAAAGCGCTCTCCATGTCTATCGACTCTGTGCAGACTATCGGCGCGACAGCGTCGTAGAAGTTGAGGCTCTTCGCGCCGATGAGCTCCTGTATGGAAGCGGCAAAGGCGTCGGATGTAAGCGGGCCTGAAGCTATCACAAGGGGACGCGCTGGCGGGACTTCCACCACCTCGCCCCTTATTACCTCGACTCCGGCCTCGATGAGGGCCGACGTTATGAACTCTGAGAAGGCCGTCCTGTCGACCGCGAGCGTCGACCCTGCAGGAACGCGAGTCGCCTCAGCCGCCTTCAGGACAAGCGAGCCGAGGGCGCGCATCTCTTCCTTGAGGACTCCGGAAGCGTTCTCCATGCTCTCAGACTTGAGGGAATTGGAGCAGACAAGCTCGGCAAGGGAGGCCATGGCGTGGGCAGGGCTCATCTTCACGGGCTTCATCTCGAGTATGACAGCCCTGCCGCCCCTTGAGGCCACCTGCCAGGCGGCTTCAGACCCGGCAAGCCCTCCGCCTATTATCGTAACTTTCTCGGACATTCTCGATCCCCGTTTCTTATTATCCCCGGCCTGCCATGCTTAACAGGCCGCCTGTCTTGCGTAAAAGAATTTTTTATGGTAGTTTTTGAAAATGAACAAAATGGTCAGGGCTCACATCACAGTCGAGGGGCGCGTCCAGGGGGTCTCGTTCAGGGCGGGCACTGTCGAAGCCGCGATGATCCACGGCGTGCGCGGCTGGGTAAGGAACAACCCGAACGGCGCGGTCGAAGCGGTGCTCGAAGGGGACGAGGAGTCTGTCAACCGCCTCATCGAGTGGTGCCGCACAGGCCCGCCAATGGCAAGAGTAGAGCGGCTCAGCCTCAACTGGGAGCAATTCAAAGACGAGTTCGACGACTTCACAGCCCTGACGCGCTACACGGCCTACTGAATATGACAAAAGCCCGCGCCCTCGCGCTACTCATACTTCTGGCCTTCCTCCTGCCCTCGTGCGCGCCCGAGGTGAAGCTTGCCTATCTCGTGCCGGACAGCCCCGCTCTCCCCGGCTATAAGTCAAAAGGCGCCGAGAGCTCTTTTGAGAACAAAACGCTCGCGGCTTCCGCCAGGCAGGTGCAAAAAAGCGAACTTGCAAACGCTTTCCTCGCGTCACTTCTCGAGAGGGACTTCGTGATCATCTCCATGACCATCGAGAACAGGTCGGCTTCAAAGGCCATCTACAAACCAAACTACACGGCGCTCGTGAACTCGGTCGATTATTTGAAGCCGCTCGACTACACCGACCTTTACGAACTCGGCGGCCAAGCCGTTGACGAGCTCAAGGGGAAGTTCTATGACCTCGACGCCGTGTTATCGCCGGGAGGCCGGACTACCGCCCTCCTCATTTTCGGCCCTCTTTCAAAAGAAGCCAAAAAAGCGGCCTTGCAAGTCAGGGAGTACTATGTCGGCACCGAGACCATGACCTTCTCTCTGCCATTCCAGTTGAAAGCGACTCCGTACTGACAGGATACCCCAAGCTGCCGTAATCCGATGGGCCGCTACGACACATAAGGAATTTTCGATTTCTATTCGCTCGCTTACCCCCGCAGCACGCTGCTGGTATTACGCTCGCTATGTGTGTTCAGCGGCCTTCTACTTAGCGTATTCCTTTACCTTGTCGGTCGTCTTGTCTACCGCCTTCTTCGTCTTCTCCACGGTCTTTCCAACGGACTCTTTCGCTTCCCCGGCTTTCTCCTTGACCGTCTCGGCAGTGTCCTTTACCGTTTCAGCCGCTTCCTCAGCCGTGTGCTTGAGCCCTTTTTCGTATCTTTCAAGCCTCTCGCCGGCCTCTTCTGTCTTGGCCCCGAATATCTTCAGATACTTCGGGCCGCCGAAGTACAAAAAGGCCGCCAGAGCGAGAATACCGATGATAACGCCCAGGATGAACTTTTTCATTCGTGCTCCTTTTCTTTGAGCCGCTCCTTTATGGCAAGCGCCTCTTTGTAGACCTCTGACCTCGGATGTCCCGAGTCAGCCGCAACCGCCTTTACCGCGTCGTTGAGCTTCGCTCCGCTCGACAGAAGCTCTTCGAGGCGGCCGTGAAAATCAAAGGCCACCGTCTCTTCATTCGTCCTCAATATAAGGGTCACCTCTCCCTTGGGCTCACTGGAAAGAGCGGAGAGAGCCTCGCTGGCCTTCCCCCTTATTATCTCCTCGTGGAGCTTTGTGAGCTCCCTGCCGATGACGACCTGTATATCGCCGAGCGTCTCGATGACGGCTTCGAGCGTGTCCCTTAGCCTCCTGGGGGATTCGTAGAAGACATAAGTCCTCGCCTTGCCTTTGAGGCCCTGAAGGAGCTTTTTAAGCTCGCCTTCCTTTGAAGGCAGAAAGCCCTTGAAAGTGAACTCATCCGTCGGGAGGCCTGACGCGCTCACAAGTGAGACTATCGCCGACGCCCCGGGTATCGGCACGATTGTCACGCCGTTTTCAATGGCCAGCGCAACAAGCCTGTAACCCGGGTCTGAGATGGCCGGAGTGCCTGCGTCTGAAACGAGCGCGACGTCAACGCCAGAGAGGAGCTTTTCGACGATAAAGGCCGCCTTGCCCCTCTCGTTATGCTCATGACAGCTTGTAAGAGGCGTATCAATGCCAAAGTGCACGAGGAGCTTTTTCGTGTGCCTCGTGTCCTCGGCGGCAATGAGCCCGGCGTCTTTCAAGACCCTGACTGCCCTCATGGTAATGTCCTCGAGGTTGCCTATCGGGGTCGCGACGACAAAAAGAGAGCCTTTTTTCATTTGCGCCTCTCGAAGACAAGGGCGGAAAGGAAGGTGAAGAGCGCTGAGAACGCGGCGATAAAGGCGATATCAAGGGCTATCGGGAACTCGGCCACAAGAGCGCCATGTCCCGGCAGAAGTATGTGCTTGAACGCGTCGACCCCGTAGCACAGGGGGTTGATATAGGCGAAGACCTTTATGTACTCCGGGAGAGAGCCGACCGGATAGAGCGCGCCGGAGAGGAAAAACATCGGCAGCACTATGAAGTTCATGATGACATTGAAGCCCTCGAGCGAAGTGAGAAATGACGCGACGAATAAGCCCATGGCCGTGATGGCCAGGGCTACGAGGAACATGAGAAAGACCATCGCTACGAATTCAGTAAGCCCTATGTGAAGGTTCAAAAACGGCGCGACTATAAGCAGGGCCGCGCCCTGGAAGACCGATAGCGCGGTGCCTGAGAGGAGCTTGCCGAAGACTATCGTCACCCGGGAAACCGGGGCGACCAGCATCTCGCGCAAAAACCCGAACTCCCTGTCCCAGACGACCGATATGGTCGAGAATATCGAGCTGAACAGTATCGTCATGCCCACTATTCCCGGCAGGATGAACTGAATGTAGCGCACGCCCTCGCCTTCAGTGTCTATGAGGCGGGTGAAGCCGGAGCCGACGATAAAGAGCCAGATGAGCGGACGGGCCGCCGTGACGATGAGCCGTCCCCTCTGGCGGAAAAACCGTTTGAACTCTCTGAGCGTTATGACGTATATGGCCTTATATGAGAACATCGGTCCAGTTCACGGCTCTATGTTTTTTCAGGTTCCTCACGGCCTCATCCTCGGAGCGGGCCCTTCGTTCCTCATCTCCCGGCCCGTGAGGTTTATGAATACGTCCTCGAGGCTTGGCCTCTTGAGGTTAATTGAACTTATGCCAGTCTCGAGCTTCTCGAAGAGCCTCGGTATGAACTTCTCGCCCGATTCGACGAGAAGGGAGAGCCCGCCTTCGATCCTTTTGGGCGAGAGACCAAACTTCGATTCTATCTCAACGGCGGCCTTGTCGTTGTCAGCGGTCTTGAGGTATATGGTGTCCCCACGCAAGGCCTTCTTCAGTGCGTCAGGCCTGTCGCAGGCTATTATCCTGCCCCTGTCGATTATCGCTATCCTGTCGCAGGCCTCTGCCTCGTCCATGTAATGCGTGGTCATGAAGACCGTGTTGCCCTCTCTCTTCATGAGAGAGTGTATGAAATCCCAGACATGGCTCCTTGTCTGCGGGTCGAGGCCCAAAGTCGGCTCGTCGAGAAAGAGGACCTTTGGCCTGTGAAGAAGGCCTCTGGCTATCTCGAGCCTCCTTTTCATGCCGCCTGAGAACTTTTTTACGATATCTTTTTTCCTGTCAGTAAGGCCCACGACCTCGAGTATCTCGGCTATCCTCTCCTCGGAGAGCCTCTTTTCCATGTTGTACATGTAGCAGTGGAACTTGAGGTTCTCGTAGGCGGTGAGCTCGTTGTCGAGCGTCATCTCCTGGAAGACGAGCCCTATCGACTGCCTGACCCTGTGAGGGTCCTTTTTGCAGTCGAAGCCGTTCACCGTGGCTGTCCCCGAGTCAAAGCCCAGAAGCGTGCACAGGATGTTGATGGTCGTGGTCTTGCCAGCGCCGTTGGGGCCGAGAAAGCCGAAGACCTCCCCCTCGTTGACCTCAAAGGATACTCCCTTGACAGCTTCAGTCCCGTTGTACTTCTTTATGAGGTTTTCGACATGGATTATGGGCATATGGTTTAAAGGGACAACCGGGGAATTATAACATAAGAAGAAACAATAAAAAAAGGCACATTAAATGTGCCCTTCATTTGTTACTGATAGCTAAAAATCAATTTGCGTCTGGAAGACCTATTCTCGCCAGATAATTGGCAAATCTTTGAGAAGTTCTTTCCCGGTACAATTCCGAAAGAGTACAAATATAATTTGTCCTTCTGATTTTTTTTAGATATTCAATATTAACAGTAAAATAATGCTTAAAATCTATTAGAGAATTGACTATAGAAATTTCCATAGGAAATTTAAGGTAATGATACCTAGGTATTTCATTATTTTTTAAAAATTGTCCTTCAGTTTTACTTCTATTTATTGTACGCATTCTTAAACCTAACTCAGTTAAATGCTCGCCATTATAGACATGATCCTCATTATATAAGGGAGCTACTATAACTGAAATTAATTTTTTATCTTCATTACTGGGTGGTTTTTTTGACCATCTAACTCTATAATCTTGCTGTAAGTCACAATCCTGAGTTAGTACAATAATTAATGGGAATTCTATTTTCGAGATTTCTATAATTCCATTCTTTTCAGAAACATATTCAATGTGTTCGATATTTTTATAGATATCGCCTTGACAGACTCTCGCACTTTTATTTTTTTTAACCTTTATCATGTATTGCTTTTGACCGTACCCCCTTTTTAAGCCACTGTTAAGTAGAGTTCGGGGTTTTTAGTTTGATGCCTTCTGGCAAATTCTTCTGGCGTTAAATCGTTCAAAGAGCTATGGGGCCGATAGGTGTTGTACTC
>JADLDY010000014.1 GCA_020846435.1 Deltaproteobacteria bacterium
AACCTCGCGTTCGAGTTCAACAGGATGACCGAGAGCCTCGAGAACTATTACAACACGCTCGAGAAAAAGGTCTCGCAGAGGACCGAGGCGTTAAAGCTTGCCAACGAAGAGCTCTCCAAAAATAAAAGAGAGCTCGAGTTCGCCAACATGGAGCTCCAGGAGGCTAACAGGATGAAGAGCCAGTTCCTGGCCAATGTGAGCCATGAGCTGAGGACTCCTCTCAACTCCATAATAGGCTTCTCCGAGCTCCTGCAGGAGAAGGCCTTCGGCGAGCTCAACGAACGCCAGACGCAGTACGTCGATTATGTCCACTCCAGCGGCAGCCACCTTCTGCAGCTCATAAACAACATCCTCGACCTCTCGAAGATAGAGGCCGGGAGGATGGAGATCGTGAAAGAGGATTTCTCCGTCATGGAGGTCTTAGGAGAGCTCCTCGGCATAATAAGGCCCCTTGCCCACGAGAGGAACATCGAGATCGAATCAAAGACAGTGCCGGCTTCTCCCAAGCTCAGGGCTGACAAGGCCAAGTTCAAGCAGATAATCCTCAACCTTCTTTCCAACGCCGTGAAGTTCAACGTCAGCGGCGGCAGGATAAAGGTAGACTGGGAGACGATGGAAGAGCCCTCGGGCATGAGCGTCGAGAGGTTCATCGTCTTCAGGATAAGCGACACGGGGATTGGCATAAAGGGCGAGGACAAGGGCATGCTCTTCAAGGAATTCGAGCAGATAGACTCGTCCATAACAAGGGAGTACGGCGGCACGGGCCTGGGGCTCGTCCTCACGAAGAGGCTCGTCGAGCTGCACAACGGCACCATATGGGTCGACAGCGAGCCTGGCAAGGGCTCGACTTTCAGCGTGAAGTTCCCGCAGGGCACCGATGAGATCGACATGCCGGTCATGACGACGAAGCCTGCCTCGGCTGAAGGGGACGCAAGGCCCCGGGTGCTCATATGCAGCGAGGGGCAGGATATAAACCACCTTCTTGAGATATACCTCGCGGGCGGCGAGTACGACGTCTTTACTGCCTCGGACGGCCTCGACCTCCTGAGGAAGGCGCTTGACCAAAAACCATTTGTCATTATAATGGGTATTACACTTCCTATGAAGGACGGCTGGGAGGTCCTCAAGGAGCTCAAGGGCAACCCTGAGACTTCAGATATTCCGGTAGTCGTCATCTCGTCTGTCGATGACAGGGATTTGGGGCTTCGGCTCGGAGCGGCAGAGTACATGGAAAAGCCCGTGAACAGGGATATGCTCCTCAGCGTGCTTCACAGGCTTTAACAATTTATTGAAAAACGGTTAAAAAAGTTATACACTGGATTTATCGCGGGTAAAAAGGCAGGCCTGTAAAGGATGTAAGCAAGGGTAAGCCGGTGGATTCGCCGGATTGAGCGAAGAAGGTCAGCATGGGAAGCGGTAAAAAAGTCCTGATAGTCGAAGACAACCACATGAACATGGTGCTCGTCAAGGAGATACTGACCTTGAACGGGTACGAGATCATGGAGGCTGAAAGCGGCACAGAGGCGATAAAGGCGCTTGCCGCCGAAAGGCCGGATATCATACTCATGGACCTGCACCTCCCGGGCATGGACGGCATAACGGCCACGAGGATAATAAAGTCAGAGGAGTGCAACAGGTCGATCCCAGTGCTCGCGCTCACCGCCTCAGCCATGAGGGGGGAAGAGGCTCAGCTCATGCGCCAGGGCTTTGATGGCTACGTCGCCAAGCCCATTGAAATAAAAAAACTGCTCGAAGCCATAAGCGCGAGCCTCAAGAATCCGCCCCGGACGAAAGCCTCAGGGGAAAAAGAGACTACCCCTTCTTCAACTCCCTGACGAGCCTCTTAATCCTCTCAAGGGCCGCGTTTTCTATCTTCCTGTTGGCGTACCTCTCCATCTGAAAAGCCTCCGTAATATCCCTGACCCGGCCGTCATCGACCCTTTTCGAGAACTCAAGCGGCGTTTCATCTGGTCTTTTGACGACCCCTCTGGCTTTGAGAGCCTTGAGCATGTCGAAGTAAAAGCCTCCTTTTTTTCCCCGCCCTTTTTTCCCGGCGATATGCCTTAAAAATATCAGCGCGATGACAATGGCCATTATTGCTATGATATAAAGCTCGTCAGCGCCGGCAAGAGGCGCTTTTTTCGTCCTGAAGGCCTCTTTTATCACGTCAAGGAAGCCTGTCGCTTTCCTTTCCGCTGAAAGGGCCATCCTTCTCTGGTCGGTGAATGAGAACTGTATTATGTGCCTGTTCCACTTGAGCTTCATGAGGTCGAGATAGAGCGAGATGGCCGACGCCCTGTAAGGCGGGCCGATCGCGGACGGGGTCGGGTCGAACCTCATCCAGCCGACGCCGTCAATATACGCCTCGACCCAGCTGTGCGCGTCCTGCTGCCTGACTATGAAATATCCTCCGAGCGCGTTCCATTCGCCCTCAAGAAAGCCTGTGACGAGCCTTGAGTGGATGCCTGAGGCGCGAAGCAGCATGACCATGGCGGTCGCGAAGTGCTCGCAGTAGCCCTGTTTCGAGTAAAAGAGGAAGTCCTCGAGCGCTCCTTTGCCTGAAGCCGTCTCCGGCGAAAGGGTATATTTGTATCTGGTCTTGAGGTGCGCCTCTATCGAAGCCGCCTTTTCAAGGGGTGTCTTTGCGCCTGCCACCTCGAAAGCGAGCGCCTTGATCCTCTCTCCCTCGGAGCTTGTGTCTATATAGCGCGTGTTGACAGGGCCTTTTGGTGCGTTCTCATCCGAGTTTACCCTGGAGAGGTCTGACCATAGACTATACTCGACCCTTGAGAAAGGCAGAGAGGGGAGCCTTATGACCCCTGTGCGCTCAACCCAGATAGCGGGGAACGAGCCCTCAAGCCGGTAGACGTTCGGCGCGGTGAAGAGCACCTCCGTGTCGAGAGGCTCAAGCAGGACCGCGGCCTCGATAGACCTTCCCTGGCCTGGGCCGATTATGAAGCCCTCTGAGCCCGAGCGTTTTATGAAGCTCGGGGAGCGCACCCTTTTCCATGTCCTGCCGTCGTACTCATCGAGAGTCGCGCCCTTGAAATAGACTGTCCTCTCAGGCCTGCCGCCGGGGAACTCGGCGCGCATGACTATTGTCGAGTCCTC
>JADLDY010000015.1 GCA_020846435.1 Deltaproteobacteria bacterium
CTTACTGCCAGGGATCATATGAGATCACCTTTCAAAGGCGTATCAAACTTCCAGAAATTTTTCATCTCCCTTACCATTATCTTCGTGGTCGCCATCATCGACTACCAGGTATTCCTCGACAAGTACAAGAAGGTAGAGGTCTTCGACCAGCTGCACTCGCGCATAACCTCTGCCCGCGTCTCCATATCCAAGCTCGAATACCTCATCGACATGTTCACGGTTTCCCGGAGTTTCGAGGGCACGACAGTCGACCTCATAAAGGGCGACGTGGCTCTCCTTAACGACAATATCACCGAGATCATGGAAAATCCCGAATACAGGGGCGTCTGGAAGAACGACGCCATCCTGGCCGAGGACATGCAGTCGATGAGCGACGACTGGGCTACCATCAAGGCCGAGGTAAAAAGGCTCAACGACGCCATGACCCCGGATGAGGTCATTCTCATACACAACGCCGTCGACATGAACACGGTCCTCGCGAACGAGAAGGCGGAAAGGCTCCTTGCCGTCATATCCGCGAGAAGGCACGCCATCTTCAACGACACGAAATCCCTTGCCCTCGGCTCGATCATCGCCTTCGTCCTCCTCATGCTCTTCGCGTCCCTCGTATATTATAAAAAAGTCGTCTCTCCCGTGGCGAAGGCCTCAGACGTCGCGAGGCGGTTCGTCGCAGGCGACAGGGGAGCGCGCTTCAGGGATGGTGGAGGCGCGCTCGGGGTCCTGGGCGCCGAGCTCAACAACATGACCGAGGCCGTCGACAAGACCCTGAGGCTCAAAGACTTCGAATGCGCCGGGCTCCAGGGCGCGCTCCATGAAAAATCAGTCCAGGTAGGGGCCCTCATCTCGATAATGTCATTCGCCGGCAGGTCGCTCGCTCAAAGCGAGGTATTCGGCTTTGCCGTGGGAGAAGCCGTTTTAGCGGCAGGCGCCGACACAGGCGCGATATACGCCCTTGAGGACGGCGGCCTGAAGTTAAAGGCGCACAGCGGGCTCATCGGCTCTTTCAGCGCTCAGGCGGGGACACTCGCGTCCATGCCGGCCGACAGGAGCCTCGTCATCGAGGATATCGACTCGCTTGAAGAGCCTCTCAGGGGCGTCTTGAAGTCGACAGGCGCGTCGATCGCCGCAATCGTCCCGCTTGTGTACAACAGCGTGCCAACAGGCATCCTCCTTGCCGCGTACAGGGACCCGGCGAAGTTTAATCTTCAGCACTTCAGGTTTTTCGAGGCCGTCGCGGCCTCCATTTCCGTCGCCTCCGGCCACTCCGGCCTTTTCCAGAAGGAGCATTCCACAAGGAAATTCTTCGAGAGGCTCCTCGTACAGCTCCCTGTCGGGCTCGCGGTCTTCGCGGCCGGCGGCAGGTGCGTGCTCATGAGCGCGCAGGCAAGAAGGGCCCTTGGAGTTGACCCGGCCATGGAGGCCTCGTCCTACTGCGTCTTCGACGACGCGGAGCTTGCCTCCCAGGGGGCAATCACTTACGTGCGCAGGTCGTACGAGGGGTACTCTTCCGAGTTCATCGTGAATTACAGCCCGATGTCAGGCAGGGCCTTGGGGCTCACCATGGAGCCGGTGCGCCTGCGCGTGAAGAGCTTCCCGCTCTACGATTCAGGCGGGGAAGTATCCAACGTCGCGCTCCTGTACGAGAACCTGTCAGAAGCCGGCACAGCAGGGAACAGGGCCTCATGAAGAAGGTATTCCAGACACTGAGCATATCGAACAAGCTTGCCGTCGTATTCCTCCTGCTTCTTTTCATGATGGGGGTCGGAGGCCTTGTAGGCCTGTACAACGCCGGACAGCTCGCCAACGTCACGAAACGCCTTTATGTCGATTCCTTCAAGCGCGGCGAGACTCTCTCTTCGGTCGAGAACGAGTTCCTCTCGGCGCGCCAGGAGATGTTCCTGCACACCATAATAAGCGACCCTTCCTCAAAGGCTTATCTCGAAGGCTCGGTTGACGAGCACAGGAACAAGATAATAAAGCTCCTCGGTGAGTACAAGCTCATGGGAGTGGCCTCAGGTCATGAGGATATGTACACAGAGCTCCTCGGGAACCTTGACATGTACTGGGCCGTACACGAGCGGGTGGAGGAGATTTCCAGGCTCGGCGACAGGGAAGCGGCCCTGAGCATCATCAGGATGGAGGGCAACAAGAGCTTCTCGAACTCGCTTGCTTCTCTCAAGAAGCTCATAAAAGAGGAGCGCGACACCGCCTACACCGCCTACCAGGAGAGCGACTTCTTCGCGAAGTTCATCATTATAGTCACCTTCGCCTTCACACTGGCCGCCATACTTGTCGCCGGAGGGCTCTGGCTCACGTTGACGCGCTCTATCGTGAAGCCGATCCTCGCCATAGAGGACTCGGCCAAAAAAATAGCCCAGGGAGATTTGAAGCAGCGCGTGCCGGTCACCACCGAGGACGAGATAGGCAACCTCGCGTTCGAGTTCAACAGGATGACCGAGAGCCTCGAGAACTATTACAACACGCTCGAGAAAAAGGTCTCGCAGAGGACCGAGGCATTAAAGCTTGCCAACGAAGAGCTCTCCAAGAACAAAAGAGAGCTCGAGTTCGCCAACATGGAGCTCCAGGATGCGAACAGGATGAAGAGCCAGTTCCTGGCCAATGTGAGCCACGAGCTGAGGACCCCTCTTAATTCCATAATAGGCTTCTCCGAGCTCCTGCAGGAGAAGGCCTTCGGCGAGCTCAACGAACGCCAGACGCAGTACGTCGATTATGTCCACTCCAGCGGCAGCCACCTCCTGCAGCTCATAAACAACATCCTCGACCTCTCGAAGATAGAGGCAGGGAGGATGGAGATAGTGAAAGAGGACTTCTCCGTCATGGAGGTTTTAGGGGAGCTCCTCGGCATAATAAGGCCCCTTGCCCACGAGAGGAACATCGAGATTGAATCCAAGACAGTGCCGGCTTCTCCCAAGCTCCGGGCTGACAAGGCCAAGTTCAAGCAGATAATCCTCAACCTTCTTTCCAACGCCGTGAAGTTCAATGTCAACGGCGGCAGGATAAAGGTAGACTGGGAGACGATGGAAGAGCCCTCAGGCATGAGCGTCGAGAGGTTCATCGTCTTCAGGATAAGCGACACGGGGATCGGCATAAAGGGCGAGGACAAGGGCATGCTCTTCAAGGAATTCGAGCAGATAGACTCGTCCATAACAAGGGAGTACGGCGGCACGGGCTTGGGGCTCGTCCTCACGAAGAGGCTCGTCGAGCTGCACAACGGCTCAATATGGGTCGACAGCGAGCCTGGCAAGGGCTCGACTTTCAGCGTGAAGTTCCCTCAGGGCACGGACGAAGTGGACATGCCGGTAATGACTATGAAGCCTGCCTCGGCTGAAGGGGACGCGAGGCCCCGGGTGCTCATATGCAGCGAGGGGCAGGACATAAACCACCTCCTTGAGATATACCTCGCGGGCGGCGAGTACGACGTCTTTACCGCCTCGGACGGTCTTGACCTCCTGAGGAAGGCGCTTGACCAAAAACCATTTGTCATTATAATGGGTATTACACTTCCTATGAAGGACGGCTGGGAGGTCCTCAAGGAGCTCAAGGGCAACCCTGAGACTTCA
>JADLDY010000016.1 GCA_020846435.1 Deltaproteobacteria bacterium
CCTACAATTTCAGGCTCTGCGTTACGCGGTCTAAAAAAAAGACCCCCTTCCCCAAGCCGGACGATTACGACCCGGAGCGCTATGAGCTGCTGAGAAGATATATCGACTCCGGGGTCTTCGACATCTTCAACCTCACGGTCCCTCTGCCCAACGGCAAGTATGACCACAACAACTGGGGCGCGATAAACAGCGACAACATAGGCACTAACCATGAATGGCCGGACGGCGGCTACAAGCTCAGGGAGCGCATCTTCCAGGACCACGTCAATTATCAAAAGGGCCTGTTCTGGTTTCTCGCGAACGACGCGCGCCTGCCCGGAAAGATAAGGGAAGCCGCGTCGAGTTGGGGGCTCGCAGCCGATGAATTCACTGAAACCGGCAACTGGCCTCCGCAGCTGTACGTAAGGGAAGCAAGACGCATGGTCTCGGATTACGTCCTCACGGAAGAGGACGCTTTCGGCTGGCGCACAGTGGACGACCCGGTGGGCATGGCCTCGTATACGCTCGATTCCCATAACTGCAAGAGGATAGTCCATAACGGCAGGGTGGTAAACGAAGGGAACGTCGAAGCCGTACCGCTCGGCCCCTTTCCTATCCCATACCGTTCGATAAGGCCGAAGAGGCAGGAGTGCGCCAACCTCCTGGTGCCGGTATGCATCTCCGCTTCGCATTCGGCTTACGGGTCAGTCAGGATGGAGCCCGTGCTAATGATCCTGGGGCAGTCTGCCGGGTGCGCCGCCTCACTGGCGATAGACGAGGCGAAAGGGTTGGTCCAGGACGTCTCCTATGTTTCCCTCGAGAAAACTCTCAGCAAGGAAGGTCAGGTACTTGAAGAGCCGAAGACCCCTGGACACAGGGAGATCATGAAAGGATCGCCCAGGGACATGGGCGGGAGAATGCCATGAGCGACAATGTTGTTTTGAAGATAGGGATTTCCGGCTCCTACGGAGGCATGAACCTTGGCGACGAGGCGATACTCCAGAGCATCATCAACGGCATACGCGGCAATATCGACGCGGAGATAACCGTGTTCACGCGAAACCCCGAGGACACCATGAGCAGGCACAGGGTTGAACGCGTTATCCCGGTTAGAAAGCTCGGCCGCAAGGAAGTAGTCCCTGAAGTGGAACAGCTCGATCTCCTGATCATAGGCGGTGGAGGCATACTCTACGACGCCGACGCCAAGGCGTATCTCAGGGAAGCGGTCATCGCCCACGACAAGGGGGTTCCTTTCATGCTCTTCGCGGTGGGGGCGGGGCCGCTCAAGGAACATGCGGTGCAGGAGCACGTGCAAAAGGTACTGGATCTGGCCGCTGTGGTGACGGTGCGAGACCACCCATCGCTTCGCGTCCTGGAGGAAGCCGGGGTTAGAAGAGAGATAATGGTAACGGCAGACCCGGCATTGCTCCTGACCCCCGAGCCGCTCAGCGCCGAGGTCCTCCAGCAGGAGGGGATAACACGGAAGCGCAAGCTCGTGGGCATGTCGGTGCGCGAGCCTGGGGTAGCCGCGCCGGATATACGGGAGGAGCATTATCACAACCTCATCGCGAACGCGGCCGACTACCTCATAGACCGGTATGATTTCGATGTCGTGTTCGTCCCGATGGAGCCGAAGTTCGACCTTCACCAGGCGCACTCGGTCATAGCGAAGATGGTCTGGCCAAACCACGCCAGCATCCTTCAGGGAGATTACACTCCTGGCCAGATAATGACGATAATGAAAAGGTTCGAGTTCGTGGTCGGCATGCGCCTCCATTTCCTAATTTTCGCGGCCCTCCAGGGCGTCCCCTTCATCTCGCTCCCTTACGCTAAGAAGGTGCTCGGCTTCATCGAGGAGCTAAAGCTGGAGATGCCGCCTTTCCATGATATCACCCCTGGCAGGCTCATAGCCTACATTGATAAATCATGGGACAGGCACGAAGATATAATCAGACAGGCCGGCGAACTGCTGCCAGCGCTCCAGAAAAGGGCGACGCAGAATAACACGCTCATGACCGAATTGCTGCGGCTCGTGCTGACGAGAAAGGGCATAAGCCCTGAAACGTTGAGGAAAAAAAGTGCGAACGAATGAACCAGCAGGGGAAAGCACTGTTTACCGGAAACTCAGAGTTCAGGTCGGCACTTGACGACTTCCTGCAGCTAGGTAATACTTTCCATACTGCTCAATCCGCCGAGGGGGCACTATCCATGATCGACAAGGATTGGGTATATGTCCTGGATGAGGCGAGCCTGCCCGAGGGCGGCATGTTGCCGGTTTACCCAAAAGGGGTAAATATTGTTCTGGCCCGCGTAAACGGAGAAGTCTACGCTCTTGACGGCAAATGCGCCCACATGGGCTGTCCGCTCTTTTGCGGGAACATCGAAGGCACAGTCCTTACCTGCCCCTGCCACGACTGGCGGTTCGACATCAAAACCGGTAAATTCCTCGACGCCGAAGAACTTCGGCTCAAGGTCTACCCGATACGCGTTGAAGACGGACGGCTGTTCGTGGAAATAAGCGCCGCAGCGGGGGCCTTATGAAAAAGGTCAGCATGTATACCCTTTCGACCTGTCCCTGGTGCAGGAAGACCAAGAAGTTTTTCACCGAACGGAACATCCCATTTGACTACATAGACTACGACCTCGCTGACGAGGCCACTCAAAAAAAGATCATTGCCGACATGGATCGCCACCGGGCCTCCGGTTTCCCATATGTGATGATAGGCGAAGATACCGTCGAAGGGTATAGCCCTGACCGGTACACGGAGCTTCTCGGCCTCTGAATGGAGTGTGCAATGGATGTCGAAGCCAGGAAGAAAGCCATGCGCTATTTTTTCGAGAAAGTAATCGACCCGCTCGGCTACAAGTTCACGCCTGACGAGGAGATGGCGGACTTCCTCCTCGAGCAGGAAGTGATGCTCGAG
>JADLDY010000017.1 GCA_020846435.1 Deltaproteobacteria bacterium
AGACGTCAGTCGTCCTTGTCTTTTCCTTTATGAGGCGGCTCAGCTCCATGAGCACGACGTCGCCCTGCTGGTGTCCGTAGGTGTCGTTTATGGCCTTGAAGTCGTCGGCGTCAAGCATGACTATGCCCATGTTGTACTTGTACCTCATGGCCCCCTTGAACTCGTCCCCTGCGGCCTCCATGAAGCGCCTCCTGTTGAAGACGCCTGTCAGCGGGTCCGTGACCGAGAGGGTCTCGATCTCCTTGTGTATGAGCGCGTTGTCGAGCGCTATCGTGAGCTGCGCCACGAGGTGCTCTACGTGGGATATCTCGTCCTTGTCGTACGGCTTGATAGAGCCCAGGAGCAGCACCCCCTTGGGGCAGCCCTTGTAGCTCATCGGGAACCAGACCATGCCCGCTGGCCTTACCTTCAGGAGCCCTGCCTCGAGGTTCATGTCGTTATCTGTAAGGTCCTGCAGGAGCAGGGTCTTCTGCTCATGCACGCACCTTCCGGCGAGCCCCTCGCCCTTTGAGAGCTTCCTTATCTCGCCCTCTCCGGTGCCGCTGAAAGCCGCGGGCTTCAAGGAGCCTGCCGCCTCTTCATATATATAAATGACGCCAAGCTGCGAGCCTGTAAGCTCTATTATCTTGAAGAGCGCCCGATCGAGGAGAGTGTCCGGGTCGTTGTACTGAATCAGTATCTCGGAGAGCTGGTTGAACCTGTCGAGACGGGCCTCCCTCACCCTTATCGACTCGACCATCTGATTGAAGCCCCTGCCTATGCCCTCGAACTCATCCTTTGTCCTGATGTCGAGCTCCACGTCGAGGTTCCCTGAGGCGGTCTCGTCCATGGCGGCCCTTATCATCTTGACTGGCCTTGAAGTGTCCCTGTAAATGACGCCCGCGAGGAGAAGGCTGAACAGGACTCCGATGCCGGCCACGACAAGTATCTTTGAGCTTATCTCGGCTACGTGCTCTTCGGCCACGCTCACGTACTCAGCGACTGCAAGGGCGCCTATGGCCTCGCCCTTGAGGTTCAGTATCGGGTCTATCGCGAGGAAGACGCCTTCAGAGTTGAACTCGGTCTTGCCGAGATATCCGCTTCCGGCCGAAATAGCCGAGAGAGGGCCCTTTGGAAGGGTGGTCAGCGGGTAGAATATGCCGTTTGGAAGCCCGGTCGAAGCGACGACAGCGGGCTTGTCCGGCTGCTCGAACATGAAGACCGCGCCCTTCGCGTTGAAGTACTCGTGTATGCTGCCGGAAAGCCAGCTGTTGCCGTTGACGAGCATGCCTGTCACAAACGCGCCGATGGTCCTGCCGTTGTCGAGGACCGGGACGACCGAGAACTGCATCATCCCTTTTGTGTCGACTCTTGAAGCGAGCTCCATGCTCTCGCGGCTTAAAAACTCCCGGCTCACGGTCTCGGTGGAAAGGACAGGCTCGCCGGTTGAAAGGGCCTTGCCTACCATGCCGTTAATGTCGAGCAGGTCCCCGAGCCTGTTGTTGCGCCGGGAGATGACAGTGCCTTTTTCGTCCACGACGGCCCAGTAGTTGACATAGGGCCTGACGACCGAGTACCTCTCAAGGGTCCCTCCGAGAGAGGCCGCGTCCTTCCTTATTATGGAGAGCCTGTTCTGCTCGTCGCTCGCGGCCTGGAGCATGCCGTACTTCATCTGGTCGAGCCTTGAGTAATAGAGCCGCCAAGCCCCCTGCGTCTTTGCCTTCAGGTCGGCCATAGCCTCCTGCTCGACGTGGGAAGAGAAGGTCACTGAGGTGTAGTAATAAAAGCCTCCGGCAAGGACGGCGATTATCACGAGAAAGGCCAGAAGGGTCTTTGAGCCTATGGAGAGATAGAAACGCCAGTCGCTCCAGACGACCTTGAAAAGCTTTTTGGGCATGAAATAGGGCCTCGCGGGGAATTCCCTTGCATGGCAAGGTTACCCCTTATATCGGCCGGATACTTAAAAGACTTGAACTGATAGATAGTTACAGTGATTGGCGAGAATGGTTACACGGCGTGTTCAAAAAAAAGAGCGGAAATAAACATTTAAATACAGACTGTCAAACCTTGAGTTTGCGCGCACGCGGCAGGCCGGGGCTAACCCTTCTCGAACTGGTGTATTATCTTCTTTGCCACGACTTCGCCGTACCTTATGCTGTCGCTTATGCCGATGCCGTGATAGGCGCTCCCAGCGAGGTAGAGCCCTGGTATCGAAGCGACCCGCTCGTCGATCCATTTTACCCGCTCGTCATGGCCAATCGTGTACTGCGGCATGGATTTGCGCCAACGGAAGACCCTTGTGAGGACAGGCTCAGCCTCTATGCCCATTATGTCCCTGAGCTCCTCTTTCACCATCTTCACCATCGCGGCGTCGTCGAGATCGACAAGCTCGGCGTTCTTCGACCCGCCGACAAAACAGCGGATGAGGACGGAGTCGTCAGGGGCGCGGTGGCTGAACTTCACGGAAGTCCAGGTAGCCGCCATTATCCGCCTCTTTTCGACCTTCGGCACGACAAAACCAAAGCCGTTCAAGGGGTGCTTTATGTCCTTTTTCCTGAAGGCTATCGAGACGGTCGCGGTGGAGACATAGGGGATCGTCCTGAGCTTGTCTGAAAGACCCTGGTCGACTCCGGCAAGGAGGTTGGAGGCCGCCCATGCAGGGGCCGCGACCACAAGAGCGTCCGCGTCCATCTTCTCGCCGCCTTCGAGCGTGACAAGATAGCGGCCGTCCTTTTTCTCTATCGTGCTCACGGCCGCGCCGGTACGAAGAGAGGTCCTGTCCATCTTGGAGAGCCTCGAAGTGAGGGTGTCTATAAGCTCGGAGAGGCCGTCCCTCATGGTCATGAACATGGTTATCCTGGGCTTTTGTCCGCCGGTGGCGCCTGCGGCAGGCTTTCTGGCCTTGTGCATGGACGCCATCTTCCTGACCATGCCCTTGATGAGGCTGCCGCTGTCCTCCTCGAGCTGGACGAACTTCGGGAAGCTCGCGCGCACAGACATGGTCTCAGGGTCTCCTGCGTGCACGCCGGCGACAAGCGGCTCGGCAATTTTATCGAGCGCCTCTTTCCCGAGGCGGCGCCTTACGAACTCGCCGAGGCTCTCGTCCGACGAATCTTTCTTTTTAGGGATGAACAGCTCCATGGCCATGCGTATCTTGCCGGGCCATGAGATGAGCGATGATGTCGCAAGCGGGAGTATCCTGGTGGGTATCATGAGGATGACCCCCTCGGGCAGGACATGGAGCTTGCCGCCAGAGAGCACGAAGGTCTTCCTGTTCTTGTCGTTCGTCGGCAGGAGCTTGTCGGCAAGCCCGAGCCTCTTGATGAGTTCCATAGCCCAGGGCTTCTCGGAGAGGAAGCAGTCCGGGCCGCCCTCTATGAGGAAGCCCTCTGAGCGCTCGGTCCTTATGTTCCCTCCGAACCGCTCACCCCGCTCAAGGAGGACTACCTCGAACTCCTCGTTCGAGCGGTGCTCGCGCAGGCTCCAGACGGCAGAAAGGCCGGCTATGCCTCCCCCGATTACGACTACCCTTTTCATTGCTTCTTTTCCGCCACCTTCTTGAGCATGGACGAGAGAAGGCTTACGAACCTGGGGTCCGTGTTAAGAGAGGGCGTGCGCCTGAACTCGACGCCCGTTTCAGCGGCAATTGACTTGAACAGTATATCGATGTCATAGAGCGTCTCGACATGGTCGGCGGCAAAGCCTATCGGGACGATTATGACCCTTTTTTTGCCTCTTCTCGCCGCCTCTTTTATGATGTCCTCGGTATCCGGGCCTATCCACTGCCTGGGGCCCGCGCCCTTTGACTGGAAAGAGACCTTGAAGTCGGCCTTGCCTATTTTTTCCATCACGAACTCGGAGGCCTGCTTGACTACCATCTCATACGGGTCGCCCTCTACGGCCACGGCAGGGAGGGAGTGCGAGCTGAATATGATGAGAGAATCCTTCCTGTCGATGCCGGAAAGCTCTTTTTCGATGTTCTCGGCGATAAGGTCCCTGAACGGCCTTTCCATGTGCCAGCTGCCGAGCATCTCGACAGACGGCCCGCCATGGACTCCGACGGCCGCCTCGAGGTCTTCTATGTACGCTCCTGTGGCAACGAGCGAAAGGAAGGGCGACATGATGACCGCTATGGCCTCGTCAACGCCGTCGGCCTTCATCTTACCTACGGTCTCGGCTATATAGGGGTGCCAGTAGCGCATGCCCACGTACGCCCTGTACTCGTACCTGGCCTCGGGGTCGGCGTTGAGAATATCGGTGACAGCCTTGCCCTGAGCGAGGGTTATCTCCAGCAGGGGCGATTTGCCGCCTATGAGCCTGTATCTTTCCCTGGCCTTGTCAATCAGCTCTTGCGTGGGTATCCTGCCCTTCAAGACATTCTTTACGAATGGCTCGACGCTCTCTATGGAATCCGCTCCTCCGAAAGCCAGCAGAAGTATGCCCTTTACAGGTTTGCCGCTCATCTTGTCTCCTTGAGATTTTTTACGAACGCCGGAATCAAGGCGTCACTTGGCGCTGAACTCGTGTACCGCGTCGATGACCGCCCTTACATTGTCGACCGGGGTGCCGAGGATTATGCCGTGGCCCAGGTTGAAGATGTGGCCGGGCCTGCCCTCTGCCATGTCGATTATCTCCTTGACCCTCTTCCTTATCTCGGAAGTGGGGCCGAAGAGCACGACCGGGTCGAGGTTGCCCTGTATGGCCTTGTTATGGCCGATGATCTTCCAGGCGTCGTCGAGCCTTACCTTCCAGTCGACGCCTATGACATCTCCGCCGCCCTGGGTAACGAGGTCAAGATAGGTGCCGGTGTTGGTGCCGAAGTTTATTACAGGCACGCCTTTTTTGCTGACGGTCTCTATGATCCTCTTCGTGTACGGGAGAGCGAACTTCTTGAAGTCGTCAGGCCCCAGGCACCCTACCCAGCTGTCAAAGAGCTGGACTACCTGCGCGCCTGCGGCTATCTGGGCCTCGAGATAGACGATCACGACTTCGGATATCTTGTCCATGAGGATCTTCCAGCCCTCATGGTCCGAGTACATGAGCTTTTTGGTGTTGATGTAGTTCTTGGAGCCCTCGCCCTCTATGATGTAGCTCGCCAGCGTAAACGGCGCGCCGGAGAAGCCTATGAGTGGGACCTTTCCGTTGAGCTCCCTTTTCACCATCTTTATGGCTTCCAGAAGGTACGGGACATCCTGCTCTGGCTTTATGACCTTGACCGCGTCTATGTCCTTCCTTGTCCTCACGGGGTTGCTTATCGAGGGCCCCTCGCCCTTGGTGAACTCAAGGTTTATGCCCATACCGTCAAGCGGCAGGAGTATGTCGGCGAATATTATGGCCGCGTCCAGGTCGAACGCCTTTATCGGCTGGAGAGTGACTTCGCAGGCTATCTCCGGCTTTCTGCACATCTCGAGGAAGGAGTGCTTCTCCCTTATGGCCATGTACTCTTTCATGTAACGGCCTGCCTGGCGCATGAGCCACACAGGGGTGAACCCGGCCTTTTCCCTGCGGCATGCCTTCAAGAACGCGTCGTTTGACATAGGTACTCTCCTTCTCGATATTCAGTATTTAGAAACGGCGGCTTATGACAACGCACCGCTTTATAACGGGAAAACCACGAAACTCTTTACAAATACTCCAGCGTCGAAAAGGCTTTTCAACCTCTCGGCTGAAAACCAAGCATGCCATTATAGACATAACGGCCCATTTTTTCAATAAATTTGAACCGGCCTCAGGCCCGCTTCACAAATTTTTCAGGCTGCGCTATAATGTGCATGGCTTTTCTCCTCAGGAACCCCTCACCCGCACATACCCGGCAGACACAGCGCGAAGAGACCATTTCATCCTGCCTGAGCAAAATCCATTACGGGATTTTCCGGCCTGGCCATGAAAACCAAATCTTCGCGCCTCCTCGAGAGGGCCTTTAAAATCAGGTTCGGCCTCAAGCTCTGCCTCTTTACCCTGCTCGGCGGGGCAGGCCTCGTGGCGCTCCTGTACCTTTCCCTGGCAAGGACCCTCGGGGAGAGCTACGGAGAGGCCATCTACACGATCTACGAGCTCAAGATAAAGGTCCTCCCCCTCATATTCGCCTCTTTCTACTCGGTCCTGATACTCGGCCTCGTTACCGTCGCGATCGCCGCCATCTCAATGCTTTTCTCGCACAGGATAGCCGGCCCCCTGTACCGGATGGAGAAAAACCTCGAGACAATAGCCTCAGGCGACCTTACGGTCGCTACGCGCTTCAGGGGACAGGACCAGCTGACTCTCCTCGCTGACGAGCTGAACGCCATGGTGAGGTCTTTGAACCACGCCACCCGCTCGACCGCTGAATCCCTCGAGGGGCTCCGTAAAGCCGAAGAAGCCCTGAAGGCCCTCCTTAACATGGACGACCCGCCCGAGAAAGAGCTGAAAGAGGCCATCGCGGATGTCCGGGCGGCCGTCGAAGGCGTTAAAAGATCCGCTTCCTTCATAAGGGGCAGGCAGTGACCGGCCGCGCCGTGGCCGTGATACTTGCCCTTGTCCTGGCAATGGCCGCCGCGGCCATCTCCTTTTCCCAGTGGACGAGCTACCATGACTTTGAGAACAGGTGCCTGGACTGCCACATATCCAGGCCCTCTTCAGACAGCGACCCTGTGACCTTCTCAAAGGACATAAACCTGATGTGCGCCTCCTGCCACAAAAGCGAACAGGAGCTCTCGCACCCGGTCGGCATGAAGCCGTCTATGAAAGTGCCGCAGGCCATGCCCCTTGACTGGAAGGGAGAGGTGACCTGCCTTACCTGCCATACGGCCCACAAGCGGGGGTTTGGCGGGTTTCACCTGAGGACTGCGGCCTCAGGCGAGGGTTTTTGCGTGATGTGCCACGGCGACATGGACGAGGAGCTCCACAAGGTGTCGGTCGGCTCGGCGCACATCGGGGAGACCTCCACGCAGAGCTCTATCGGGTGGGAGCCGTACGAGGGGCTCGACGACCTGTCCATAAGGTGCCTGGCCTGCCATGACGCCGTCACGGCGAACGACTCGCTCGTTGAAAACCTCTCGATAAGGCGCGAGCTCTTCCACAACAGCAACAGTATAGGAGTGAGCCACCCCATCGGCGTCTCATACTTCGAGACGCGCCGCAGATACAGGGGCGCGTACAGGCCTGTGGAAAAGCTCCCGAAGGAGATAAAGCTCTTCAACGGCATAGTCGGGTGCGCCACATGCCACAACCCGTACTCCAAGCGCCACGACGAGCTGGTGATGAGCAACGAGGGCTCTGCCCTGTGCCTGGGCTGCCATATAAAATGAAACAGTGCCCTTAAACGAAAAAGCAACCGGGTATTTTCACGGGGCACGGCCGCGAAACACGTAAATACAATTTAACTCGGCTTTAATTGCCATTTAATAACAGCGTATTATGATAGGCACCTCCTGAAGGGGCCTGTCCAGGAGGAGCATGAAAAGCGAGTGGCTGCCCAGGTACAGCAGGAGACGGAAGTTTTTCATCAAGAAAAGCCTCCAGGGAAGGTTCATCGCAGGGTTCACCCTGGCGGTCTTTCTCGGGCTTCTCGCCAACCTCCTTGTCTCTTATTTTTTAATTGACAGGGGACTTGATGAGGAGTTATATAAAATTCATCTAAAGATAAGGACCACTTCCGGGATCGCGGTCCCTATCCTCGTAAAGCTGGGCGCGGTCACGGTCCCGTCGATACTCATTGTCTCAGGGGCAATAGGCTTTTTCCTCACGCGCAGCATAGAGCTGCCGCTCATTCAGTTCAGGGACGCCATACAGAGCAGGGCCAGAGGTGATTTTTCAACAGACCTTCCAAAAAACATGCCGCCGGAACTGGCGACAGCCTTTGACAACATGTCCCGCTCCCTGGGGGCTGTCTTTGTATCATTCAAGAAATACGCTATACTGTTCGATAAGGAGTCTCAACGGCTGACAAAGCCGCAGGCGGCCGGGGACGAGCTTAAAAGAGCACTTGAGGCCATAACAATGGCGAGGGAGAGCATCTCGCTGGAAATCTCAAAGTTCAAGGTCTGAGAGGAACTATGCAGCAGGCGAAAGCAACCATCACGAAAGCCCTCGCGGCCGCGGCCTTTTCCCTGGCCATCATCCCGGCAACGAGCGCTCTGGCCGACTGGCCGATGTTCCTGAAAAACGAAAAACACCTGACTTACGCTGAAAAAGCCCCTCTTCCGCCCCTTTCCCTCAAATGGCGGGCAAGGACCGGAGGCCCTGTCTACTCTTCCCCGGTCGTGCAGAACAACACTGTCTACGCGGGCTCCTACGACACAAACCTCTATTCAATAAACGCCCGGACCGGAGAGGTCGCCTGGAAGTTCCAGACTGGCGGCGAGATATTCTCGACCCCGGCGGTCTCTGGTGGAACGGTCTACTTCGGCTCAAGGGACGGCTTTGTATACGCCGTCGACGCCAAAACAGGCTCTCTCATCTGGAAGTACGAAACAGAGGGGCCTGTCGTGACCTCCCCGGTCGTCGCCGAAGGCCGCGTCCTCATCGGCTCGAAAGACCTGTATCTGTACGCGCTCAACGCCAAAACAGGCGCGAGAGAATGGCGCAACAGGCTGCCTGACTACGAAAAATACAGCGGCGTCTACTCCTCGCCAGCATACTCTGACGGGGCGGTCTACTACGCCGGTAAGAACGGCATCCTCTACTCGTCCGCGGCCTCAACAGGCGGAAGGAACTGGTCGCAGAGGTTCGAGTCGGCCGTCTACTCCTCGCCGGTCATAAAGGACGGCGTCCTCTACATCTCCTCGTACAACAGGACGCTTTACGCCATCGACACCAGGACCGGCAAGACGAAATGGAGAAAGAACCTCGAGAACAACCTCTCCTACGCGACCCCGGCAGTCTACGGCGACAAGCTCTTCCTCGGCTTCAAGAGCGGGCACCTTAAAGCCTACAACACCAAGGACGGGTCTGAAGCGGCCAGCTACAAGTTCCCCGACGAGATAAACTCCACTCCCGCGGTCACCGCCAACGGCTACCTTTACGTCGGGTGCGATGACGGAGGCCTGTACGCGGTAGACGCCAGGAACGGGGCCATAGTATGGAAATACATGACCGAAAAGGCGATACAATCGTCTCCGGCCGTTGTTGACAACGCCGTATATGTAGGCTCTGAAGACGGCTCCATCTACGCCTTCGAGGCCAGATAAGCACCACAATCAACGGACGCCCCTGCGGGCTCCTCAGCAAAGAAGGTAGTCCAATGCCAAGGAAAACAGCTTTCATAACGGCGCTTATGACAGGAGTCATGGCTCTGGCCACTGCAGGCGCGCTTCATGCCGCGGAAGCGCCAAAAGCAGCGGTTCAGCCGCCCCCTCCTCCCCCTTACGAAAGGAGCGAGGCGATCCTTTCAGCGATAAACCCCCACAACCAGATAGGGGATACCGGAGAAGTCCTCTGGGGCACATGCGTCGTCTGCCACAAGGGTGTGCCTGACATAAAGGCCAAATCGATAAAGGACGTGACCCTTTATTACGAGAACAACCCTGACCAGCTCTGCCGCAACTGCCACACCGTCAAGAAGCACCCTGGAAGCGAGGGCATAAGCGTCACGATGAGCGGCTACACCGCCCCGGACCACCTCGTGGTCCCCTCAAAGACCGTGACCAACAACATGAGGCTTTCCCTCAAGGAAATACCCATGATACTGCCCCTTGACCCCAAGACCGGCAAGCTTTTGTGCGTCACATGCCATAACCCGCACGAGCGCGGGCTCCTGCCCGGCAGGCCTGACTGGGGTGGCGATTACAGCATGAGACTCAGGTCAGCGGGCCTCGACATATGCCAGTACTGCCACAGGAAATAGGCAAACGCCCATGAAAACCTCTGAGCAAGCGAGCGCTGGCACAGAAAAAAACAGAGTCTTGGCGCGTCTTGCCACTGCGGCCGCGGCCGCCTCTGTCGCCCTTATGCTCTTCGGCTGCTCTTCGGCGCCTGTCAAGGCGGCCCCTGAGCTCCTGAGCCCGCAGACACCTCTAATCTGGCCATCTCCGCCGGAGCCGGCGAAGATATCCTACGTAGCCGCCATCAAAAAACCAGAGGACATCGGCGCGAACAAGGGATTTTTCAAGAGGATCGCCGAGTTCGTCCTCGGGGCCTCTTCCGATGACATAATAAAGCCTTACGGCGTCACTGTCGACGCAGCGGGCCGCCTCATAGTCACCGACACCTCATTCAAGAGGGTGCACCTGTACGACCTCAAGAAAAAAGAGTACTCTTTCATAGACAAGCCGGGCAAGGAGGAGTTCTCGACCCCGATAGCCTCGGCAACAGACTCTGAGAACAGGATCTTTGTCACCGACTCGACCGCGGGCAGGGTCTTCATATTCAGCCCCAGGGGCAAGTTCATAAAGAGCTTCGAGGCGGGAGCGAGGCCCACCGGCATAGCCATAAACAAGGCTGCCGGGGTGGTCTACGTCTCTGACACCGGAGCCCATGTCATCAACATGTTCAACCTCGACGGCAAGCCTGCCGGCTCCTTCGGCAAGCACGGCGTCCTCGAAGGCGAGTTCAACTACCCGGTAGACATATCGATCGACCGCGAAGGCATGGTCTATGTCGTCGACGCCATGAACTTCAGGGTCCAGATATTCAGCAGGGACGGCCGCTTCAACCACGCCTTCGGCAGCCACGGAGACGGCACAGGCGACTTCGGCAGACCAAAGGGCATAGCAATCGACAGGGACGGCCACATCTATGTCGCCGACGCCTACTTTGACACGGTGCAGATATTCGACAGGCAGGGCAACTTCCTCCTGAACTTCGGCTCGCTCGGCAGGACGGCCGGCAAGTTCTGGCTCCCGAGCGGCCTTTTCGTGGACGAAGGCAACAAAATCTACGTAGGCGACTCATACAACAGCAGAGTACAGGTCTTCGAGTACCTCGGGGAAGGCTCTTAGCTCGGAAAGATGCTTCAAGGACGGTGAATATGGGCAAAAGACAAGGGAAAAAAAGCCGCCGCAAGGGGCGCGGGCCGTCAATAGCGGCCATCGGCGTACTCGGGCTGGGCATCTGCCTGACGGCCGCGGGGTACGCCCTGGCGACTGTAGCGGCGACAAAACATAACTTCAGCTCCCTTTCGACCGCCGACGTAAAGAGCTCTGAGACATCCGAGATATGCGTCTTTTGCCACACGCCGCACAACTCGAACCCGGCGGGCCCGGTCTGGAACAAGCAGGACACCGGCTCGACCTACAACGTCTATGAGAGCCAGACGCTGGCGGCCACCATGAGCCCGAACGCGCCGACCCTCGGCCAGCCGTCAGGGCCTTCAAAGCTCTGCCTCGCCTGCCATGACGGCACGATAGCCATAGGCTCGGCCCTCAACAAGCCGGGCAAGGGCGGCCAGAACTCCGCCACCCCGCTGGATGTGACAGGCACCGGCGTATCGGGCGGCAAGATAAGCTCGACCTCGACGGCCTACATAGGCACCGACCTCAAGGACGACCACCCGATATCGTTCGACTATTCGCAGTCCTATCCGTCGAACATCGAAATAAAGGACAACCTCACTCTCCCGGAGGCTGTAAAGCTCGACTCCGGAAAGATACAGTGCACAAGCTGCCACGATCCCCACGGCACTCTGTTCCCCAAGTTCCTTGTGGCTACAATCGAGAACGGCGGCCTGTGCCAGGCCTGCCACGACAAGAGGTACTGGACCACGAACCCGGCCGTGCACTCGACTTCGACCGCAGTATGGAACGAAGCAGGGGTGAACCCCTGGCACGAGGACATGGGGGCCGCCGGATGGACAGACGACACGCCGGCCCTCCAGAGCTGCCTGGCCTGCCACAGCTCGCACAAGGGCTCGGCCGGAACCATGCTCCTTAAAGGGACCAACCCCGGCACGATGCTCGTCGAGGCGGAAGAATGGACCTGCCTCAACTGCCACAACGGGAACGCCGCCTCAAAGAACGTAGAGGCGCAGTTCAACTACATGTACAAGCACGACGTCAAGGGGACCTGGGGCCTGCATACGGCATCGAGGGGCGCGGTCGGAGAACCGGCGAGGGAGTCAGCGGCCAACCTCGGCACCAACAGGCACGCCGAATGCGCTGACTGCCATAACGGCCACGGAGCGAAAGAAGGCAGCCACGCCATTGGCGGCGCCAACGGCAACATCATAGGCGCCAACGTGCTCGGGAGCTGGGGCGTCAAGCCGTCGTGGGGCCTGGCCGGGTCAGCTTCGACCTCCTACACCGCCGTCGACTTCACGAGCCTCATCCCCGGGACCGACAACCTCGAAGGATACCTGTGCGCCAAGTGCCACTCGTACTACGCTTACGGAGTCATGCCGCCGAACGTGCCCTCGGGCAACGCCAACGGCTCGCTCGTGGTGCAGTCCGACATCACGGCCGACATGAACATAAACAACATGGGCTTCCACCCGGTATTCGCCCAGGGCAAGAACACGCCTCCTTCTACCGCGAACCCCAACTGGCCGGCCAACGGGCTCGGTCTGACCAACACCTTCAGGTACCTCGACTTCGCCGGCGGCACGAGGGAAGGCTTCTTCAACATGACCCACGACAGCACCACCACCTGCTCTGACTGCCACGGCTCGTCTGTCCTTAACGACCCCAAGGGCGCGCACGGCTCGGACGAAAGGTGGATTTTGAGAAGGAACGAGACCGGCGTCGGCACGCTCCAGAACTTCTGCTACAACTGCCACAGGAGGGACGTGTACGGCGATGAAGGGTTCATCGGCCCGAACGCGAACTACTCCAGGGTCTACCACCCGGTCGACGGCCTGGGAGTTGCCTCGCCCTTCTACCAGACAGGAACCAATACCGGCAACAACGGCAACAAGTTCGGCAACCTGTGCCTCACATGCCACGGCGGAGCGTATGATTCGGTGAACAACCAGATGAAGGGCATACACGGCTCCAACGCCGCCGCCGGTCCCTCAGGCGACCCGCTCGGGTACAGGCTCATGAACGGAGCCTGCGTGGAATCGCACACAAGGGCCACGACGCTTGTCGGCGCCACGATGACCTTCAGGACCGTGACCCCGGCGACCGACCCGGTCTGCAACAACAACTTCTCCGGCTTCACCGGGAACGCGGCGTACTACGCCTGCGACAACATAAGCGACTGCTCCTTCTGATGGCAGCCCGTGAGCAAGGACGCGTAAGATGAGCAAACCTTTTGCCATGTCAGCGCTTTTCATATCGGCGACTGCGCTTGCCATTATCCTGGCAGGGCCCGTTGTCAGTGACAGGTGCGCCGCCGATGAGATCGGGGTCCAGAAACAGAACATAAACCCCCACGACTTCTCAAAACAGGCGCTGTGCTCAGTGTGCCACACGAATGAGCCGCCTGCCCTGCTCCTCGACCCGGTCACGACGTGCGTGAAGTGCCACAACGGCAACATAGGCAACCACCCGGTCACCAACCACCCGATGGGACAGATGACCAAGATAAAGATACCTTCTTACCTGCCGCTGACCGAAGACGGCCAGATGGTCTGCTACACGTGCCACGACCCTCACAAGAAGACGAAGCACCTGAAGATGCTGAGGGTCGACTACTTCAGGCTCTGCCTGGCGTGCCACGTCGGGTACTGAGGCGCGAGGAAAGAACAGAGATTTTTCACAGCCATACAAAGGAGGTTCACAGTGCTTAGCAACAGGCGTTTCAGCGTAAAGATAACTCTGGCGGCGGCGTTTGCCGCAGGCCTTTTATTGAGCACCGGGGCGATCGCTGGCTCCGGCGTCACATGGGAGACGGACCTTCGCAGGGCCAAGAACCCGGACACCTACGGCAACGTCGTCATGGACAGGGCGACCAGGGACTCGAAGGAAGTAAAGCCGGTCGTCTTCGCCCACTGGACGCACAGGTCAAAGTACTCCTGCAAGGCGTGCCACACGGACCTGGGCTTCAGCTTCAAGGGGCGCACGACCGAGATAAAGCAGTCTGACATTACCGCCGGCAAGTTCTGCGGCAGCTGTCACGACGGCAAGACATCCTTCGGGGTCAACGAATGCGACAAGTGCCATTCGTACGGGACACCCAGGGCCAACGGCATCGCTGAGAAGCTCAAGGACCTGCCGAAGGACGCCTTCGGCAACAAGGTCGACTGGGCAAAGGCCGTGAAAGACGGCAAGATAAAGCCTGCCGCGAACCACGACGGCACGGGAGAGCTCAAGGCAGTTGAACAGGACATAATCATACCGGTCACCAAGTTCACGCCGCACCCGCCGGACGTGATGTTCCCGCACACTGCGCACACCGTGCAGCTCGACTGCACTTCGTGCCACGAGTCGATATTCAAGCAGAAAAAGGGCGGCAACCCCGAGATGAACATGATGAAGATAATCTCGGGACAGTACTGCGGCACATGCCACGCCAAGGTCTCCTTCCCCATAGACGACTGCTTCAGGTGCCACTCGCAGCCCGCGGCCGTGATAAAAGAGGACGAGAAGAAAGACGAAAAAAAGGACGAGAAACAGAAGTAGAGTCCTGAAAATAGAAATAAAGGAAAGGCAGGTAGAGATACCTGCCTTTTTCTTTTACCCGGGCCGCCCGCTTTCCATGCCCCTCTTCATTCACCTTTCCCCTGAATTGTGCTAATATCGCCGATATGGAAGTCATCACCTCGCACATAAACGCGGACTTCGATACCTTCGCCTCGATGGTCGCCGCGAAAAAGCTCTACCCTGAGGCAAGGCTCGTCTTTTGCGGCTCGTTAGAAAAGGGGCTCAGGGACGGCCTCGAGACACTGCAGACGCCCTTTCCCATTGACAAAATAAAGGACATTGACCTCGACAAGGTCACCAGAGTCATCCTCGTCGATGTAAGCCACCCGGGCCGCATCGGCCCCTTCGCTGATGTAGTCAAGATGCAGGGCGTGGACGTGCATGTATACGACCACCACCCGGCAACTCCGGAAGATGTCATCGGGAGCGTCGTCGTAAGAAAGCCCTACGGCTCCAACACCTCGGTCATAACCCTGATATTGAAGGAGCGGGGCATCACTCTCACGCCTCAGGAAGCGACTATACTCATGACTGGCATCTACGAGGACACCGGCTTTTTAAGCTACCCCTCGACCGCGCCTCAGGACTTTGAAGCGGCCTCTTACCTTTTGTCCTTTGGGGCCGACCTCACAGTGGTCTCAGACCTCTTGAGAAAGGAGCTCACGCCTGAAGAAGTCGCCCTGCTCAACGAATTCCTCCAGTCGGAGACAAAGTACACGATAGGCGGGGTAGAGACGGTCATCGCCGAAGCCTACATTGAAAAATACCAGGGCGACCTCTCGATACTCGCCCACAAGATACGGGACATAGAGAACATGGAGTGCCTCTTCCTCCTCGTGGACTCAGAGGACAGGGTCCATGTCATCGCGAGGTCGAGAAACCCGAAGGCCGACGTCGGAAAAATATTGAAGGCGATAGGCGGAGGAGGACACCCTAACGCGGCCTCTGCGACGATCAAGGGCATAACCCTCATACAGGCGAAAGACCTTCTGCTTGGCGCGATAAGGGACAACATCCCGCCGCTTCGGACCGCGAAAGAGATAATGTCCTTCCCGCCCATCACGCTGACACTCAAGACGACGCTCAAGGAAGCGGTCGAGGTCATGAGACGCTACGGGATAAACGCCGCGCCTGTCGTGAGGGCCGGCCGGGTACAGGGGGTCATAACAAGGCAGGTCCTCGACAAGGCCGTCTACCACGGGCTTGGACCAGCTCCTGTCGCAGATTACATGACGACCGAAGTGGAGACCGTAAGCTCTGACACCTCCATCGAAAAGATACGCGAGGCCGTAGTGGGCCACGGCCAGCGGCTCCTGCCGGTCATTGAAAAGCACAAGGTCATAGGGGTCATCACGAGGACAGACCTGTTAAAGCTCCTCCAGGAAGAGCTGAAGGCCGCCGCCGGAGAAGGCGCGCGAAAGATACGGTTCCTCTCCGGCCTCATGAAGGAAAAGCTCCCTGAATGGGCGTTCTCACTCCTGAAAGAAGCCGGAGAAGCCGCCTTCGCCCACGGCTTCAAAGCCTACGCGGTCGGCGGGTTTGTGCGCGACCTGGTCTTAAGACGCGAGAACCTCGACATAGACATAGTCATAGAAGGCGGCAACGGCATCGTCTTTGCCGAAGACTTCGCGAAGCGAAAGGGCGCGAAGGTCAAGGTCCACCACAGGTTCAAGACGGCGGTCATAGTCTTTCCCGACGGCTTCAAGCTCGATGTCGCAACAGCCCGGCTCGAATACTACGAGAGGCCCGGCGCCCTGCCGACAGTCGAACAGTCGTCTTTAAAGCTCGACCTTTACAGGCGCGATTTCATAATGAACACCCTCGCCCTCTCCCTTGACCCTGAGAGGTTCGGGGAGCTCATCGACTTTTTCGGCGCGCAAAAAGACCTGAAAGAAAAGACAATCAGGGTTTTGCACAACCTGAGCTTCATCGAAGACCCTACGAGGATGCTGCGCGCGGTGCGCTTCTCCGAGAAGTTCGACTTCAAGATAAGCAAGCACACACTGAATCTCCTGAAAAACTCGGTCAAGCTCGACATGTTCAGGACCATCTCAGGGGCGCGCATAGCCGACGAGCTCAAAAGCATGCTCGAAGAGGAGACCTCTGGCAAGTCTTTGAAGAAGCTCTCGGAGCTCGGGCTACTGAAGCTCATCCACCCGTCTATCGTCTGGGACAAGGACGAAGAGCGACTCTTCGAGCGCGCCGGGGACGCCCTTGCATGGTACGAGCTCCTCTACACGAAAGACCACGCCGAGAGGTGGCTCGTTCTCCTGCTGGCCCTCACTGACAGGCTCGACGAAAAAGAGCTCTCGGCCCTCGTCAGCAAGCTCGGCATATCCGGAAGAAAGCGCCTCGACGTCCTGAGTGCCAGGAATGACGCCCTTAGGGTACTCGGCAGGATGACGGCCGGACAGCTCAGGAAAGCCAGCGCGCTTTACGAAGCCCTCAACCCTCTCGAAGTCGAGCTCATACTCTACCTGATGGCTAAAGCTGAAAGGGAGAGCCTCAGGAAGGCCTTCTCAAGGTACATGACAAAGCTCCGCCACACTGAGACTATTCTCAAGGGGGCCGACCTGAAAAACCTCGGGGTAGAGCAGGGGCCTGTCATGGGAGAGATATTGAGGGAACTCCTGAAAAAGCGGCTCGACGGGGAGGCCGTGACAAGGGAGGACGAGGAGGAGTGCGTCAGGGCCTTTGTCAGGAAAAAACCGCACAGGAAGAGGCTGAAATAAAACCCGCGCCTTATCGATTCCCTTTGTATTTCCAAAGACGAGCGGAGCCCCTTCTCAGCCAACAATTGCATTGACCCGCCTTTGCCTCTTCTGTTACACTTCAATATTACTCTAATTTTCAGGGTTTTTTACATGGTCCAGGAATTCCTACAAAGAACGCTATTGACAGTGCCGCCCATCCTCATGGCCCTCACGGTGCACGAGTGCGCGCACGCCTGGGTCGCCAACAGGCTCGGCGACCCCACGGCCAAGATGCTCGGCAGGGTCTCTCTTAACCCCATAAGGCACCTCGACCCCATCGGCACGCTGATGCTGTTTTTCTCCGGGCTTTTCGGCTGGGCCAAGCCTGTGCCGATAAACCCCAGGAATTTCAGGAACATGTCGCGCTCCATCATGCTCGTCTCGATAGCCGGGCCGCTCTCGAACCTCTTTCTGGCGGCCCTTTCAGCCGTGGCCTACAAGTTATTCGAGGCGGCTGGCCCTGAGTTTTTATCCTCCATGCCCAAGCTGTGGGGGCCGGTTTTCGCCATGATAGAGATGAGCATAATAATAAATATCGCACTCGCGGTATTCAACATGGTGCCTGTCCCCCCGCTCGACGGCTCAAAGGTGCTCGGCAACCTTCTGCCAGCGAGACAGGCCTTCGCGTGGGCCAAGTTCGAGCAGTACGGCTTTTTCGTCCTCCTCATACTCATCGTCACTGGCGCGTTGAACAAGTTCATCTCGCCCGTAATTTTCCTTATGGCTGGTCTTCTTACAGGAGGTATTTACTGAGATGGCCAAGCGCGTCTTGAGCGGCATGAGGCCGACCGGAAAACTGCACTTCGGCCACTACCACGGGGTGCTCGCCAACTGGCTCAAGCTCCAGAACGAGTACGAGTGCTTCTTTTTCGTGGCCGACTGGCACGCCCTCACGACCGACTACGCAAACCCGTCGAATATAAAAGACAATATCCGCGAGATGGTCATCGACTGGCTCTCGGTAGGCATAGACCCGTCAAAGGCAACCATCTTCAGGCAGTCGGCGATAAAGGAGCACGCTGAGCTCCATGTGCTCCTCTCGATGATAACCCCTCTGCCCTGGCTTGAGAGGAACCCGACCTACAAGGAGCAGATCGAGGCGATAAAGGAAAAAGACCTCCTTACCTTCGGCTTTCTGGGCTACCCAGTACTCCAGACATCCGACATAATAATCTACAAGGCGAACAAGGTGCCCGTGGGCATCGACCAGGCCCCGCACCTGGAGTTGTCCAGAGAGATAACCCGCAGGTTCAACCACTTTTACGGCGAGGTCTTCCCTGAGCCTGAAACGCTCCTCACCTCCATACCGAAGGTGCTCGGCACAGACGGCAGGAAGATGAGCAAGTCGTACAACAACTCGATATTTCTTTCCGACCCTCCGGCCGAGGCCGAAAAGAAGATGCTCACGATGATGACCGACACGGCCAGAAAAAAGCGCACCGACACCGGCTCGCCGGACCTCTGCCCGTTCTACCAGACTTTTCACAGCCTCTACTCTGACGAGAAGACCCTTGAGTGGGTAAAAGAAGGCTGCACAACGGCGTCTATCGGCTGCATAGAGTGCAAAAAATCCGTCATACCGAAGGTGCTTGCCGCGCTCGAGCCTATCCAATTGAAGCGCCGTGAACTCGAAGCTGACCCGGCAAGGATCGCGGAGATACTGAACGAAGGAACGAAAAAAGCCTCAGCCGTCGCGAGAGAGACGATGACTCATGTGCGCCACGCTATGGGGCTCGAATAACAAAATGGCCTTCTACAACATAAAGCTCGACATATTCGAGGGGCCCTTGGACCTCCTCCTCCACCTCATAAAGAGGAACGAGGTCGACATCTACGACATACCCGTGGCGGTCATAACCGAGCAGTACCTCGAATATATAGACATAATGAAGGAGATGAACCTCGAGTTCGCCGGAGAGTTCCTCGTCATGGCGGCAACCCTCGTCCACATCAAGAGCAAGATGCTCCTGCCTGTTGACGAAGAGGCGGTGCCCGAAGAGGAAGACGGCATAGACCCGAGGGAAGAGCTCATAAGAAGGCTCCTCGAGTACCAGAGGTACAGGGAGGCCGCGAAAGAACTCGTCGACAGGAACATGCTCGGCAGGGACGTCTTCGCCAGAGGCTCTGATATCCCATTGGAAGAGCTCGAGGAAGGGGCAGGGTTCGTCAATGTCTCGGTCTTCGACCTCATGGAGGCATTGAAGTCGATCATCGCGAGGGCCCCCAAAGAGCGCACCATCGAGCTCACCTCCGAGAGATTCAAGATCGCCGACAAGATAAACTTCATCATGGAGCTTCTTGGGCAGGAGAAGTCAACGGCCTTCACGGGCCTTTTCGCCGATGGCGCGACAAGGGGCGAGATAGTCGTCACCTTCCTCGCCATACTCGAGCTCGCCAAGCTCCTCATGATAAAGATCCACCAGACCGACGACGGCGTCATCAGGGTCTACGTCTCGGACGAAAAGAGAGACGAAACGCAGCCGATTGAGATTACAGGGGCGAGTGAAACCCTGGAAAAAGACAAGGACGCCTGAAAATCAGAAATTTTTCCTGAGGTAGAGGAAGGTCGGAAATGAAAAGCGCGGCATATATGACAATATGTGAGCATTTTCATTTACGCACTGACAAAGAGATAGGGAAAAATAGCAATTTTTAAACCTGAAAATTAGAAATTTTTCCCGAGGTCGAGGAAGGGCGGAAATGAAAAGCGCGGCATATATGACAATATGTGAGCATTTTCATTTACGCACTGACAAAGAGATCGTGGAAAAATAGCAATTTTTAAAAAGGAAGAACAGGACCCATGCTGGATAAGGACAGCTTAAAGCCCGTACTCGAATCCCTCATATTCGCCGCTGATTCCGCCATAAGCTTCGATAAGCTCGCAGGGATACTCGAAGGCGAAGAGAAGCCCGCGATAAAGGAAGCCCTCCATGAGCTTATCAGTGACTACAGGGCAAAGGCCGGAGGATTTCTCCTTGAGGAGGTCGCAGGCGGCTTTCAGTTCAGGACAAACCCCGAGTTCGCGCCGTGGCTCAGGAAGTTTTTCAAAATAGGCATGCAGAAAATAAGCAAGGCCGCGATGGAGTCCCTTGCCGTCATAGCGTACAAACAGCCCGTCACAAGGGGCGAGATAGAAGCCGTAAGGGGAGTTGATTCGGGCGGAGTGCTCGCAACCCTCATGGAAAAGAGATTCATAAAGATAGTAGGCCGCAAGGAAGTACCCGGAAGGCCCGTAGTCTACGGCACGACCAAGGAGTTCCTGGAGACCTTTGACCTTAAGGACCTCTCCTGCCTGCCAACCCTTAAGGATATCCAGAAAGTGGAGGAAGAGTATGCCCAGACAGAAGGGCAAGGAACAGCCGAGACAGCAGTCGAAGACAGGGTTCAAGGGGCCGAGAAAGCCAGCGGCGGAATCGAAACCGAAGTTCAAGAGCCAGTACAGGACGGAAAAGACACAAGCCCCGAAGGGGAGGACATCCAGGACCCAACCGAAGCCGGGGACGGAGACGGGGAAAGCTGGGAAGAAACCGATTCTGAAGAAATGGGCTCCGGAGGGCGAAAAGAGGAGCTCAAGGCCGGCAACGAGACCGGGCCAGGAGAAGAGGGGCCCGAGGACGGAGCGTCCTACGGAAGAGCGTCAGGACAGACGCCCGAGAACGGGTCGTCCGACGCAGAACCCGGAGAAGAGGGGCCCGAGGACGGAGCGACCGACAGGGGAGCGGCCGGAGAGACGGACGAGGACGGAGCGTCCTACGGAAGAGCGCCAAGACAGACGCCCGAGAACGGGTCGTCCGACGCAGAGCCCGGAGAAGAGGGGCCCGAGGACAGAACGCCCGGCGGAGGAGAGACCGGAGAGACGGCCAAGAACGGAGACTCTGAAAGCCCGGACCTTGAGGAAAGAGACAGAGAAGGCGACCCGGATTCCGAGACCTAGGGCCAGGTCAAAGCAAAAACCTGCCGCGCCTCAGGGAGACGGGCTCGAGAGAATACAGAAGATAATCGCCGCCGGCGGCATAACCTCAAGGCGCAAAGCCGAAGAGCTCATTACCCAGGGCCGCGTCGTCGTGAACGGCCAGGTCGTGACCGAGTTAGGGGCCAAGGCAAACCCTTTAAGCGACAGGATAGAAGTAGACGGAAAGAAAATAACCTCCGGCGGACAGCCCAAGGCGTACATACTCCTCAACAAGCCAAAGGGCGTCATAAGCTCAGTCTCTGATGAGCACAACAGGCCGGTAGTCACGGACATAGTAAGGGTCAAGGTCAGGGTATACCCGGTCGGCAGGCTCGACTACGACGCCGAGGGAGTGATCCTTCTCACAAACGACGGAGACCTCTCGAACAGGCTGATTCACCCGACATTCATGGTCGCCAAAATATACCAGGTAAAGGTCAAGGGCGCGCCAACGAGGGAAAAGCTCCAGAAGCTTGAAAAAGGCGTCTACCTCGAAGACGGAAGGACTCTTCCGGCAAAGGCTAAGTTCCTGCGCGCAACGGACGAGAACTCGTGGATAGAGCTCACGGTCTTCGAAGGCAGAAACCACCTGGTCAAGAGGATGTGCATGGCGATAGGCCACCCGGTGCAAAAGCTCAAGAGGGTCGAGTTCGCTGGCATAAGACTCGGAGAGCTAAAACCCGGCGAGTGGCGGCCGCTGACGGACAAGGAGCTGGAAACTCTCCAGTTCCTTTCAAAGGGAAAATAAGATTGGATGAAAGCGGGCCCGAAAAGGCCCGCTTTTTTTAAAGGGGCAAAATGCCAGAGATAAGCCGTTTTTTTGGTATTATAATCGCCATGTTTTATGGAGACCATAACCCGCCCCATTTTCACGCGCGTTATGGCAACGATAGCGCTATAATAAGAATTGATAATTTTGCCGTCCTCGAGGGCACGCTCCCGCCCCGGGCGCTTGGACTTGTGATAGAATGGGCAGAGTTGCATAAGGACGATTTACTGAAGGACTGGCTGCTTGCGGTAGAAAGCAAACCATTAGTCCCCATCGAACCCTTAAAATAGGTAAAAGCCATGCGCTACGACATCAAGGAAGCCCGGCACATTAACGGTTATAAAATCGAGGTCAGTTTCGAGGATGGAAAAAAGGGGACGGTCGACCTTGCGGGCTATATCAAAAAGGGCGGCCTGTTCAGCCGTTTTTCTGATTTCGAGTACTTCAAAAATTTTCATGTAAATAAAGAATTGGGGACCCTCTGTTGGACGGATGGTTTGGATATCGCTCCAGAGGTGCTCTACCACGAGGCAACTAAGCAGCCCTTGCCTTCGTGGATGAGTTCGGAAAAGAAGAAAGCCATATAGAAATCCATGACGGGCCCGGCCAATAGCCGGGCCCGAAGCGTTTGAGGTACACCGCACCAATCCAACAGGCGAGGCCAAATGGAAAATTTGAAAGCTGCACAAGAGGTACACCATAAATTTGAATTTTATTTTGTTGCTTTAGCCTTCACTATTGCCGCATTTGCAATTCAGTCAGGAAAATTCTCTGGAAATACAATCGGAGATTGCTTCGAAATTTTATCTTGGGTTTGTATCACCTTGTCGGGTGCTATTGGCTTACACAAAATACAATATTTTCCGGTACTCTACAGAATTCATGACGAGATAATTAAAAAAGAAAAATGCATTGCGGAATACCAATACCAAGAAGAATATAAAAATGACATTGAAGAATTGAAAAAGGATGTACAGAAAACTTCACAAACGAAAAAAGAAATCGAAAAAGTGAATCGTAGAAAGTACCTTCTCCAAAAAGTGTTTTTCATTTTTGGCATGACTCTTTTGATTCTTTCAAGATTTATTTATCAAATGCAAGAATCTTATTGGTGTAAGTAGATACCGTTTTGCCAGTCAAGCCTAAAATGATGCAAATTGTGGATTGAAGGGCTTGCCGGTTTTTAGCAGGTTGGTTGGGTTAGCGAAGCGTAACCCAACAAAAAAATCTGTCATTCTGAGCGAAGCGAAGAATCTCGGAGCTGGTTAATCCCCAAAGGCCGAGATTGCTTCGTCGCAAAAAACCGCTCCTCGCAATGACAGTCTCGTAGGGTGGGCTCCGCCCACCATCTCTAATCCATGCCTCTTTTGGTTGGCGCAGCCCACCCTACCGAAAAACAATAATCCCCCTCAATCCCCCCTTAGAAAATGGGAAGTTTAAACGCTCATTTTTCCTCTTCTCCCCTGCCCTCTCCCACAAGGGGAGAGGGAGTTTGATCTTCCCCCAAAAGTCTTCTGGAAATAATCCGCCCGTTGGGTTTTAATTGTCTGCATGTCACGCATCCACATCCTTGATAAGTCTCTCGCCTCGAAGATCGCCGCCGGTGAGGTCGTCGAGCGGCCGGAGTCCGTTTTAAAAGAGCTCCTCGAGAACTCGATCGACGCTGGCGCCACGATGATAACCGTCCACATAATCGAAGGCGGCAAGAGGCTCATCAAGGTCGTTGACAACGGCGCAGGCATAGCCAAAGAGGACGCGCCATTGGCCTTCCTCCGCCACGCAACGAGCAAGATATCGACCGAGGACGACCTCGAGCGCATAATGACGATGGGATTCAGGGGAGAGGCATTAGCAAGCATCTCGGCGGTCTCCCGCGTGACCCTTCGCACCAGAAGGCCGGGCGAAATTGAAGGCACTTCAGTCATAATCGAAGGCGGCTCAGAGCCTGTCATATCTGACGACGGCTGCCCTGAGGGCACTTCCATCGAGATAAAAGACCTCTTCTACAACACGCCAGCGCGCCTCAAGTTCCTGAGAGGAGCCGAAGCCGAGTACGGCAGAATACTCGAGATATTCAAGAAGATAGCTCTCGTAAACCCTGACAAACGCTTCCGCATTATTCACGGCTCAGGCAGACCGCTTGATGCCATGCCAGGGACTTTGCGCCAGAGGATAGCCGACCTCTTCGGAGTGGAAGCAAGCCAGCTCATCGAAATAGATACGCCCGACCTCAAAGGCTTCATAGGAAATCACGAGCTCACCTACCCGACGCCCAAATATGTGAACACCTATGTCAACGGAAGGTGGGTGCGCGACAGGTCAATTAACCGCGCCATACTCGAGGGCTTTGGCCAGCTCTTAGACCCGGGCAGGCACCCGTTCGTCGTCCTCGACCTCATCACGCCGCCGGAAGATGTAGATGTAAACATCCACCCCACAAAGAGCGAGGTCAGGTTCAAAAACACGAGGTATGTCTACGACATCGTCAAATACGCCGTTCGCGGCGCTCTTACTAATTCCTCGACGCGCCCCGTTTCCTACGAGAAGTCCCAGACGTTCAGGACCAGCGCACCCCAGATGCAACGCCCATTCCTCGCCGAGGAAGGGGCGCCTTACGGAAATACCGCCAGTGTCACGCCGCCCCCTGCCTTCGAGTTCATCGGGAGCGACGAGGCGACAAAGAACCCGGAGTTTTTGCGCCTCAACATAATCGGCCAGCTCTGGGGAGAGTTCATCGTCGCGGAAACGCCTGAGCGGGACGGCATCATTTACATCATCGACCAGCACGGCGCGGCTGAACGCTGTGCTTATGAAAAACTCAAGGAACGCTTCTCTTCAGGCACCGTAAGAAGCCAGGCGCTTCTACTGCCAGAACAATTCGAAACTACGCCGGACGAGAAAGAAGAAGTCCAGAAGGCCCTGCCCCGCCTCACTGAGATGGGCTTTGAGGTCGTCCCCTTCGGGCCGTCGCTAAAGTCAGGCGGCGAGACCTTCCTCATAAAGTCCGTCCCTGACATACTCTCGTCAAGGGCGTCGGCCGGGCTCGTCATGGACCTCAGCCAGGAACTTTCCGTCTACGGTGGGAGCTCACGGATAGACGAGAAAATTGAATCTGCTCTCATGCGCGTTGCCTGCCACAGCGTAGTGCGCGGCCCCAGGCCCATGTCCAGGCAAGAGGGCCAGGCGCTGTTGAAAGACCTCTCAAAGGTCGACTTTTCGGGCCACTGCCCCCACGGCAGGCCGGTCGTGAAAAAAATATCGAGGAGCGAGCTCGAAGCCGTCTTCAAAAGATAACGATATTCCCGCGTGACGCCCCGGACGCCTCATAAGGCTGGCTACATAACCCCTCAAAATGGTATAATTTTTTCCGTTCCGGCCTTTTGCCGTATCTCATGGAAAAAACAAAGCTCGTCATAATTTGCGGCCCGACGGCCAGCGGAAAGACCTCTGTGGCAGTAGAGCTTGCCCTTGCCCTGGGCGGCGAGGTCATAAGCGCGGACTCCATGCAGGTCTACAAATTCATGGACATCGGCACTGCCAAGCCGGCCGTTGAAGAGCAAAGGGGCGTCCCCCACCACCTCATCAGCGTCGTCCGCCCTGACGAAGAGTACACAGCGGCCCATTTCAAGACAGACGCCGCCAGAAAGATCTTGGAGATAGCCGGACAGGGCAAAAACCCTGTCATAGCAGGTGGCACCGGTCTTTACATAAAAGCGCTGACGCAGGGGCTCTTTGACGGCCCCCAGGCCGACTGGGAGCTAAGGCGTGAGCTCCTTGAGGTAGCGGCTTCAAAAGGCAGGGAAGCTCTCCACGAGATGCTCAAAAAAATTGACCCGATAGGGGCTTCAAGCATACACCCGAACAATGTCCACAGGGTCATACGGGCGATAGAGGTCTTCGAGCTCTCTGGAAAGCCGATATCGAGCCTTCAAAACGAGCATTCCTTCAACGAATCGCCCTATTCCTGCCTTAAAATAGGGCTCGACCCCGGAAAAGAGGCGCTCGTTGAGGCTATCGACCGCAGGGTCGATAAAATGGTCTCTGCCGGGCTTCTCGAGGAAACAAAGGCCCTTATAGACATGGGTTATGGTTATGACTTGAAGCCGATGCGCGGTTTGGGTTATAAAGAAATGTCAGGCTTTCTCAAGGGCGAATACGGCTTCGATGAGGCAGTCCACCTTATAAAACGCGACACCCGCCATTACGCCAAGAGGCAGCTTACATGGTTCAGGAAGGATACGGAGATAAAATGGTTCGCTCCAACGGAAAAAGAAAAGATACTCTCTCAAGCGGCAGAGTTTCTCGGCTGAAGACAGCCCTGCTCGCCTCTTTTGCCGCGCTTGTATTCATGCTGCCCTCCTCGGCCTTCTCAAGGGAAGCGACAGTTATTCAGTCAGAAGGAGTCACGGCCAGGTCAGAGGACATAACCGAGGTAAAGCGCAAGGCTTTAGACAAGGCTCTTCGCTCGGCCGTGATGGAATCAGCCAAGGCGATACTCGCCAAGGAAGGGCTTAAGGCTCCGGCGGCCGGACTCGAACAGCTCGCCTCTTCGCCACGGGCCTTTGTGCTCAACTACAAGATACGCTCTGAAGGCTGGGTTACGCACCTTGACGCCGCCCCTCAGACGCCCTCCCCTGAGCCGTCGGCGACCTCAGGCGCGGAGTTCTACCATATCTGGATTGACGCTTCCATCGACACGGACGCCCTGAAGAGCGCTGTTTCAAAGCTCGCTTCAGCCGGCGGTGTCGTTGAGCAGGTCGTCATAAACCTCATGGACATAAAAGACTACCAGACTTTCAGACTCCTCGTGGACTCGCTCCAGAGAATAGCCTTCATAAAAGAAGTCTCCTACTCTTCTTTCACCAATGGAAGGATAACCCTCAACGCGGCCATAGCCGGAGACGCCTCATCGCTTGCCGGAAGGATAGCGAAAGAGGTCCCTGAAAAATTCGCGGTAATGGAAGGCGCGGGGCAAATAATAATAAGGCCCTCAGGTACCTCTCGCAGATGAAAAAAACCCTTGTATCCATAGCTCTGCTGCTCATCCTCGCTGGCTGCGGCCCGGCGATAAAGCACACCCTCTCGCCCGAGTACGGCCAGATAAGCCCGAAGAAGGTCGTTGTCCTGCCGGTCGTATGGGAAAAAAAATCGGTTCAGGAAACAGACGCGATAAGCCTTCTGTTCAGGAAGATGTCCTCTGAGAAGCTCTTTGGCCTCAACTATTATCCAATCCCGCTCGAAGAGGTAGACAGGGCTGGCGCTGGAAAGCCGGACTGGTTCGTGGGCAAGCCTGTCCACGAGATAGCCGCTCTTCTCAACGCGGACTCGGTCCTCTTTATCCGCGTTACAGACTGGGACAAGGACGACTTCACCCCCTACAAGTCTCTTGAGATAGCGGCCTCCTTCGAGCTTGCCTCCGCCCTCGGCAAATCTCTCTGGAAGGCCGAGTACTCGACAAATGAAGCCGACCTCGGCCTCGACAGCCGTTCCATGGAGCTCGCCGTACAGAAGACATTCGAGCCCCGTATTCAGCGGTTCGTCGACGCCGTATTCACGACCCTGCCGCCGGGAGAAGCGAAGAGCGGGCAGAGGAAGACTTACTTCCAGTGGCTTCCGTAAAATAACAGGACGATAGAAGCTTAACAGCAACCCGGGAGACAGGGCATGAAGCACATACCCAACATCCTGACCGCGATCAGAATACTCCTCGTCCCCGTATTCCTCTATTTCATCCTCACAGATGAATACACAACTGCCGCCGCCATCTTCATAGCGGCCGGAATTACCGACGGCATCGACGGCTTTATCGCGCGCAGGTACAACGTGCGCACCGAGCTTGGCGCGCTCCTCGACCCGGCCGCTGACAAGTTCCTGCTCGTCAGCGCGTACATAGCGCTTGCCGCGAAAGGCTTCTTCCCTCTCTGGCTCATGGTCCCTGTAATTATAAAAGACGCGGTCCTATTCGCCGGGGTCGCTTTTTTGCGCGGGGCAGGCAGGGAGATAAAGATACGGCCGAGCATATTCGGCAAGACTACGACCGTCCTTCAGATAGCGACGGTCGCCTACGCCATGCTCATAGACTCGAGCGGAACTCTCTTTTTCGCGCTGGCGATACTTACCGCCGCCATAACGATATACACCGGGATTGATTACGTAAGAAAAGAGTACAGGATACAGACGGGGAAGATGTAGGAGAAAAGGACTTAATGTATGCCTAAGAGAACCAACGATTTTCAAAAATTGGTATTTCTCGTAAAAAAACTTGTCGCAGAAAATTCCATAGTTACAGAATCTAAATTCCTTATAGACCTTCAGACTGGTGCTCAAAGAGAAGTTGATATCTGTATAGAGAGCTCAATTGGAGGTCACAATATTACGATAAGCATTGAGTGTATTAAACATAAGCGCAAAGCCAGCGTTACATGGGTTGAAACAATGAAGGCCAAACATGAACGCCTGCCTACAAATGCACTAGTTCTTGTGTCCGAAGCGGGTTTTTCCAAGGAAGCCCAAAAAGTAGCTCAAAAATATGGAATAGAAACATTACGCTTCGATGAAGTTGATGAAAATTCTGTAGACAGATTATTTGGTAAAACCGAGGCTCTTTTTTTTAGAACATTCCGTTTCACCCCATTAAAAGTAATAGCCAGAGTTGAAGAGATTGGCGAATTACCAGCTGAAGATGTTGACACACTACCTGATAATATCATCTTCAAATCAGATGGGTCGCAGTTAAGCGCGATTAAAAATTATATAGAATCCATATTGCATTCAGGAAAGTTTATTGAATCAATAGGTCAACAAGGTGATGAATCTCATAAGAATTTTGAATTATTAATAGAAAAAACTATTGATGAAGTCGGGAATCCATTATGCCTACGCAAGGAGAATCCTTTAATTATAAGAAAGATAGCATACATTAAAGTTAGTGGCACATGTGAAATATCGCCCCCTTCAAAATTTCCCATTAAATATGGAAAACTCGGCAGTGTGCAAGTCGCCTGGGGTACTGGTCAATTCCTTGAAAAGGATGCGCTGCTTGTAGCTACGCAAGACGACACTGGGGGGAGAAAATTAACTATCTCAACAAAAGCCTGAACGCAAAGAAATATAAAACAAGCAATAAACAGCCTCAACCAGAGAGCTTTCAGTTCAGATCGCCTCGACCATGCCTTTGAGCTCCGACATCCTGAATACAGGGCCGCACTGGCAGATATAGAGGCTGTTTATCTGGCAGTGGCCGCATTTGCCAAGGCCGCACTTCATGCGCCTCTCAAGGGATACGAATATGTCTTCCGGACCGAGCCCTTTGGCGTTGAGGCTCAGGATGACGAACCTGTACATGACCGGCGGGCCGATTATGACGCCGACAGTATTCTTCTGGGCCACCTCGACCTTTGGTATCAGCGTGGTCACGACCCCGACATTGCCCTTCCAGAGCGGCTCTGCCCTGTCGACTGTAAGCTTGACGTCCATGCCGGCCGCCCTCCAGCCGTCCATTTCTTCACTGAAGAGCAGCTCGTCCGGGCTCCTTGACCCGTATATTAGCGTGAGCCTGCCGAACTTCTCTCTCCTGCCGAGGACAGCCTTGAGGAGTGAGCGCATCGGCACGATTCCTATGCCTCCAGCGACAAAGACGAGGTCTTTTCCCTCAAGCTCTTCGAGGTCAAAACCCCTGCCAAAAGGCCCCCTCAACCAGATTTTGTCGCCCTTGCGCAGGCTATGCAGTGCGTTAGTGAGGTTCCCGACGGCGCGCACGCACAGCTCTATGAGCGCTTCCCCCGGCCCAGAGGTTATTGATATGGGGGCTTCGCCATAGCCGGGAAGCCCTACCATGTAGAACTGGCCCGGCCTGTACTTGAGAAGCGTTGGGTCTGAGGGGATTACAGAAAAGAGCCTCTCTTTTTCCGAGACCCTGATCGACCTCTCGACAGTCCCTGCTATCGGCTGATATGGGGTTTCCATGCTCACGCGGCCGCCGTCACTTTCTTACTTGTTATGGCATTCACTGACAAGCTCATTCGTCACTTCGACTATGTTTATCTTGACGAGACAGGCCCTCGAGCACCTGCCGCAGCCCACGCAAAAGAGCGAATCAAATGTGGATGAAAGATAGCGGAACTTCCTGTTGAACCTGTGACGGAGCCTCTCGGCGCGCGTCTTCCTGAAGTTGTGCCCTCCGGCGACCTTGGCGAAGTCCTCAAGTGTGCAGCCGTCCCAGTTCCTCACCCTCTCGCCTTCCGCGAGGCTTGCCTTGACCTCGTCTTTTACGTCGAAGCAATAGCAGGTAGGACAGACGTTGTTGCACGAGCCGCACCCAGTGCAGATGGCCCCGATCTTCTGCCAGACTTTCGACTCGTCGCTCTTGGCGTATATGGAAGGCAGCTCGGCAGGCGGCGCGTCGACCTTTGCCTTGAAGGATGAGTCCCTCTTCAAACAAAGCCCCTGGAATTCGCGGAATTCCTTTGTTGACGGAGCCCTCAGTTTGGCGTACTTCAAGAGGGCCGCCCTGCCCTTGTCACTCCCCGTCCTTACAAGGAAGCCCTTTCCAAGCGCGTGAAGGAATATGTCAAAGCCGCTTTCCGCCTCTGAATTGCCGAGGCTCTTGCAAAAGCAGTAGTCGTCAGGCATACAGTCAGAGCCGATAATAAGGGTCTTTGAGCGGCGAGAGAGGTAATTGGGGTCAGGCGTGCCAGCGGCAAAGACCCTGTCCATGAGAGAAAGGGCCCTTATGTCGCAGGGGTGCATGCCGATTATGGCCTGATCAACTGACTCGATGACCGGCGAGAAGGCGGCTGTCTTGATGTTGAACTTGAGGAGCACCTCCCTTTGCGGGAAGAAGAACTCCTTGGCTGAAAGGTGTGTCGGAGTGCTGGAGAGGACGAGCTCTTCCGGGGCCGATATCTCCCCGAAGGCCGGAAAACCGTCCTTTACAATAGTGCCGTAGACCTTGAGCTCCTTCAAAAGGCCCTTTACAAGGCCCTGGAAGCCCCTTTCGGACAGGAATTTGAAATCATTAACATTTCCCATAGGTTAGATTATAGCAAGACTCGAAATCCGTGTCCACAGCTGATTGAGCTAGAGAGGTTTTCTCCATTGTCACTTACGCGCTTTCAGAGCAAAACAATACTTGACAATTTTGATAAGGTATAATAGATTGTAAGATAGACGCCGCGAGCTGACAAAGTTGCCGGAATGTCCGCTACATTATACCATCTTTTAAAAGAGGCGTTCTTGAGGCTTTCCACAAAAGGACAATACGCTGTCAGGGCCATTGTTTCCCTTGCATGCCACTCAGGGGAAAATCCGGTCACCCTCAAGGATATATCCACTGAGGAAGGGATCTCACTGTCCTACCTCGAGCAATTGTTCGTAAAGCTCAGGAAGGGCAAGATAGTAAAAAGCGTAAGAGGCCCGGGCGGCGGATATGTGCTGGCCAAGCCGGCCTCCTCAATAAGCGTCGGCGAGATAATCTCCGTCGTGGAAGAGCCCATGAACCCGGTCGCCTGCCTTGACGACGACTCAGCGGGTTGCGACAGGGCCACCCGCTGTACCACCCAGAGGGTCTGGAAGTGCCTGGCCGACAAAATCGCCGAGTTTTTGAACTCCGTAAGCATTGAAGACCTGAGCAGAGAGGCCCTGGCCATGAAAGCGGGCCAGCCCCCTGTCGACTCCACTCTCTGTTCCGTTATTGACCATTAGGAGGATTTGAATTGAACAGGATATACTTCGACCACAACGCTACAACGCCCGTCCTCGACGAGGTCTTCGACGCCATGGTCCCCTTTTTAAAAGACCAGTGGGGCAACCCGTCTTCCATACACTGGGCCGGAAGGGGCACGAGGAAGGCGGTTGAGGACGCCAGAGAAAGCGTCTCAGCCCTTTTGAACTGCACGCCCATAGAGCTCATTTTCACAAGCTCAGGCACGGAGGGCGACAACCACGCCATAAAGGGGCTTGCCTACGCCCAGAAGAACAAGGGCAACCACATTATCACTACCAAGGTCGAGCACCCGGCGGTCCTCTCCACCTGCAAGCACCTCCAGAAGGAGGGCTTCGAGGTCACCTATCTCGACGTCGACAAGGACGGGCTTATAAGCCTCGACGAGCTTAAAGCCGCGATAACCCCGAAGACCATTCTCATATCGGTCATGTACGCCAACAATGAAACAGGCGTCCTGTTCCCCATTAAAGAGATAGGCCAGATAGCCAAAGAAAAGGGCGTCGCCTTCCACACGGACGCAGTCCAGGCCGCGGGCAAGATAAAGATAGATGTTGCCGATCTCAATGTCGACCTCATGACCATATCCGGCCACAAGCTCTACGCCCCCAAGGGCGTCGGCGCTCTCTTCATAAAAAGGGGCACCAGGCTCGTCCCTCTCGTGCACGGCGGCCATCAGGAGAGGAACAGAAGGGGCGGCACCGAGAATGTCGCCGGGATAGTCGCAATGGGCAAGGCCTCCGGGATAGCGATACGCGACATGGAAAAGGAAACCGAGCACCTCAAGACACTGAAAGAGCGTCTCGAAAAGGGCATGACCGAAAGGGTCCCGCACATAAAGATCAACGGGCACCCGGACAAGAGGCTTCCCAACACCGCCAACATAAGCTTCGAGTTCGTCGAGGGCGAATCCCTGCTTTTGAACCTCGACATGAAGGGCATCGCGGCCTCGAGCGGCTCGGCCTGCACCTCCGGGAGCCTCGAGCCCTCGCATGTGCTCGTCTCGATGGGCCTTACGCACGAGCTCTCGCACGGCTCGGTGAGGTTCAGCCTCGGAAAGTCGAACACGGTACAGGAGATAGACTATCTCCTGGAGATAATGCCGCCCATAGTCGAGAGAATGAGGTCGATGTCCCCCCTCTACGCCGGAGCCAAGTGATTTGACAAGGCGCGTAGAGTTCCTATAAAATAGTGGTTGCATCAAAAAAATTAGATATTTTTTCTGAGGTCAAGGAAGGGCGGAAATAAAAAGCGCAGCATATATGACAATATGTGAGCATTTTTATTTACGCCCTGACGCAGAGATCAGGAAAAAGAGCAATTTTTAACTGGCAAATACAGGAGCGCACAATGTACAGCGAAAAAGTAATGGATCACTTTTCAAACCCGAGGAACGTGGGCGAACTGGAAAAACCGAGCGGCACCGGGATGGTAGGAAACCCGGCCTGCGGCGACATAATGAAGCTTACGATACAGGTCGAGGGCGGCGTCGTAAAAGACGTGAAGTTCAAGACTTTTGGCTGCGGCGCGGCGATAGCCACGAGCTCGATGGTCACGGAGCTGGTAAAGGGCAAGAACCTCGACGAAGCCGAGAAGATATCTAACAGCACGGTTGCCGAGGCGCTCGACGGACTTCCGCCCGTGAAGATGCACTGCTCGAACCTCGCGGCCGACGCCCTGCACGCCGCGATAGAGGATTACAGGAAAAAACAGGCCGAAGAAGCGGCGGCGAAGTAACCCTTACGCTTCCAGACAATTTAAAAGCCCCGGAGGAAACTTCGGGGCTTTTTTGTTTGAGCAAACAATGTTCGGTTACGCTTCGTTAACCCAATCTGCGCACTTTCACAGCCACTGTCACGGCCCACGCCCTCCCCTTTCACTTTTCTATGGATTAACCCCCTGTTCTTTATTAAAATTAAAGAGATAAACTCTTTTGCCGGTTTTCATGGCAAAAAAAGGAATGACGGTCTTGGCGAGAAAGAAGGTGGTAGTCGCCATGAGCGGTGGTGTCGATTCATCCACAGCCCTGGCTCTCCTCGTGGAGCAGGGCTATGAATGCATCGGCGTCTCGATGCAGCTCTGGGACTACTCAAAAAAGAACGACTCGAGCGGCGCGACCGGTGGGTCGTGCTGCACGCTTGACGACATCCACGACGCGCGTCGCGTGGCCGAAAGTCTTGGCGTGCCCTTCTATGTCGTCAATGTCGAGGAGGCCTTCTCAAAAGAGGTCGTCGACTACTTCGTCTCATCGTACCTTTCCGGCGCGACCCCGAACCCCTGCATAAAGTGCAACCAGATACTCAAGTTCGAAGTGCTCCTCAAGAAAGCCCTCGGCCTTGAGGCGGACTTTCTCGCTACCGGCCATTACGCCCGCATCGAGGACGCTCCCTGGGGCAAGAAGCTCGTCCAGGGCGTTGACCATTCAAAAGACCAGAGCTACTTCCTTTTCACGATGACCCAGCCCCAGCTTGAAAGAGTTCTCTTTCCTGTCGGAGCCCTCACCAAAAAAGAGGTGCGAGAGAGGGCGCGCGCTCTGGGCTTGAGGACTTCGGAGAAGGCAGAGAGCCAGGAGATCTGCTTTGTCGAGGAGCCGAGCTACGCTGATTTTCTCTCCACGAGGATAAACCTCCCATCAGGCGACATCGTAGACCAGAGAGGCCGCGTCCTTGGGGCTCACAAGGGCCTCTTCAACTACACCATCGGCCAGAGAAAAGGCTTGAACCTCTCCGGCGGCCCATTCTATGTGCTCGACATAGACACGATTAATAACCGCCTCGTCGTCGGCCCTCAGGAGCTTTTGTACTCAAACGGCCTTATCGCCGGAGAGGTCAACTGGATAAACCCCGAGGCAAGGGAAACGGCAAAGGAGAGCCTTACAGGCGTCACGGCCAAGATACGCTACCGCCATCACGGCGCGCCGTGCAAAGTCGCCATATTGCCTGACGGACGCATCAAGGCTGAGTTCATCGAGCCTGAAAAGGCTGTGGCTCCGGGGCAGGCCGTCGTCATCTACCGTGACGACGAAGTCCTCGGCGGTGGCTGGATAGAGTGCGCCCTCAAATGAACCGGATAAAAGTTTCGATATCTACCCTCGGTTGCAAGTCGAACCAGTACGACTCGTCGGCATTAGAAGACGCGTTGAAGGGCGCTTGTCTTTCTATTGTGCCATTTCCCGGCCCTGCCGACGCTTACATCATAAACACCTGCACAGTCACCGGCAGGACAGACACCCAGTCAAGACAGCTCATAAGAAAGGTGCGCCGCGACAACCCCAATGCCCTCGTCATCGTCACTGGCTGCTACGCGCAGGTCTCAGCCGATGAGGTAGCGGCCATAGAAGGGGTCGACTTCGTCGTCGGCAACCCTGAAAAGGCAAGGATAGCCGAATTCATAAAAATGGGCAGACAGGCCTCTCCTGTAAAAGAGTTAGGCGTCTGGCAGGATGGCACCCCGTGGACGCTGCGCACTCTCTCGAGCTCAGGGCGCACAAGGGCCACACTCAAGATACAGGAAGGCTGCGACAGGGCCTGCTCTTACTGCATCATCCCGAAGGCAAGGGGGGCGTCCAGAAGCCTGCCGCTTGATACCGTCGAAAGAGAGATCGACAGCCTCGTCGAAGCTGGCTACCGGGAGATCGTCCTCACCGGCATCCACCTCGGCGCGTACGGCACTGACTTCACGGGGCGGGTCAGCCTGACAACTGTCCTTGAGCTGATCGAAAAAAGGAATTTTCCGTGCCGCTTCAGAATAAGCTCGCTCGACCCGGACGAAGTGACCGATGAGCTGATAGACCTCCTCAAGAGCGCTAAAAGGGTCTGCAACCATTTGCACCTGCCGCTCCAGAGCGGAGACGATTCGATAATACGCAAGATGCACAGGCCGTACACTGGAAGCCTCTTTGCCGAGAAGGTTGAAAAACTCTCATCATGTGTGCCGGGCATCTCAATAGGCGCGGACATAATCGCGGGTTTCCCTGGCGAAGGAGAAAAGGAATTCAACAGCACCTTCTCGCTCTTGTCAGGCCTGCCGCTTTCGTATCTTCACATATTCCCGTTCTCTGAGCGCAGAGGAACGCCCGCCGCCGCTTTTCCGGGCAGAGTTGACCAGCGCGCCGTCAAAGAACGCTGCGAAAAGCTCAGAGAGCTCGACCTCATAAAAAGAGAAGCCTTCCACAGGTCGTTCGAAGGAAAAAGCGAGTGCGTGCTCGTCGAAAAAGTACGCGACAAAAAAACAGGGCTTCTGAAAGGGCACGCGAGGAACTACATATTAGCCTTCATCAACGGGGATGACTCACTCAAAGGCACTCTTGCAAGCGTCACCCTGCTCTCCTCTTTTTCCGAAGGCATGAAAGCGGCATTTCTAGGGCCGCAAAGTCCGCAGGAGGCGTTTTGAAGATAACGCAATCGCTCGACAACTTCACTCTCACCTTGCCTTTCAGCTTCACCGACAGGCCGCTCCTGAAAAAAGTATTCGTGCACAGGTCCTACCTCAACGAGAAGGAAGGCTCGGGGCTGGAGTCGAACGAGAGGCTCGAGTTCCTGGGAGATGCCGTACTCTCGGCCGTGATAAGCCACATGCTATACATCCGCTACCCCGAAATAAACGAGGGCATACTGACGAAGATGCGCGCGAGGCTCGTCAACAGGCAGGCGCTCGCCTCTCTCGCGCTCAAGCTCCGCCTCGACAACCACCTGCTTCTCGGCAAGGGCGAGAAGCGCACCGGAGGGGACGCGAACCCGACGATACTTGCCGGAGTCTTCGAGGCCTTCATAGCCGCGGTCTACTTTCACCACGGCTTCCAGAAGACCTTTGAGTACCTTGAGGCGATGTTCTCTCCTCTGCTGGAAGCGACGCTGGACGAGCCGGTGCATTTCGATTACAAGCCCAGGCTCCAGGAGCTTGCGCAAAAGCTCTTCAAGGAGGCGCCTGTCTACGCGCTCACGCGCGAGGAAGGACTGCCGCACAAGAAAACCTTTGACGTTGAGGTCTCAGTCAACGGCAAGGCTCTTGGCAAAGGCACTGCCTCGAAGAAAAAGGACGCGGAGCAGCTTGCCGCAGGAGAGGCGTTGAAGAACCTGACGGAACGCTATAAGGAATTCTTCCCTGACCCTGCGGTTGGCGACGCCGCCACCAATGGGACATAGACGCCTCATAATACCGATATTCATCCCATTCGGGGGATGCGCCCACCAGTGCGTCTTCTGCGACCAGAAAGGGATAACAGGAAAAGCCGCGCTTCCAGGCCTTGACGAAGTGCGCCAGACAATCGAGAAGTATCTTTCGACATGGAAGGGCAAAGGGGAAAAAGAAGCGGCATTCTACGGCGGGAGTTTCACCGGGCTGCCACTTGATATACAGAATGGTTATCTGGAATGCGCCGGGGCGTTCGTGGAATCAGGGAAGCTCGACTCTCTGAGGCTTTCAACAAGGCCTGACTACATCAGCGTTGAGATAGCAGCCTTTCTGAGAGAGCGCCACGTGGAGACAGTCGAGCTTGGCGCTCAGTCGATGGTCGACGAAGTGTTAAAAGCTTCCGGCAGGGGACACACGGCTGAGCAGACTGCTCAAGCCGTGCGGGTCCTCAAAGACTCCGGCATGAAGACCGGCCTCCAGCTCATGCCGGGCCTTCCCGGAGACACCTTCGACTCTGTAATGCTGACGATGGAAGAGGCAGTAAAGCTCGCCCCGGATTTCGTGCGCCTGTACCCTTCACTCGTCCTCAAGGATACGCCCCTTCACAGGATGTACCTCGAGGGCTCATACAAGCCCTGGGCTCTCGATGATATGGTGGAAGCGTGCGCGGCCGCCAAAAAACTTTTTGACAAAGCCGGCATACCGATAATACGCATGGGCTTGCAGACAACGGATGAGCTGGTCGAATCGATAGTCGCGGGGCCGTTTCATCCGTCTTTCAGACAGCTGGTCGAAGCGGCCGTGGAACGCCTGGAACAACAAGGTAAAGGCATTTGAGGTAATCGGATTGAAAAACGGGGAATGGCGACAAGGCAGATGGGCCTTTTTTGAGCGGCCTGCTTAATTCTGAAAAATATTCACTATCCTCACTCCCTCTTTCTGACGGGCCGCTTCAAGCGTGACATATCCTATCGCGCCTTTTTCCCTCGAGACCCTTCTCACTATCAGAGCCTCGCTCTTTATCGCTATCGGCGGGTTCTTCGCCTGGTTCGTTATCTTGAGGTGCGCCCACTCCTCGGCGGCCTTAATCGGAGACTTGCTCAACACCGCCTCGGAAAAGACGCTCCTCACCGGGTCGCTTATGGCAAGGTCGTAGAGCGTCACCGGCGTGCCGTCAGGCCACTCCAGCGTCGCGTTGGTGTAAAGGCCCCTTATCTCGCCGGCGCTCATCGACTTGTGCGCGTTGGAGCTGTTGACTATAACGGCGACAGTGCCTGCGAAAGCCGTTGCCGCGTGGAAGGCGAAAAACGCGAACGAGACTGTCGCGAAAACAACCCTGTACATCACAGGTCTCCTATGGCGACGACTATCGAGAAGATGGCCTCGTTGTAGTCTTCTCCGCTCTCAAGCTCGTTCCTGTTGTACTCAGCCTTGGCAACGACGTTCTCTGCGAAGTGATAGTTGAGAGCGCCGGTGTACCTGAACATGTCCGCGTCCTTAGAGCCGCTGTCCGGGTCGTACCAGTCATAACGTGCGGCGAACGTCCAGGCGCCTATGTCGTACATCACCTGGGCGTAAAAGCCCCTGTCGATGAAACCCGCGCCTGTCTCAGGGTCGTTGTCACGGTACTGGTACTCGGCCTGGAACTTGAAGGGCGAAAGGTTTGCCATGAAGTGCGCTCCAGCGGCCCTCCTCTCTACTCCGCTGTTGTCCCTCTCTGCGTACAAGGATATGCCCGAGGAGAGAGCGCCGTGCCCGGCGTTGAGCCTCGCTCCCATCGCCTTGTTCTCGTTCCTGTCGAGGCGGCCGGGGTTGCCCGCGCCGTTGGCCGCGTACAGATGAGTATCAAAGGTATACCCGCCTGTATTGAACGAATACCTTGCCTGAACGCCGTCAGAGACCTGAGGGAATATCTTCCTCACCATGAGCGGCCTCTCCTGGGTCGGCACATACGGCGGGTAGTGGTATATGTTCCATATTCCCGCGGGCGTAAGGAACCTGCCGAAGCGGATATCCCAGGCAAGATCAGGATGGTACTCTACGTACATCTGCTCGACGAAGAGCTTGCCCTGAACATTCGCGGCATCGTCCGTCGTGTGCGCCGACTCTATCAGAGGGGCGTCCTCGTACTCTATCTCGGAGAAGAGCTTCCACTCCTTCTGGATGTCCTTGATGAAGAACAGGCTCAGGTGGCGCACCCTGAAGCGGCTGGACTCGCCGTCCTTGTCTGTGAGGTAGAACTCGGCGTCAGCGTAGCCGCTAACCTCGACAAACCTTGAGAGCATACCGAAGCTGTGCCTTGCCTCCTCGTTGTCGAGCTCGAGAGTGTCAAGGCGCTTTCTTATCTCCTCGTTCTCCGTCCTCAATTTTTCGAGTTCGCTTCCGCCGCCTGTCTCTTCCTGGGCAAGGACCGGCGGCGCCAGGAAAAACGAAAGCAGCATGATGAACAGCATTGCCTTAAAACTGGTTTTCACTGAAATGCTCCTTGAATGGGTATGCCAGCCGCAATCCCGTCGCTTTGAGCTTCGGGTCAAGGCTGGCAAATAAAAATGATTTTTCCGTGCCATCAAAATTCACCGTCATTTATGCCGGAGAATTTTAATGATGATGAGTATGGATAACGCGGCCGCGGGATCACCCTATCAGTTCGTCATCGGTACAGGGAAACTTGAGCACAAAAGCCGTGCCCTGGCCCAGGACGCTCTCAACCTCGACGCTGCCACCGTACTTGGTGATTATCTTGTATACGACGTAAAGGCCGAGCCCTGTGCCCATGCCTACCGGCTTTGTCGTGAAGAACGGGTCAAAGACCTGGCTGAGGTTCTTCTCGGGTATGCCTACCCCGGTGTCTTTGACCATCGCCTTCACGAAGCCGTCCTCCCTCCAGCACCTCAGAGTCAGAGTGCCTTTTTCTCCCATGGCGTGCACCGCGTTGACGATGAGGTTCACGAATACCTGCTGCGCCTCGACGGCGTTAGCGCTTATGAACAGACCCCTTGTGAGGTCTGCCTCGAGCTGTATCTCGTGGAACGCGGCCGAATGTTTCGCCATCTTCAGAGAGTTCTCCATCACCTCGGCGATGTCGACCTTCTCTTCTCCTATGCTGTTGGCAGACCGCGAATAATGCGACAGCTCCCGCACAATCTTTCTGGCGGTCTCCGAGTACTTGATTATGTCGTTCGTGTAGGACTTGACGAGGACGATGTCGCCCTCGTCCCGTATGGCCTCGGCCATGCCGAGGATGCCGGCCAGAGGGTTGTTTATCTCATGGGCAATGCCTGTTGCCAGGGTGCCTATGCCCGCGAGCTTTTCAGACTGCATGAGCTTGAACTGGAGCATCTTCTGCTCGGTGATGTCCTTGCCCACTCCGACCGTGCCGATTATTCTGCCTATTTCGTTGACCATCGTAGAAAGTGTAAGCATCACGTGGAGGACCCTGCCGCTCTTCGAGCGGAACCTTACCTCGCGGTTCCTCACCTCCCAGACGTCGCCGTCGGAGGCTCCCGCGCTGCTCATCATCTCGGTGCGCTGCCTCGGGTTGTCGTAGAGCATGAGGACGTCTTTGCCGACGACCTCGTCCTTGGAGTACTCGAGGAGCGCCTCTGCCTCCCTGTTGAACTCTACTATCCTGCCGTTCGTGTCGGTGGTGACGATTATGACCCTGGAATTGTCGAGTATCATCTGTATGTAGTACTTCGTGTTCTTGAGCTCGTCGTAGGTCTTCTCCATCTCCTCCTTGCTCGCCTTGAGCTGCGAGAAGATCCTGTTTTTCTCCTTTATGACGGCCCCGGCCACGAGCAGGCCGGCGACCGGCATGAGCACTATTACGCCCATGACCCAGATGAGCGTCTGCATGTAGCCAAGGAGCTCGAAGTCGCTGGCCGTGGAGAGCCTGAGCCTGAGGACGCCCAACACCTCGCCCTCTGTCATGTGGCACTTGAGGCACCCCCCCTCGGCCTTGAGCGGTATATACCGCGTGTACGTGTCCTTAACGTCGTCGAAGAAGCCTGCCGGGTTCATGGACTCTACCGACTTGAGGAACGAGGCCATCTCGCCAGGCTGCACGCTCCTGCCGGAAGTCAGCGGGGCCTGGGGCTCGAGCGTCATAGCCTCGCGGCCGTCGAGCCTGAATATGCCGAGCTCCTCGACGCCTATCACCTCGCCGAACTCGAGGAGGTCGAAGTACCTGCCCCTGCTGTGGCCGTCCTTCATGACGTCGGTCGCGGAACGTGCGAGGAGGTCGGAAGCAAACTCGGTCTGCTGGACGGTCCTGAGAGTTATCTTGCCTTTGAAGTTGAGGCTGAAATAGACGAAGAGCGCGGCTATGGCGGTCATGAAGAGCATGCTGCCGACCACGAGATAGTTAAGGGCTGACCTGGACTGGATCATCTTAGGACGGCTTTCCCGGCATATCCGGATTGAGGTACTCCGTTGTTAACGGCGGAGGACCCTGATGGCATGGTTAGGTAAAAAACATATCTACCGGAAGCGGCGGCACCGTGAAAGACCTTTCGCGGCGTTAAAGCCTAAAGCCTGGCAACGAGCGCTTGCGCTTCTTCCTCGTGCTCGTAGACTGCGTTCTCTATGAACAGTGCGACGAGCTCCGGGTCGAGCTGGGTCCCGGCGACCCTCCTCATCTCGCCAAGGATGACGTCGATGGGAAGCCCCTTCCTGTACGGGCGGTCGCTCTTCATGGCGTCGAAGATATCCGCTACCGCTATTATCCTGGCCTCGACCGGTATGTCAGAGCCTTTCTTGCGGCGCGGGTAGCCTGAGCCGTCGAAGTTCTCGTGGTGGGCGCCGATTATGGTCGCGACGAACTCCATCATCGGTATGCCCTGGAGTATCTTCTCGCCGATGTCCGCGTGCTCCTTTATCCTGGCGCACTCCTCAGCCGTAAGAGGGCCCTCCTTGTTCAGGATGGCCTCGTTGACGCCTATCTTGCCGAGGTCGTGGAGCAATGACGCGTACTCCAGCACCTCGAGCTCGTCTGGAGTGAGCCCGGAGAGCCTGCCGAGCT
>JADLDY010000018.1 GCA_020846435.1 Deltaproteobacteria bacterium
AGGTAAAAGGAACAAGAAGCTTGCAAGTTTGCAAGTAAATAGGGTAAAAACTTATAATAATAAAAAGCTGAATTAATTAAAGAGGTTCTGAATGGCAAAGGCTAAAAAGCCCGGCAAGAAACCTATTGAGCAGTATGAGCACAAGGGCAAAGAGCGGGTAAATAACCCCCATGTCGGGCTGGTGACGCCTGAAACCGACAAGGACAGCGGGAGAAAGACCTATTCCTACGATCCGCACCTCGACCCGCAGTTGCAATGGGCCGGGAAAAAGGAACATACCTCATTTGAAGTCCCCACCGTATCTCTCCATGTCCATGAGCGCATAGACCCCCGGACGATAATGTACGCGGTAAAGAAGAAGAACGGCGGGCCGCAGTTGTCCCTTTTCGAGAGCAAGGATGAGAACCCGCCATTAAGGGAAGCAATCGACTTCTACAAGCACAGGCACAATTGGTCAAACCGCCTTATCGCAGGGGATTCGCTCCTTGTTATGAACTCACTCCTTGAGAAGGAGGGCATGGCCGGGCAGGTGCAGATGGTCTACATAGACCCGCCCTACGGCATAAAGTACGGCTCTAACTTTCAGCCGTTTGTAAACAAGCGCGATGTGAAGGATGGCAAGGACGAGGATCTGACAGCCGAGCCGGAGATGATAAAGGCCTTCAGGGACACATGGGAGCTCGGGATACATTCTTATCTGGCGTATCTAAGGGACAGGCTTTTACTCGCAAAGGAAATGCTTACTGAGAGCGGGAGCTGTTTCGTGCAGATTTCCGATGAGAATGTTCATCTTGTCAGGAATCTGATGGATGAGGTGTTTGGAAAGGATAATTTTATAGCTGAAGTAGTTTTTAGAAAAAAGGGGATGACTTTAGGCGCTGCCACATTAGAAAGAATGAACGACTTGATTGTTTGGTATTCAAAAGACAAAAGTAAAATAAAATATTTTCAATTGTACGAAGACTATAATGTTGAAGGAGCCTCAAGATGGACAATGGTAGAGGAAGTAGATGGTACACGACGTAAGCTTACTTCAGAAGAATGCATGAATCATAATTTGCTGCCTAAGGGTGCAAAAGTGTTCCGCCTGGTTTCTCAAAGAGCCCCTTCTTTTTCGCCAAGTAACGTTTTTGATTTTGAGTTCGAAGGGAAGGTTTATAAAGCACCTGGTTGTTGGGTCACAAATAAAATTGGCATGGAGAATCTTGCACGCCGCAAGAGATTTTATCCTGAGGGAGCAAATTTAAGTTATATACAGTATTCAAGTGATTTTCCCATGAAGAAATTAACCAATTTATGGATGGATACTTCTGGAGCTGTTTCAAAAATATATGTCGTTCAAACTACTGAAAAAGCAATTCAACGCTGCCTGCTTATGACTACTCAACCAGGCGATATTGTCTTTGACCCTACATGCGGCTCTGGCACAACAGCCTTTGTAGCAGAGCAGTGGGGCCGGCGGTGGATTACCTGTGATACATCACGAGTAGCTACAAGCCTTGCCAAGCAACGGCTTATGACGGCCATGTTTGATTATTATGAGCTTGCACATTCTGATGAAGGCGTGGGAAGCGGCTTTAAATACAAGACGGTGCCGCATATAACACTTGGCTCAATCGCAAATAACGAACCTCCTGGACAAGAAACTCTTTACGACCAGCCTTTTATTGATAAGTCAAGGGCAAGGGTATCAGGCCCGTTTACCGTTGAGGCTGTTCCTGCGCCCGTGGTCAAACCAATTAATGAAATTGCTCCTCCTGCTCCTCAAGAGGGCAACTTTATGGAAGTTAAGTTTACTACGAGTGGTGAAAGCCCAGACTTCGGAATATTTGAGGTTGGGGACATAAGAAAACTGCCTTATGAAACTGCAAGAGTGTTAATAACACGAAAAATAGTCGAAGATATATCGATGGCGCAAGAGGGGATTGTGGATGCGTCCGTTGCCAGAAGTGGCGAGACCCTCAGGCAGTCCGAATGGCGGGACGAGCTCCTTAAAACAGGCATAAGAGGCAAGGGCAAGCAGAGGATAGAATTCTCAAGGGTTGAGGCCCTGCCAGGCACGCGCTGGCTACACGCAGACGCCGAGACTAAGGAAGATATCCCGCAGAGGGTTGTCTTGTCATTTGGCCCGGAGCACGCGCCCCTTGAGCAGAGGCATGTCGCCCTGGCTATAGAAGAAGCCCAAAAATTAGTCCCTAAGCCAAAGATCATCATCTTTGCCTCATTCCAGTTCGACCCGGAAGCGTCAAAGGATATAGACGAGCTTAATTGGCCCGGCGTGACGCTCCTCAAGGCGCAGATGAACGCCGATCTCTTTACGGAAGACCTCAAGAAGAAGCGGGCAAGCAATGAGAGTTTCTGGCTTATCGGACAGCCTGAGATAAATGTCACGAAGGTTAAGACAGGCGAGGACAAAGGAAAGTGGAGGGTTGAAGTCCTTGGTTTTGATTATTACAATACCAAAGACGGCACAATTGAGTCAGGTGGGACTGAGAAGATCGCCATGTGGATGCTCGATATTGATTATGACGGCAGGAGCCTTTTTCCGAGACAGGTATTTTTCCCCATGTCGGGAGAGAAGGACGGCTGGAGTAGACTTGCAAAAAATCTCAAGGCGGAGATAGACGAAGAGTTAATTGAGGCTTACAGAGGGACAGTATCCCTTCCATTTGATGCTGGGGCAAATAAGAGGGTAGCCGTAAAGATAGTCGATGACAGGGGAATTGAGAGCTTGAAGATAATGGAGATCGAATAATGGGAAAAGCGCATATAAACATACCAAAAGAAAAGATAGCCGAGTTCTGCCGTAGGAACCATATTCGCAAGCTGTCGCTTTTCGGTTCGGTATTGCGCGACGACTTCAATCCCGAAAGTGACGTGGACGTGCTTGTAGAATTTGAGGAAGGGCATGTGCCAGGGCTTATTACGCTCTCGGGCATGGAGATAGAGCTGAGCGGAATTTTCGGGCGCAAAGCCGACTTGAGGACTCCAGAAGACCTGAGCAGGTATTTCCGTAATGAGGTTGTTGAATCCGCTGAGGTACAGTATGCCGCGTAAAGATGATGTAATACGCCTGCGCCACATGCTTGAAGCCGCAAGAGCCGCCTGCGGTTATGTGGGGAACAAGGCCAAGGGAGATTTTTTTAAAGATAACCAGTGCCGGGATGCAGTTGTGAGGTGCATTGAGGTTATAGGCGAAGCCGCCGCAAGATTATCTCAAGAATGCCAGACCGAATTCCCACAGATACCGTGGAAGAATATAATAAGCATGAGAAACAGGTTGATACACGCCTATTACGATATCAATCTTGATACCGTATGGAGCACCGTTACGGAAGATCTGCCGCCTCTTATCGGTTCTCTGGAAAAGATCCTCAAATCTGGAGATGATAAGTGAGTTCAGCCACCATAGATAAACTCATTATCAATTCCCCTTATGAAGAGCCTGCCAGTTATTGGAGTTATGACAGGACGGCCCGTACCTTTAGCCTCAAGGAGGGCAGACGCCCGGCTGGTTATGTTGTAGCCTCAGAAAGCTCCAAGTCATTCGATGATCCCGGTATTTTCATTGAGATACCCATTGTCAATTTAATAAGGCCTCGCGTTAATGCCTGGCGGAAGGCCGGTTATTCTGGCGTAAGCGGTATAACCAGACGTCTTCTTGAGCATTGGAATAATATTGAAGAGCGAGAATACCGCCGTTTTTTCTTCTGCCAACTTGAGGCCATAGAAACCCTGATATGGCTTGCCGAAGCCCCGGATTCAGAGAAGGTAGGGATAGATATACCGTCAGACGGCGGGGAGTTCAGTCGTATATGCTCGAAGATGGCTACCGGCTCAGGCAAGACCATCGTAATGGCCCTCCTTATAGCATGGCAGGTGCTTAACAAGATCACTTATCCACAGGACACTCGTTTTTCCAAGAATATATTTATTGTGGCCCCTGGGCTGACCGTCAAGAACCGCCTCCAGGTGCTCCTCCCTCATGGACACGGGAATTATTACGAAGAGTTCAATGTTGTCCCTTCAGGGCTTCTGGATAAGCTCCGTCAGGGGAAAGTCCTCATCCATAACTGGCACACCCTTAGCTGGGATACTGAGGAGCGGATAGCGAAAAGGAAAGGCGTTGATAAAAGGGGCGCGAAGAGCAATGAGGCTTATGTAAGAGAAGTTTTGGAAGAGATGGCAAGCGCGCATAATTTAATTGTCATAAACGACGAGGCGCACCATGCGTGGCGTATCCCTGCCGAGTCAAAGGTCAAGGGACTGAAAAAAGAGGATATAGAAGAGGCCACTGTCTGGATAAATGGGCTGGACAGGATACATAAAGCCAGAGGGATACTTTACTGCTTCGATTTTTCTGCGACGCCTTTTGCGCCTTCTGGAAAGAAAAGCTCTGAAGAAGCCCTTTTTAGCTGGATAGTAAGCGATTTTGGATTGAACGACGCCATAGAATCAGGGCTTGTAAAGACTCCGCGTGTTGTAGTCCGCGACGACGGGAAACTTACAAAGGACTATAAATCCCGCCTTTATCATATTTACAACGATCCTGAAGTTAAGGACGACCTCAACAGGAAGGCAGAGGAGCATGAGCCTCTGCCTGATCTTGTCATAAATGGATATTACCTTTTGGGCAAGGACTGGCTGGAGACAGCCAAGGCATGGGAGAAGCAGGGGCACAAGGTCCCGCCGGTAATGATAACCGTTGCCAACAGGACAGAAACGGCGGCGCGCGTCAAATATGTCATTGACCATAAAAAGATAAGGATAGACGAGCTCTGCGAACCTGAAAAGACGCTCCATATAGATTCCAAAGTCCTTGATATGGCCGAGGCCCAGGAAGAGGCTGTAGTTAAAGAAGAGGCCGCAGCCCAGGAGGAAGAGGGGCAGGAAGAGCCTGTAAAGAAATTATCCAAGAAGCAGCAGGCCGAGCTTCTGAGGCAGACCGTAGATACCGTAGGCCAGGTAGGAAAGCCCGGCGAGCAGATTCAGAAGGTTATCTCCGTCGGCATGCTGTCCGAGGGATGGGACGCCAAGACCGTAACCCATATCATGGGGCTACGCGCCTTCTCAAGCCAGTTGCTCTGCGAACAAGTTGTAGGCAGAGGGCTTAGAAGGACATCGTATGAGGTAAACCCTGAAACAGGATTATTTGAATCTGAGTATGTAAACATCTTCGGAGTACCGTTCACCTTCCTGCCACATGAGGCACAGGATGGGCCACCACCACCACCGCCGCCACCTAAGACCAAGATAGAGCCCGTAATTGATAAGCAACAGTATGAGATCAGCTGGGCTAATATCATACGCATTGACCATGTATACAAGCCGACCCTGAAGCTTGAAATGAGCAAGGTTAAGCCTATTGAGATTGACGCCTACAACACGGCTACGTTTGCTGAACTTGCCCCGATAATAGGGGGGAAGCCCGATATTACGAAGATTGAAGCGATTGACCTTGAGGACCTGGGGCGTAAATACAGGACGCAAAAGATTATCTTCGAGACCGCAAGGGATGTGTACGACCAGATGAAACCCTCATGGAAGGGGAATAAGGAGTATCTGCTTGCGCAGTTGATTCGCTTGATAGAGGACTTTATGAAGTCCGACAAGATTCAGATTGTGCCGCCCCTGCTTAATCAGGACGAGGCTAAACGGCGGATACTTATAACCTTGAACATGCAGAAGCTTGTCCAGCATATATGGGAGGCAATACGGTTTGAGAATACAGAAGCAATAGCCCCTGTATTTGATACTGACAATCCGATCCGTTCGACTGCCAACATGCAGACCTGGTACACAGGTAAGCCGTGCGAATTTACCAAGAAGTCGCACATAAACCATTGTGTCTTTGACAGTACATGGGAGGCGTCGGAGGCCTTCGAGCTTGACCGTAACCACAATGTTGAGTCATGGGTAAAAAACGATCACCTCGGTTTTGAGGTACTTTATATATTCAAGGGCGTCGTCAGAAAATACAGGCCGGATTTTATAATCAAACTGAAGTCCGGAGATTTCCTGATCCTTGAAACCAAAGGGCAGGATACTCAGCAGGACAAAACAAAACGGGAATTCCTTGATGAATGGGTCAAAGCCGTAAATCAACACGGCGGATTTGGGAAGTGGAAATGGGCGGTGTCGAAGAACCCAGCGGATGTTAGGGGAATAGTTGGTTAGACGGAAATTGACTGATTAATTAGCGATGTATCAATTTGAGAACGACGCGTTTGGCGGCCCCATAACTCTTTGAACGATTTAACGCCAGAGGAATATCGTAAGTGACTTATATGTTACCTATAAACAAATCAATATTTAATGTCGATTGTCTATCTCTTCTCGAGCGCTTACCGGAAGAATCTATCAAGCTAGTCTACCTTGATCCCCCATGGCCAACGGCAATTGAATTTAACAATGATGAGGGAGAAAAATCATACTTCGACTTTATTGGCAAAATTCTGCAGCAATCAAGAAGAGTTCTTCTTGACTCAGGATTTGTCTTCTTGCATTGGTCGCCTGATTTACTTGTTGATATTAAGTTGATCTTCAATCAAATATTTGGAGAGGATGCTTGCATTGCAGAGATTATCTTAAAAAAACACCGCAATTTTATACCCCATTCTTCGGTGACAACAAGGCACGAGTCAATTTTAATTTATGGAAAAAGTAAGGCTGCAAAACTAAATAAGATTTTTTTACCTTTGTCCGAAGAAGAAAAAAAGAAATATGCTCTGTCAGATGGAAACAGAAAATATATGTTCAAAATGCTTACTTGTCCCAATAAAGGGCGGTCTACTTTTATATGGAGAGGCTATCAATTACCTGCAGACAGCCAATGGATATATTCCGAGCAGAGGCTTGATGAGCTTGACCGTCAGGCAAGAGTCTTTTATCCAGAGGATGGATCCTTGCCAAGATTAAAGGTTTTTTTGGATGAACAAGTCGGCATGCAACTTGGTACTGTATGGGATGACATTCCTTGCCGTACTTTATTAAAAGAACGTGACAATTATTGTAAGCAACAACAGCCAATTGAACTTTTGGAGAGGATTATTGATCTTTCAACAATTCCAGGTGATTATATTTTAGACCCATTTATGGGTGCCGGTACTACTATATTTGTAGCCGAATCAAAAGGGAGAAATTGGATAGGCAGCGATGATTCAAGCGTTGCGTTTGAGATAACGAAGGCAAAAATAACAAAACTAACTAAGTCAGAATTTAGATGTTATACAGAGGAAGATCTCAGTCTTTTTCCATTTAGAAATTATTTTTATAAAAAGATTGTCGCTAGTGTAGATGAAATAAACTCTATAGTAAAAAAATTAAATAATCTATATTTATCGTTCGATGATTTAAAAAATAAAATGAATATTAAAGAGGACGACGAAGATGCAATAATTAAATCAATGAATGATTGGATTGATGTAGCGTTACGCAGAAAGGATGAAATAATTGGTTATGACGAATACGTGTCTTTAGCTAAGGAATGGGTAGTAAATTGGGCTCTATTGGAAGAGGAGAGCAAAGAGTTTCTTCCTTCTGCTGAGTTTTTGTTTAAGGATATCCAAAGTAGGAAATGCGTAGATTTTTCTCCTGCTATTCTTCAATATTGTAAGACTTTAGAAAATGAGATACTTAAGAAGTTATTTGAGGCTTATCATACCTATATATATTCATATTCAGGGAAAATTTCAGTAAATATAGGGCAACTAATTGGAGACGATTTAACAATTTCAGAAACGCGCGAATTTGCAAAAAAAATACAAAAGGACGACTCAAAATACACCTTGGGGCAGATGGCTTTTATTTTGCAGTTGCTTAAGTCTGATGGAAATAATCTGAAGCAAAGTAGACTTCTTCAAGATTTTCGAAATTTTGTTTTAAAATATTTTGAAAAGAAAATTGTTGAGAAGCAATACCTTGAGAAAATTGAGGAAATTAATAAGGAATTCAGAAAGAAATCTGCCCATCCATATATTTTGGATTTAGAACAAGCTCAAAAGTGCCGACAAATGGTAAAAGAGTGTATGAATGATTTGATCCTTAACTATAAGGTTAATTTATGAAGTCGTAATTTCCCACTCAAAGAGCTTGTAAAAATGATTAATGATGTTTGGGGAGATAAAGCAATGACAAGATGCGCAATTAAACCTAAAAATAACTTGCGTTAAAGGCGAACTAATTTATGGCTAAGATTTATGAGAAAACCACCCGTGAGCTCATGAGGGATTTTGCAAAGAATATTCAGCCGGGGCAAACCATCAAGAAGAAACAAATTCGGGACTGGTTTGAAGGAAAATATTCTAAAATTAAACTTGGAACAATCGGCTGCCGCACACAGATACCAGATGTTAGACTTTACGAATACCTATTGTCAGTTCGGCTAAGTAGGATTTAGTCTGGAAGCAAACTAACAGGCTTTATTTGCTAAGTTCTTACTGTAGCTATATTGCACGATTTGCGTAAATTCACTTGTTTTTAAGTATAAGGAGGAGAGTCGTGAAGAAATGTAATATTAATGTTTTAGTTTTTGTGATTTGTTTTATTTTAGGGTTTGGCATTGTAGCATCTGCAAAAGAAGTGGCAAATAAAAACAAGAAAGAGTTTCATAATAAAAAAAGTATTGAAAATTCTGCTATTGATCCTTTTGACATTAATGCGGAAAAATTACCTCCAAAATATAAAGGCAACGATATAGTTAAATTGTACTCTAATTTTGTTAAAAGAGCACCTTTAGAGAAAAATGAATTTGAAACTACGGAGGAATACGAAAAGAAGATTGCTTCAGTTACATTAGATGCAATTTATGCGATGAAATTTGATATGGATACTTCCCGTCGTTCGGAAATATATCCATATGATGCTGATACTAATAAATTCAAGATCCAATTGACTACGGAGACTCTAAGTTTCTCTTCATTCGAGGATCGAAGGGGGTCTTTTGTTGTTAAAGAGATGAATAAGCGTTCTGAATCTTATGTTGCTTCGAACGCTTTCGGAGCGTCGCGTTTGGTTAAAGGATACGTGGCTACGCAGTACGGCGTTGCTTTGGTTAATGAAGATGATTTTGGCAGTGATGATCATGGTACAAGGACAGTTAATGTAGAAATTGATGTGTCCATCGATAAAGCAAAACAACTGAAGGATAATATCGGCATTCTTCTGTTGTGTAAGCCGAGTTTATATAAGTCAAATGCTGAAAGGAAGTACAAAGGTAATGATTTAATTTTTGAAAAGTCTGACTATTTTGGAGGAACTATGAATGTTCCGATATCTCACTATTATGACCAAAAATATATTAATGTTGAAGTATTAGCGATCTGGATATATGATTTTCGGACAGGTATGATATTTCTAAAAAAGCAATTAAAAGAACTAAAGCCAAATGAAGTGGAGATGAAGGAAGCACGTAACTAAAATGCTATATTTAACACAAAAAGGGTTTGTGTATTAGTCACTATCTGTATGAAGCAGTTACAGCTGCGGTGGTTGCGGGGGGTATATGGTACGCCCCCGCGTTGGAGCTGCGGGGCGGAGCCAAAATCGCTGTGCTAAAATTGTGCTAAAACCGTTCCGAATAGGCAAAAAATCCCAAAACAGGCAATTCCATCGTAGTGATTTAACCTCTTGAAAATTAAGGCAAAACGGGAAACTCAGCCATAAATCAAGCGGTTACAATTTAGTGTTTTTTCACTTTCGGGACGCGGGGGCCGGAGGTTCGAATCCTCTCGCCCCGACCAAATAATAAAAAGGGCCGGTCAAAAGACCGGCCCTTTTTTATTGTCGTGACGGTGGGATTCGAAAGCCAGCGAGAGGCGGCGGGAGCCGACGACCGAGGCCGAATCCTCTCGCCTTGACCAATCATTTAAAAGGGATCAGCCGAAAGGCTGGTCCCTTTTTTTGTTGGAATGACAGGATTCGAAAGCCGGCGGGCGCCGGGCAGGCGAGGGCAAAAAACGAAATCTTTTTTCAACGCCCTTTTCAGGTGATATAATCACAGTACGGGGTGTTGAGCATGCCAGCAGACAGTGCCGCGCCAGAAGTCTATCCGAAGTATAAAAACCTCATGAAGGCCATCGAGGGCCTCGGGTTTCACGACCATCTTTGCCTCATCTACGAAACTTCTGAAGAGCAGTTCGCGGCGATAGTCCCGTTTGTGCGCGTCGGGTTGGAGCGCGGGGAAAAATGCGTCTACGTGGCCGATGACAACACCTCTGCCGGGGTCATAGCGCATCTCGAGCGCGGCGGGGTCGATGTCAAGGGCGCTCTCACGACCGGCGTCTTGAGCGTCATAACAAAAAAGGACGCCTACCTCAAGCAGGGTTACTTCGACCCTGACTGGATGATACGGTTCCTCAAGGACTCGACAGACAATGCAAAGGCCCAGGGCTTCAAGGGCCTCAGGGTGACCGGCGAGATGACATGGGTCCTGGGCGCGGAGTCAGGCTCAGAGAGGCTCATAGAGTACGAATCAAAGCTCAATTACTTCTTTCCTGAAAACGACTGCCTCGCCATCTGCCAGTACAACGTCGGGCGGTTCAAGCCCGAGGTCATAATCGACGTAATACGCACTCACCCGCTGGTCATATACAGGGGACAGGTCTGCAGGAACCTTTATTATACATCCCCTGATGAGATGCTTCTTCCGAACCAGGGTTACCTTGAGCTGAGCCGTCTTCTTTACAACATACTCGAGCGCGAACGCCTTGAAGAGCTCAACAGGCGCTCAGAGGACGGACTCGGCACGCTGGAAGTTGAGGTCGAAGAGGCCCAGCGCATTGGCAGGGTGGGGAATCTGGATCTGGACATCGAAACAGGGGAAGTCAACTGGTCAGGAGGCTTGTGCCGCATGTTCGGCCTCGACCCGGGCATGCCGCTCCCTGATTTCAAGTGGCATCTGCGCTTTTATTCCGCTGAGAGCGCCAAAAAACTTGAAGCCGCGGCAGAGGCCTCGAAAAAGACCGGCCAGCCTTTTGAGCTCGACCTTGATCTGGCCCAAAGCCCCTCCCGCTGGGTCATAGCGCGAGGCGGGGTCAGAAAAGCCCCTGACGGCCGCGTTACAGGGCTGAGGATGACATTGATAGAGATGACTGGGCGCGCCCGCTCCGGGGTGGAATCAGGTAGCGCCGCAGGGCATCTTCTGAACCTCGCCGAGGCGATGGATTCGGTCGTCTTCTGGGTGCTCTCTGCCTCTCCGCCGAGGTTCGAGTATGTCAACAGGGCGTTCGAGAAGATTTGGGGCCGAAAAAGAGATGAACTCCTTGTCGACCCGGGTCTCTGGGCCGCCTCCATCCACCCTGACGACAGAGGCGCCGTCAACTCCTGCCTTGAGCAGCTCATGTCCGGCGTAAAGGACGCGTACAGCGCCGATTTCAGGGTCGTGAGGCCTGACGGCTCTGTCAGGTGGGTGCGCGGCCAGGCGGTGAGGCTGGCACCGTCAGGGGACGGGCGCCTTCTTGTGGCAGGGGCCGTGGAAGATATTACCGAACGCAAGGCATCAGACGCGTCCAGGTCAGCCGGCGAAGAGTTGAGCCATGTCCCTGGCAGCGCGAACCGCCTTACAGGCCTTTTACCGATTTGCGCCTACTGCAAGAAGATAAGGAATGACAAGGGCTCCTGGGAGAGCCTCGAGAAGTTCATAAGGGAGCATTCAGAGGCTGAGTTCACGCACTGCATATGCCCTGATTGCGCCGAGAGGTTCGCTAAAAAAGATATCGGGATGGCCTGAGGCCGTGGAAAAGAGCATGAATAAAAAACTTAAAGCGAGGCTCGACGGCCTCTACAAGACCTTTGACCTCGCGTTTCTGGCTACCGACCCACTCGAGTTCGTGCACAATTACGACGACCCCGGAGACCGTGAGATAGCCGGGCTCGTGGCCTCATCCCTTGCCTACGGCAGGGTCGACACCATAAAAAAGAGCGTCGCGAAGGTCATGGACAAGGCCGGGGCGCATCCAGCCGAATTCGTAAGGCGCTTTGACCCAGTAAAGGGCAAGGCCCTCTTCGACGGCTTTGTCCACAGGTTCAACAATGGCGACGATATCGCCTGCCTCCTCTGGTTCGCCAGGCAGATGATCGAGGAGAGCGGCTCCATCGGCGGCTTTTTCATGAAGGGCTACTCATTAGGGCACAGGAACATCAAGGAGGCGTTGAGCGTTTTTTCGAAGAACGTCCTCTCTCTTGATTCTTCCGCGGTCTACGGGGAAAAGTCCCTCCATCCCAAGGCCGGGGTCAGGTTTTTCTTCCCGGACCCCGAGGACAAGAGCCCGTGTAAGCGCCTCAATTTGTACCTCAGGTGGATGGTCAGGCGCGACAGGCTGGATTTCGGCCAGTGGGAGGGGGTAGACCCGGCAAAGCTCGTAATGCCGCTTGATACGCACATAGCGAGGATATCGAGGAACATAGGGCTCACCCGGAGGGCGAGCCCAGACTGGAAGATGGCCGAGGAGATAACAGAGGCTCTCAAGGCTCTCGACCCTTCTGACCCGGTGAAGTATGATTTTGCCCTGTGCAGGCTCGGCATACTCGACAAGTGTCCCAGGACAGCTGACGCGTTGAAGTGCGAAAGCTGCCTTATAGGTGATATTTGCGTGCTTTGAGCGGGCCGTGAGCCCTGTTTTGACGGGAAAATATATTTTGACAGTAGTGTCCTTATGGGGTAACATCAGGCACAATTCCTTAACTTTCAAGTGATTAAATGGCCAGCGGGCTTGACTTGACGCCGCAACAGGCCGGAGCCGGGAAACAGTGCTGCATTCCGTCGTAAGGGACAAGAAAGATCACGGGCAAGAGCGTATGAGCATGGACGAGGTATTCGGCCTTGTAAAGGGCGATATCGCGGCCATGGAGGACGGGTTCAGGGAGTCCCTGAACTCGAACGTCTACCTCGTGAGCAAGGTCGGCGAGTACATCCTCAAAAGCGGCGGAAAACGCTTCAGGCCGGTTGTCCTGCTGCTGTGCTCGAAGCTCTGCGGCTACACCGGCGACAGGCATGTGCCTTTGGCCGGGGTCGTCGAGTTCATACATACCGCCACCCTCCTCCATGACGATGTCGTTGACAACGCCAACTTGAGGCGCGGCAGCGCTTCGGCCAACACGGTCTGGGGGGACGGAGCCAGCATACTCGTCGGCGACTACCTCTTCTCAAAGGCGTTCTTTCTTACGGTCAAATACGGCGACATGAGGGTCTTGCAGGTCCTCTCCGATTCAACCACCCGCATGGCCGAAGGAGAAGTCCTGCAGCTCTTGAAGCACAGCGACGCGTCGACGACCGAGGCCGAGTACCTGGACGTGGTCACCAACAAGACTGCTGTCCTCATCTCGGCCGCCGCCCGCATAGGCGGCATACTCTCCGAGTCAGGAGCCGAAAAGCAGGATGCCCTCGCCGAGTACGGCATGGGCCTGGGCATAGCGTATCAGCTCATGGACGACTGCCTGGACTATGTATCGACGGACGAAGACCTCGGGAAATCAGTAGGCAACGACCTCAGGGAAGGCAAAGTCACGATGCCGCTCATCCACGCAGTATCCATGGCTACTGAGGCCGAGCGTCGGGTCATAATCGACGCCGTCGAAGGCGACGAGTTGACTCCGGGACAGCTCAGCGAGGTCATGTCTATCATAGGCAGGTACAGGGGGATCGAGTACACCATGGAGAGGGCGGCCGCCTACATAGACAACGCCAAGCGGAGCATCGGGATCTTCGCCCCTTCGGCAGAGCGTTCGGCGCTGATGGCGCTGGCCGATTTCGTGATTGAGAGGACGCGCTGAGTCCTTCAACAGGGGGCTCGTATGGACAGGAAAGAAAAGGCCTTAAAGATACTCGACATCCTTGAAAAGGAATTTCCTGACGCCTCGACCGCTTTAATATTCAAAAACCCGCTTGAACTCCTCGTCTCAACAATACTCTCAGCTCAGGCTACCGACAAGCTCGTAAACAAGGTAACAGAGACCCTGTTTAAAAAATACAAAAGCGCGTCTGATTTCGCCGATGCCGGCATTGAAGAGCTCGAGCGCGACCTGAGCTCGGTAAACTTCTACCGCAACAAGGCAAAGAGCGTAAAAGGCGCGGCCATGAAGATAGTTGCCGAGTTCGGCGGCCGCGTCCCTGACACGCTCGAAGAGCTGACGACTCTGCCGGGGGTGGGCAGGAAGACCGCCAACATCGTGCTGGGGAACGCATTTGGCAGGAACGCTCTTGCCGTGGACACTCACGTGAAAAGGGTCGCTGGCAGGCTGGGACTTACTGCATCCAGCGACCCTGATACGATAGAGGAAGACCTTACTTCCGTGATTCCTCCCGCAAGGTGGACAAAGACGACCCACCTGCTCATACATCACGGCAGAAAGACCTGCAAGGCCTTGAAGCCTGACTGCCCCCACTGCCCCATACAGGCCTTTTGCGCCTATTACAGGGAAGAGTTTCTCAAGAATAAAAAATAGGGCTTCAAGCGTACTGCCGAAAGATGGCGCGCGTTTTTTCCTAAGAAACTCTTCCCTATTTGCTCTCCTTAGCCGTCTTCAACGCGATGGCATTGCACGCTCGATTCTGCTATACTTCAGAGAACATGAAAGCTCTCGTATTCGACAATGGCCTCCTCCTCAAGACTGACTGGAAAAAGCCTGTCCCCGCGCCTGGAGAAGCATTGGTGCGCGTTACTCTCGCTGGCATCTGCGCTACCGACCTCGAGATAACAAAGGGCTACATGGGCTTTACCGGCGTTCTCGGGCACGAGTTCGTCGGCGTCATCGAAGAGGCGCCTGACGAAAGGCTATCCGGCAAGAGGGTCGTGGGCGAGATAAACCTCGGCTGCGGCAGGTGCGACTACTGCAAGCACAAGGTGGAGAATCACTGCCCGTCGAGAAAGGTGCTCGGCATAAAGGCAAAGGACGGAGCGTTCGCCGAGTACCTGACCCTGCCGTTCAAGAATTTGCGGCCTCTGCCTGATAATATTACGGACGAGGAGGCGGTCTTCATAGAGCCTCTGGCCGCGGCCTTCGAGATACTCGAGCAGGTGAAGGTCAACGAATATACGAGGGTGTGCGTACTCGGGGACGGCAGGCTCGGACAGCTTGTAGCGCAGGCTTTTGCCACGACCGATTGCTCGCTTTTAGTTCTCGGAAGGCATGAGGAGAAGCTCTCGCTTCTTAAAGCAAGAGGCATACCTACGCGCACGATCGCCGAGGGGTTAGAGAAGGCGTTCGACCTCGTCGTCGATTGCACAGGCTCACCTGGTGGGCTCTCTGACGCTCTCGACCTCGTGAGGCCGGCCGGGACCGTGATATTGAAAACTACCGTGGCGCAAAGGCCCGGGGCCGACCTCAACAGGGTCGTGATAGACGAGATAACGCTCATCGGCTCAAGGTGCGGCCCGTTCGCTCCGGCGATGCAGGCGCTCGAGGAGAGGCGGGTTGACGTGAAATCGCTCGTCTCAAAGGTCTTCCCAATCGAACAGGGTATCGAGGCCTTGGCTTACGCCGCGCAAAAGGGCGTGATGAAGGTCCTGATCAGGGTGTAGCATGGACAAATTATATCTGGACAGCGACGGACAGATTATCAAGCGCGAGGGCCCCGAGCACAGAAGGGAAGTGAGGTTCCCGGTCTGCATCTCTGTCGTCCATCACGGGCATTCGACCGAGGCGTGCTCTGACTTCATACTCAATATTTCGCTTAACGGGGTGTTCGTCCTCACGAAGTCCGCGCTCCCGATTGGGACGTCGATGACGCTCAGGTTCCACATACCGCCTGAGCAGAAGGTCTTGAGCGAGTTCGAGGGGATAGTCGCCGGAGTAAACATCGACGACCCCAGGTTCCCCAAAGGCATGCACGTGAAGTTCACGGCCTCCCGTCCGGAAGACCGCAAGAGGCTCGAAGATTTTCTCGACGGGAAAAAGCAAGTACTCGATATAAGGGATTGACAGAATAAGTCATATCATGAAAAAGAGCCCGGTGGCGAAAGCCCCGGGCCCTTTTTTCATGCGCTGGTTTGTAAAACCCTTCCAATGATTTTCAGCTTGCTGGCCGTCCTCTCAGCATATCCTCGGCAGCTGCTCGCCTGAGAGCATGTCGATTATCCTCGTGTTGCCGATGGAGGTCTCAAGGAGCACCTTGCCTTTGGGCCCGTCAGAGACAGTCCCTATTATAGCGGCGTCTTTTCCGAGCGGGTGGGCCCTCATGGCGGCGAGGGCCGCTTTTGCCTCTGGGCTTGAGACGACGACCACGAGCTTGCCTTCGTTGGCAAGGTAGAGAGGGTCGAAGCCGAGTATCTCGCACGCGCCCCGGACAGCGTCTTTCACAGGCAGGTCTTCTTCCCTTATAGATATGCAGCAGCCAGAAGACGCGGCGAACTCGTTCAGGACGGTCGCCAGTCCGCCCCTTGTCGGGTCGCGCATGGCGCGCACCCCGGTTGGAGCGGCTGATATGATATCCATGGCGAGCGTGTGAAGAGGCGCGCAGTCGCTCTCAATGGGCGAGTCCATGCGGATGCCCTCCCTGTGCGTCATTATGGCTATGCCGTGGTCGCCCATCGTGCCGGAGACGACCACCTTGTCCCCCGGCCTTATGTTCATCGGCGTAAGCTCAGGGCCGTGTATTACTCCGATCCCGGCCGTGTTGATGAAGAGCTTGTCGCCCTTGCCGCGTTCCACTACTTTGGTGTCTCCGGTCACGATGCTCACACCGGCGTCACGGGCGGTCTTTGCCATGGAGTCGACGACCCTTTTGAGCTCGTCCATTGAGAGGCCTTCTTCTATTATGAAGGAAGCCGAAAGATAGACTGGCTCGGCCCCTCCTACGGCCAGGTCGTTTATCGTGCCGCAGACAGAGAGCTTGCCTATGTCGCCGCCAGGGAAGAATATGGGCTTGACCACATAAGAGTCGGTCGTGAAGGCGAGCTTTTTCGCCGGGAGGCAAAAAACTGCCTGGTCGTTGAGAGGGGCGAGAAGCGGGTTGTCGAAGGCTTTCGCAAAGACATCTTCCGTGAGCCTCCTTGAGTAGCTCCCGCCGCTGCCGTGAGCGAGGAGAATTGTCTTGTCCCTTTCCATCAGGCTATCCTCCTGTATTTATACCATGCCGCGCATGTCCCTTCGGAAGAGACCATGCACGGGCCTATCGGAAACTCAGGCGTGCAGGCCTTCGCGAAGAGGGGGCATTTGTCCGGCGTTATGAGCCCTTTCAAGACTGAGCCGCACTGGCAGCCCTTTGGCTCGGCGTCTACTCCCTTTGGCATCGAGAACCTTTTTTCAGCGTCGAATTCCGAATAAGTCTGCCTGAAAGACAGGCCTGAGCCCGGGATATTGCCTATGCCGCGCCAGAGGCTGTCCGATGGCTCGAATACCTCATTGATGACCTCTTGCGCCCTTGTGTTGCCTTCCCATGTGACGACCCTGTCATATTCTATCTCTATGGCGCACCTGTCCTCCTCGAACTGCCTGATGAGCATGTATATGCCGAGGAGGGCGTCGATCGGCTCGAAACCCGCCACTACGCAGGGCGACTTGTAATCCTCTGCGAGAAAGCCGTAGGCCCTCGCGCCGATTATGGCGGTAACGTGTCCAGGAGCGATGAAGCCGTCTATCTTTATTTCGCCGCTGTCCAAGAGGGCCTTCATGGCCGGAGGGGTGAGCTTGTGCAATGACAGGGCTGAAAAATTTCTTAGGCCGGCTTCTTTCGCGCCAAGCATGGTCGCCGCGACAGTCGGAGAGGTTGTCTCGAAACCCACGGCAAAGAGCACGACCTCTTTGTCAGGGTTATTTCTCGCTATCTCGATCGAGTCGAGCGGAGAGTACACGACCCGTATGTCAGCACCCCGGGCCTTCTCCTCCTGCAAAGACGAGTCTGTCCCCGGCACCTTCATCATGTCGCCGAAGGTCGCGATGATGGCGTCCTTCCTCGTCCGGCTGAACTCGATTATGCGGTTTACATCCGTTGCCGAGGTCACGCACACCGGGCACCCAGGCCCTGATATGAGCCTTATGTTCTCGGGGAGCGCTTCCCTTATGCCGTACTTTGAGATGGAGTGGGTGTGCGTGCCGCATATCTCCATTATGTTGACTTCTTTCCGGGAGAGAGAGCGAATTTTTTTGATGATGGCCTGAGCCGCCTCTTTTTGCCTGAACTCGTCTATGTACTTCATCTTTCGAAAGTCTCCCTTATGAGCCGCAAGGTCTCTTCAGCCCTTTTAGTGTCGACCTTCTCAATGGCAAATCCGGCGTGGATTATGACATAGTCGCCTATGGCCGCTTTTTCCATGAGCCTCAGGGACGCGTCTTTCTTGGTCCCCGCGACATCAACCGTCGCGGTATCTCCTTTTATCCCTACTATCAAACCGGGTATTCCAAGGCACATTATCTGTCTCCTTTTACCCTCTCCCAGGCAACTGTTGCCTGGCCGAGGGATACGCCGCCGTCGTTCGACGGGATTTTTTCGTTCATGAAGACTTTGAAGCCTGCCTTCTCAAGAGCCTCTGCAGTGAGCTTTGAAAGGAGGCTGTTCTGGAAGACCCCGCCTGTCAGTACGATGTCGCTTATTCCAGAGCTCTCCCTGAGCATGCGGGCTACCTGGAGCGTCATTCGGGCGACAGAGTTATGGAACCTCGCGGCCATCCGCTCTTTCGATACGCCGGAGTCCATGTCCTTGACCAGGGCTCTTATGAGAGGGGCCGGGTCTATGCGCACAGGCTCTGAATTGGTGAAGCCGAAGGGATAGCAGAGAGTCTCGTCCCTGTCGGCTATTGATTCGAGCTCTATTGCCGCTTGAGCTTCAAAGGTTATCTCGTCTCTTACGCCGATGATCGAAGCCACGGCGTCAAAGAGCCTGCCCATGCTCGAGGTGTACGGCGAGTTAACGCCCTTTATTATCATATCCTCGATGATATCGGCTTTTTTCCCCATCCTGTGCTTGATCTCTTTGAAAGAGCCTGACGCTCTTGCTGCCAACAGGTGCGAGAGAGCCATGCGCCAGGGCTCTGTTGCGGCGGCATCTCCCCCCGGAAGCCTCACATATTCAAGGTGGGCGGCCCTCTTGAAGTCCCGCCTCCCGGCGATGAGGAACTCTCCTCCCCAGATATGGCCGTCAGTGCCGAGCCCCGTGCCGTCGAACGAGACGCCTATTACTTCGTTCTTCAGTCCGTGTTCTGCCATGACCCCGGCTACATGGGCGTGGTGGTGTTGGACTGGGATGACACGGCTGGCTGGTATGCCGTTTTCTTTCGCGTACTCCAGGGCGAAAATGGTGCTGAGGTAATCCGGGTGCAGGTCGTGGGCTACTATCTTAGGGACGGCGCGGAAGGTATTCTTCAGGTTCCTCAAGGTCTCCCTGTAGAATTCCATCGCCTCGAAATTTTCGAGGTCGCCTATGTGCTGGCTCACGATGGCGTTCGTCCCTTTTGTTATGCAGAAGGTGTTCTTCAAAAGGGCGCCTGCGGCGAATACCTCTTCCATATCTTCGTTAAGGGGTATCACATCCGGGACAAAGCCTCTTGAGCGCCGGATAAGCCTCCGTGAGCTTTTGTCGACCCTCACTATGGAGTCGTCGACGCGCATGTATATCTCCCTGTCATGGAGGAGGAAAAAGCCGGCGATGGGTGAGAGTTTTTTTATTGCCTCGTCGTTGTCGACGACTATAGGTTCGTCGCTCAAGTTGCCGCTCGTCATGACGAGCGCGTTGAATGTCCCATTAGGATAAAAGAGGAGGCGGTGCAGTGGTGTGTATGGGAGCATGACGCCGAGGCGTCTGTTGCCTGGCGCTACATCGCTGTCGATCATTTGCTGGTTTTTTTTCTTTTCGAGGAGGACTATCGGTCTTTGTCTTTCGAGCAGGGCTTTTTCCTCTTCAGGAGAAACCTCGCAGAAGGCGCGGATTGAGTCAATGTCAGGGACCATGATGGCGAACGGTTTGTTTGAGCAGAGCCCTTTTTTGATGGTACGCCTCTTTTTTTCCCTGAGGTTTTTGATTGCTCCGCCGTTTTGCGCGTCGCAGGCGAGGTGGAAGCCGCCGAGCCCTTTTATGGCAAGTATGTGTCCGTCTTTCAGGAGCTTTTGCGCGGCGTTTATCGCGTCGATGTTCGCCCCGGCTTCAGGATTTCCATGGAGCCACACTTTCGGCCCGCATACTGCGCAGGCGTTGGGCTGGGCGTGAAAGCGCCTGTTTGACGGGTCATGGTACTCGTCTTCGCACTCAAGGCACATCTTGAAGGGCGCCATTGTCGTCTTGGGCCTGTCGTAGGGTATGTCTTTTACTATGGAGTATCTCGGGCCGCAGTTCGTGCAGTTCGTGAACGGGTAGAGATGGCGCCTGTCGGACGGGTCGAGCGTTTCCTTGAGGCAGTCTTCGCATGCGGCTACATCAGGGGAGATGAGGACGGATTTGCCGTCCACGCTCATTGAGTCGCGTATGGCAAAGCCTGTGAAGCCGCCGTTGGAAGCGGCCTTCTCGACTGTGATCGTCTCTATCCTCGAAAGCGGCGGTGCGGTTTTTTTTATATCGCCGAGAAAAGCTGGCGAAGCTTCCCCTTCTACTTCTATGAGGACGCCTTCCGAGTCGTTCAGGCACCAGCCCTTCAGGCCGTATTTTACGGCGAGGTTGTAGACGAACGGCCGGAAGCCGACGCCCTGGACTATGCCGGTTATGCGTATGCGGGTATTACTCATATGTCTTTTTGGTAGGCTGCTGAAAAAGCCCCATCTGCTTTGTCGTCTTCGTCGCTTGTCATTGCGGCGTACAAAAAAGTACGCCTCACTCCTCGCTCCTTGACTCCTCGCATCTGGAACTTTTTGAGCAGCCTATTTGCCTCATGTGTTTTTGAGCGACCTTTTAGTTATTGCGAGTTTCGCTATATAAGCCGCGAATTCCTTTACCCCGTCGCCTGTCCTGCATGAAGCCTCGAATATCTTGAGGTACGGGTTGACCTTCAGGGCGTTCTCTCTGGCCTTTCTGATGTCAAAGTCGGTATAGGGCGCGAGGTCTGTCTTGTTTATCACAAGCACTTCCGAGGCCGCGAATATGGCCGGGTACTTCAACGGCTTGTCGTCGCCTTCGGCGGTCGACATGACGGTTATCATCGAGTCTTCTCCGAGGTCGTACTCGGCCGGGCAGACCATGTTGCCGACATTTTCTATTATGAGGAGCTTGAGGCCTTCATGCTTGAGGACCCAGGGCAGGCTGTGCTCTATGAGGTGCGCGTCCAGGTGGCAGGCCCGGCCCGTGGTTATCTGGAGGGCTGGAACGCCATGTTTTTCGACCCTTTTGGCGTCGAAGTCGCCCTCGAGGTCGCCTTCAACCACGGCGAAGCTTATTGACTGGTCTTTCAGGTGCCGTGTCATACTCTCTATGAGGGAGGTCTTGCCGGCCCCCGGCGAGCTCACGAGGTTGACGGCGTATATGCCCCTTTCCGATAGGGCTTGCCTGTTCGCGGCGGCTATCTCGTTGTTCCTCGCGAGTATCTTCTCTTCTATGAGTATCTCGTGCATCAGTCGCCTTCCATTGAGATTATGTCGAGCTCATCTCCTGAGACCCTGTCGATATTCGTCGAGCCGCATTTGGGGCAGCAATTGTCAAAGGCCGTTATCCTGAACTCGCCAGCGCATTCGCGGCATCTGCCGCCAAGAGGGACTTCCTCTATTATCAGCGCCGCTCCGTCAAATTGTGTGCCTTTTATCGCGGCATCGAAGCAGAACCTCAAGACTTCAGGCTCGATTGCCGTGAGCTCGCCGACGCGGAGCGTCAGTTTTTTAAGGCTGTTCATGTTGTTGGCCGCCATTTGCCGGCCGACTATCTCGAGGATGCTCCTTGTGATGGACATCTCGTGCATATCAGGCGGCCTTTCTCGCGGCCTTGAAGCCGAATCTTTCGAGCTCTTCCCTTATAGCCTCTGTCGCGAGAGGCAGGGCTATCTGGACTTCAGGCGTAAGCTCCATTCCTGCTGACATGTCCTTTGGGATGACGCCAATGACAGAGATCTCAGGGTCGAGGCCTTCAAACCTGGCTATGGCGAGGAGGTCTTTTAGCCCTATCTGGTGGGCGCTGGTGCGAGAGAGCGCGGGCGCGCTCTGGAGCTTTTCTTTTGGTACGCGTACGACCGAGCCTGGTGGGCCTTGCGCCCGCAGAGCGTCAACTATTACGATGTGCGTGTAGTCTTTTATGTATGAGAGGAGTCCGAGGCCGGAAGTGCCTCCGTCGAGGCAGATGACATCAGCGCCGAAGCTGTAGTCGCTCTCGAAGAGCGCGACCGTCCTTACTCCGGCCCCTTCGTCCTTCAACAGCAGGTTGCCTATTCCGAGGACAAGGGCTTTATTACGCCTTTTACGAGCCATTCATTTGCCGGGATAAAGCGGGCCTGCAGTGTTTTTTGCGGTGGAAAAACGCTTTCTTTCCGCTCACTACAGGCTTGTAAATACTTGGAGTTCATGGGTATAATAACCCCGCGCCGCATCAGGAAAGCAGATAGAGCAGGACCATTCCGGCTATGACGGCCAGGTTTACGGCCGCGCCCATGAATATCAATATGTCAGCGGCAGCCGGCTTGCCGAATTTTTTGAGCATGCTTTAAGATTAATCCATGCGTAATTTTTTGTCAAACTGAGTTCATGAAGAATGCAGCCGCTTACATAATCGCCCTCGTCCTGTTCGGGGCCTTTTTCCTCCTGATGGACGTGTTTTTTTTCAACAGCCAGGGCCTTTCATTCCTTTACAGGGGCTGACCCGGTGGAGCACAGGCTTAACAGGATATTGCCGTTGGCGGCTCTCGCCGCCATCCCGCTGCTTCTTATCCTCCCTCATATTTTTTCAGAATGCCACGCGCTTGCGGCCGAAGCGGCAAAGTTCGCTCCCGCCCCGGTCCTCTCATCCGGCGACTACCCGAAGGCAGGCGGGGTCAACCCGAGGCTTTTCGTATGGATGGCCGCGCAGATGCACCTGTGGTTCGCGGCCTTTGTTTTGGCCGTGCCTATTTTCGTCCTGCTACTCGAAGTCGTTGGAGTAATAAAAAAAGACAGCCGCTACGACAAGGTCGCCTATGAGTTCCTGAGGGTCTCCCTCACGGCCTACTCTATAACCGCCATTACGGGCGGCGTTCTCCTTCTTGGCCTCGTCGTCTTTTATCCGGACCTCATGAAGTACCTCTCAGCCATATTCGGCTCGACCATGCTTTTTTACGCTCTTTTTTTCTTTGTCGAGTCAGCGGCTCTCTATGTCTACTATTACGGCTGGAAGGCGATGCCTTCGGGAGGCCTCAAGTGGGCGCACATCGGGGTCGGCCTTTTGCTCAACGCCTCAGGCACGACCCTCATGTTCATAGCTAACGCTTGGGTCACATTCATGATGACTCCGGCCGGGGTCGATATTGCCGGGGTCTTTGACGGGAATGTCTGGCACGCGGTAAGAAACCACCTCTGGGGCCCCATGAACCTCCACAGGTTCATCGCCAACATAGCCTACGGCGGCTCTATTGTCGCGGCTTACGCGGCCTACAGGTTCCTCGGCGTAAAAGACAGGGCTGAGAAGGCGCACTACGACTGGATGGGATATACCGCGAACCTGGTTGCCATAGGCGCTCTCCTTCCTCTGCCGTTCGCCGGGTACTGGCTTACAGCCGAGATATACGCCTACAGCCAGCAGATGGGCATAACCCTCATGGGCGGCCTTTTCGCCTGGCTTTTCATAATACAGGCGGTGATCATAGGGGCGCTCTTTCTGGCGGCCAACTATTACCTCTGGTGCGGGCTCGGCAGGGGCGTGAACGGCGAGCGCTATTACAAATATGTGAAGTACATCGCCTTTGTCATCGCGGCTGCCTTCCTCGTCTGGTTCACGCCTCACACTCTAGTCCTTACGCCTGAAGAGGCCGCGGCCCTCGGCGGCCAGTACCACCCGCTGCTGGGCCCGCTGGGGCTCATGCCAGCCAAGAACACTGCGGTCAACATAATGCTGCTCTTCACATTCCTCTCGTTCCTTCTTTACAGGAGAGCCCACAGGACTCCGACGGTCAAGTGGGCGTCCAAAGGCAACGCTGTTGAGGCCGCGCTCTTTACCGCCGCTATAGTCAACATCGTCTGGCTCGGCGTCTATTACGGGTATTTTACCAACAGCGTCTACAAGGTCGCCTCTTCCGTACCGCAGGTCGCCACGACACTTTTCGTCATCGTCGCCTGCCTTGTTATGGAATACTTCATGCACAGGAAGGCCGAAATCTCAGAGCTCAGGTGGGGTGTCGTGCCTGACAGGAGCCAGTACGCGCTTTTCCTGATAGCGGTATCGTTCACCTGGCTCATGGGCCTCATGGGTTTTGTCCGCTCGGCCATAAGGCAGCACTGGCATGTCTATTCGGTAATGCGAGATAACTCGCCTGACGCCTTCACGCCGACGATCGCTTACGCGGCCAAGGTCGTCTCTATCGGCACCATAATATTCATGGCGATGATCGCCTTCATATTCTGGCTGAGCCATATGGGTCAGGTAAAAGGGGCAGGGGATGAATAACTTCCTGAAAGTTGCGCTATTCAGTCTTTTCATAATCGGCGTGTATACCGTTTATTCGGTCATGATCATCCCTCCCATAACGCCGGAGGAGCCGCCAAAGGAAGAGGCCGCGGCTATGCCTGTGACGGTCGATGAGTTAGTCGCCCTTGGCGAGCAGGTCTACAACGGCAAGGGCGCCTGCGCCCTGTGCCACAGCCCGGTCGCTGGAAGGGCGCCACTTTTGGAGAAAGCCGCGGCAGTGGCCGAAGCCCGTTTAAGGGAGAAGGGCTACAATGGCAAGGCAACTGATGCCGAGGAGTACCTCTACGAATCGCTGGTAGCCCCGTCGGCCTTTGTCGTCCCTGGCTTTGGGGCCTCAGGCACGAACGACACGATAAGCCCGATGCCTGGCGTCAAGGACCCTGCAATCGGTTTGAGCGAGACGGAGATAAAGGCCGTCATAGCCTATCTCCAGCAGATAGCGGGAGTTGAGGTCACGGTCAAGCTCGACGGGGGAAACGCGATTCAGGAGGCTTCAGGCAGATGAGGCTTTTAAAGTTTGTCCTCACATGCCTCTTCTTTTATCTGCTCCTTAAGGCGCCGGGTCTTTTTCTCGGCAAGCCTGTCCCGTCGAGCCTCATCGCGATGTACATGTTCTTCATCGTCATAACCGTGCTGCTGGTCATGACGATAACCGATGACGGAGCTGAAAAGCTTTTCGCGCCTATACGCTCTCTCGTTGAAGACCCCTCTAAAAAACTTATAAGGAATGTCGTCTTCGTTGTCGTGCCAATAGTCTGCGGTTACGCGGTCTATGACAGCGGCGAAAAAAAGGCCCCGCCAACGGAGTTGCGGGCCGTGCATCCGGCCCCTCCGGCAATAGTTAAGGCGTATGGAAAGACTTTTGACCTCGCGAGCATTGGGAACCCGTTCAGGAAGGCCGAAAAAGAAGACCCTGCGGCTTTCAAGGCTTTTGTAAAAGAGGGCTCTGAGGTCTACTTCAAAAACTGCTTTTTCTGCCACGGCGACAAGCTCGACGGCAAAGGCCACTACGCTCACGCCCTTGAGCTGAGGCCGCTGCCCTTCACAGGGACAGATACCATAGCCCAGCTGCAGGAGTCATATCTCTTCTGGAGGATATTGAAGGGCGGACCGGGCCTGCCGAGGGAAGGCGGGCCTTCGATATCGGCGATGCCGGCGTGGGAAAACGAGCTTACAGAGGACGAGATATGGAAGGTCATACTCTTCCTCTACGATTATACCGGTAATACTCCGAGGTCATGGAGCTGATATGGGGATGAGGCTTTTGACCCTCTTTGCCTTGCTGTTTTGTTTCTCGAATGATGTCTTTGCCCAGACAGAGATCGACAAGGGTAAAGCCATATATTCACGCTTGTGCGCCTTCTGCCACGGCATTGAAGGCGCGGGAGACGGCCCGGCGGCCGCCTACCTTAACCCTCCTCCAAGGGACTTTACCCTCGGCCTTTACAAATGGAAGTCAACAAAGTTTGACGAGTACGCGCCGTCTGACGATGACCTCGCGAGGATGATATCCGGCATGCGCTCACATGATTCCATCCCCGGCTGGGACGGCATGAACGCTACCTCCATGCCCGGCTGGTCTGATCTGCTCGGCAAGGAGGAGGTCTCTCATGTCGCGGCTTATCTCAAATCGCTCGCAGGTTATGATAATGCCCCGAAAAGCGCGATAGACCTCTCAGGAAAGGTCAAGGCTGACAGCGCGAGCGTTGAGCGCGGCAAGACCCTCTTCAAGGACAGGTGCGCGGAGTGCCACGGCGTCTCTGGCAGGGGGGACGCCACTAAAAAACTGAAAGACGACTGGGGGGCGCGTACCTGGCCGAGAGACCTGACCGAGGGCTGGACCTTCAGGGCAGGCTCCGCGCCTGAGGACATCTACGCGAGAATAACAATCGGCATACCCGGCACGCAGATGCCGAGTTTCGCTGACCCGGCTTCCAAAAAAATGATGACAGACGCCCAGAGGTGGGATGTCGCGAACTACGCGGTCTCATTGAACGAGTCGGAAAAAAAGCCGTCCGCAAACCCGGTACTCAAAGCGATGAAGCTTGATGGCAAGCTGCCTGACGGCCCGGCTGACGCCAAGTGGGACAAGGCCGCCATATCAGGCTTTTATCTTTTCCCGCAGATATTCGTTTCTTCAAAAAGTTATACCCCTTCCGTTGTCTCGGTTTCAGTAAAGGCTTTGTATAACGACGGCGAGGCCGCCTTTCTCATCGAATGGGACGACCCTACGAATTCAATGCCCTGGGACCAGAAAGCCTTAGAGATAGCCGACGGCGATCTTTTCCCCGACTCCGTTGCTGTACAGTTCCCGTCCGGACAGCTCAAGCCAGGAGACAGGCCGTACTTCGGCATGGGAGGCCCAAAGCCCGTTACCATATGGCAATGGAAAGGGCCGGAGTCGATCGAGGAAGGCCAGAGAGCGCGAATCATCGACGCGAAGGGCGTAAAAAATATAAACCAGCGCCTTGCTGACGGCCTCCTCACGGCCAACGGCATCTATGACAACGGCAGATGGCGCGTCGTAATAAAAGGGCCGCTCAAGGGCTCTGATAAAGACCCGGTATTCGAAGAAGGCGGCTTCACTCCTGTCGCGTTTGCCCTGTGGGACGGCTCGAACGGCGATACCGGCGGCAGGCACCTCATGACGGGCTGGCAGTGGATGACCTTCGAAAAACAGGGCGAAGGCCCCTCCTACCTCTGGCCCGTCGCGGCTGGAGTCATTGTCTTTTGCGGCGAGATGTTGTGGCTGTTTAGCGCCAGAAAAAAAGATTAATTTCTGGCGCGCCAGAGGCCAGTGAGAAGGGATGTTGCGCCGATGGCTGAGAGGGCGTAGGAGAAGATGTCTGGAGGGCTTCCGGATTTTAGCGCGAGGAGGATGTTGAGGAGGCCGAGCGAGAGGAGTACGCACCCGGCGAACTGCTCCAAGGCGCCTTTTCTGCCGCCTTTGGCCATTTAATTGCCCGCCTTTTGCCTGAGCTCTGCCATGAGTTCAGGCGTTATCAATTCAATGCCTTTTGAAGCGGCGTACCTCTCCAGCCCTTTTTTAATCATGGGGCGCAAAAACGGGGGGATCTTCTCAAGGCGCGCTTGCGCTTCAGTGCTCCATGTTGGGGCGGTTTGCTTCGGCGTCTCTCTTTTTTCATTCTCTTCGGGCTCGTAAGCGCACAGGGGGTCTTCTTCCATGAGGTTCCCTTTTGAGGCGAGCGCCCTTGCCCTGCAGCCTCCGCACGAGTCTTTGTAGCCGCATTCAGCGCATCTGCCTGTGAGGACGCTCTCTCTCAGGCTTGAGAAGGACGGGGCTTGCTCCCATATGTCTTTCAAAGAGGTTTTGAGGACGCTTGGCGAATCGGAGTTCGCCGGTATGTACGGGCAGGCCGTCACGAACCCTTCGGGGGAGATCCTGAGATAGCTTTTTGCGGCAATGCAGCCTGCTGTCGCGCCCCTGACGAGCGGACTTTTGGGGTTCAGTTTTTCTGCTACCCGCACTATGTGAGGCGCGCACCTTGCCCGCACCAGTATTTGTCCGCTGAATTTTTCTTCCGCTTTTACTATCTCTTCGAGAACGGTTTCATACTCCTGCGGGGTAAGGTCGGAAGCCTTCTGCCCCCTTCCTGTGCATACGAGGAAGAAGAAGTTGATTGAGAGCGCGCCTCGTTCAATGGCTAACGCGACAGCTCTGTCTATCTCGCCTCTGTTTTCCTTTGTGACCGTGAACTGCAGCTGGAACGGTATGGAGGCTCTACGGAGAGCCTCTATACCGGCGATGGTCTTTTCCCACGCGCCTTCCATCCCCCTGAATTTGTCGTGAAACGGCGGCGTGATTGAGTCGAGGCTGACTCCAGCGCCTTTTATTCCGGCATGAAGGAGTCGCGAGCATACTTCGTCGTTTAGCATCGTTCCGTTCGTTCCGATGACAGGGTTGAGCCCGAGGTTCGTGGCGCAGCTTATGATGTCGAATATGTCAGGCCTCAGGAGAGGCTCTCCGCCTGTGAGTACGAGCATGGCCCCTGTAGCGAAAGAGGCTATTCTTTCGGTTACGGCAAGGGCTTCTCTGGCAGAGGTGGCGTCAACGCCCGTGAGCTCCGTGGCGTCAAGGTAGCAGTGGCCGCAGGCGAGGTTGCATTGGTTGGTTAAGTTCCATGAGATGAGGTATGGGGGCTGTAAACTCACTTGCCCTCCATGCGTTTCCTGACCTCACGCATGAAAGACGCGCTGACAATAGGGATGCCCTTTTGACGCGCGCTGTCCTCGACCATGTTCCTGACGATTGTTCGTGCGAACTTCGGTATGCGCTCGAGTATCGCTTTTGCCTCGTCAGTCCAGTCGATGGCAGAAGGGTCAGAAGGGGCATGAGCGTTCTCCGGGATAAACTCGCCGGAAGATATGAGGACATGGCAGGAAAGCTCCCTCATGCAGTTCTCGGCCGTGGAGCCGATGTCGAGCATGGGCGTTGCCTGCATGCCGGTCCTGCCGAAGACAACCATGAAGGCTGAAATTTTTTCAGCGTACTTGATTATCTCGTCTGAGGCCTTGCCTGAAAGGAGCGTCGTTTTTATCATCGCGCCGCTTGAGGACGCGACTGCCGCGGCGGTATCGAGATGGCCTTTGTATATCCTCGCGAGCCCCTTGTCAATTATCTCTTCGTGGAGCTTTTCCTGCTCGTTGAACCTGAAGAGGCGGCCCGCCTCTTCGGTGAGCACGCCTGCTATGGAACGGAAGGCCGACTGGTGGAAGATTGGGTCAAAGGCCGCGATAGCCTCGATGGGTCTGTTGAATACTTTCGATAATCCGATGGCGGTCTTGAGGCCGGCGAATGAGGCGGGGCTTCCGTCTATGGCCGTGAGTATGGGGCCCTCGTTGTCAGTCGTGCCGGCTATGAGGACATCCTGTTTGGCTCTCCTCGCGACCCGTTCGGCGACGCTCCCTATGGAGCTCGTCGGGACGATTCCGAGGCCGAGCCTCCCGAGGGAGACGAGGTCGCAGCCCTGTTCATCGGCTTCGGCCAGTATCTCTTCGAAGTTCCTTCCTTCGCGGCTCACGCAAACAGGCTCAACGCCCGCGGAGGCGGCTCTGGCGTGAAAAACAGCGGTGTAAGAGTCGGATATTATCCTGAGCCCTTTTGTTATGAGAGTGTCGTGGACTTCTCTGGTGTTTTTCAGCTCTTCTTCTTTTTGGTATTCCGGCGGCAGTCCGTCCTCCATCTCGATGAACCTGGCGTTGTGGAGGCGCGCGGCGTAGACATGGCAGCCGATAAGGCGCGCTCTTGTAGCCGAGGCAATCGTCACCGAGAGAGCGGCCGCTGAGTTGGAATGGTCTGAATTGTCGAGGCAGACCAGAAGGCGCTTGTACATGAGGGGCATTTTATCCCATCTAAGGGGAGTAGAAAAGGTTTTTGAGGGCGTAAGGGGCGATGCTTTTTGCGGGCGTGGAGTTTGCCGCGGCTTTGTCAGTCGAACAGGCCTGCTCCGGCGTCTTTCGGCTTTTTGCCGCCGAATATTGAGATCTTCCCGAACTCGCCGTCATAGCCGGGGGATATGGATATGTCAGAGCTTCTTACCTTCATTATGGCCGTGGCGAGCCTCGCTCCTGTGGTTTGCGTAAGGGTGTCTTTGTCCATGTCGAGGAGGTAGCTGAACTCGGTGTGCATGGAAAGGAGGCGTGTGTATTCTCTTTGCACCTTGACCGTCGCGACCCCGGCGCCTATCGACTCGGCGATTATCTCCTGTAGCGGGACGAGCTGTTTTGCCGGTATGGCATCAGGGGGAGTGAATCCAACAGGCCTGTCAGAGAGGTCCTCGATCCTTGAAAGGACTCCGACTGTAAGGCCTTTGCCGCACGCCGGGCACACCCCTGAGAGCTTTCTCGTCTGGGCGGGCTCAAGGCGCACCCCGCAGGCCCTGTGGCCGTCAGAGTGGTACTTGCCCTCTTCAGGGAAGAATTCTATGGTGTAGAGGAACTTTTTTTTGTCCCTTTTTTTTATCGCGCCGGTGATCTCGTAATAGTCTAGAGCGCAGTCAAAGACATTAGCCTCCCTGCCGAGCTTGGAGGGCGAGTGGGCGTCTGAGTTGGAAAGGAGCGCTATTTTGTCGAGGGCCGAGAGGCGCCAGTTCATCTGCGGGTTTGACGAGAGGCCGGTCTCAATGGCGTGGATGTGGCCCGCAAACTCGCCGAAGCATTCTTCGATTGAGTCGAAGCCTGACTTCGAGCCGAATATTGAAAACCAGGGGGTCCAGGCGTGCGCCGGGACGAGCATGGCATCGGTGGAGGCGTCGAGGACTATCTTTATGAGCTCCTTGGCCGAGAAGCCGAATATGGGCCTGCCGTCGGAAGCTACGTTGCCTCTGGCCGCGAAAGCGGCGTTCATCTTCCTTGCCGCTTTCAGCGTTGGTGAGAATATGAGGTTGTGGATCTTTCTTGTCCGCCCGCCCTGCGTGAAGATGTTGCTCACCTCGGCGGTGAGCATGAAGCGAGGGGCCGAGGGCCTGTTCGCATGCCCTTTGAGCACGAATAGGCCAGGACCAGCCGGTTCAAGCTTTTCTTCTATCGAGGCAAAATAGGCCGGATGCGTGAAATCTCCGGTGCCGATGAGAGAGATGCCTTTTTTTTCGGCCCATTGGGCAAGAGAATCGAGCCCCATATCCAGGCTCGTGGCCCTCGAATAACTGGAGTGTATGTGGAGGTCGGCAATTATTCGCATGATTTAGCAGGTTGCTGAAAACCCATAGCGAGCGTAATCCCCGCAGATTTTTGCGGAGTCAAGCGAGCGAATAGAAAATAGAGACTTCCTTAGGTTTCGAAGCTCCCGGCGGCTTGCTGCCGGGAGCTTCAAAAAGGCCCGTCTGCCATGTCATCATCGGCGCTTGTCCGGCGTGTAAAGTAAGTGCCTCACTCCTCGCGTCCGTACTCCTCGCATCTGGACCTTTTTGAGCAACCTGTCTCTGATTTGGCGTATGGTGCTCGATCAGGTTGGTTTGACTTTTCAGGCGGCCTGCTACATACCCATTATGCTGTAGCCCGAATCGACATATATTATCTCGCCCGTCACGCCGCTTGAGAGGCCGGAGAGGAGGTACAGGGCGGTCTTGGCGACATCTTCCTGCGTGACATTTCTTCTGAGAGGCGCTTTCTGTTCGACCATGTCGAGTATCGTTTTAAATCCGGATATGCCCATGGCGGCCAGCGTTTTTATCGGGCCGGCTGATATAGTGTTGACCCTTATGCCTTTGGGGCCGAGGTCAGCCGCCAGATACATGGCCGAGCATTCGAGCGCGGCCTTGGCAACGCCCATCACATTGTAGTTGGAAACGACCTTCTGGCTGCCGTGGTAGGTGAGGGCCACTATCGACCCGTTCCGGCCTTCCATCAAGGGGGCCGCGCCTCTGGCCAGGGCCACGAGCGAGTATGCGCTCACGTCCATGGCGAGGGCGAAGCCCTCCCTCGAAGTGGTCAGGAACTCGCCCTTTAACTCCTCTTTTTTAGCGAAGGCCAGCGAGTGGACGAGGGAGTCGAGCCCACCCCACTTTTCCTTGAGCGTATTGAAGACGGCGTCTATCTGGCCGTCGTTGGTCACGTCGCACGGGAGTATTATCTTCGAGCCCAGAGACTCTGCCAGAGGCCTGACCCTTGACTCGAGAGCCTCTCCGACATAGGTGAACGCCAGCTCCATCCCCTCGTTATGTAATGCCTGCGCTATGGTCCAGGCGATGCTTCTTTCATTGGCTACACCGAAAATAACGCCCTTCTTGCCTTCGAGCATTCCCATTTAAGACCTCCCTGGTAAAGGTAATACCGCGATTTTTAGCGTAAAAGCTGAACCTTTCTTCTAACATTAAACAGGCCCATGTTCAACATTAAACGCCTTTTGAAAGCGCCTTGCAAAGAGTTTCAAGGCAGTTGCCGACAGCGCGTAATTGAGATAAAATGATAAAAAAGCGGCGGAGGCAGACGATGTTCGAGCATCTGGAGGAAAAGGAAGCCGTCAAGACAGCGGCCCTCATAGAGACAAACGGGTACAGGTTCTACAAGCTGCTTGCCGACAGGACTGATAACAAAGAGGTCAAGGCGGTATTCAGAAAGCTTGCCGACGACGAGAAAAAGCACCTTAAGCTCATTGAGATGATATTTTTCCCCGAGGCCGGCCTTTCCGAGCAGTTGACCGAAGAGGAACTCGAGATAGAGGATTACCTCGAGCGCGAGGGCAGGGGAGACCTGTTCACAAGGAAGATAAACATCGACGAGCTTGTCGCCTCGATTGACACCCATGACAAGGCCGTAAGGTTCGCGCTCGACACGGAGAGGCACTCGGTCCATTTCTTCAACCACTTCTCCGTCAAGGCGAGCACCGAGGATGGACGGCGCATGTACAGGGAGCTCGCCGAAGAGGAGATGAGCCATGTAAGCCAGCTTGAGGCGATGCTGGGCGGTTGATTTCCCATTCGCTCCACATGGAGACTTGAATCAGGCATGTCAGAGATAAGGCTCAATGTCGTTACGCGCGAATGGGTCATCATCGCGACCGAGCGCGCGAAGCGTCCGACTGACTTCAGGAATAACAAAGAGAAGAACCATCTCCCGCGCTACCTTGTGACGTGCCCTTTTTGTCCTGGGAATGAGCGCAGGACTCCGTCTGAGCGTTTTCGCCTGCCTGACGGCGAGAACTGGAAGATAAGGGTGGTCGCCAACAAGTTTCCCGCGCTTTCCCCGGAAGTCCCCAAGACAAGGCACGAGGATTCCGGGCTCGCGAGAGTCGTTTCAGGGACCGGCATCCACGAGGTCATAATAGAGACGCCCTTACACAACCTGACTACCGGGCTCCTTGACGCGCCACAGCTCGAAGACCTCCTGAGGATTTACAGGGCCAGGTTTATCGAGGCCCACAGGGACATTAGGATAGAGCACGCGATAATATTCAAGAACCACGGAGAGGGAGCTGGGACCTCCCTTGAGCACTCCCACTCGCAGCTCATCGCGACCCCCATAGTGCCGGTCCAGTTCAGGGACAGGGTCGAGGCCGCCCTCCATTATTTCGACGACACCGGCGAGTGCGTCATCTGCGCGGTCTCGAGGAAGGACAGGGAGGACGGCACGCGCATAATCCTCGACACTGAGCACTTCGTCACGCTAATACCCTACGCCGCCCTCTCTCCTTTTCATACCTGGCTTTTTCCCAAGAGGCATTCGGCCTCGTTCGCCTCGATAAGCGAAGAGGAGACAAAGGATCTCGCGATACACCTCAAGACGATACTCTCCAAGTTCCACTATGGACTGGACGACCCGGACTATAATTACGTCATCAAGTCGTCGAGGCCGCAGGACGAGGGCAACGAGTACTGCCACTGGTACATCACCATAATACCCAGGCTCACGATGGCGGCCGGCTTTGAGCTCGGCAGCGGCATGTTCATTAATTCGAGCCTTCCGGAGAAGAATGCGGAGTTCCTTCGCTCGGTCAAAGTAGAATAACGACAGGCCGCTTAAAAAGTCCATCTGCGTCGTCAGGCCATAAGAGAGCACCATTTCCAGAAAGGCAGTCCGGTGTCCCAATACAAAAACCCTTCCCCGACAGTCGACATAATAATCGAGCTTGGAAGCGGGGTCGTCCTCATAGAGAGGAAGAACGAACCTTTTGGATGGGCTATTCCGGGCGGCTTTGTCGATTACGGCGAAAGCCTCGAGGACGCCGCCGTGAGAGAGGCTCAAGAGGAGACTTCTCTTAATGTGCGCCTCAAGTGCCAGATGCACGCCTATTCAGACCCGTCGAGAGATCCGAGAAGGCACACGCTCTCGGTCGTCTTCGTGGCTGAAGCCTCTGGCTCTCCGGAAGCGCGAGACGACGCCAAAGGCGTGGGCGTGTTCACTGAAAAGACCCTTCCTTCACCGATAGCATTTGACCATGGACGGATACTTTCCGACTATTTCAGGTGGAAAAAGGAAGGCTGGAAGGTCTTTGACCTTCAAAACCCTTAACTGCAGCTCATGGAGGCGGCGATGAAACTCAAAAGGGTAGTTATGGCATTGGCGGCGTTTTTCTTTCTGACGGGCTTCATCGGCATCGGTATCGGTTCTAACGGGGCAAAGAGGTCTCTGGACCTCAAGGACACTTCAGGGGGAGGCGCTTCAGGGGAAGCGGAGATAGAGCCGTTTGAGTCGAGGATGCCGGACCTCCGTACCCTCGGCATCTTTGTCTATGGGCTCAAGCCTTCTTCTGTCTACTCCCTGTGGTACGCCGACGAGCAGGGGAAGAGGTCTCCCGCCGGGGTCAAGACCAACCACTTCACGACCGACGCGGCTGGCAAGGGGCGCTATGTCACGACGGTCTATGAGTATGAAGTAGACGACTGGAGATACCTGGATGTCATGCACCACCCTGACGGCAACCCGCAGAATACCAGCGGGATGACACAGGCCCTGCGCGGGGATCTCGTCTACGGGACGCATCCGTAGGGCCGCGGGAGAAGCGGTCCTGGAAAAAAGCCTGAACAGAGCTGTTCAGGCTTTTTATTTACATAAAGCGTGTGCCGAAAGCGCTTTTTTGTTCTTTGCGTTCAAGCTTATTGAAAAAAAATTCGCAATGGTGTAATGTTTCTGAAATTTATTCTTATGGGGGTGTGGGGATGAAAAGATTTTTTAAGTTTTTTTCGGTTTCGGTGGTCGCGCTGTCAGGCATAATAGCGTTGAACGGGTGTGCTTCGATCATTGGGAAGGGCTCGCCGCAGATAGTCACCATAAACTCTAACCCGTCAGAGGCTAATCTGAAGATAGAGGACCTCAGGTCTGGCGCGGTTGTCCATGCCGGTAAAACGCCTTATTCGGCGACTCTTACAAGAGGCGCTGGATATTTCAAGTCGGCGAAATATCAGGTCGTTGTCGAAAAAGACGGTTATGAGACAAAGCAGTTCATCATAGATGGTTCGCCGAACGGATGGTATATCGGTGGCAACTTCATCTTCGGCGGCCTGATAGGCTGGCTGATAGTCGACCCGGCCACAGGGGCCATGTGGACCCTGAGCCCTGAGCTTGTAACCGCCGAACTGGGAGCCAAGACCACGATGATAAAGACCGGAGACGGCTTGGCGATAGCGCTCAAGAACGACGTTCCAAAGGAACTTCAGGACAAGCTCGAGCCTTTACCGGTCAATTAACTGGCAGCAAAAAAAGGGGGGTGCCTTTTCAGCGCCCCCCTTTTTTTTTGAGCTATTCCTGCGGTCAGGCTTCCAGCTTTTCCTTGAGGAGCTTGTTGATGACGCCCGGGTTTGCCTTGCCCTTCGTGGCCTTCATTATCTCTCCGACGAAAAAGCCGATTACATTGGTCTTGCCTGCCTTGAACTTGGCTACATTGTCAGGGTTGGCATTGACTATCTCCTCAACTATTTTCGCGAGCTCTCCCTCGTCTGATATCTGCGTCAGGCCTTTGGCCTTTACTATGTCAGCGGCCGCCTTCTTTGTTCTGTACATCTCCTCGAAGACTTCCTTGGCCATCTTGCCGCTTATCTGCCCGCCCTTTACCATCTTTATTATGTCGGCGACCCCTGAGGGGGGGATTGGGCAGTCCTTTACATCCCTTCCTTCTTCGTTGAGGAGGCGCAGGAGCTCGCCCATTATCCAGTTCGACGAGAGCTTGGGCTCGCCCGTTTCGGAAACGACCTGCTCATAGTAGCCGGCAAGGTCGCGCGATGCCGTCAATACGCCGGCGTCGTAGGCGGGTATGGCATATTCCGTTACGAACCTTTCCCTCTTGGCCCTCGGAAGCTCCGGCAAGGTGGAGCGCACTTCGCTTACCAGCTCGTCGCTCACCATGAGCGGCAGGAGGTCAGGGTCAGGCAGATACCTGTAGTCGTGGGCCTCTTCTTTTGACCTCATGGAGGCGGTTATGCCCTTTGCCGAGTCAAAGAGGCGGGTTTCCTGCACGACCTTGCCGCCGGACTCTATGAGGTCAATCTGCCTCTGTATCTCGTAGTCTATGGCCTCTTTCACGAATTTGAAGGAGTTCATGTTCTTGAGCTCGGCTCTCGTGCCGAACTTCTCGGCCCCAACCGGCCTGACCGAGACGTTAGCGTCGCACCTGAAAGAGCCCTCTTCCATGTTGCCGTTGCAGATGCCGAGGTAGATGAGTATGTCGCGCAGGGCTTTGAGGTAGGCCTGCGCCTCGTCCGCCGAGCGGATGTCAGGCTCGCTGACTATCTCGATAAGGGGTACTCCTGTGCGGTTGAGGTCGACGAAGCTGAACCCCGCGTCTTCCGGCCCCTCGCCGTGCAGGAGCTTTCCCGCGTCCTCTTCCATGTGTATGCGGGTTATGCCGATGGTCTTTTTCACGCCGTCGACTTCAATCTCGAGGCAACCCCTCTCCGCTATAGGCTCAGTGTACTGTGATATCTGGTAGCCCTTCGGCAGGTCAGGGTAGAAGTAGTTCTTCCTGGCGAATACGCTCTTTCGGTTCACTTCGCACTCGACGGCCAGCGCCATCTTTATCGCGTACTCTACGGCCTTCCTGTTCAAGACAGGGAGGACTCCCGGCATACCGAGGCATATTGGGTCTACCTGGGTGTTCGGCTCTGAGCCGAACTTCGTCGAGCAGCCGCAGAAGAGCTTGGAATCCGTCAGGAGCTGGGCGTGGACTTCAAGACCTATTACTGGTTCAAACTTCATTTGTTATCCTCAATAAATTATTTAGGGTAACTCTGATTCTTTTTTCTGTCATTCTGAGGGAGCGGAAGCGACTGAAGAATCTCGTCGCTTTCTGGTCTTTAAATACGAGATTCTTCGCTGCGCTCAGAATGACATACTGTTGCGGATTAATCAGAACCTCTACTGTTTTTACAGCGTCGGCCTTCTGCCAAGCCACCCGCCGGAGAGTTCATACGCGTGCGCGGCCCTGAGCACGGTCTCTTCGTCCATCGATTTGCCGAGGAGCTGGAGGCCGATGGGAAGGTTCTCTTTCGTGAAGCCAGCCGGGACCGATATGCCGGGTATGCCGGCGAGGTTGCAGGATATCGTGAATATGTCGGAAAGATACATGGTCAGCGGGTCTTCGACCCTCTCGCCTATCTTAAAGGCCGCCGAAGGGGCCGTGGGAGTAGCGATGACATCGCATGACTTGAACGCCTCGTCAAAGTCGTTCTTTATGAGCGTCCTCACCTGGGAAGCCTTCTTGTAATAGGCGTCGTAATAACCGGCCGAAAGGGAATAGGTGCCGAGCATTATCCTTCTTTTTACCTCGTCTCCAAACCCGGCATCCCTTGTCCTCTTGTACATATCGAGGAGGCCTCCCGCTTCTTTGGTCCTGAGGCCGTATTTCACGCCGTCGTAGCGCGCGAGGTTGCTCGAAGCTTCAGCGGTTGCCACGAGATAGTAGACGGCGACAGCGTACTGCGTGTGCGGCAGCGTTACCTCGACAAGCTCGGCGCCGAGGCTTTTCAACACATCGAGAGCTTTTCTTATGGAGCCTTCAACCTCAGGGTCCATGCCCTCTATGAAGTATTCTCTTGGTATGCCTATTTTAAGCCCCTTGACGCTTTTGTTGAGAGAGGCCAGGTAATCCGGCACAGGGGTGTCTATTGATGTCGAGTCAGAGGGGTCGTGCCCGGCTATCGCCTGGAGGATTATGGCCGCGTCCTCTACGCTCCTTGTGAGCGGGCCAGCCTGGTCAAGGGACGACGCGAAGGCTATCATGCCGAAGCGCGAGACCCTGCCGTATGTGGGTTTCAATCCGACGACGCCGCAGCATGAGGCAGGCTGTCTTATCGACCCGCCGGTATCCGTGCCCATGGAGGCCGCGCATTCGAGCGCCGCGACAGCGGCGGCCGACCCGCCCGAGCTGCCGCCAGGGACCCTGTCCAGGGCCCAGGGGTTCAATGTTTTATGGAAGGCCGAGTTCTCGGTCGAGGAGCCCATGGCGAACTCGTCCATGTTGTTTTTGCCGAGGATCACGGCCCCGGCTTCTTTAAGCTTCCTCGCTATCGTCGCGTCATACGGCGGCACAAAGCCTTCGAGCATCTTCGAAGAGCAGGTCGTCCTCACGCCCCTGGTGCAGAATATGTCTTTCAGGGCGATCGGTATGCCTGTCAACGGGGCTCCCTGTCCGGCGGCAAGCCGTTTGTCGGCGGCCTCGGCCATAGAGAGCGCTTCGTCAGGGGTGACAGTCACAAAGGCGTGGACCTTGCCTTCGACCGCTTCTATGCGCTTCAAATAGGCCTTCGTCGCTTCAACGGACGAGGTCTCTTTTTTGCGGAGCTTTTCAGATAATTCTTTTATTGTAAGAGTGGTGAGGTCCAAGCCGCTTCTCCAGTCCAGTTTTTATTCGATTATCTGCGGTACTTTAAAGCAGCCCCTGTCCTCGTCAGGTGCGTTCCAGAGCGCGTCTTCGCGGCTGAGGGACTCTTTTACTCTGTCCTCGCGGAAGGCTGTCTTGAGCGGCACGGTGTAGGTCGTCGGCTCAACGCCAGTGGTGTCGAGCTCGGAGAGCTTTTCCACGTAGCCGAGTATCCTCTGGAGCTGGGACGTGTAAAGCTCTATCTCAGAGTCCGTGAGGGCAAGCCTGGCGAGGTTTGCTACTTTCAGGACATCCTTTTTGTCGATTGACATGATATGGCCCCTTTTTGCTTATGCTGACTAACGAGTTTAATTAACATGAATGGGCGGGCCGTTGCAAGTCCTCTTTGGAATTCCGTGGAGTCCTGATTTCAGCGTTATGTGAAAAAAATCTCTAAAGAAAACAAAGAGGCCTCCGATAAACTGAATTGATACAAGGATGTCAGTTTCTGGTTTTTCCAACACCAAAACAAGAGGAGGAAAGTCAATGGCAACCGTAAAGAAAGCAGCCCCGAAGAAGAAGGCCGTAAAGAAAGTAGTTAAGAAGGCCGCCCCGAAGAAGTCCGGCTGCTGCCGCTAAGCAAGGCTCTGTGAATAGAGGAGGGCAGGTTTTCCTGCCCTCCTCTATTTTTTTGTGACGCTCCACTCTGTCAGTTCTCCCTTTCCGTTTTTTCCGTCCACGCTCCCTTGACAAGCCCCTTAAATGCAATTATCATAGCCTTCATTCCAATACAAAAAACATCTGACCATGCCGGATCCAGCGGCGGTAGAGAGTCGTAAAGGAGCGCAATTGAAGGCCGCATTCGTGCAGACCGCGCCTGTTTTCGGTGAAGCGAGAATCAATGTCGACAGGGCCGTTGAGAAGATCGAAAAGCTCGACGCTTCTCTCATCGTGCTCCCTGAGCTCTACTCGACAGGCTACCAGTTCCGCTCGAAAAAAGAGCTCCTCGAGCTTGCCGAGGAAGTCCCATCTGGCTACGCCACGAAAAGGCTGAACGAAGTCGCGAAGGCAAAGGGCGCGTTTATTGTTGCCGGGCTCGCCGAGAGGGTGGGAAAGAAGGCTTACAACTCCGCCGTGCTCGTCGGCCCGAAGGGGCTTATTGGAACGTACAGGAAGGCGCACCTTTTCTGGGACGAGAAGAAGATATTCGCCAGGGGGGACACTCCCTTCAAGGTATACAGGGCAGGCAAGGTCAGGGTCGGCATGATGATATGCTTTGACTGGCTCTTTCCCGAGGCCGCGAGGGCTCTGGCCCTGCAGGGCGCGGACATTATCTGCCACCCGTCGAACCTCGTGCTCCCGTACTGCCCGGCGGCCATGATAACGAGGTCTTTGGAGAACAGGGTCTTCACGATAACGGCCAACAGGGTCGGCACGGAAGAGAGAGTTCCTGGCAAAAAGTTGAAGTTCATAGGCTCGAGCCAGGTGACAAGCCCTTATGGAGAGGTCCTTGTCCGGGCAGGTTCGAAAAAAGAAGAGGCCGCTTCGGTTGAAATAGACCATCTGATGGCCAGAGGCAAGCGCATAACACCCCTTAACGACATCTTCAAAGACAGGCGGACAGACCTTTTTTTTAAGTGAAATTGGCTCGTTATAATCAATCATTACGGGCGGTTACGCACTGGCAGAGAGCCGGGATAGAAGCTTTTGTATACAGTATACGTTTTTATTCTTGACAAAGGTTCAGAGTTGTTTTATCTTTCAGCATACCCAAGCGAATTTTATCGTAACAAATGGCACCAAACGTGCCGTGAACGCGTATCCGAAGTGGTGTAAAGGAAGGTGTCAGGGATGCTTCTGTCCTACTTGCCAATACTCATAATGATCGGCTTCGCCACGGCGATGGCCCTCGGCGCCCTTTTCGCAAGCTTCCTCATGCGCCCCCGCAACCCTTACAGGGAGAAGCTCTCTCCTTGGGAGTGCGGCATGGAGCCTGTCGGGGATGCCACCGGCGGCCATTTCAGGGTCCACTTTTTCATCATCGCCATACTCTTCGTAATATTCGACGTTGAAACGCTCTTCCTTTTCCCCTGGGCGGTACTCCTGACAGACAAGAGCATCTCGCTGTTCATATTCGCAGAGATGATAATATTCGTAGCCATCCTAGCACTCGGCCTTATCTACGCCTGGGCGAAGGGCGCCCTTGAATGGGTCTGACGTCCATCAGGGTATTACAGGGAAACCATGCGCATAAGTGACAACCCAATAGAGGATTCGGTTTTATTCACCAGCCTTGAGTCGATAGCCGACCTGCTGAGGAATAATCCCATCCTGAAGACCGTGAAGCACAGCCAGCCTTTCGGCGACCTCGTGAACTGGGGCAGGTCTTCGGCCCTTTGGCCTATGACCTTCGGGCTGGCCTGCTGCGCCATCGAGATGATAGCCGCAGGTTGCTCGCGCTACGACACCGACAGGTTCGGCATAGTCTTCAGGCCCTCTCCCAGACAGTCCGACGTCATGGTCGTCGCCGGGACGATGACCAAGAAAATAGCCCCGGCAGTGAAAAAACTCTACGACCAGATGCCCGAGCCCAGATGGGTAATTGCCCAGGGCGGCTGCGCTTCGGCTGGTGGGCCTTACAACACTTACTCCGTCGTGCAGGGCACCGACCTCGTCGTGCCGGTAGACGTATACATTCCAGGGTGCCCGCCGAGGCCTGACGCGCTCCTTTTCGGCTTCATGCAGCTCATGGAGAAGATACGCAAGGAAAACCCCTACATATTAGAGGAAAGAAGGATAAGGTTAGACAATGTCTCCCGTTGACAACGATACGGTGCTCGTCGACAAGGTGCGCGCCGCTTTCAGGGACAAGGTGATCTCGACCACCGTCCACAGGGGAGAGGTCACGCACCTGGTGTGCGCGAGCGCCCTGCGCTCGGTCTGCACCTTCCTCAAGACCGACCCTGATCTCAGGATGAACTTCTGCGCTGACGTGGTCGGCGTCGATTACATGGGCGAGACGCCGAGATTCGAGGTCGTCTACCACTTTTACTCCATACCCAAGAAGCACAGGATAAGGATAAAGGTGAGGGTGAACGAGGGGGAGACTGTCCCTTCCATAACCTCCATCTGGGCAGGGGCTGACTGGGCCGAAAGGGAGGTCTACGACATGTTCGGGATCGCCTTCGAGGGACACCCCAACATGAAGAGGATCTACCTGGCGGAAGACTGGGAAGGCTACCCGCTTCGCAAGGACTATCCGGTGCGCGGCTACAAGGACAGGTACAACCCCTACGGCGTCGACAGGGAAGAAAAGGACTGAGCCGGACAGACAACGGCGCGGGAAAGACATAGATGGCAGAGCAAGACAACATAATCAGCACAAGAGAGATCACCCTGCACATGGGGCCGCAGCACCCGTCTACACACGGCGTCCTGCACCTCCTCCTGCAGATGCAGGGCGAGATGATCATGAAGGCCGAGCCTGATATCGGGTACCTTCACAGGGGCACGGAAAAGATTGCCGAAGGCCTCCTTTATCACCAGTTCACGCCTTACACCGACAGGCTCGACTACATGTGCGCCATGTCCAACAACCTCGCTTACGTCATGGCCGTTGAAAAGGCTATGGGCCTCCAGATACCCGAGAGGGCGCAGTACATAAGGGTCATAGCGGCCGAGCTCTCAAGGATCGCGGGACATCTTCTGGCCATGGGCGCGTGGGCTCTCGACCTCGGCGCCATGAGTATCCTCCTTTACGCCATGAGGGAAAGGGAGATCGTCCTCGACATCTTCGAGCAGATATGCGGCGCGAGAATGACCTTGAGTTACCTGCGCGTAGGCGGCGTCAGGTACGACTTCAACAAAGAGATAGTCGAATCGATAAACGAGCTCCTCGAAGTGATGCCCGGAAGGCTCGATGAGTATGAAACCGTGCTCATCGGCAACAGGGTCTGGATACAGAGGAACGAGGGCGTCGGCGTCATATCAGCCGAGGACGCCATAAACCTGAGCCTCTCGGGGCCAGCGCTTCGCGCCTCAGGCGTGAAATGGGACATAAGGAAAGACGAGCCCTACCTCGTGTACGACAGGTTCGATTTCGATATTCCGACCGGCGAGAACGGAGACTGCCTCGACAGGTTCAACATGAGGTTCGCCGAGGTAAAGCAGTCGATGCGGATCATAAAGCAGGCCATAAAAGACCTGCCGGACGGCCGCTTCAATGTCGATATCCCGGAGATAGTCCCTCCGCCAAAGCCTGACGTCTACAAGAACATGGAGAACCTCATCCATCACTTCAAGTATGTCTCGGCCGGTTTCAAAGTGCCCAAGGGCGAGGTCTACTCGGCCATAGAGGCCCCGAAGGGCGAGCTCGGCGTCTACATTGTGAGCGACGGGACGGAGAAGCCTTACAGGTTGAAGCTCAGGGTTCCGACCTTCGTGAACCTCCAGACGATAAATCACATGTCCAAAGGCAGGTATCTCGCGGACGTGATAGCTATAGTTTCAAGCCTCGATCCGGTCTTCGGCGAGTGCGACAAGTAACCCTTTGAGGGGTGTATGCTTTCCGAGCAGGCAAAACAGGAAATTCTGGCGTCACTGAAGAAGTACCATGACAAGAGGTCAGCGGTCATGGACGCGGTGCGCATAGCGCAAAAGGAGAACGGCGGGCACGTCGTCAAGCGCGACATGGAAGAGATAGCCGAGATCCTCGAGATGCAGCCCGTCGAGGTCAACGCCGCCGCGGCCTTCTATACCATGTACAGGATAGACAAGCCCGTGGGCCGTCACCACATACAGGTTTGCAGGAACATCTCCTGCTCCCTGATGGGCGCCGAGCACATAATAAAGCACCTGGAGCGCTCTCTGGGCATCAAGACAGGTGAGACGACCACGGACCACAGGATAACGCTTTCGACGGTAGAGTGTCTCGGCTCCTGCGGGACCGCCCCGATGATGCAGGTGAACGACGAGTACTACGAGAACCTCACAGAAGCGAAGATAGACGAGCTGTTGAAGAAAATGGCCTGAGCCATTAATCGAGCCGAACAACACGAGCGAGATGGAAAAAGTACTCCTTAAAAACCTGGGTAAACCCGGCTCCCACACACTGGCGAACTACGTCGCGAGCGGCGGGTACAAGGCCTTCTCAACGGCCCTCAAGATGAAGCCCGACAACATCATCCAGATGGTCAAGGACTCGGGGCTCAGGGGCAGAGGCGGCGCTGGCTTTTCAACCGGCCTCAAGTGGAGCTTCATACCCAAGGACCCGACTCTCCAGAAGTACCTGTGCTGCAACGCCGACGAGGGCGAGCCGGGCACTTTCAAGGACAGGGGCATAATAGACCACGACCCGCACCTCCTCATAGAGGGCATGGCGATATCGTGCTACGCCATAGGCGCGAGCAAATCATACATATACATAAGGGGCGAGTTCGTCTTCGGCGCCGAAAGGCTCCAGGAGGCGATCGACGAGGCTTACGCCAACGGCTACCTCGGCAAGAACATCCAGGGCAGCGGCTTTGACCTCGACATGTACGTGCACAGGGGATTCGGCGCGTATATATGCGGAGAGGAGACCGCGCTCCTCGAATCAATAGAGGGATACAGGGCGCAGCCCAGGAAAAAGCCTCCTTTCCCGGCCCTCGCCGGACTCTACGGCAAGCCAACCGTCATAAACAACGTCGAGACGCTCTCGTGCATCCCGGCCATCGTCGAGAAGGGCCCTGAGTGGTTCTCCAAGATGGGGCCTGTCAAGAGCCCCGGCCCGAAGATCTACTGCGTGAGCGGGCACGTTAAAAAGCCCGGCCTCTACGAGCTCCCGATGGGAACGACGGCCAGGGATATAATCTACAACCACTGCGGCGGCATGTTGAGGGACGGCAAGCCTTTGAAGGCCTTCATACCGGGAGGCGTCAGCGCGCCTCTGCTTATGCCCGCTGATTTGGACACGCCCCTTGACTTCGATTCACTGGCGGCAAAGGGTACGATGCTCGGCTCAGGCGCGGTGATCGTGATGGACACCTCGACCTGCATGGTCAAGACCGCGTACATAATAAACAGGTTCTTCAGCCACGAGTCCTGCGGCAAGTGCACCCCGTGTCGCGACGGCACGCCATGGCTCACCAGGATTTTGAAGAGGATAGAGCACGGCGAGGGCCGACCGGGAGATCTGGAACTGCTTGACGGCGTTTGCGACAACATATTCGGCCGCACATTCTGTCCGCTTGGAGATGGCGCGGTGATGGCTTTAAGGGGCGCCCTGAAGAACTTCAGGGAAGAGTTCCAGTACCATATAGACCACAAGAGGTGCATGGTCTCCTAAAATGGAGCCCATGCGAGGGACCGATACGCCGCGATGGTAACTGTAAAGATAAACGGCAAAGAGATAACGGTAGAGGATAACACCCTCATACTGGACGCTGCGCGGGACGCGGGCTACGAGATACCGACCTTCTGCTACCAGGCCGACCTCATGGGCATAGGCTCATGCAGGATGTGCCTGGTGGAGATAGAGGGCCAGAAAAAGCTCCAGCCCTCGTGCGTGACGCCCGTGCTCCACGGCATGTCGATAAACACCGACTCTGGTACGGTCCAGACGGCGAGGGCCGGAGTCCTCGAGTTCCTGCTGGCCAATCATGCCATGGACTGCCCTGTGTGTGACAAGGGCGGCGAGTGTGAGCTGCAGGACATGGTCCACAAGCACGGCCCCCACAAGGGACGCCACGCTGAGCCGAAGTTCAAGTTCCACGACAAGGACTACGTATTAAGCCCGGTCATAATAAAGAACTCCAACAGGTGCGTCCAGTGCATGAAGTGCGTCAGGGTCTGCCGCGAGGTAGTCGGCCAGAACGTGCTCGGCGCGCTCGGCAGGGGCGACCATCAGGAGCCGACGAGCTTCTTCAGGGCTTTCATGAACTGCGAGATGGACGGCAACTGCATAGAGGTCTGTCCGGTCGGCTGCTTCATGAGGCTCCCGTACAGGTACAAGTCAAGGCCCTGGGACCTTAAGAGCTCAGATACCATCTGCCCCTACTGCGCCACAGGCTGCAGGATGGTCATAGAGGAGAGGGCCGGCACATTGATGAGAGCCAAAGCCCAGTTAGGCGTCGGTCTCAACAGCGAGACGCTGTGCGCCCGCGGAAGGTTCGGCCAGGACTTCGTCAACAACCCTGAGAGGATAAACCAGCCGCTCGTGAGGCGCTACGGAAAGCTCGAGCCGGTTACATGGGAAGAGGCAATCTCCCACATAAAGGAAAACCTTACTGCCCTCGATGGCGATAAGATAGGCGGGATCGCCAGCCCCAGGCTCACCAACGAGGAGTTATACCTCTTCCAGAAGCTCATGAGGGAAGTCCTCGGCAGCCCCAACATCGATTCGAGCTCAAGGTTTTCGCCTGACGCCGTTGAAGGGTTTGTCGCGGCAACCGGCATGGGCGAGGGCGGGGTCTCGGTCTACGACTGCATGGAAGCCGACACCGTTCTTATCATCGGCACGCACCTGTCGGACGAGAACCCGGTCATAGACTACATAGTCAGAAGGATCTCCGCCTCGAGGCGGATGAACGTGATAATCGCCTCTCCGAGGGCCATGAAGCTCGACAGCTCGGCCAATATAGTGCTCCGCCACAATGTCGCTTCCGAGAACGCAGTCCTTACTTCACTCGTCATAGGCCTCAACGAAGGCAAGCTCGCTGACACGCTCAAGGGAATGCACGAAGCCCAGCTGGACGCCAACCTCAAGGCATCAGGCGTCTCAGCTGACCTTATAAGCACAGTGGTGAACAGGCTTGCCGCTTCCTCGTCAATAGCGATAATCGCTGGCACTGATTTCCTGCGCTACCCTGAGGGCATCTCCGGGCTCGGCCTCCTCAAGGACCTTCTGAAGTCCAGGGGCAAGAAAGTCACTGTCATGCCGGTACTCGACCGCGCGAACCAGAGGGGCGCGTGGGAGATGGGAGTCCACCCGGGGTTCGGCCCTGGATACTCCGAGACGCGCAAGGGTCTTGGCACAGAAGGCATGCTGGATGCCGCCATGAAGGGCGAGCTCGAAGCCCTGTATGTGGTGGGCTCGGACGTCGCCTCGATGTACCCGGGAGACGACTTCGCAAGGACCGCCCTTTCAAAGGTGGGCTTCCTCATAGTCCAGGACATGTTCATGACCGAGACCGCGAGGCAGGCGCATGTGGTCCTCCCCGGCGCCGCTCACGCGGAAAAGGACGGCACGTACACGAACCAGGAGGGCAGGGCGCAGGTAATAAAGAAGCTCCTGACCGCTCCCGGCAGGGCCAAACAGGACATCAACATTATAAGGGCGATAGGCGAGAGCTTCGACCGCTCGTTCGGGCCCAAGCACTTCGCACTCGTCCTTGATGAGATAAGAAAAGAAGTGCCTTCTTACGCAGATGTGAGCCTCTCCTTCAACAACAAGAGGAACACCGACAACAAGCTCGACAACAGGGGCGCTCTCGTGAAGGCGGCCGCAGCCCCGGCGGTAAAGGTGAAGAGCTTCAACCCCGCCAGCGTGGAGACGAGCGGCGCGAGGTTCATCCTCACGACCGGCAACCACCTCTTCCATTCAGGCAGGTCCTCGATGAAGTCGGAAACTCTTCTTGGGCTCCTGAAGGGCGCGGTGGTCGAGATAAGCGAGGAAGACGCGGCTTCTCTGGGCCTCAAGAGCGGAGAGAAGGTGCGGGTCAAGGGCGCGAACTTCGAAGCCCAGATGACGCTGCTCACGAAAAAAGGCACAAAGAGCGGGGTGGCTTTCATAGCCGAGAACTTCGATGATGCCCCGGTAAACAGGTACTTCAGGCGCGGCGGAGGGATCCCCCGCGTGGACATAATAAAGACCATCTGACGAAAAGCGTTTTTTGCCGCTAACGAGGAGCCTGGACCAACCAGGGGAGGTAGGAGATGGTAGACCCGAAACTGCTGAGAGAAGTACCCTTTTTCCACGACCTTACTGACAGCGAAGTCGCGGTCATGTCCGGGGTCGTCAACAGGAAGGACTTCAAGCTCGGAGACACGATATTCAGGGAGTCCGAGGACGGGGCATCTCTGTACATAATCAAAAAAGGCGAAGTAAAGGCCTGCAAGACCGCTCCTGACGGAGAGCTCTTCACCCTTACCATAATGAAGGACGGCGAGATCTTCGGCGAGATGAGCTTCCTGGACGGCAGGCCGCGCTCGGCGACAGTCGTGGCGGTCTCCGACCTGGAGACCTACATAATCGATAAGAAAGACTTCGAGACTCTCGTCGACGGCAACCCGAGGATCATCTACAAGCTCCTGCGCAACATAGTGTTCACCATACATTCGATAGTTCGCGGCATGAACGCGAGATACATGGAGATGATCAACTACATGTGGGGCAGGAGAAGATAGTCTCCCGCTGAAGATAAGCAAGTTTGCATTGCCGTACGCGAGGCTCGAAGAGCCGGGCGATCTGTGAGACCTGATTAACCAGGGGCAAAGGAATTATGCCGGACATAGCAACTCTTTTACAAGTGCTCCTCATAGTGGTGAAGGTCGGGGTCGTAACCATGATCCTGTTCGGCCTGCCGTTGCCCCTGACCTGGCTTGAGAGAAAGGTCGCCGGCCACATTCAGGTCAGGCTCGGCCCCTGGAGGGTCGGCCCGCACGGATTGCTGCAGCCTTTCGCCGACATGATAAAGCTCCTGTTCAAGGAGGACATCGTCCCGTACAAGGCGGACAAGCTCCTGTTCAACCTGGCCCCGCTCATCACCATGGTGCCTGCCTTCGCGGTCTTCGTCGCCATCCCGTTCGGCGACAGCGTCATGATACCCTTCATCAACAAGGAAGTGACGCTCTACATCTCTGACATGAACGTGGGGATACTATATATCCTCGCGATAAGCGGACTCGGCGTATACGGCCTCATACTCGGCGGCTGGGCCTCGAACAGCAAGTACGCTCTTCTGGGCGGGCTTCGCTCCTCGGCGCAGATGATCAGCTACGAAGTCGCCATGACCTTCGCGGCGGTCGGAGTCGTCATGATGACCAACAGCCTCTCGCTCGTCGAGATGGTCAAGGCCCAGTCAGGAAGCTTTTTAAGCTGGAACATCTTCTATCTGCCGGTCGGCCCGGTCTGGTTCGTCATATTCCTCATCGCCGGGCTCGCCGAGATAAACAGGATACCGTTCGACCTCACGGAAGACGAGGGCACTCTGGCCGCGGGCTTCCATACGGAGTACAGCGGCATGAAGTTCGCCTTCTTCATGCTCGCGGAGTACGTCGCCATGGTCACGATATCCATTCTCGCGGTCGTGATGTTCTTCGGAGGGTGGAACGCGCCACTGGAAGTGCCGGTGCCCATTCCGCCGATCTTCTGGCTGGTAGCGAAGGCCGCGGCGTTCATCTACTTCTTCATGTGGATAAGGTTCACGCTCCCGAGATACAGGTATGACCAGCTCATGACCATCGGCTGGAAGATATTGATACCGGTCGCGCTGGTAAATCTCCTTGTAACAGGGTTCATGAGAATATGAGCAGAAAAGGCTTCGACCTATTCGATCTTATAAAGAAGGTCCTGTTCACGGACTTCGTGAAGGGTCTCACGGTTACTCTCGGTTATAACATATCCAAGAGCATAACCATGAGGTACCCGGACGAGGAGAAGTGGATCCCGTACAGGAGGTTTCGCGGCCTCCATACCCTGAACAGGGACGAAAACGGCCGGGAGCTGTGCGTAGCGTGCGAGCTGTGCTCCAAGGCGTGCCCCACGGGCTGCATAACCGTCATACCGGAAGAGAACGACAGCGGCAGGGGAATCGCTGACAGGGTCGCCAAGGTCTGGACCGTGAACCTGGTGAGGTGCCTCTTCTGCGGCTACTGCGAGGACGCCTGCCCGACGAGGGCCTTGCGCCTCGGCAGGGAGTACGAGCTGGCCTGCGCGGATTACTCATGCACGCTGATGAGCAGAGACCAGCTTCTCGTGCCGCAGCCGGTGCCTGAATCAATACCCGGCGGATATGTCGTGAAATCAAAGCTCGAGAGGACGCCTCAGGGCATAAAAGTCACGGTGGACCTCAGCAAGTTCAAGAAAAGAAGCATCTGAAGGGTTAAACAATCCAGCAAGGAGAGTGCGGGTTTTTCTCCCCGCGCATGAGATGGAGCAGATATTCTTCTACATATTCGCCGTCATCGCCGTTGTCACGGCTATAGCGGTAGTGTCGGTAAGGAACCCGGTGCACAGCGCCCTGTACCTCATCGTCTGCTTCCTTCAGGTCGCGGCCATATTCATCCTCCTGAGGTCGCCGTTCCTGGCCGCGGTTCAGGTCTTCATCTACGTCGGCGCTGTCATGGTACTGTTCCTTTTCGCGGTCATGGTCCTGGACGTCGGCAAGGAGAGCTTCAGCGAACACATGCACAGCCAGGCAATACCCGCCGTGATAACCGTGGCAGGCCTCCTGGCCGTCGCTGTCTGGCTTATCAGCACCGGCTCTCTTACCGCCCCGTTAGGCCCCTATACCGAAGAGGCTCTCTCGAAGAACACAGAGGTCATCGGCAAGGCACTCTATACGCAGTACATATTCCCCTTTGAAGTCGTCTCGCTCCTCCTTCTCATCGCCCTCATAGGCGCGGTGGTGCTCGTACTGAAGGACAAGGGCCGCGGCGCGGGCCGGAGGCCCTGAGGAAACGATGACCCTTAACCATTATCTGATACTGAGTTTCATACTCTTCTCCATAGGCGTGGCGGGTGTCCTCCTCAGGAGGAACATCATCATCGTGCTCATGAGCCTGGAGCTCATATTCAACTCCGTGAACATAAGCCTCGCGGCTTTCGCGTATTACCTGAAGTCCATTACCGGGACGGTCTTCGTGGTCTTTAACATAACGGTCGCCGCAGCCGAGGTCGCGATAGGACTTGCCATACTCGTTGCCGTTTACCGGACAAGAAAGACTGTCAACGTCGAAGAATTGAAGGACATGAGGTACTGATGGACATCTGGGCGCTTCTCATAGTCCCCCTCGCGGCGGCTCTGATAATAACCTTCATAACCCGCAAGCGCGCGGAGTTGAGCTCGTATGTGTCGGTCGGCGCTGTCGTCATCTGCTTCCTTATCGTGCTCCCGTACTTCGTGAGGATGCTCGGGAACCCGCACTTCGAGCATATAGAGCAGTCCTTCCTCTGGCTCGACATTCCCGGGCTGATGGTCGAGATGGGCACCATTATCGACCCGCTCTCCCTAATAATGCTCTTCATAGTCACTTTCGTGGGCTCGCTCATCCACATATACTCGCGCAATTACATGCACGGCGAGAAGGGCTACGCGAGGTTCTTCGCTTCTCTCTCGCTCTTCATCTTCTCGATGCTCGGCATCGTGCTCGCGAACAACTTCATAATGATCTTCGTCTTCTGGGAGCTCGTGGGACTCGCTTCCTACCTCCTCATAGGCTTCTACTTTGAGAAGCCCTCCGCGGCTGACGCGGCGAAAAAGGCGTTTCTCGTAAACAGGATAGGCGACTTCGGCTTCATACTCGGTATCTTTGTCCTGTATTACGCGACAGGCACATTCAACTTCATCGAGATGGCCCACATAATACAGGCGGGCAATGTGTCTTCCGGCACTCTTGGTCTGGCCGCCCTCCTCATCTTCTGCGGAGCGATGGGAAAATCAGCTCAGTTCCCGCTCCACGTATGGCTGCCTGACGCGATGGAAGGCCCGACGCCGGTTTCCGCCCTCATCCACGCGGCGACGATGGTCGCGGCCGGCGTTTACATGCTCGCGAGGACAGGCTTCCTGTACGCGGCCGCTCCTCAAGAGGCCATGATGGTCATAGCGTACATAGGCGGCATCACCGCCTTCATGGCCGCCCTCCTTGCCCTCGGACAGAGCGACATAAAGAGGATAATCGCCTACTCGACCCTGAGCTCTCTTGGCTACATGGTCATGAGCGTCGGAGTCGGCGGCACAGGCGCCGGCATGTTCTACCTCATGACGCACGCGTTCTTCAAGGCCCTCCTCTTCCTCGGCGCTGGCTCGGTAATACACGCCTGCCACACCAACGACATCTGGGAGATGGGCAAGCTCTACCCGAAGATGAAAGTGACGGCGGTGACATTCATACTCGGCGCGCTGGCGATGATGGGCATATTCCCGTTCAGCGGTTTCTGGTCGAAGGACGAGATACTCACTTCGGTCTTCTCCTCAGGCAACTATCTGCTTTTCGGCGTCGGAGTGCTTACGGCCGGGATAACGGCCCTGTTCATGACCAAGGTGGTAGCCGTCACCTTCTTCGGCGAGAAAAGGTATCATTCGCACCCGCATGAGTCTCCCGTCGGGATGACCATCCCGCTCGTGGTACTCGCGATATTCGCGGTAATTGCGGGTTTCGCAGGGCTTCCCGGGCTTGACCCCAACTTCGGCACCTTTGTAAGCGCGGTAGCCGGTTCAGCCGCGGCTCATGCTGGCGAACACGGCGCGCACGCCGAGCACCACTTCAATTACTTTGTCGCGATAACCTCCACGATAGCGGTCTTCATCGGCATAATCATCGGCTGGCTCATATACTCGAAGAAGTCCATCGACAACAACGCGATTGCCGAAAAGTTCAGCGGTTTTTACAAGGCCCTGCAGAACAGGCTCTACATAGACCACTTCTATGACAGGGTCATTGTGGCCGGCATCTACAACAACATAGCCAGGCTCTTCAACTTCATCGAAGTGTACATCATCATCCACTTCGTACTGAACGGCATTGCCTATGTGACGAGGCAGATCGGCAAGGCCTTAAGGCTCACGATCTCCGGTCAGCTCCAGCACTATGCTTTCGCCATGGTCGGCGGCGTGCTCGTCCTGATGATCATTTTCGTACTCCTGTAGACGAGGTAGAAGGTGGAAGGTTTCCCGATATTATCAGTCATAATGCTCTCGCCGCTCGCGGCGGTCCTGCTCCTCCTCTTTATTGATGACGCGAGGGTGGCCGTCGTAAGAGGGATAGCGATTGCGTCCACGTCCATAAGCCTCGGCCTCTCGATCTACCTCCTTTGCATCTACGACAAGGCGAAGGGCGGGTTCCAGTTCATCGAGAAGATAGAGTGGGTGCGCTCCCTCGGGATCTCCTACCATCTCGGGGTAGACGGCATAAGCGTCGCCATGGTGCTCCTTACGTCGCTCGTCATATTCACCGGCGTGTTCGTCTCCTGGGTCGGCATAAAGCACAGGATAAGGGAGCATTACATGTTCCTTCTGCTGCTCGTTTCCGGCGTCTACGGCGTGTTCATGTCCCTTGACCTCGTCTTCTTCTTCCTGTTCTACGAGCTCGCCGTCATCCCGATGTACCCTCTCATAGGCATATGGGGCAGCGCGAACAGGGAATACGCCACTATGAAGCTTACGCTCTACCTGAGCCTCGGCGCCATGGTAGCACTCCTGGGCCTTCTTTCCCTGTACTTCACGGCAGGCGCGAAGACCGGCGTATACACCTTTGACATGCTCCAGATTGCCAGCCTCTCGTATGAGACCGGTTACCAGATAAAAGTCTTTCTGCCGCTCCTGTTCGGCTTCGGCGTCCTTGTGCCTCTGGCCCCGTTCCACTCATGGTCGCCGACAGGACACGCGGCAGCGCCTTCGGCCGTCTCCATGCTCCACGCCGGAGTCCTCATGAAGCTGGGCGCGTACGGTATAATCCGCGCCATGTGGATCCTCCCCGAGGGCGCGCAGTACTGGATGCCCTGGGTCGCGGGACTGAGCCTCATAAACATCTTCTACGGCGGCATGGTCGCCATGAGCAGGCGAGACATGAAGTTCATGATCGGCTACTCTTCGTCGAGCCACATGGGCTATGTCCTTCTCGGCCTCGCGACAGTAAATTACATCGGCGTCAACGGCGCGGTGCTCCTCATGTTCGCCCACGGCGTGATGACGGCCCTGGCCTTCTCTCTCATCGGCTTTGTCTATGACCAGGCCCACACGAGGATGATCTACGACTTCTCGGGACTGGCAAAGAAGGTCCCGTTCGTCGCGGTGGCCTTTGCCATAATGGGCTTCGCTTCAAGCGGACTTCCCGGTCTCGCCAACTTCGTCGCCGAGCTCATGGTCTTCATCGGCGCGTTCAAGGAGTACCCGATCCACGCCATAGTGGCGGTATTCGGCATTATCATTACTGCCACCTACATGCTCAGGTGTCTGCGCGACGTGTTTTTCAGGGAGCCCATGGAAAAGTGGGACGATTTGCGCGACGCCAGGACTTTCGTAGAGAGGCTGCCCTTTGTGATACTTATCGCGGTGCTCCTCGTCGTCGGCTTTTACCCGACGGTCATTGTCGACGTTATAAACTCGGGCGTTGTGCCGCTTGTGGACAAGCTCAACGCGGCCAAAATAGGCTGAAGATGGAGATGGTGATTTAGGATGGAAATGAATCTTTTAAGGCTCCTCCCCGAATTCATAATGCTGGGAACGGCGTTCCTGCTCCTTGTCCTTGAGCTGTTCTTGCCCAGGGGGTCGAGGAAGGGTTACGCGGTAATAGGCATACTCGGCATAGCCGCGGCCGCAATCTCCCTGCCGTATCAGGACTTCGGTCCTGCCCTGGCCGAGCTCTTTCTCCAGGACCAGCTGTCCATATACTTCAAGTGGCTCTTTTGCATCTCAGGCGTATTGATCCTCTATATTGTCATGCTCTACGAGGACACGGTAAAGAACTGGCGCGGAGAGTTTTATTCACTCATCCTCTTCGCCCTCTCCGGCATGATGATGCTCGCTTCAGCGTCCGACTTCGTGGGTTTCTATGTCTCCCTCGAGTTCGTCGCGGTGTGCCTGTACGTGCTGGCCGCGTACCTGACTGAAAGCCGCGTCACCTCCGAGGCTGGCCTTAAATACCTCGTAACCGGCGCGCTCGCTTCAGGCTTTCTCATCTACGGCATAAGCTTCATATACGGCGCGACAGGCGCGACAGGCTTCGCCGAGGTGGCAAAGGCGCTTCAGACGGTCGAGCCTACGGGTTATCTTGTTTTAGGCATCGTGCTCACGGTCCTGGGCCTGACATTCAAGATCTCCTCGATACCGTTCCACGTATGGGCGCCTGACGTCTATCAGGGCGCGCCGACCCCTGTGACCGCCCTTCTTGCCGCGGCGTCAAAGTCTGCCGGTTTCGTCGTAATACTCAGAGTGCTCTTCGGGGCTCTCGGCACGGTCAAGGGCGAGTGGGTAGCTTTCATCGCGGTAATATCCGGCATAACGCTCCTCTTCGGTAACCTTGCCGCCATGCCGCAGAAAGACCTCAAAAGGCTTATCGCCTACGCGGGCATAGGCTCTGCCGGTTATCTCCTCATGGGGGTCGCGGCGGCTTCCGAGATGGGCGCGGGCGCGATAATGTACTATCTCCTGACCTATATCTTCGGCATTGCCGGTACTTTCATCTCGATAGTCGTCTTTTACAACTCCGAGGGCACCGACAAGATAGAGTCATACGCCGGCCTCTACAAAAGGGCGCCGCTCCTTGCCTTCTCGCTCTTCATAGGGCTTCTTTCGATAGCGGGCTTCCCGCCGCTCGGCGGCTTCATCGCCAAGTTCTACATATTCATGGCGGCCGTGAAAGAGGGGCTCTGGGTGCTCGCCTTTATCGGCGCCATGATGGCCATAATCGCGATGTACTACTTCCTGCTTGTCATCAAGAGCATGTACCTGAGGCAGCCTGCCAACGAGGCCCCGATTCAGGTCGACATGATGACCAGAGGGCTTTTGTATTTCGTCAACGCCGTTACGATCCTGCTGGGAATCTACCCAGGCCCTGTGACCGACTGGGTGATGTCCATCGCCCAGGGCGTATTCTAAACTACGGATAAACTGACATGGCCGGACACGGAAAAAACCACCACAACGACCACTCTGACTGGGTAGTCACCAACAAGATGATAGTCCAGGACGTGCTCAACGCGTGCCCGCAGACTCTCGCGGTCTTCGAAAAGCACCTCGGCAGCCATGTCCTGTGCATCCCCGGCGTCAAGACCGAGGCCATAGAGGTCATTGCCGCCATGGGCGATTACCACGAGGACATACTCCTCGAGGAGCTCAACCAGGTCTGCAAGGTCCAGCCGAGAAAGACCGGTCACTTCTAACCCTTTTACCCCTGAAACGCATGGAAATGAAACGGGCCTTCCTCTCTCCCGCGAAGGTAAACCTTTTTTTGAGGGTGCTTGGAAAGCGGCCTGACGGCTTTCATGAGATATTATCTCTCATGCAGCCTGTCTCGCTATTTGACGAGGTCGCTATTTCCCTCTCGGACGGCGACGGCGTGGAGGTCACGACTGACTCTCCTGACGCCCCCGGAGGCTCTGACAATCTCGCCCACAGGGCCGCCATTCTCTTTTCACGGGCCACCGGTTACAGATTCCAGGCTGACATAGCCATCAGGAAGGTCATCCCTGTCGGCGCCGGGCTTGGCGGAGGCAGTTCGAACGCCGCGACCGTCCTCATGGCCTTGAATGAGCTGACCGGGATAGGGCTCCCTGACGGAGCCCTCATCGAGCTTGCCGCCCGGCTCGGCTCTGATGTGCCGTTTTTTATCCTCAAAGGGGCGGCTCTCGCGAGTGGCAGGGGAGAAAAACTCCAGAGGGCCCGCCTTCCTGAGCTCCATTACGTCCTCATAAACCCCGGAATCCATGTTTCTACCGCCTGGGCCTATTCGAGTTTGGACTTGACAAAGGCGGGGGAAAATAATAATCTACTGTATTCTTACGAGGTTCCAGCCAGTCAGGATGCGGTCTTAGCGGCCCTTTCCAACGACCTGGAGCCAGTGACCCTCGCTCGGCATCCAGAGATATCAGGGTATAAAGAGATGCTCATGGGCTCTGGGTCCCGTGGCGCGCTCATGTCCGGGAGCGGTTCTACCGTTTTCGGCGTTTTTTATTCCAGTGCCGAGGCTGAAAAGGCGTTTGAAGCCCTCGAACCTGAAATAAGAGGCGAGGCAAGGATCTTTCTCGCAAAGGGGCTTTGAGCCCCGGGTCCGCAGGCGCTTCAACTGGGGCGTCGCCAAGCGGTAAGGCACGGGGTTTTGATCCCCGCATTCGGAGGTTCGAATCCTCCCGCCCCATCCAACGAATAAAAATCCTTTTGGGAAGCCGGGTCTGATGATAGAAAGAATAAAGATATTCGCCGGAAATTCTAACAAGCCGCTCGCCGAGGAGATTTGCACGCATCTGGGCATGGAGCTCGGAAAGTCTGACGTAAGGAGCTTTTCCGACGGCGAGGTGTACGTCGACATACAAGAGAGCGTCAGGGGCGTCGAAGTCTACGTTGTGCAGTCCACCTGCACGCCGACGAACGACAACCTGATGGAGCTCCTCATAATGCTCGACGCCTTCAAGAGGGCGTCGGCTGTGTCGGTCACGGCCGTGATACCTTATTACGGCTACGCCAGACAGGACAGGAAGGTCGCGCCGAGGACGCCGATATCCGCGAAGCTTGTCGCCGACCTCATCACCGCCGCGGGAGCGACAAGGGTCGTGTGCGTTGACCTGCATGCCGGGCAGATACAGGGCTTTTTCAACATACCGGTCGACCACATCTACGCTACCCCGGTCCTTCTCGACTATATCAAGAAGAACTACACCGACGACGTCGTCGTCGTCTCCCCCGACGCTGGCGGTGTTGAAAGGGCAAGGGCTTTCGCCAAGAGGCTCGGCACGAACCTCGCCATCATAGACAAGAGGCGCCCGAGGCCGAACGTCTCGGAAGTGATGAACATAATAGGAGATATCGAAGGCAAGACAGCCGTTCTCCTCGATGACATGATAGACACCGCAGGCACCATTACCCAGGCCGCCGAGGCGCTTGCCAAAAAGGGCGCCAAGCAGGTCTACGCCTGCGCCACCCACGCCGTGCTCTCAGGCCCGGCGATGGACAGGATTGACAAGTCACCGATAAAGGAACTGGTGGTCACCAACACCATCCCGTCGATGAAGGGCGCGCCTGAGTCAGCGAAGATCAAGAGGCTTTCTGTCGGCCCTCTCCTTGGAGAGGCCTTGAAGAGGATACACTGCGGCGAGTCGGTAAGCTCCCTTTTCGTGTAGGGACGGATCCGATAAGCCCCCAACCAATTTTGAAAAACACTGGAGGAACAGCATGGAACAGATAAATCTCACGGCCCAGATCAGGGCTGAAAAGGGCAAGGGCCCGGCCGGAAGGCTCCGCGCCGCGGGCCGCGTCCCGGGCATACTTTACGGTCCGGCTGTCGAGGGCGCGATATCGGTCGTCGTCAACGGCAAGGAGCTCGATAAGGTCCTTCACACCCACGCGGGCGGCAACGTCCTCGTTACCCTCGATATCGCCGGCGACAAGAACCGCACTGTGATGTTCAAGGAAATAGAGCGCCATCCCCTGAGGGGCACCGTCATGCACGTCGACCTCCTCGAAGTAGACGTGAACAAGACTGTCGAGATCGAAGTGCCGGTCCACCTGTCCGGCAAGGCCGCTGGCCTCGCCTTCGGCGGCATAGTGCAGCACGAGACCAGGACCATAACCATAGAGTGCCTGCCCTCGCAGATACCTGACAGCCTTGACGTCGACATAACCGCCCTCAACGTCGGCCAGTCCATACACGTCAAGGACATCAAGCTCGGCGCCGGGCTTACCGCCATCGACGACCCGGACCTTACCGTTGTGTCGATAGTTTCGCCGACAGCCGAGGTCGCCCCGAAGACGGCCGAGGAAGTACAGGCTGAGCTCGCTAAGAGCTTCGCTGAAAAGGAAGAGGGAAAGAAGGAGGAGTAACCCTCCTTTTCCCCTTCGACGCAGCCAGTGCTGCTAATAGTCGGACTCGGTAACCCGGGAAAAGAGTACGAGAGGACCCGGCACAACGCCGGGTTCATGCTCGTCGACCTGCTCTCGCTTTCCGCCGGGATAAAGCTCGAAAAAAAAGGCAGGGGGTTGTGGGGCAAGGGCAGGCTCTGCGGTGAAGAGGTAGTCCTTCTCAAGCCCCAGACTTTCATGAACCTCTCAGGCGAGGCCGTCTCAGAGGCGCGCGCCTTCTACAAGATCCCGGCCACTTCCATGATAGTCGCCTATGACGACTGCGACCTGCCGCTCGGCAAGCTCCGTGTCCGCAAGGACGGAGGCTCCGGCGGGCACAGGGGCGTCAACTCGATCATCGCTTCTGTCGGCAGCAGGGAGTTCCAACGGATAAGGCTCGGCATAGGCAGGCCTCCCCATAACGACACCGCCGGGTACGTGCTCACCCCGTTCGCCAAAGAAGAACAGGGCGACCTTGAAGAGATGCTCAACCGCGGAAAAGAGGCGGTCGAGCTCCTCATAACAGGCGGCATTGACCAGGCGATGAACAAATTCAACCCCTGAACCGCTCCAGTGTCCATTCATCGCACTTCCAGCCGGAAAAAACCCGTAATTGAACCCGAGAGGGGGTAGCCATGCCGGAGATAGCATTTTTCGCGCCTGTGTTTGGAGCAGCCGGACTTGCCGTAGCCTTTTTTATCTACCACCACATAAAAAGGCTTCCTGACGGAAACGAACGGATGCGCGAGATAGCGGGGCTCATCCACAGCGGCGCCATGGTCTACCTCAAGAGGCAGTACGCTATCCTCGTGGTGTTCATGGCCGTAGTGGCCGCGGCCCTCGCCGTGTTTATCGGGGTCCCGACTGCCGCGGCTTTTCTTTGCGGCGGCGCGGCTTCAATGTTCGCCGGATACTTCGGCATGAAGGGCGCGACAAAGGCGAACGTCAGGACCGCGGAGGCGGCCCGCTCGTGCAAGCCGGACTTCCGCAAGGCGCTCACGACCGCTTTTCTCGGCGGGTCTGTCATGGGGTTGTCGGTCGCGAGCCTGGGGCTCATCGGCATTGGCGTTTTTTTCATATTCTACGGCAGGCCCGAGGAGGCCGCGGTCATCAACGGATTTGCCATGGGCGCTTCCTCGATCGCGCTTTTCGCGAGGGTCGGCGGCGGCATCTACACAAAGACGGCTGACGTAGGGGCCGACCTCGTGGGCAAGGTCGAAGCTGGCATACCGGAAGACGACCCGAGAAACCCTGGCGTCATAGCCGACAACGTAGGAGACAACGTCGGGGATGTCGCGGGGCTTGGCGCGGACATATTCGAATCGTACGTCGGGGCAGTTGTAGCGACGATCGCTCTTGGCGCGACAGTCGCGGCCAGTGAGATATCCCTATTAGGAGAGCGCTCTTCTCTCATGTCGTACCCTGTCGTGCTTGTCATGGCTGGGCTGTTTTCCTCTCTGGCGGGAATCTCGGTCCTGAAGCTCCTTGAGAGGTTCGGCGCGGCCGCGGCCTTGAGGTACTCGACAATGCTTGCCGCCGGAGTGTTTCTGGGCCTCGGTTTTGCCGTTACATTCGTACTCGATTGCTCGGTCCAGTGTTATTACGCGGTAGCGGCCGGGTGCATAGGTGGCAGCCTCATAGGGCTCTTCAGCGAATACTACACCGGAGGCACGCCGGTGAGAAAGATCGCCGAGGCGTCGAAAACTGGCGCAGGCACGAACATAATTACCGGCATTGCGGTAGGCCTGGAGAGCTGCGCCCTTCCGGTTTTGGCAATTCTTATTACTATTTTCATATCGAATTACGCGGCTGGCATCTACGGCATAGGACTGGCCGCCGTCGGCATGCTGGCGACAACAGGCATAATAATGAGCGTCGACGCCTACGGGCCGATAGCCGACAACGCCGGCGGCATCTCGGAGATGAGCGGCCTCGGCGAGGACGTAAGAAAGATAACAGACTCTCTTGACTCCCTCGGCAACACGACCGCCGCAATCGGCAAGGGTTTTGCCATCGGCTCTGCCGCGCTTACGGCCATAGCGCTTTTCGCGGCCTTTGGACAGGCGGCTGGCAGCGCCCTGGGCCGCCCGCTGGAGCTCTCGCTTTCAGACCCTCTGGTGGTCATCGGGCTCCTTGCGGGCGGGATAATCCCGTTTTTCATCGGCTCTCTCACGATGACGAGCGTCGGCAGGGCGGCCATGAAGATGGTCGAGGAGATAAGGCGCCAGTTCAGGGAGATACCAGGCCTTCTTGAAGGACGCGAAGGTGTCAAGCCGGATGTGGCGAGGTGCATCGACATAAGCACCAAAGCCGCCTTGCGGGAGATGATAGCGCCGGGAGTCCTGGCTGCGCTCGCGCCTGTCGCGGTAGGGTTCACTTTAGGGGCTGAGGCGTTAGGCGGCATGCTCGCGGGCGCGACCGTGACCGGCATCATGATGGCGATATTCATGGCAAACGCCGGAGGCGCCTGGGACAACGCCAAGAAGTACATAGAGCAGGGCAACCTCGGAGGAAAGGGCTCGAGCGCGCACAAGGCCGCTGTTGTCGGAGATACGGTCGGAGATCCGTTCAAGGACACTTCCGGCCCGGCGATGAACATACTCATAAAGCTCATGAGCATCATCGCGCTGACAATAGCGCCGCTTATAGTCTGAACGAGCCAGGCGGCCATTTTTCATAATCAGGCATATTAAAGAACAGGAGAGAACTTCAACATGGGATTCAACTGCGGCATTGTAGGTCTACCGAACGTCGGTAAGTCGACGATATTCAACGCCATGACTGCGGCCGGCGCTGAGGCTTCGAACTACCCGTTCTGCACGATAAACCCGAACATCGGCATGGTGCCTTTGAGGGACGAGCGGCTCGCGAAGCTCACCGAGCTGGCCAATCCGGAGAGGACATTGCCGACCGCGGTCGAGTTCGTCGACATAGCCGGGATAGTGAAGGGCGCGAGCAAGGGCGAGGGGCTCGGCAACCAGTTCCTCGGCAACATCAGGAGCGTCGACATGATAGCCCATGTAGTCAGGTGCTTCGAGGATGAGCAGGTCGTGCACGTCGCCGGAAAGACCGACCCGCTTGGCGACATCGAGGTCATAAACATGGAACTCATATTCTCTGATCTCGACACTCTCGACAGAAGGCTCGAGAGGGCGGGCAAGCTCGTCAAGACCGGAGACAAGATGGTGGCCGAGGCTATGCCGGTGTACCAGGAACTGAAAAAGGCGTTTGAGGAGGGCCGCCCGGCAAGGAGCGTCCTTAACCCTGAGACAGCTCTGCTCGTGAAGGACCTGAACCTCCTTACGGCCAAGCCGGTCATATATGTCGCCAACGTCGATGAGAACGATCTGGCCGGCACATCCGCGGCAGCTCTTTCAGTCAGGAAGTTCGCCGAGGCCGAGGGCGCGGGTTTCGTCACCATCTGCGGCAAGATAGAATCCGAGATAGCCGAGCTCTCGGAAGAAGAGAGGGCCGAGTTCCTCTCCGGTCTCGGTTTGAAGGAATCCGGGCTCGACAGGCTGGCCGCCGCCGCGTACAGGCTTCTCGGGCTCATCACCTTTTTCACCGTTGGCAAAAAAGAGGTCCGTGCCTGGACCGTTGCGGCCGAATCAAAGGCGCCACAGGCGGCCGGCGTCATACACTCTGATTTCGAGCGCGGCTTCATTCGCGCCGAGGTCATGGCTTATGACGACTTCGTAAAGTATGGTTCGGAAGCTGCCTGCAAGGACAAGGGCGTCCTCCGTGTCGAGGGCAAGGAATATGTGGTGCACGACGGCGATATCATGCACTTCAGGTTCAATGTCTGATCTTTCCCGCTGAACTAAAGGACAGTTGACACGCGCTTTTCGCCGGGCTGCCTTGACAGCCCGGCCTGCCGAAAGTATAATATTTCCACCCCGGTATTTTCGACTTTCCCCATTTTACTCCGACAGCTCATGCCGCTGACGTGCGAGAGCCCGTTGTCCGGTTTTTTTATCGCGGCACATGTGCGTAATACGCACAATTTTGCGAAAAGGAGGAAGGCCGTCTTGACGATGGACCCGGAACATTTTTATGAGCGACTCAAACACTCAGGGACCGAGATAAGGGACATACTCTGGCCGCTTGTGGGGTTGAGCCCGAGGGAACGGGCCGTCTTCACTGAATATCACTACTGGAACACGCACATGAAGGTCGTAGCTGAGAGCCACAGAATCTCACTCGGGAGGGCGTATGAAATCCTTTACAGGGCAGAGGAGAAAGTCGCGTCTGCAAGGTCACAGGAAGAGGAGGAGAAAGCTCAAGGCCTTTGAGCTCGCCTCTGGCGCGGCCGTCAACTGGATGGAGTACAAGACCATGCGCCAGTACCCGTCCATGGGTGACATGCTCGACCAGATGCGCCAGTACGGGTACAGGGGAGGGATAGAGAGCATGATGGAAAAAAACTGGAGCCCCGGGGACGACAGGCTCCAGGACTTTACGGCAATCGACTTCTCAGGAAAAGATCTTTAGATACCCGGGTAACCGGGCTGAAGGAGCCAGGCGTTTTATGCCTGGCTCCTTTTTTTATTGCAAAAATACACGGCTTTTACACGCGGTAAAGAATAAATACGCCCACACCTGCCCAGTATAGAAAGGTTTTTTCAACATGGGGTAAAAAAAAACACCAAAGGGCAAATAGCTTTCGGGAGGTGGCTGTCATGGTGGGCGCAACCGGGGAGAACGGCGTGAAAGTCGAGAGGCAGGGGGGCTATTTCAAGAGACCGGCTGGGCGCAGGGTGCTTTTGCGCGAGCCTGAGGTCTGCGCCGAGTGCAACAGGGTCTTCGTAAGTCTGTACTCGTTAAGGTCGTGCGCGGACCATCTCGGTCTCGAAGAGATATAGGAGGGCGCTCAAGTGTGGGGATCGACTGGAAAAGTCTGAAAAAGGAGTACGAGTCAGGCCAGGCTTTAAAATCTCTGGCTGAAAAATACAATTGCCACTCCGGCAGCATACGAAGGAAGGCAAAAAAGGAATGCTGGCGGAAAAAAGGCGTAGAAAGACAGGATGGGAGCCCCGCTGAAAAAGAGGCGGCGACGCTGCCTGAAAGCCACAGAAGCTTCTGGAGGGGCGTTGAAAAAAAGCTCGCCAGCGGGCTCAAGACAAAGGACCTGAAAAAGGGTCTTGATGAGCTGAAGGTCGCGAAGATGGCCGGAGAGGTGATCTCCGGGATGATAAGGAGCAAGAGGCTTGAGCTCGGCTTCGAAGAGGCCGGAGTGGAAAAGGACGCGGATGAGGCAGATGAGATTGCCGGCGAGATGGCACGCGTTACGGCCGCATCCGGAGCAGAGGAGGCTGTGGACTGAGGCAAAGAGGTTCGCGGTCGTCCCAGCCGGAAGGAGAAGCGGCAAGACCGAGATAGCCAAGAGGCGGCTCGTTTGCGGCCTGCCCGCGAAAAAGCCGTGGAGCGACCCGCGCTACTTCGCGGCCGCGCCCACGAGGGAGCAGGCCAAGAGGGTCTACTGGAACGACATCAAGGCGCTCGTGCCTGGAAAATGGGTCAAAAAGGTCTACGAGAGCGACCTGTGCGTAACCACGAAGTACAAAAGCGAGCTCTGGGTCCTCGGCATGGACAGGCCTGAGAGGATCGAGGGCACTCCCTGGGACGGCGGCGTGCTCGACGAGTACGCCAACATGAAGCCCAACGCCTGGACCGAGAACATAAGGCCGGCTCTCGCTGACAGGGCTGGCTGGTGCTGGTTCGTCGGAGTGCCCGAGGGCCTGAACCATTACAAAGACCTCGCTGATTACGCGGGCTCTGGAAGCGACGCTGACTGGGGGCTGTACAGGTGGAACTCTTCCGGGATACTGCCGGCCGCTGAGATAGAGGCGGCCAGGCGAGTTATGGACCCGAGGACTTTCAGGCAGGAGTTCGAGGCGAGTTTCGAGGGCTCCACAGGGCGCGCGTACTACGCTTACAATTCCAAGAGGCACGAGGACTCGTCTATCAGCGTGAACAAGAGGTTGAAGCTTTTTGTCTGCTGCGACTTCAACGTGGGCCTCAGCGTCTGGGAGGTAGTCCAGGCTGACAAAGGCCGCGTGCAGGTCGTCGACGAGATAGCGTTGAGGGACACTAACACGCTTGAGATGGGGAGATTGGTGCTCTCGAAGTACGGCTCGCACACGGAGGGCATAGCCGTCTACGGCGACTCGGCCGGGATGAACAGGTCGACCGCCGGAAAGAGCGACTACGCCATTCTCTACGAGCTTGGCCTCCGTGACCAGAGGATAGGCAGGGCCAACCCGCCTGTGCGAGACAGGGTGAACTCGGTCAACGCCCTTCTTGAGAACGCTGACGGTGAGGCCCGTCTCTTTCACCACCCGAGGTGCGCTCATCTCAAGAAGGACCTCGAGACAGTTGAATGGCTGTCAAACGGCGGGCTCGACAAGTCAAACTCTGAGAGGACTCACGCAACAGACGCGCTCGGGTACTTTGTCGAGCGCGAATACCCCTTGAGGATTGACAGGCCGGACCCTGGCATGAGGTTTTACAAATAAACAGTATGGAGGAGAGATGACCCGGGAGGAACTCGAAAGCACGCATCCGCTCTACGACTCTCTGAGAGATGAATGGCTGTTCCACGTCCGCTCGTACTTCGGCGGGAAGATGTACAAGGAGGGGAACTACCTCCTGCAGCACCCGTTCGAGAGTTCGGCCAACTACGGGCGCAGAAAGGCGACGAGCTACTACTACAACTACTGCGGGCCGGTCGTTGACATCTTCGTCTCTCACCTTTTCAGGAAGGATGCCGTGAGGGAGTACGGCTCTTTGTCGGGCGACAGCCTCTTCAGGCTCTTTCTCTTGGACGCGGACCTCGAGGGCAATACCTTCAGCCATTTCATGCGCGACGCGCAGAGGTTCGCGTCCATCTACGGCAGGGTCTCCATCATGGTAGACAAGCCGCAGGCGCTGCCCGCTACGCGTGCCGAGGCCGAGGAGTACGGAATAAGGCCGTATTTGTCCCTTGTGACGCCGGAGAATCTCCTCGACTGGTCGTTCGCGAGGCTACCCTATTCGGGCAGGGTTGTCCTCGATTCGGTCAAGGTCAGGGAAGCGCCGGACACGTACAGGATCTGGAACAGGGACGGCTGGGAGCTCTGGCAGATACTTTCCGCAACCGGCGAGGTGCGCCTTGCTGATGCCGGGTGGCACGGGCTCGGAGAGGTGCCGATAGTCAACCTCTACAACAAGCGCTCAGGCACAAGGATGGCCGGGGTCTCGGACATACAGGACATAGCCGACATCAACAGGAACATCTATTACCTGTGTTCGGACGCCAGGGAGATAATCGAGAACACGGCCTTCCCGATGCTCGCCGTGCCGTACTCGAGGGGCTCCTCTGAGGAGAGGGAGGTAGGCCCGAGGAACATACTGCAGTTCGACCCGGCCGAGCCGAACTCGAGGCCCATGTGGCTGGAGGCGCCCCATTCATCGCTCTCAGAGATAAGGGAGTGGGTGCAGCGCGACATAGAGGAGATTTACAGGATAGCCAAGCTCGGCGGCGTCAAGGCGGTGGAGGCGACGGCAACGAGGTCCGGGGTCGCCCTCGAGATCGAGCACCAGCAGCTCTACGCCACTTTGAGCGAGAAGGCAGACAACGTGGAGCAGGCCGAGCAGAGGGTCCTGGAGCTGTGGGCGAAGTGGGAGGGCAGGGCCTTTGACGGCCGCATAGACTACCCTGACGATTTCTCGATAAGGGACATGGAGAGGGACCTGCAGAGCGTGTTGAGCGCGAGGACGGCGGCTGTCGAATCCGCGACCTTCAACAGGGAGCTGCAGAAGAAAATAGTCAGGATGGTGCTGCCGAAGACAGACGAGGCGCTCCTTGCGAGCATCAATGAAGAGATAGATTCAGGGATATAAAGCGGGCGCGCTTGACAATGCTTTACCTTTCGGCCGAAGACCCCGCGGCTGAATAAATGGGAGAAGGGGGAATCAAAAGGAGGCGCACATCATGGTTGACGAACTCAAAACGGGTAATTTGGAAGGCCAGGCAAGGGATGAGTCAAGGGTGAGTTTCCTTCCCGAGCAGCAGGCCAGGGTCCAGGAGCTTATAGACGAGGCTTACAGGAAGGCCTATACAAAGGCGCAGAGGTCAGGCGCGGCAGGGGCTGACGTCGACAAGCTCAAGGCCGAGGTTGAAAGGCTCAGGGAAGACAGGAAGTCTGCGAGCCTGCTGCGCGCGATATCGCGCCACAGCGTGGTAGACGCCGAGGAAGTGACAGAGCTCCTCAGGAACAGGGTGAGGGCGGAAGAGGACGGGTCGCTCAAGGTGATAGGGGAATCAGGGGCCGCGAGGGTGAACAACTCAGGCCAGCCCATGAGCATAGAGGAGTTCGTCGACTCGTGGCTCAGCGAGAGGCCGCACCATCTGAGGGTGTCGGCTTCCAGCGGCGCTGGTTCCCTTGGAGCGCGTCTCTCATCGTCTTCAGCGAGATATGACCTCTCCGACCCTTCCTCGTGGCGGGCCATGCCGCGCGAGGAGCTCGACAGGCTCTTGAAAGAAGGCGTCGACGTAAAAGGGGCCGCAGGCCAGAACTACAAGTTCAGGGATGTGAAAAATCCTTTCCTTGAAGCTCGAAAAAGAAAGTTTCAGTCCGCATAGAAAGCGGTCAAAAGACAGGAGGAAAAAAGTCTTATGGCAAATGAAGTAACTACATCGGCAGGTTCCGCAGGCGAGCTCATAGCGGCGGAGATAGTCTCGAGGCTCGTAATCGACGCGGCGTATGCCGAGGCCGCGCTGCCGCCGCTTGTGAGGGTGGCGGACATAAGCTCTGAGTCGACTCTTTCTGTCGACTTCCCGAAGTGGCCGCTCCTTACGGCCGCAGACCTGACGGAAGCCGCGGACATGAGCAACACGGCCGTGAACACCTCGTCTACGCTCCTTACAGCAGACGAGGCCGGAATAATGATAACGGTCACGGACATGCTCTTGAACGGCGCGGGCCTCGGCGGCCTGGAGCCGTTCGCGACCGAATTGGGCAAGGCGCTTGCCAACAAGATAGACGCTGATCTCCTTTTGAGCGCGTCCAGCTTCACCAACTCTGTCGGCGCTTCAGGCGTTGACATGACCGAGGACGACTTCCTCTCGGCCATATACACGCTCGAACTCGGCAGCGCCAAGGGGCCGTTCGTCGCGGTATTGCACCCTTACCAGGTAAGCAACCTGAGAAGGGCAATCGCCGCCTCAACCGGCGCTGTCTGGGGCGGGCCTTCAACACCCGCCGTTGACCTCGGCTCTCTCGGCACGCTCTACGGCGTCGACATAGTGCAGTCGACCAACTGCGCTTCGGTCAACGTCAACGCGGATAGAATGGGCGTGATGATGCCGCTCGGCAACCAGTCAGGCCTTGCCTACGTGCTGAAAACCGGCGCCAAGACCGAGTTCCAGAGGGACGCGTCCCTGCGTGCCACCGAGATAGTCGTCACGGCGGTCTACGGACACGGCTGCGTCAACGCCGCCGCCAACGGCGGAGTAAAGATAATAACCAACCACGAGTAAGGAAAAGCCGGGGAGGGGGAATTCAAGGCCCCTTCCCGGCAACTTGAAAAAATGGCGATAGAGATAGCCTCATTATTGAAAAAAGGATTTACGCCGATTGTTGCCAACAGGTACGCGGCCGTGTCATGGCAGGGTGAGGCTCTCCGTGATTTCTGGATGTGGAACGGCCAGGTCTCCGTAGGGCCGAGGGGCAGGTCTATACAGACTGTCAAGGTCTCTGACCTCAAGGAGGCAAGCGTTCGCCTGTGGCGTGACAGATGGGTCCCTTTGAGGTGGGACAGAGCTCTTCTGCGGCGCATGGAAGAGAGTCTCAGGAGACATGCCGGCCTCAAAAAGCAGGGCGTGGTTTTTCCTGATACCCCATTTTTGCCGGACCCGGCGACGATACCTTCTGATTGCGTGACGCCTGAGATCGAGGAGTTCATGTCAAACGGGGGCGTGAAGTGAAAGAGAGAGCGGCCGTCGAGCGGCTTATTAAAAGAATTTACGACGAAAGGCTCAAGCGCACAGGGAAAACACCTGACGCGAGAGAGGCCAGGGATATTGAACGCAAGGCCAAAGAGACGGCAGAGGCGGCCGACAACAGGAAAAAAAGGAAGTAGAGAGCTTCAAGGCTCTGGAGGCATGAGATGAAGCAGCAGTTCCTGGCTGAGACCCCGGACACGTTCAGAACATATATTTACGAGAACAACCTCAAGGCAGTGCCTGATTCTGCAAGCATAAGCATATGCAGGCCCGCAGGCGGCCAGCTTGTCTCGGGCGCTTCGATGGTGATAGGCGCTGACGGGTTACTCTCTTTTGAGTTTACGGCTGATGATAACCTCGTCCCATGGCTCGACTACAAGGCTGAAGTCGAGTACGCAATAGCTTCAAAGACGCACCGCGCTGTCCTCTTCTACGACGTAGTGCGCTCACGGCTTGCCAAGGTAATAACTGATGACGACATATTCGCAGAGCTGCCGCAGCTGCGCGACAGGGGCTGGAGCGTCTCAGGGACAGCGGAGTCAGGCTCACAGACGCTAATCATTGACAGCCGCCTCAAGAGGTTCGGCGACGCTTACTTCACAGGAGGCGTCGCAGAGTGTCCGGCAAAAGCCGAGACAAGGGAGATAAGGGACTTCGACGCGTCTACCGGGACGCTTACTGTCGAGGCGTTCTCGTCAGCGGTCGCCCCCGGGGATAAGTACCTTCTGACAAGGCCGTTTTCAAGGGAGATACAAAGGGCGTTCGAAAAGATCGAAGACGAGCTCAAGCGCCTCGGGAAGAGACCGCACCTGGTGCTCGATTCCCATGACCTGAGGGAGGCTCACATCTACCTGTCGGTCGCGGAGGCCTGCAAGGGGCTCGCGTCCGAAAACAAGGGGATATGGTGGGAGCTGTGGAAGGAGTACGAGGCCAAGGCCGGTGCCGCGTACTCGGGGCTCCGCCTCAAGTACGATTATTCGGGCGACGGCTCGATAACAGGCGCTGAAGGTGAGTTGGCTTTCGGCTCTCTTAAGGCAGGAAGGCGCTGATGGGCTTTGAGACTGTCGCTGCCATAACAGGCAATATTGAGAACGCGTTGAAGAACGAAGGGCTCAACGTCGTCAGAAAGACTATCGACCTCAAGGGCTCGCTCCCCGCCGCCATGATGCCGCTCGCGCAGGTGTCGTTCAAGGGCGAGTCGTTTGAGAACACTTTCGGCGAGAGGCCGTCGCGCGCTGAGGCCGCCTTTGGTCTCAGGATCATAATCCCCGAGAGGCCGGAGAACCAGGAATTGCGCGAGGAGCAGATGTGGGCGCACCGCGCGAGAAAAGCTCTGACAGAAGAAGCCCTCAACGCAGGCGAGCTCGCTTCCTCAAAGCCGGTCATGAAGGTCATTTTTGAGGGCTTTGAGGTTGAAAGTAACGGCGGCTTTTCGAGGATAACGATGGAAGTGAAGGCAAGGTACAGGGAATAGAGATGCTCAGGAGGCGTTGATGTCAACTAACAGGCTCTACCTCGCGATCGGCGAGGAGGCGGCAAGGGGCGCGAAGGAATCAGGCACGGTCGGTTTTGTGCCGCTTCTGAACCCGGCGATACCGAAGATGGAATTCGACGACCGCAGGAGAAAGGAATTCAGGGGCGAGGAGTCGGTAAAAGGGGACGCGGCAATTGTCCGCATGGGGCAGAGGTGGAGCGCGTCTATCGAGACGCCCTTTTACACCGAGGCAGGCTCTTCAAAGGGGATAATGGGCACTCTCCTGAAGCACTTCTTCGGAAGGAGTTCGTCGATACAGAACGGCGCGACAGGCCAGTATTGCCACATGATGAGCCCGGCTTCCGACCCATTTTCAGAGGCCAATGTCGGCGGCAAGGGGCTGACATTGAACCTTAATATCAATGAGGGCGCGGCAGTTAAGAACTGGCCATACACCGGCGGCAGGGTCAAGTCCCTGTCCTTCGAGCAGGAGGCTGGCTCGGCCTTGAAGCTCACCGCAGAGCTCATCGGCCAGAAGAGGGAGGATGCTGAAGCTGAAATCGGCAATGCCGAGTTTAGCGCGGAGCCTTTGAGGTGCGACTGCAAGGGGCTCAGTATTTATACGGGGCCGGTGAACAGGACAGGCGTCGCGCCTGATTTCACGGCCTTCTCGTTCGAAGGCGCGACCAGGATAAGGCCTGACAAGGTGAGCGTGAAGATGGAGAACGGGCTTGAGGACTCGATGCGCCTCTCAGGCGTCGATTACCCTGACCGGTCAAGGGCAGGCCAGTACAAGGTCACGGCAGAGGTGACCATAGACTGGGAAGACCCGGCGAGCGGCTTTTCATCTGTCGCGGAGTTCAGGAGCTGGCTCGCTTCAGCTGGCTCGACCAATCTGTTTTTTCATTGGGACACCGGCGCTCAGGCAGGCACAGGGGATAACCACGCCCTTTTTATCGACCTGCCGAGGCTCGTCCGTGCAGGCGGCGAGCCTGAGTACAAGCACGACAAGGAGCCTGTCGTAACGCTCAGGTATGAGGGGCTCTACGACGCGTCTACCGGGTACATGGCGGCGGTCATGCTCGTGAACACGGCTCCATTGGTCTGATATAAAAACCTTTCATGGAGGACGGATGGCCATCATCAGCTTTGACAAGGAATCAGTGCTCGACTACATACCCGAGTACGGCGGCAACAGGGAGAGCTCTGACCCGTGTGTCGTAAGTCTCAAGTTTGTGCCGTACTCGAGGGTGCAGGAGTACTCGAGGCTTCTGGCCGCGAGGACAAGGGGGGTAGCCGATGCCGTCAAGGTTGCGGAGCTCACTCAGCACGTCCAGAAAAAGCAGTTCGTCGAGAACGTCGAGGCAATAAGCGGCTATTTTGTCGGTGAGAGAAAGGTTACCTCCCCCGCCGAGTTCTTCGAGACGGCCGACACGGACCTCGTTCTTGAAGTCATCGGCGCGATGGAGTCAACGGCCCGCCTTACAGGTGGACAGATAAAAAACTGACGGCGGGCTTCCGCTGGTCTCTGAGAGGAAGCGGAAGCCCGTTTGCGTGCGCCGAGTGTTCTGAGCGGGATAAGATCGAGCGAAACTGCTCGAACTTCAAGGGGCTCTCGGAAGAGGCAAGGGCCGTCAGCGCGTATGACGGGCAGATAACAGGGGAGCTCGCCTCGAGGAAGTGCGCGAAGGTCATGAGCCTCGGTAATTTAAGGCTCTATGAATGCCCCTTGAGCTACATAACCGAGGAGACTTTCGAGATGATGAGAATTGTCTTCATGATGGAAAGCTCGGGGAGGCCCTATCTGGGCGGCGGCCTTGCCGACCAGCCGTGCTGGGCAGTGGAGGCTTTTGAGATCTACCAGTTCGAGAGGACGAGGACAGGCAATGACAAAAATGGCTGAACGGAATTTCGACTCCGGCATGAAAGGCGCTGTGGCGGCGGCTGAGGACGGTCTGCTGAGGCTGAGCAATTTTTCGGTCTCTTCGACCCTCAAGTACACGACGAGCGTGAGCCGCGCATTCAATGAGCTGAAAAAAGACATTGAAAGGCTCGCGGACAGTTCGATTGTCAGCGCAGAGTACGGCGCTGACAGGGTCGAGAAGCTCAGGCAGGGGCACGTCGTCTATATGGAGGAGCGCGCGAGGCAGGCTTCTCAGGAGAGGGCTTTCGAAGAGGCCCGTTACAGTGATCTTGAAGAGCTCGACAGGTCGAGCTGGGCCATAAGGGCGGGTCACGCCGAAGCTGGCGCGGCCATGATGTCCAATACGTTCCAGAACCTGTTCGTTGCTACAGGCAGCAAACACAGGGCGATGTTTGAGGCCATGAAGGCGTTTGCCGTGGCTGAGACGGTTATACAGACGTACAGGGCGGCGCAGGGCGCGTACGCCTCTCTCTCCCCGATACCAGTTGTCGGACCCGCTCTCGGAGCGGCGGCCGCGGCGGCCGCTATTGCGGCCGGGCTGGCAAGGGTCGAGCAGATAAGGAGCACGGGTCCGGGAGGCGCCACCGGTACCATAAGCGCGTCAGGCAGGGCTAACCCTCAGTACTCTGGAGGCTCCCCTGGAGCGTACCCCGCGCCTTCGAGGTTGGAGGACGCCAGGCCGTCGCAGTACATAACGGTGCAGATATATAATCCGCTCTCTGAGCAGAACTGGCAGAAGATAGTCGAAGACAATATCGTTCCAGCGTTGAGGGATGCCGGCGACCGGAACATCGCCGTGAATATGATCAAAATGGTTTGACGGGGCAGGCAAGATGGCTGACTGGGCAAAGATAAAATTCTACTGGAAGTCTATTTTAGGCGCACAGGGCTGCGCGCTCACGGCCAGCTCGACCTTTGAGCGCACGAGTATCGCCAATATCCACAGCATGCTCGAGACAAATCTGTGGCAGGCGGACACCAGCCAGGGGCCGCACCATATAACGTTCGACTCTGGAGCTGGTAGCGCGCGAGGGGCCGATTATCTGGCAGTCGCGGGCCACAACTTCAACTCGTCCGGCGCGTCTGTGAAATTGCAGTACTCAACTGACGCAGTTTTTTATGAAGACGCTTTTACTGCTTTTACTCCGGCTTCTGACAGGGCTTTTGTAAAAGAGTTCACTTGTCCGGGAGAGTTCAGGTACTGGAGGGTCATCCTTGAGAATACGGCTGCAGAGCCCTTTATCTATATTTGCGGTTTGGGGACAAGGACCGAGCTTGATTATGCCAGCGCTTCTTTTGACCCCAATGAGCAGGAGGTCAAGGGCGCTGTCAACCTGAGCCACGGCGGCTACCTCGCCGGAGCGCACTCAAGGCATATTGAGAGGTCGATGACCATAAGGTTTGATGACGCTGACGAGGCGCTTTACGCTAAGGTGGCTGAGTGGTGGGAAGGGAACAGGGGCGCTAATTTTTTTGTCGCGTGGGAGAGCGCGAATCACCCTGAAGAGGTATTCCTGATGAGGCCGGAGGCGAGGTTTTCAAACCCGCTCAAAGCAGGAGGCGGAGCCAGGGATATAGTTCTATCACTTGCTGGAAGGAAGGAGTAGGACAAGAGCCGATATGACAGACCTCAGGATACAATTCAGCGAAGAGATGGTCGGGGCGGGACATCCGGTAAAGGCCGATACACTGAACCGTCTCGCCCTTGCCGAGCACAACAGCGACGGCACGCACCCCTATAACCTGACCGGTTACAAGGAGCTTGACCTCAGAGAGTTCCTGCCCGTTGGCTTCGTGACAGACGGCTCTGACGATTACTCTGTAGAGCTGCAGGAGTGCATCACGAACGGGAAGCGGATCTACCTGCCGGCCGGGACATGGCTCTGCGAGAACCTCAATGTCAGAGGTTATCGCAATATCCGTGGCGCGGGACGCGGGAACACGGTCTTGAGAATACCCGCTGCTTCCACAAACTTTCTCATCAACAGCTCTGACGGGGCAACAGGTGACTGGCTTCCGTACTCGTCCATAACCGACCTCTCGATAGACGGCAACAGTTCGACCTCAGCCCTCGGAGGAATATACGCCGAGTTCGTGACCCAGTGGCTCTTCGAGCGCATCTCGATGTACGGCTTCTACAATCCCGCGGCCGTCGGCCTGTGGCTCAACCACGCCTACCAGACAGCCATTCGGGACTGCTATGTCCGCATGGGCTCGACAGGGGCAGGGAAAAAAGGAGAGGCCTGCTTCAAGGTCGGGGCAACGACAGCAGACCCGGTACACACGACCCATCTCACTTTCGACAACTGCCTCGCCCAGTACTCCGGCACTGGCTTTCTCTTCGCGGCCATGGGCAACAGGGGCGGCAACATGACAGTGAGGGAGTGCGCCGCAGGCAACCACGACTACGGCGTGAGGATACAGGACTTTTACAGGGAGGTACTGATCGAGAACTCCCTCATCGAAAACACCTCTGTCAACGGAGTAAGGGCGACGACCGCTACCGCCTACAATATCCACAACGTGAAGCTCGAAGAGCTGACCATGTACGAAAACACCATAGCGGTCTACGCAGATAACGTTGACGGCCTGGGCATGGACAAGCTCCGGTTCGTGGGCGACGACGCCGGAGGGCATACGGCGTTCAGCCTCTCAAACGTCAAGAGGGTGGATCTCGGCACTTACAATGTCGAGGCCACGGCCTATGACGCCATAGCAGCCTCTGGCACAGTAGACCCCAGGGTCTCCATGCTTGTGTTGAACGACACCACTCCGACAGTCAGCGTGGGCGGCAGGAGGCATGTTTTTAAGACCCAATCGACCTTCGCCACGACCATTACCGCCTTCGATGACGGGGTCGCCGGTCAGGAGATAACAGTGATCTTCAATGACGCCAATACGACAATCGACTTCACCGGGACGAATCTCAAGGGCAACGGAGGCGTGGACTTCGCCGGCGCTCCTGGAGACGTTATGACAGGGGTTTTCGACGGTATTGACTGGCACTTCCAGGTGCACGACAACACGCCCTGAGACTGTTGATCGAGTGAGAGTTGCTCTAAAGCTTTTACGGAGAAAAAGACTGTGATGACCCTTAGCCCGAGATTCCTCGCTGAGCTTGGAAAATGCTCAAACATGTCGAACGTGGTAGTCGAGTTCGAACTTGACAGCGGGGCTGCAAGGTTCGGCTTTCATGGAAGGAACTCTCTTCCAGCGTCTTACTTCAGGGCTGACGGGACCTGCCGCGCCGACGGCTATTGGCGCGCCTCAGGTTCAGATGAGCTCCCGCTTGTAGTGCCGGCGCTCAAATCCGTCTCTTCCCTCCAGAACAGGATCGACGTGCGCTCAGGCTATACCACGAGGGGGCAGTTCACGCTGGTGATAACCGGGCGGGAGAATTTCGCGCCGATGATAAGGGACGAGTACCTCAAGAACAGGCGCGTAACGAGGCGGGACGGCTTTATCGCCAGTGGCTTTACCTGGGCTGATTACGCGCCGACCTTCACCGGCAAGGTCCTTGACTGGTCCAGGAAAGGGGATGACCTCACGGTCGTTGTCGCTGACGACCTCAAGGAAGCTTCCGCTAAGATACCGCCTGAGACCGAGACAAGGACCGCGTATATCGAATACAAGGCTATGAACCCGGCAGACATCATGGCTGACATCATAGTTTCCAAGCTCGGCATCGACGCTTCTCTGGTCGACCTTGATTCTTTCGCCGTGGAAAGGGACCGCTGGCTCGGGAACTGGAAGTTCGACAGGGTGCTCACAGAGCCGATGGAAGCAAACCAGTTCCTTAACGAGCTCCAGGTGGAGTCCAACTCTTTTATCGTCCACGACGGCGAGAGGATCAGTTTCAAGGTCTTTGCCCCTCCGGCGCCGGGGCAGGCGGTTGATGAATGGACCGACAGGACATTCCTGAAGGACTCCTTTGCCATGAAGGCCGGCTACCGGGAGGGTTTCTGCACAGGGTGGTCGTCTATTACGACTACGATGAGTCAGGTTCTGATAGGGAGGCAAACTTCGAGTCCGCCGTCATAGCGGTCGACGCCGCCTCCCAAAGCCCTCTCCAGTGGAATGAGGCTTCGACGAGGACGATAAAGAGCAGGTGGATAAGGTCGCGTACTTTCATTGAGGACCCGGTGATCGAAGGGATAAAGGTCTATCATGTCTCGATGGCGAACGGAGTTGGCGCAGGCGCGCTTTCGTTCGACAGCGCCTCGATGAGCCTTACCTGGGCTTCTCCGTCAGGCTCTCCCGGAGAGGCTGTCAGGCTCACCAGAGACGGCAGGTACCAGGTCTTTGACGCGGATGCCAACAGGTTTGTAAGGGTGCTGGTGGACACCACCGGCCTGCCAGCGGCGAATGCCTCGACTGCGGTCGGCATAACCGATATGGGCGGCGTCATCCACGCCTCGACCCTCGCGGAAAAGCTCCTCAACCGTTACAGGGACCCTGTCGCGACCATGAGCTTCGACGTTGACATAAACTGCATGGCCTCAGGCACGAGCTTCATGAAGCCGACCGACATTAAGGACCTGACGACTGACGAGGCGTGCGGCAAAGGGATCTCAGGCTGGGTGAAGAACAGGATCATGCTGACGAGCGTGCGGCCTGATTTCGCTTCAGGCACAGTGTCGGTTGAAGGCGTCGAGACGAAGATGTCGAGGCGGTATGGCTTCATAGCGCCTGTCGGGCTGGGCGACTATGGCGGGGCTTCGTCTGCCCAGAGGGCTTACGCCTTCATCGGGGACGGCTCCAACCTCACAGGCGGAGCGGACGGATATCATATCTGGTAAGGAGGACTCATGGCGGCGCCGACATTTTCATGGAACGACATTACATCAGCGCAGACTGACGCTGAAAGCCCGATCGACACGACCCTCATGGAGGGGGTCAGGAGAAACCTTGTTCACCTCAAGGAGTGGCTCGGCGGCGGCTTCACTCCGGAGGTCGATCACGACCATGACGGCATAAACAGCAAAAGCGTATTGCTCGCTGACGCTGTCGTTACTGTCGCCAAGCTCAAGTGCGCGAGGGGCTCTTTCGGGGCCTCGACCGGCGGCACCTTTTATGTCCCTGTCGCAAGGTACTCGCACCTGCCGAGTATTAACAAGACCGGCTCCACCTATGCCGTACAGCTTCTGCTTGAGACGCGCCAGTTCCTTTCCACTTCAGGCGAGGCCTGTGAGGTCAGCGTACAGGTGCAGGTCGACAACAGCGAATATTTCTGCGTTTACTGGGACTACCACGCCAATTAGGAGGCAATGGAATGTACATAGAGGTTCTTCACGACAACTCCGGCAAAATAAAGGCCTGCTACTGCTCGGACACTCTCCCGACTGACCCGGCCTCGCCTATTCTCGCTTTCACTGGCATACCGCAGGGGCTCAGCCATGCGAGGCTCAATATCGACACTCTCACTGCCATCGAGATAGAAAACGGGAGCGTCCCGAAGGCGGTAATAGACCAGGCAACGGGTCAGGCCAGGATAGAGGAGGCGGACAGAACCAGGTTTGTCATGGACAACTTCGAGGCCGACCTTACGCTCTCCGTTATCGTCTCGGGCGTGAGCTTCGTCGGCGTGAGGAGAAAGGCGCAGCCATGACTGAGATGAAGGAAGCCGAGCAGGTCGCTGACATGATAGCGGAAAGGCTCACCGCGAGGTTTGGAGCTTGCTCTTTTACAAGGGCTGAGCAGGAGGCTGTAAAGGACCTCTTGAGGACCAAGAGGAACGCGGTGAGGGCTTTTCTGTGGATATGCGGAGCTGTGATGCTCTGGGTGCTCAAAGACGTCTATGTCTATCTGGCCAGCCATCTGGCGCTCAAATAGGAGGTAAAAGTGAACCTTTCGGAGACGCAGAGGAGGTTTCCGCTCATGGTCGCCGAGCTCATAAGGCGCTCTTACGCGGGAGGCTTTGAGCTTACTTTCGGCGAGGCGTTCAGGACAGAAGAACAGCAGAGGCTCTATGTGCGCTCAGGCAGGAGCCGGACCATGAGCTCTCTTCACATGAGGAGGCTCGCTGTTGACTTCAACCTGTTCAAGGACGGCGAGTACATCTCCGACGGCGGCCTTTACAGGCCGATAGGCGAGATATGGGAGTCGATCGGCGGCCGGTGGGGCGGCCGGTTTGGCGTCGACCCGGCGGAGTATTCGAAAAAGACCGGCTGGGACGCGAACCATTTCGAGTGCATGGAGTGATGCATGGAAGAGGACGCGATAAGGGAGATAAGGGGTCTGTCCGAGTGCGCGAGACGCCACCTCCAGCATAAGTTGAGGAACGGCCTTCAGTCGGTCATCTCATGCATTGAGGAGGGCGCTCTTGAGGACGCTTCAAGAAGTGTCCTCGATATATCCGGCGAATTGAGAAAGATGGGGCTTTAAGGGGAGGGGCCATGGGAACTCCGGTAATATCAGACATACTCGAGAGCACGGTAGGCAAGGTCGTTGACAGGCTTGCCGACAGGTTCATTCCTTCGCAGCTTGGCGAAAAGGAAAGAGAAGAGCTCAAGCTCGAGGCAAGGAGGATCGCCTCCGATGAGCTCAAGGCCGCCGGAGAGGACTCGAAGAGCGCGAGGGCGCTTGCGGCGGGAGAGGCCTGGTCGCAGGCCCCTTCCTGGACACGCGTGCTCACTGTTACGCACAGGCCAGCGTGGTCTTTTGTTGCGCTCGCGCTTTTTGTATGGACGGTGATGGCGCCTTATATCGGGGCGGGTGAGTTTTCGCTCTCTGAGGTGCACAGCGAGATAATGAAGACGGTCATAATCTTCTACTTCGGCGGCAGGTCTATCGAGAAGACCGCCGGGCTGGTCTGGAAAAAGACCGGCAGCCACTGACATCCTCCCGGAATTCCAGTTTGACACCTTGTCATGGTCCCGTCTATACTCGTATATAGCGAGGTAAGGATGACGGGGCTTGGAAAGTCTCTCATAATAATCGGAATAATCATCGTCATCATCGGCCTTTTCATGGCATACGGGCAGAAGGTGCCTTTCCTGGGGAAGCTTCCCGGTGATATCCACATCAAAAGAGAGAACTTCGAGTTCTATTTCCCGCTTGCCACATCCATAATAGTCAGCGTGATAATCAGCGTCATACTTTACTTTTTTATGAGGAGATAGTGTTGTAAAAAAGAGAATCAATCGGTACCAGTTGTAATAATAACACAGTTCCAAGGAAGTGCTCGTTTGTCAACTGTTTGAATTGTATGAGGATTTTTCGATGGCACATATATTGCTTCATATTCCAGTCATGAAGATGCAGCATACATTACAGAATGTAATAGAGTTCTCCGGCATAGGCCTTCACACCGGGTGTCCCGTCAATGTCAGGATATTGCCGTCGGACGCAGATACAGGAATAAGGTTTTTAAGGAAGGACCTGCCAGGCAGCCCCTTCATAAAGGCGGTCTCGGCGAACGTCATCTCCACTAGCTACGCAACCACCATCGGTTCCAGGGGCGCGTCCGTCTCCACCATAGAGCATCTCATGGCCGCTTTCTACGGCCTGGGGGTTGACAACGCGATAGTCGAGCTCGACGGCCCTGAAGTGCCCATAATGGACGGCTCAGCCGCTGATTTCATCGCGATGATGGAGTCGACCGGCCTCGAGGCTCTTCCGGCCCTCAGGCAGTACCTTGTCATAAAGAAGCCGATAAGGGTCTCTGAGGATGACAAGTACATATATCTTCTTCCGGCCGACGACATGGAGTTCACGATAGACTACTCCATCGACTTCGCGCACACTTTCCTCAACAAGCAGTCCTTCGCGAGGCTTTTTTCAAGGGACACTTTTACCAAGGAGCTCGGCAGCGCCAGGACATTCGGCTTCCTCAAGGACGTCGAGACCCTGAGGGCCAACGGGCTTGCCAGGGGCGGCTCCCTTGAGAATGCGATAGTCATAAGCGACAACTCGATATTGAACGAGGGCGGCCTCAGGTACCCTGACGAGTTCGTAAGGCACAAGGTCCTCGACATGATGGGAGACCTGGCCCTCGTCGGCGCGCCCGTCATCGGCCATCTCGTCGCTTACAGGTCAGGCCATTCGCTCAACCATAAGCTGGCGCAAAAGGTCCTGAGTCTCTCGGGCAGGTGGGAGCTTACCGACTCGCTCATGGACAAGGAACCCGTTGCCATCATGCCCGCGCTACTCGACAAGCTGGCGACGGCATAGGCCGGAGACTTCATTGACTCAAAGCCCCTTTACAGGGGCTTTTTTTTTAGGCTCATCCCTTGCCACCCTTGAAGCGGCTCCGAAAAGGCTGGCCAGCCTGCCAAGTCTTTGAAGTTCATTGAAAAACCGCCTGATTTATGTTAATATTTTAAAGTCGTCCCGTTCAGGGAACGCTCTTGTCCATTGACCCCTCTTTCTGGAGGGGTTTTCCTATTAAGGAAAATCCGGCTGGTACCGGTTTGAAAAACGACGATATCTCGCAGAGGCTATTGGAAAATACCGGGACAGTAAAAAAACAGGTCGCCCTCGCCGACAACAATCTGGCGATGCGCCTTTTCGGCGACAAGGGCGAGAACCTCAAGAGCCTCGGGAAAAAGCTCGGCGTCGAGCTCAACACCAGGGGCTCGCTCGTCGTCATATCCGGCCCTTCTGACAGAGCGGCCATGGCTGAAAAACTCGTCCTTGACCTCTACGACCTTCTCGAAAAAGGGTATCCCATGTATCCCCACGATCTGGACTATGCCGCGCGCATGGCTCTGGCCGGAAAGGACATGAAGCTTGCCGACGTCTTCATGGACACGGTATTCGTCTCTTACAGGAAAAAGGTCATTGCCCCAAAGAGCGTCGCGCAGAAAAAGTACGTCGACGCCATACGCAGGAACGACATAGCCTTTGGCATAGGCCCGGCCGGCACCGGCAAGACCTACCTGGCCATGGCGATGGCCGTCGCCGCGATAACGAGCAAGGAAGTCGAAAGGATAATACTCACGAGGCCAGCTGTCGAAGCAGGAGAGAAGCTCGGCTTTCTGCCGGGAGACCTTGCCGCCAAGGTAGACCCGTATTTGAGGCCTTTGTACGACGCTCTGCACGACATGATAGATTATGAAAGGGCGCAAAAGCTCCTCGAAAGAGGCGCGATAGAGGTAGCTCCCCTGGCGTTCATGAGGGGCAGGACACTGAACGACTCTTTCATCGTGCTCGACGAGGCGCAGAACACGACGATCGAGCAGATGAAGATGTTCCTCACGAGGCTCGGCTTCGGCTCCAAGGCCGTCATAACAGGGGACATAACGCAAATTGACCTGCCGCTCGCCAAGCCTTCGGGCCTGGTCGAGGCTCAAAAGATACTCGAGGGTGTAGAAGGCATCGCGTTCGTGAATTTTTCCGAGGTCGACGTCGTCAGGCACCCGCTCGTGCAGAAGGTCGTACAGGCTTTCGAGAAGATGGAGCACAAGAGAAAAAGCGTACTGACCGAGGAGCCTTAAGAAGATGCCTGGCCTGGAAGACAAGTACCGCCAAAACTGGAAGATGGCCGGAACCATCGTGAGGAAGCTCGGGATACTGGTCCTCGCTGGCCTGCTCGCGACCCTCCTTTTCTTCCCGAACCTCCTTTTTACCGGCTTCAGTTACAGCGCCGGAGACGTCGCCACAACCGACGTAAGGTCTCCGGTAAGGGCCTATGACGCAGGGGTCTCCGTCATGAAGGGCGAGACTGTCGTGCGTGAAGGGCAGGTCATAACAGAGCACGACCTCGCAAAGCTCCGCCTCATAGAGTCATCTGTCCAGGAGGCGAAAGACGCGGTTCCAGCCTCAGGGTTTTTCTTCTTCGTCCTCGTAATACTCCTGTCAGCCTACATCCTCGCCTCAAAGAACATAAAGAAGTTCGCCTCGTCCACCAAAGATCTTCTGCTGATGGTCTCGGTCTTTGCCGGAGTCCTGCTGCTCCTGAGGCTTTCCGACACGGCAGCCCTCGTGATGAGGGAGCTTGCCCCGGGGCCGACCTCGGTTTACAGGTTCATAGTGCCGGTCGCGGTCGGGCCGATGCTCATCCGCCTCCTCCTGAATACCGAGACGGCGCTTGTGTTCGCCGCCGTCACGTCGATCGTAGCCGGCTACTTCACCGGAGGCGTCGAGATGGCCGCCTACTCGTTCACTGGCGGCATGGTGGCGGCCGCCGGAGTCAAGCACTGCACCCACAGGTCGATAGTCATAAAGGCCGGGATAATGCTCGCGCTCGCAAACGTCGCGGCACTCCTTTGCATCACGGCCATCAAGGGCGGCTCGGTAGACCTGTTCTCTCTGGCGATGACCGGGGTCGTGAACGGGGTGCTCACTGCTGTCCTCGCCATAGGCATCGCCCCTGTCCTCGAGTCGATCTTCCAGTACACGACTGACATAAGGCTCCTCGAGCTCTCCAGGATGGACCACCAGCTACTCAAGGAGCTCGCCATAAAGGCCCCTGGCACATACCACCATTCGCTCATCATAGGCACTCTCGCCGAGGCCGCGGCCGAGTCGATAAGCGCGAACCCGCTGCTCGCGCGCGTCGGGGCGTATTATCACGACATAGGCAAGATGAAGATGCCGCAGTACTTCGTCGAGAACTCCTCAGAGGACAGGCACGGCAAGCTGACCGCCTCCATGAGCGCGCTCGTCATAACGAGCCACGTGAAAGAGGGAGTGGAGATGGCGAAAAAGCACAGGCTCGGCTCAGCGATAGCCGACATCATAGGCCAGCACCACGGCACGGCCCTCGTCTCCTTTTTCTACCAGAAGGCGAGGAACGAAGGGGCCGATTCCGAGGTCATCGAGGGGAACTTCCGCTACGGCGGCCCCAAGCCCCAGACAAAGGAAGCCGGAATCGTCATGCTGGCCGACGCCATCGAGGCGGCGAGCAAGACCCTCTCCGAGCACACGCCTGACAGGATACAGTGGCTTACGCAGAAGATAGTGAACAAGATATTTTCCGACGGCCAGCTCGATGATTGCGAGCTGACCTTGAAGGACCTCCACGCCATAACGAGGAGCTTCAACAAGGTGTTCGAGGGTATGCACCACCAGCGGGTGGACTACCCTGAGCCCGTCGACGTGCTCAAGGAGAAGGGGTTTGAAAGTACTGGCGCGGGGAAAAGGCAGCACGAAGATCAAAAAAATGGCAGAGACCGCATTAAGAGGCTTGGGGTTTGAGGAAAGAGAGCTCTCCGTCCTTCTTACAGGCAATCCGGAGATAAGGGAATTGAACCGCGAGTACAGGGGAAAGGACAAGCCTACCGATGTCCTGAGCTTCCCAATGGGGGATGATTATCTCCTTGGCGACATCGTCATATCGACCGAGAAGGCGGCTTCCCAGGCCGAGGAGTTCGGCGTTTCATTCGACGAGGAGATGGGCAGGCTCCTCGTGCATGGGATATTGCACCTCGCGGGCTACGACCATGTAAAGGGCGGGCGTCAGGCGAGGAAGATGAAGGACAAGGAAGAAGAACTCATGGGGCTGTTGCGCGCAGGGAGGCTCATCTGAGATGGAAACGAAGCCCTCTCTTGAATTCGGCAAGTACCTCAAAAAGAGTTTCGATATAGTCAGGCTCAAGGGCGAGGCTGCCCAGGAGGCCGCGCACGATGAGCGAGCCTTCAGGCCCGGCATACTGATACTCGCCATCGGCGGGCTGGCTGTCGCCATCGGCTCTCTCATAGCGGGTCAGGTGTCGACCCCGTTCGAGGCGTCGTTCCTGGTGCTCTTAGCGCCGGTCCTCAATATCGGGGTCTTCTCCTTTTTCATAGCCATTTTTCACGGCTTCGCGCGGCTCCTTGGAGGCAAGGCCACTTTCATGGAATACTACCGGGCGACGTCGCTGGGGTGGGTGATCTCGTGGTCGCAGGCGGTGCCGGTCATCGGAGCCATCGTGAGCCTGTGGTCCATCCCGATGAACGTCGTCATATTGAAGAGCGTGCACAAGCTCTCGACCCTCGAGGCGTGCGCGGTTCTTGCCCTCATGATGTGCGTCGGCATGGGAGTGCTTTATTTCAGCGGCGTCTTGGGCTAAACTGTGGGAATGGACACGGGAGAGGTAAAAAAGCCCAAGAACTGGCTGGAGAGCCTCAACTACGCGATAGAGGGCGTCATCTACGCCTTCAAGACGCAGAGGCACGTAAGATACCATTACGTGATCGCCGCCGCAGCGCTCTTCCTGAGCCTTTTTCTCGAACTCCCTGTAATAGAATTCGTGCTCTTCGCTATGGCAGTCATCATACTCCTTTTCGCGGAGATGATGAACACCGCCATCGAGGAGACTGTCAATCTCGTAGAGGACAAATACCACATGATGGCCAAGAACGCCAAGGACGTCTCCGCCGGAGCGGTCCTCATCGCTTCCATCGGGGTCGCCATAATGGCGTACATGATATTCTCGAAGTACATCTACGAGCCCATGGGCTTCGCGCTTCGCGAGGCAAAGGCCTTCTCCGGCCACATAGCGGTAGTCGCGCTCCTTTTCGTCTTAATCGCGGTCGTCACTCTCAAGGCCTTCTCAGGAAAGGGCAGGCCTCTGCACGGCGGCCTGCCGAGCGGGCACGCGGCTGTCGCTTTTTCGCTTGCGACCAGCATAAGCCTCATCTCCCTCGACCCGTTCGTCGTCATACTCTCTGTCGTCCTCGCCTTCATGGTCAGCCACTCGAGGCTCCTGTCCGGCATACATACAAGGCTCGAGGTCTTCCTCGGAGCCCTCCTCGGCCTCGGCCTCACGCTCCTCATATTCCGCATATTCTTCATTACGCTTAAATGACAGGGACTCTCGCGCTTTCCATAGTCTCGGGTGTCGCGCTCGTCTTCGCTTTCCCGCCCTTCTCGCCAGGTTTTCTGGCGTGGGCCGCCCTTGTGCCGCTCTTTCTGGCTCTTGAGAAAAGGGCGTGGAAGGGGAGCTTTACCGCGTCTTTCGCCGCCGGTTTTTTCTTCAATCTCGGCGCGGTCTACTGGGTCGTGCACTCCATGCACAATTACGGGGGCCTGCCTGTTGCGATAAGCGCCGTCGTGATGCTCGCCCTCGTCGCCTACATGGCGCTTTACTGGGGCGTATTCGGCGTCCTGTACTCCTTCACAAAGGGTCTTCCGTGGGTGGCGAGGGTCTTTCTCGTCCCGGCCTTCTGGGTGGGCCTCGAGTTCGCGAGGGCCCATCTCCTTACTGGTTTTCCATGGGCGCTTCTTGGCTACACGCAATCGCCTTATCCCGCGCTCATACAGGTTGCCGACCTCGCTGGCGTCTGGGCTGTCTCCTTCGCGGTGGTGGCTTTCAACGTCGGTCTCACATCCCTTGTCTCAGGGCTCCTCTCAAGGGATAAGGGCGTTAAGGTTCGCGCGCTGCCACTGGTCTTTGCTTCATTCCTTGTCGCCATGTTCGCTGTCTATGGAGTCTTGCGTATGAAGACGATCGACGCCGAGTCGGCCCGATGGAAGACCATCAAGGTCGCCCTCGCGCAGGGCTCGATCGATCAGGGCGTCAAATGGGACGGCCGGTACCAGCAGGAGACCGTGGACATATACAGCAAGCTCACCGGAGAAGCCGCGCGGGAAGGCGCGAAGCTTGTAGTATGGCCTGAGACGGCACTGCCGTATCATTACGACCCTGAGGAGGTCAGGGGCGGGTTAGTTGGCGCTCTCGCCAGGGATACTGCCACTTACATATTGACCGGGAGCCCCTCGTATATTTATAATCCACAGACAAAGGACGTCAGCTACTTCAACAGCGCCTTCCTAATAGCCCCCTCAGGTGAGACTGCCGGGAGGTACGACAAGTTCCACCTCGTCCCGTTCGGCGAGTATCTGCCGCTACGCGGCATACTCCCGTTTGATAAGCTCACGGCCGGGATAGGCGATTTCACTGAGGGTCCAGGGCCTGTCCCGATGAGCTTCAAAGAGGCCAGCGTAGGGACGCTTATCTGTTTCGAGTCGATTTTCCCTGAGATAGCGAGGGGGCATGTGCAGGGAGGCGCGAACCTTCTCGCGACGATAACGAACGACGCGTGGTTCGGCCGCACCTCAGCCCCGTATCAGCACTTCCAGATGTCGATATTCAGGGCAGTTGAGAACAGGTCCTTTCTCGTCCGGGCCGCCAACACTGGCATAAGCGGGGTAATAGACCCTGCAGGAAGAGTAAGGAAGACGACAGGGCTTTTCGAGCGCGTGGCAATGGTCGACGAAGTCGGTTTGAGGCAGGGCCCGCTCACATTTTATGGCGTTTACGGCGATTTCTTTGCCTGGGGCTGTATTATCGCGACCGGAGTTTTTCTGGTTTTGAGAAAAAGGCGAGTGAGCTGAAAAAAGAAAGTGTTGTCATTCTGAGCGGAGCATCGGGTCTGCTTTTTCATATTCTGCCGCAATCAACTGAAAAGAAATAAGTGGCGCACGGAGGATTTTCACGATGTTCGAGGAGATAAAAGAAGAGCTTCAGCTTGTAAAGGTAAAATTCCAGGACTTGCGGAGCTTTCTTTGACCAGGCTAAAAAGGTCGATGAACTCAATGAACTGGAGGCGAGGCTTTCAGACCCCGCGCTATGGAATAACCCGGAAGAGGCGCAGAAGCTCACGAAGAGGAAAGCAGAGCTGACTTTCGGCGTTGACGCGATGGGAAGGATAGGCTCGCTCATTGAAGACGCCGAGGTGCTCATCGAGCTTGCCGACGAGGCCCATGATTCGGCCGTTGCCAAAGAGGCGCAGGACAAGCTCGTTGAAGCGGGAGACGCCATCAGGAAGGCCGAGATAAGGCGTATGCTCTCCGGCGAGCACGACCGCTCGAACGCCATCGTCTCCATCCATCCGGGAGCTGGCGGCACAGAGGCGCAGGACTGGGCCGACATACTCATGAGGATGTATCTCAGGTGGGTCGAGCTGAGAGGCTTCAAGGCCGAGGTCGTGGACTTCCTGCCCGGAGACGAGGCCGGGGTAAAGAGCGTTACCTTCACCGTTACCGGCGAGTACGCCTATGGTTACCTGAAGGCGGAGGTCGGGGTCCACAGGCTCGTGAGGATATCCCCGTATGACGCCAACAAGAGAAGGCATACATCCTTCGCGTCGGTATTCGTCTACCCTGAGATAGAAGACGACATAGAGGTGGACGTAAACGAAGCCGACATCAAGGTAGACACCTTCCGCGCCAGCGGCGCCGGAGGCCAGCATGTCAACAAGACCGACTCGGCCGTGAGGATGACCCACATGCCGACCGGCATCGTGGTGCAGTGCCAGAACGAGCGGAGCCAGCACAAGAACAGGGCCGTTGCCATGAAGCTCCTGAGGGCCCGCCTCTATGAGCTCAAGCTCGAGGAGCAGGAAGCCAAGCTCTCGGAGTTCAGCAAGGACAAGCGCGATATAGCCTGGGGCAGTCAGATAAGGTCTTACGTCATGCAGCCGTACAGGCTCATAAAAGACCACAGGACCGGGTTTGAGACCGGTAATATAGACCCTGTGCTCGATGGCGCTCTCGATGGCTTCATTGAGGCCTATCTGCAGATGAAGTCGGGAGGCGGTAAGCCAAAAGAGGCTTGACGGGGTGTTTGTGTCTTTTTTTTTAGTCTGAAAAGCGTCAAGTCCGGCTTCCGGATACAGGGCGGTTCTCTTCGGATAATGAAGGGTTTTTCTTTATCCCTCTGATAAAAACCCCTTGACATCAATAGGGCTTATGTTTTATATATTTAAATTCAGTTTCCGCTGATTTCTCGTTGGTGGAGTCTGCCGTTTTTCTATTATGAGTGTTTTCCCAGGTTTTTCGCTGGCGTAGCTCAACGGTAGAGCAGCTGATTTGTAATCAGCAGGTTGCGGGTTCGAATCCCATCGCCAGCTCCATGATGGTTATAAGGCTCTGGTGCGCCGGCTCGCGCAATCCGGACGAATTCACGGGAAAGACCCGCCTGAACATCCCCGGGGCTTGAGAACTGATGTGACATTCCCCGCGCCGCAAGCACTGAGGCCGGCAGGGCTGTCGATATATTTACGCTGAAGCAGTTTTCGCATGGAGAGGTACCCGAGGGGCCAAAGGGGGCAGACTGTAAATCTGCTGGCTATGCCTACGGAGGTTCGAATCCTCCCCTCTCCACCAGTTTTATTCAGTTTTAATTTTTTACCGGTGTCAGCAGGAATTCCCGCGGGTGTAGTTCAATGGTAGAACTCCAGCCTTCCAAGCTGGATGCGTGGGTTCGATTCCCATCACCCGCTCCATATTCGGAAAAAGCGTACAGAGCCGCCTCGGTTTGCAAGAGCGGCATATAATACCAGCGCCCATGTAGCTCAGTTGGCAGAGCACGTCCTTGGTAAGGACGAGGTCAGCGGTTCGATCCCGCTCATGGGCTCCATCTGAATCTCAACAGTATAAAATATTAATTGCCCGGAGGACAAAATGAGCAAGGCTAAATTTGAGAGGGGTAAAGCGCATCTTAACGTCGGCACCATAGGGCACGTCGACCACGGCAAGACATCGTTGACCGCGGCGATAACGAAGGTGCTGGCATCGA
>JADLDY010000082.1 GCA_020846435.1 Deltaproteobacteria bacterium
ATTGCCCGATGTTGAGGGAAAGGCTTATCAAGGACGAAAATGTCATTGTCTTCGGGAGCTGGGGAGGCATCCGCGGATATGAAGTATCAGTTGAGGATGACCGCCTATGCGATCTCATGCTGAAGATTTCCGGCGGAGAGAAAGCCGGAGAAGATAATATTATAAAAGGAGGTAAAAGGGGTGCTGGGAGGACGGGTTTTAAGAGAGGAGAGCATGAAAAAAGGCATCACGGTACAACATAAGAAATACGGAAAGGGCATGCTGGTGTCCTTTAATCCTTTCGTAGAAATGGTCATCGTCTTCAACGATAACGCTCGCAAGGGCCGTATGAAGAATATATGGAGAAGTTTCGCCTCTTCCTACATGGATGACGTGAGCGTAGACGGAGTAACTATCAGATCTTTGGTGGATTACGGCGATTCACGCTGGTATCCCATAGGAACGCTTAAGCATCCTGAGTAGGGAGTTTTTAAAAACATCGAGGCCATGTGGATTCATGTGGCCTTTTTTATATCAGAAGTAATATACAGACATGTAGTTATTTCAGTAGGTCTCACGAACATAAAGCCACGGGAATCTTTTCCTGTGGCTTTTTTTATTTCAGAAAAGGAGAGGAGATTATGGAATTCAGGTTTACAAGCCACTATGAAAGGAGGAGGAGATGCAGACAGATAATGAAAAAGGAATGGAGCTTAAGGAGTTTCTGATGAAATTCGGCTCACGGTTAAGCGAAAAGACGACGAATCATCTATCCGTCGTTTACGACCCGCTGTCGGCCGGTTCAACGGCCATGGCAGAGGAGTACGGCTGCAGGATAAAGGGCCTTTTGAGACGGCCTTTTCCGGTCCAGGAAGAGATAATCAAGGGAATAGCCGTAGGTCTTTACAGGAAAGGCAGGGAGAGGCTTTTCGTCTGCGGGGAGATGGGGACTGGCAAGACCATGATAGCCCTCTCTGCAGCTGCGGTATCTGCGAAACCTTTAAGGACGCTGGTCGTATGCCCGACTCACCTGGTGGAAAAGTGGATAAGGGAGACGAAACTGGTCATCCCCGGCGTTCTGGTCTGCGATTTGGCCGTCAAGAACGCCATCGGCGTTCTTGAGATGTTCAGAAGGGCAAAAGGCCGTCCATCCGTTCACGAGATATATGTGGTCTCCAGGGAACGGGCAAAGCTCGGATACGGCTGGAGGGCGGCCGTCACGCTTAAAAGAGGGGACCCGTACTGTTCAGTGTGCGGGGCCAGGGCCATGAATGACGATTACTACCTGACCAGGGACCAGCTTGAAAAGAAAAAATATAAGTGTTCAGTTTGCAAGGATCCTCTATGGCAGGCTGACACCAAACTCAAAAGGTTCGCACCGGCCGAGTTCATCAAGAGATACCTTAAAGGGTTCTTCGATCTTGTAATTTTGGATGAGGTTCATGATTACAAGGCCGGGAGTTCCTTGCAGGGTCTGGCTATGGGCGCTTTGCTCTCCGCAGCAAGGAAGTCGCTTTGCCTTACCGGGACCCTGAACGGAGGGTACGCGGACGATTTGTTTCATTTGCTTTTCCGGCTTGAGCCTGAAGAGGTAAAGAGGGCAGGGTTCAGCCACAACGAGGTAACGAAGTGGCTTGAGACCTACGGGACGTTGGAGAGGATCGTAAAGCTCGACGATGAAGACAACTATTACGGTCGAGGACGCAGGAAGAGCCAGATGACCAGGAAAAGGCCTGGCGTTTCTCCTGTCGTGATAGGAGAGTATCTTCTCGACAAGTCCTGTTTTGTAAGGCTTTCCGACGTGATAGAGGGCCTGCCCCCCTATGAGGAGAACGTGGTGACTGTTCCTCTTCATGAAGGTGAGCAGGGAACTCATTACAAAAAACTGGAAAATAGTTTGAAAGGAGCCATCAAAGCATACGGCACGAGGTCCCTTTCGGCTATGCTTCAGGCGCTTCTTTCGTATCCGGATTCTTGCGCTCTTTACCCTGAGTGCATAGAGATCAAGGATAAGACTGGCCTGAGAGCCGACACGGTTACCGCACCGAGACTGGCTCTTGCGCCTGGAGAATTGTTGCCGAAGGAAACCGAACTGGTTAATCTCGCCAGAAAGGAGAAGTCGGAGAGCAGGAAGGTTCTCTGCTATATGACCTTCACCGGTACGAGAGATATAAGGCCCAGGCTGCAAAAGATACTAGAGGAGGCAGGATTCAGGGTAAAGAGCCTTGACGCTTCAGTCGAGCCTAAGAAAAGAGAGGCGTGGATAGCCAAAAACACAAGAGATGCCGACGTGCTTCTCGTTAATCCCGAGCTTGTAAAGACGGGGCTCGACCTTTATGAATTCCCAACGGTGGTCTTTTATCAGGTCGGCTATAACGTTTTTACGCTCAGGCAGGCCGCAAGGAGGTCCTGGAGGATAGGGCAGACGCGTCCGGTAAGGGTGTTTTTCTTCTGCTACGGGAAGACCATGCAGGAGACCGCGCTTACCCTGGTAGCGAAGAAGCTCGAGACGGCCCTGATGGTCGAAGGGGACCTGCCTGAAGGTCTTGCTGAGTATACCTCGTCCGGCGAGTCCATCGTAGAAGAGATGGGTAAGGCGCTTGCGGAGGGGGGCAGCTACTCGGGGGCTGAGGCCGCATGGGCGGCTTTCAGGAAAAAAGAGGTAGAGGCTCAGTTGTCCATGAACGGCGGCGAGACTGTCTTTACCGAAAAAAGCGACAAAATAAGCAAAATTAACGGGTCGGCTGTAAAGACCAGCGTAAGCGAGAACGTGGTCGTTAAGGTGACTTTTCTCTCTGACAGGAAAGGCAGGAGGCAGTCCGTTATGGAGGTTGCTCATGGCGACCTTGAGAAGGCCCTGGCAGGCAAAACGGCACAGTTTGCATTGTTTTAAGCCGGAATAAACATAAGCTGGAGATGAAGAGATAAGTGAACCTGAAGCTGTTAAGGAAGGCCGGCCTCGACCAGGAAAGAACTGAGTCTCAAGAAGATGTATTATTGACCAGCTGCCGTTTTAAGAACCGGTTTTCGGAGGTAATATCTAAGTAGATAGTTTTTTCAGTAGGCACACGAACATAGCCCTCTTTTACGAGCGGTATTGACTTTTCGAAGACTCTTTACAAAGGATCGGCCGCCCCGGTCGATAAAGAGTTTCTTTAAAGGCAATACCCTCTTTAAGGAGGGCTTTTTTTATAAAAAGCGGTCCCCTGTGAGCGTCCTGTCAGGGGTGTGTGGTCGCAATCGGCCTGTTATGAAAGTAGCAGGCAACACCCCCGCCCTTGACAGGACAGGTGTGGGAAAAAACGGAGAAAAGGGACATGGAAAAGAAAGAGATGGATGTGGAAAAAAGGGGCCGTGTAGCTTTAGTGTCCGGCCAGTTAGATGATGGCAAGATAGCTGAAATTGTGAATAACGGCTATCGCGTAGAGAAAAGGGTGTGGGGCGGATATATTGTGTCCGATCCGGCGATGGGGTTCACGTGGGAGATTGAGGACATGGTCTTTGATCTCAAAAGGACTTTGGGGATGCTTTAGCATCCCCTTTTTTTACTCCAGCGCTTCTGAATCGTCCCACAGGTCTTTGGCTTTTACCATGGCTAACTCTTTAGCGATTTCATTCGGAGTCCCGTCTTTAAGAAGATTCGAATAGATTTCAAATTCAAGCTCTTCGAGGGTCTTGCAGTGGTCATAACTGGTGACTCTTACCTGGTCGGACGGGAGATTGAGGGCACGTACGATGTCCCGTACCATCTTATCGCCTTCTATCTCGGCCTGGCTCATGCAAGGGGTCTTATATTCGGTAGCCATACGGTCCTCCTTTAGCTCAATGCAATGATATTACCTTTCAATCCAAAATTCAAGGCAGGCTGTCAAAAGTAATATACATGTAGCTAGTTTTTTTAGTAGGCCAACGAACATAAAGCCTTTTTTCAGGGAACAGCCCTTTTTTGGCGGCATCCCTTTAAAAGGCTTTTTTTTATTTCGGGAAAAAAAGGAGGCGGAGTAAATGGAGACAGGGAAGATCGAGGTCGAAGATGTGCGTTTAGAGATGGAAGAGGAGATGTACAGGGAGGCCATGAAGGCTCTTAAGTATGTGCCTCTTTTTGGAGTAAGGGAAGAGGCGGCATAGGCATCTATATCAAAAACAAAAGGAGAGTTTTGTATGGGGTGGACATGGACTCACAAGGAGCCGAAAGAAAGCGTTTTTGATTTTTTTTCCAGCCGGTGGAACAACGAGGAAAAAAGAGAAGACGGGAGCGTGATCTTAAGGAAAGTGATCGACTGCGCCGTCGTAAGGTTGAAAACGGCGTACATGGCGTATGAAATCATCTCCCCGAATAGAAGAGAGGTTGTGGCTTGCGTATGTCTCCTTGGTTACTCGAAGGACTACTACAACTTCGGGTTCAAGGAGATGGACGAGAACATGGGGCCGTTTAATTACGACTGTCCCGAACGCATTTTGAACCTCCTGACACCGACTTCTAACGAATTGGCGAATAAGTGGAGAGATCAGTGCCGGGAAATGCTTGAGAGGAAAAAGAACGCACCTAAGCTGCATGTCGGGGATGTTCTCGAGTTCGCCGAGCCTGTTCGTTTTACGAACGGATCCGTTACGCGGCATCTTGCGGTTACGGTCTTGAGGCCTCTGCGCTTCAAAATCGCTCAACCGATCAAAAACGGAGGGTTTGAGACATCCTGCGGGCGTTTCCGGCTTAGCAGGCAATCTCTCGAATCCGGCTGTTTTACGGTAGTTGGGAGAGTGAAGGAGGCATAAGGAATTACTGAAAATAGCTGATTTCAAGAGAAAGGAGATCGGACATGAGGATAGTCAAGGAGGATGTTGTCGGAGGGAAAGAGGAAATAAGCATGAAAGAGTTAATAGATACGGTAAGGGGGAATTTTCTTAACCCCCAGGCAGTGTTCAGGAACCTGTTTGCCGCGCCTTGTTTTGCCGTGCAGGTAGGCTCCTACACATACCGCGTACTCTAAAACATAAAAAGAATGTAAGGGGGTTTGAGATGGAAAACGCAGCCGTAACGGAGAAGTACGATTTTAAGGAGCAAGAGGAGAAGTCTGACTTTGAAAAGATGCTGCATCTGGCTAGTCGTAAGGAGGCGGTTTTTCTGGCTCTCGTAAGTGCCGAGGGTAAAAAAATACCGCTTTCGGTGAGGATGTTCCTGGCAGACCAGATCCGTAACGCTCTCATGGGTATGGAGGATACGGAAAGGGCTGAGATCATAGTGAGGGCCCTTGATACGGTTGGCATTTAGGAGGTGCGATTAATGAACGGTAATGCGCTTAAGATTTTAGAGAAGCGTTATCTTAAAAAAGACGCTGACGGTAATGTCGTGGAGACACCGGAGGAGATGTTCAGGCGCGTAGCCAGAAACGTAGCACAGGGCGATAAGTGTTATGACCCCGGGACCGACTGCGAGGCAACGGCCAGCGAGTTCTACGAAATGATGTCGAGTCTTGAGTTTCTGCCCAATTCCCCGACGCTCATGAATGCCGGGAGGGAGCTTCAGCAGCTTTCTGCCTGTTTCGTCCTGCCGGTTGAGGACGATCTTATGGGCATCTACGAGACC
>JADLDY010000019.1 GCA_020846435.1 Deltaproteobacteria bacterium
CTGACCTTGAGGTCGTAAGGAAGGCCTATGTCTTCTCCGGTGTCGTGCACCAGGGGCAGATAAGGCAGTCAGGCGAGCCTTATCTTACCCACCCGCTCGAGGTGGCGAACATCCTCGCGGGCCTCAAAATGGACGTTCAGAGCGTGGCGACCGGGCTTCTTCACGACACGGTCGAGGACACCCACACCACAGTTGAAAAGATAGTCGAACTTTTCGGCGAAGAGATAGCCTCCCTTGTCGACGGCCTCACCAAGCTCTCCAAGATGACCTTTGAGAATAAGGCTGACCACGAGGCGGAAAACTTCCGCAAGATGATCCTCGCGATGGGCCGCGACATAAGGGTCATCCTGATAAAGCTCGCTGACAGGCTCCATAACATGAGGACTCTCGGCTCTCTGGACCCGGTAAAGCAGAAAAAGATAGCCCGGGAGACGATGGACATCTACGCCCCGCTTGCCAACAGGCTCGGCATGGGTTGGATGAAGACGGAGCTCGAAGACCTCGCGTTCATGTACCTTGAGCCGGAGAAGTACTCCGGCCTCAAGGAGAAGCTCTCCAAGGCACTGGACATAAAAGAGAACTTCATCGAGACCGTAAAGGCCGAGATAGACGGGCAGCTCAAGGCGCACGGGATAGAAGGGGAGGTCACCGGAAGGCCGAAGCACCTGTACAGCATCTACAAGAAGATGCGCGATCAGGATGTGGACATCGAGAGGATATACGACATCCTCGCCTTCAGGGTTATCGTAAAAGACCTCAAAGACTGCTACGGCGTCCTCGGTATCGTCCATTCGACCTGGAAGCCCGTGCCCGGCAGGTTCAAGGACTTCATAGCCATACCCAAGCTCAACATGTACCAGTCGCTCCATACGACGGTCGTGGGGCCGCTCGGCATGAGGATGGAGATACAGATACGGACCGAGGAGATGCACAGGGTGGCCGAGTACGGAATCGCCGCCCACTGGAAGTACAAGGAAGGCAGACAGGTCGACAGCAAGGACGAGAAGAGCTTCGCCTGGCTCCGCCAGCTCCTCGAGTTCCAGATGGACCTCAAGGACTCGGAGGAGTTCATGGAGTCCCTCAAGGTGGGGCTCTTCCCCGAGGAGGTCTTCGTCTTCACCCCGAAGGGCGACATAAAGCAGTTCCCGACAGGCGCGACCCCCATTGATTTCGCCTACTCCATACACAGCGACATAGGGAACACCTGCTACGGCGCAAAGGCCAACGGCAAGATGGTCCCGCTCAAATACAAGCTTTCCAACGGCGACATCGTCGAGATAATAACAGCGGCCAACCACCACCCGTCAAAGGACTGGCTCAAGTTCATAGTGACTTCGAGGGCCAAGGCGAGGGTGAGGGCGTGGATAAAGACCGAGGAGCGCTCGAAATCCATAGCCCTCGGAAAAGAGATACTCGAAAAGGAGATAGCAAAGCACAACCTCGAGCCGGGAAAGCTCATGCGGCCCGATGACCTGGACAAGGTGGCGGCAGGGTTCGGGGTGCAGGGGACGGAAAGCCTCCTTGCCTCAATAGGCTACGGCAAGCTCTCCGTAAAGCAGGTCCTCGGCAAGGTGCTCCCGCCAGAGACGCTCAGGGAGAAAGAGAAGTTCTCCTTCAAGAAGGTCTTCGACAAGTTCAAGGGCGCCGGAGAGAAGGACAGGAACGCCATAATGGTGATGGGCGTGGAAGACGTCATGGTCAGGTTCGCCAAGTGTTGCAACCCGCTGCCGGGCGACGAGATAGCAGGCTTCATAACCCATGGACAGGGCGTCTCAGTGCATTCGGCAGGCTGCCCGAACCTCCTGCATATAGACACTGACAGGAAGATAGAGGTCGCCTGGGACAAGAAAGCCAAGGCGACGAGGCCGGTGAGCATACAGGTCGTCTGCAGGAACGAGAAGGGCCTCCTTGCCGAGATGACCAACGCGATAATGAAGCTGGACGCCAACATATCGAGCGCGGACATAAGGACGAGCCCGGACGACAAGGACAAGGCGGTGTGCACCTTCGAGGTCGAGGTGAACGACCTTACACACCTGAAGAGCATCATCTCCGCCATAAAGAAGATAAAGAAGGTAATAAAGGTCGAGAGGCTCAAGGGCCTTACAAAGGACCTCGAGGCAGAGGGTATCTCCTGAGCTTACAAGCCAGGGGAACTCTTTTGAGAACCTTTTTAAAGGAGCTCGCATGAACAAATCGGAGATAAAGACCGAAAAGGCGCCAAAGGCAATCGGCCCTTATTCGCAGGGCGTCAGGATCGGAAGGCACCTGTTCCTTTCCGGCCAGATACCCATTGAGCCGTTGACCGGAGAGGTCATCTCGGGCACAATCGAGGCCCAGACCAGGCAGGTCTTGAAAAACCTTCAGGCTGTACTGGAAGAGGCGGGAGCGGCCATGGGGGACGTGGTAAAGACGACCGTCTACCTGACAGACCTTTCCGCTTTCTCTGAGATGAACGCGGTATACGGCGAGTTCTTCGGCGCCCCTTATCCGGCGAGGGCGACAGTCGGCGTGAGCGCGCTCCCGAAGGGTGCCGGCGTCGAGATAGACGCTATCGCGGTCATCGGTGACGAATAAGGCCGCGGGAACGAAAAAAGGCCCGCTCCCTTTCGGGGCAGGCCTTTTGCTGAGGCTGAAAAAGGGTCAGGCGGCCTTGGTAATGGCCCCGGTACGGATGCACCTTGAGCAGGCCTTTATCTTCTTGACGCTGCCATTCTTCTGTATCGCCCTGACGCTCTGGAGGTTGGGGTTCCACCTGCGCTTCGTCTTGTTGTTGGCGTGGCTGACGTTGTTCCCGAAGGACGGGCCCTTTCCGCATATTTCACATGTGGCTGCCATGGTTAATTCCTCCTAAAGATTTGAAAGAGGTATTTTTATCATACGTTCGAGCATAATGCAAGTTTTTTTTAAAAAACAGTAAAGTAAAATGGCTGTTGCGCCGTTATGGCAGCAAGACGCGGATGATGAAAAAGATAA
>JADLDY010000020.1 GCA_020846435.1 Deltaproteobacteria bacterium
AGCATGGCGTCGACAAGGGTCGTCTTGCCGTGGTCGACGTGGGCGATGATTGCGATGTTCCTGAGATTCAGCATATTCTTCCTTCTGTATGGTGTAAAAAGATTTTATAGAATCAGACATTATACAGCAGCAGGCCTTTGCGTGTAAAGTGGAAAATGGCGGGAAGTGACGGAAGTGACGGAAGCTTGTAAACAGAACGAAAGCCCGCCCTCTTCTTTGTCTGCCCTAAAGGGAGTTGTCTTTAAAAGAGGGGCAGCAGGCCAGGCTCGATGGATGGAGCGATAGAGCCGGTTAAAGCAGAAAAAGTACGTACAAGCCTGTGCAATTTCCTTATAAATACCTGTCATGTGGTGGAGGGTTGAAAGTATATAAAACCAGTGTCCCAACATCGGAATGGGAGGCGATTGCCTGTCTCTTCCTGTTTGTCATTCCAGCTTGCTGCTCAATTCCATTTCCCGCCGCCTTGCTGGTCCTTGATGACCCCCCGTTGTGGCACCCGGCAATTTTACTCTTGACATTGTTTCAGAATTTCGCAATAATGCAAATATGAAGAAGGAAGTTTTCAAGCTCCAGGCTGAGATATGCAAGACTCTGGCGAACCCCAAGCGGCTCGAGATAATAAACGCCCTCAAGGACGGCGAGCTTTCCGTCGGCGACCTCGTCGAGAGCCTCGGGATAACCAAGGCCAATGTCTCCCAGCACCTCGCGGTCCTCAGGCGCTCGAGGGTCGTTGACACAAGGCGTGACGGCGTCAATATCTACTACCATATAAACAACCCCAAGATAATAGAGGCTTGCTCTCTGATGAAGTCGGTCCTCATGGAACAGCTCTCAGAGGGTGAAAAAATTGCGGCCAGGATCAAAAAATAAGGAGGCTCCAATGACTGTCGACAGATACCTGAGGCTTATAGCCGGTTTTTTCATCATTTTTTCGCTCGTCCTCTCCAGGGTCCACTCCGAGTACTGGCTCTACTTCACGGCTTTCGTGGGCTTGAACCTCTTCCAGTCCTTTTTCACGAACTGGTGCCCGATGATGAGCTTCCTGAGGAAACTTGGCATGGGGAGCTGTCAGCGCTGCTGACCCTCTCCCCGAGCCCCGGCTTGCCGCCCCGTTTTTTCCGTCTGGTATATAATAAAGATACTTCTCCAGACGGGGAAGCTGGGGCGGCTCTTCTTTTCCGGTCCTTAAAAAAGGAGTGACACATGGCAAGGATAGTTGTCATCGGGGCGTCAACGGGAGGCCTGCCCGCGGCCTACGAGCTTCGCGAGGCGCTCGGAAAAGGACACGAAGTAACTGTAATATCGAACACCGAGACATTCCACTTCATACCATCGAATCCCTGGGTAGCGGTCGGCTGGAGAAAACGCGAGGACATAAGCTTTCCCCTCAGGCCTTACCTCGAAAAAAAGGGGATAAAGTTCGTGGCCGAGGCAGCCGCCAGGATAGACCCGGCCGCCAACGAGGTGCACACCATCGCCGGCACAAAAGTGCCCTATGATTACCTCGTCATAGCGACCGGCCCGAAGCTCGCCTTTGATGATGTCGAGGGTCTCGGCCCGGAGGCTAACACCTCTTCAATATGCACCGTTGACCACGCTGAAAAGGCATACGAATCATTCAAGGCGCTCTTGGAAGCGCCGGGCCCGGTCGTCATCGGCGCGGCTCAGGGCGCTTCATGCTTCGGCCCGGCCTATGAGTTCAGCCTCATCCTTGATACGGCACTCAGGAAAAAGAAGCTGAGAAAAAAGGTGCCAATGACCTTCATAACCCCTGAGCCCTACATAGGGCACATGGGACTTACCGGCGTTGGGGATTCCAAGAGCATGCTCGAGCACGAGTTCCGTGAGCGGCACATCTCCTGGCACACCAACGCGAAGATAAAAAGGGCTGAGAAGGGAAAGATAGTAATCGAGGTCGCGGGAGAGGGCGAAAAGGAGCTTCCAGCTTCGTTCTCCATGATAATCCCTTCTTTCAAGGGAGTTGACGCGGTGGCCTCTGTCGAGGGGCTCACCAACCCGAAGGGTTTCGTCATTGTCGATGAGTTCCAGAGGTCTCCGAGATACAACAACATCTATTCGGCGGGCGTGTGCATAGCCATAGCCCCGATGGAGCAGACCCCTGTGCCGACCGGCGTGCCTAAGACAGGCTACATGATAGAGTCGATGGTCTCGGCGGCGGTGCAGAACATAAAGTCGTCTATCGAAGGCAGGCAGCCTTCAGGCAGGGCCACATGCAACGCGATATGCCTCGCGGACATGGGGGATACCGGCATTGCCTTCGTCGCCATCCCCCAGATGCCGCCGAGGGACGTCACCTGGTCGAAGAAAGGCAAATGGGTCCACCTCGCGAAGGTCGCATTTGAAAAATATTTCATAAGAAAGATGAAAAAGGGCGTAAGCGAGCCTCTATATGAAAAGATCATACTCAAATACGCGAAGATCAGGAAGCTGCATGAATAGGGGCGCACTCCCTTTTTTTTCAGCGCTCGCGCTGATCCTCTCCGTCAGCGGGCCGTCCTTCGCGGGTCAGATGTCCTTTAAAGAAGCTCTCGAGCTCGGGCTCAGCCAGAACCACGGCCTGAAGGCCGCGCAAGCGGCAACAGGCGCGGCCGCCGAAGAGATAGGGATGGCAAGGGGCTATCTCCTGCCGAAGATAACCTTTGAAGAACGCTACATGAGGACGGACAACCCGACCTACGCCTTTTCCTCGAAGCTCAATCAGGAGAGGTTCTCTTCCGGAGACTTTGCCATAGACTCCCTCAACGGGCCGGACGCGATAAATGATTTTCAGACCTCGTTTTCAATAGAGCAGCCGCTCTTCGCGAGAAAGGCTCTCGTCGGCCTTGATATGGCCAAAAAAGAGTACGCCGCGAGCAGGGATGAGCTTTTTAGAGCCCGCGAGCAGGCGGCCTTTGACATCGCCAGCGCCTGTCTCACGGTCAACACGGCTGAGGGATATGTCCAGGCGGCTCAAGCCGGTGTCGCTGACGCGAAAGAGCACCTCCGGATAGCCGAGGCGAGGCATGAGAGCGGCCTCGGCATATATTCGGATGCGCTGCGCGCGAGGACAGGGCTACTCGAGGCAGAGCAGAGGCTCGTGTCGGCTGACAAGGGGCTCATCCTGGCGAAAAGGGCGCTCGGCCTTCTCCTCGGGCTCGAAGAGGAGGTCGGGGTCGAGGGAGCCGCTCTTGACATGCCGCTTCGCGATGTCGAGCACTACCTTTCGTCGGCAAGGGAGAGAGGCGACCTCAAATCAATGGAAAAGAGGCGTGAGAACGCGAGGGCCGGAGTATCTCTCGCTAACTCCGGCTACTTCCCGACGATAGGCGTAGGCGGAGCATACTTCATGAACGACCACGAAAAGCCGTTCGGAAGCGAGGGAGACAGCTGGCTCGTCTCGGCCTCCCTCAAGTGGACTCTCTTCGACGCCACGCGGGGACACGAGGCAGCCAAAGCCAGACTGAAATCCGTAGAGGCGCAAGAGCATCTCGAAGGGCTCAGGCAGTTTGTCTCGTTCAGAGTGCATCAGGCGTATCTCAATGTTGAAGAGGCCAGAAAGAACGCCGAGCTCGCGGCCTCTGCTTTGAAGAGCGCCGAAGAAGGCGAGAGGCTCGTGAGATTGAGGTATGAAAACTCGCTCTCCCCGCTCGTCGACCTGCTCGACGCCGTATCGAGCCTTTCAGGGGCGAGGGCCGGGGCCATCATGAAAAAGAACGCTTTCGCGGCCGCGCTCCTTTCTTTGAGCTTCGAGAGCGGCACGATATTAAATGACCTTGGCATCTCATCTCCGGAGGGCTCCAGATGAAGCGCTTTCTTCTAATTGCAATACTCGTTGCCCCTTTCCTTGTCAGCGGGTGCTCGGGCAAGTCCGAGCCGCTTCAGACGCAAGTCAAAAGGGGTGAGATAACCGGCGTCGAGACAACGGACGCCACGATAAAGAGCCTTCCGGAGACAATTGAGGCCGCGGGCTCGATAAAGGCTGCGACCATCGGCGTTGTCTCGTCTAAAATAATGGGCACGGTCACGTCGGTCAGGGTCGCCGAGGGGCAGAGGGTCTCAAAGGGAGAGGTGCTCCTTACCATCGACGACAGTGACATCTCACAGAAGGCGGCAGGGGCAGAGGCCTCTTTCAAGGAGGCCTCTTTCGGCCTCGAGAACGCGAGAAAACAGCTCGCCCTCTCTGAGGCCACGCACCAGAGGTATCAGAAGCTTTTCGAGGCCAACGCCATATCCCGTCAGGAATTCGAGAATATAACCCTCCAGCGCGACAGCGCGCGCCTTGGCGTTTCCGCCATGGAAGAGTCGGTTCACAGGGCAAAGGCCGGAGAGCAGGAGGCAAAGGTCTACAAGGGATACGCGAGGGTGGTAGCCCCGTTTTCAGGCGTCGTCTCCGGAAAGAAGATAGAGGAGGGCTCCATGGCTTCTCCAGGCATGCCTCTTGTAGTGATAGAGGATGACTCCTCGTTCGTGCTGGAGGCGAGCTTCGACGGCCGCTACGCCGGGTTTATCCGTCCAGGCATGACGCTTTCCGCAAGCGTGGACAACGCAAAAGTGTATCAGGCAAAGGTAGTGGAGGTCGTCCCATCGATAGACGCCGCCACAAGGACCTTCCTCGTGAAGGCGTCTATCAAAGGCGAAGGGCTCAAGACCGGGCTTTACGCGAAGGTGTCGATCTCCGCGGGGCAGAGAAATGTTCTTACTGTGCCAGCCTCTTCGCTCGTTGAAAAGGGGCAGTTGACCGGAGTATATACTGTCGATGAAAAGGGTGTCGTAAGCTACTCTCTTGTGAGGACCGGCAGGGCCTATGGCGACGAGGTCGAGGTCACGACCGGCCTCAACGCGGGCGAGCGGGTCATATCAACGGGGGCTGAGAGAGCTTTTGACGGCGGGCTCATCAGGGCATCCAGATGAGTACCGGCATGACGAGCGGCATATCAGGGCGCATAGCGAAAGCCTTCATTCATTCGAGGCTCACCCCTCTCATTGTAATAGCTTCACTCCTCCTCGGCCTTTTCGCCGTCTTCGTGACGGCGCGCGAAGAAGAGCCGCAGATAAAGGTGCCGATGATAGACGTATTCGTCGGCTTTCCCGGAGCTTCGGCCAAAGAGGTTGAAGAGCGCGTCACGACCCCCATGGAAAAGCTCCTCTGGGAGATAGAGGGGGTCGAGTACCTCTATTCCATGGCGAGCGCCGGGCAAAACCTCACAATAGTCCGCTTCTTCGTCGGCACTGACATGGAAGAGGCCCTGGTGAGGCTCAACAACAAGCTCTCGAGCAACTATGACCGCATACCGCCAGGCGTCACTCCTCCGCTCGTAAAACCCAAATCAATAGACGATGTTCCTGTTCTCGCCCTGACTCTCTGGAGCTCCAAGTACACGGGCTTCGAGCTCCGGAGCGTGGCAGCTGTGCTTGCCGATGAGCTCAAAAAAGACGAGAACGTCTCAGAGGTATCTGTAATAGGCGGGCAGAGGCGGCAGGTAAGGGTCGAGCTCGACCCGACGCGCCTTCGCGCCTGGTCGCAGTCAGCCTTCCAGATAATGGGGGCGCTCCGCCAGGCGAACGCGTCTTTGCCGTCCGGGGCTGTGCAGGCTGAGAACACCGAGCTCCTTCTGGAGGCAGGCGGTTTTCTCAAGACTGTCGAAGACGTGAGGTCTGTCGTTGTCGGCGTGCATAATGGCTCTCCGGTCTTCCTCAGGGACGTGGCAAAGGTGACTGACGGCCCTGAGGAGCCCTCAAGCTATGTGTTCATGGGACTTGGCCCTGCCGCTGGTGATAAGGGGATAGAAGCCGCGCACGAGGCCGCCGACTATGAGGCTGTGACGATCGCCCTTTCAAAGAAGGCAGGCGCCAACGCGAGCATGGTCGCTGAAAAGGCCCTCAACAAGGTCGAGGCGTTAAAGGGCGGGGTCGTTCCCTCGGGTATAAGCATCACGACGACGAGGAACTACGGTGAGACGGCAAAAGAGAAGTCGGACGAGCTCCTCGAGCACATGCTCATAGCGACTGTCGCCGTCATCATCCTGATAGCGCTGGCTCTTGGCACGAGGGAGTCGGCTGTCGTCGCCGTAGCTGTTCCCGTGACGCTGGCCTTGACCCTCCTTGTAAACTACCTATACGGCTACACCCTCAACAGGGTGACTCTTTTCGCCCTCATATTCTCAATCGGCATACTTGTCGACGACGCGATAGTCGTGGTCGAGAACATACACAGGCACTTCAAGTTGAAGGGGGTCTCGACAGAGACGGCAGTTGCCGCCGTTGACGAGGTCGGAAACCCGACAATACTCGCGACCTTTACGGTCATAGCCGCTCTGTTGCCGATGGCCTTTGTCTCAGGGCTCATGGGCCCTTACATGAGGCCAATCCCTGTGGGCGCGTCTGCGGCCATGCTTTTTTCACTCTTGGTCGCGTTCATCGTGAGCCCCTGGCTCGGCTACAAGGTATTGAAGAATGTAAGGCACACGCCCGGGGCTGAGGAGACTTCAAAGCTCGATTCTCTCTACTCAAGGATATTGACGCCGCTCATAGAGAGCAGAGGGAAGAGGTTCGCGGCTTTCGGCGCTGTCGTCGTCCTCCTGTTGCTCGCGGCGACCCTTGTGCCTCTGAAGGCCGTGACCATGAAGATGCTCCCCTTTGACAATAAGAGCGAATTGCAGATAGTCATAGACATGCCTGAGGGAGCGACATTGGAAGAGACGGCCCGCGCCACAAAGGCCCTGGGCGAGTACCTCAGAGCCGTCCCTGAGGTCACCGACTTCCAGAGCTATGTGGGCACAGCCTCTCCTTATAACTTCAACGGGCTCGTGCGCCATTACTACTTGAGGCAGGGGCCGAACATGGCTGACATACAGGCCAACTTCGTCGATAAAAGCAAAAGGAGCGCTCAGAGCCACGACATAGCAAAGAGATTGAGGCCCGGCCTCGAAGAGATAGCCAAAAAACACGGGGCGAGCATAAAGCTCGCCGAGATACCTCCCGGCCCGCCAGTCCTCTCAACGCTCGTCGCCGAGGTCTACGGCCCCAAGGAGGAAGGGCGGATAGAAGTCGCGGCAAAGATAAGGGAGGTCTTTGAGAAGACCCCCGGAGTAGTCGACATAGACTGGTATGTCGAGGAGCCCCAGAGAAAGCTCGTCTTCGAGGTAGACAGGACAAAGGCCTCCTTGAGCGGAGTTTCAGCGGAGGCTGTCAGCGCTTCCCTGAGGACCGCTGTCTCGGGCATGAGCGCGGGGCTCATCCACGCTGACTACGCGAAGGACCCTGTCGAGATAATGCTGCGCATGCCGGAAGGGCAGAGGGCGGACCTCTCGTCATTGAAGTCTATCGGCGTGCCCTCGGTAACAGGAAAGCTCGTCCCTCTGTCAGAGCTTGTAGCGGTGAAAGACAGCTCTTCTGAGAGGACCATATACCATAAGAACCTCAAGGCCGTCACCTATGTGATTGGCGACGTCGCCGGGGTCGCGGAGAGCCCTGTCTACGCGATACTCGACATGGGCGCCAGGATTGATGAGGTAAAGGCGCCTGAGGGTTATGCCATTGAGCAGTTCTCCTCGACCCAGCCCTGGCTCGAGGACAGATACTCGATGAAGTGGGACGGGGAGTGGCACATAACCTATGAAGTCTTCAGGGACTTAGGCATAGCCTTTGCCGCTGTCCTCGTCCTCATATACATACTCGTCGTTGCCTGGTTCAAGAACTTCGTAACGCCTCTCGTTATAATGGCCCCCATCCCGATGACCCTGGTCGGCATCCTTCCGGGCCACTGGATCTTCGGCGCGTTCTTTACCGCCACCTCTATGATAGGCTTCATAGCGCTCGCAGGGATAATAGTGAGAAACTCGATACTGCTCGTCGATTTCATAGAAAAAGAGCAGGAAGCCGGGATGGAACTCAGGGAAGCGGTCGTAAAGGCAGGGGCCGTGCGCACGAGGCCGATACTCCTGACCGCGGCCGCGGTCGTAGCCGGATCTTTTGTGATGCTCTTTGACCCGATATTCCAGGGGCTGGCCATATCGATGATGTTCGGGGCTGTCGCAGCGACCTTCCTGACGCTTGCCGCCGTGCCGCTTCTATACTATGAATTTTTCAGGGGCAGGAAATAGGTGACGGAAATCATGTTTTTCGAAGTGAGCGTCTGTTAAAATCGTCTCTGGAATAAGGAGAAGCAACATGAAAAAGAGCACATTCCTCAAGGCGGCTTTCATAACCGCGGTAATAGCGGCAACCCCCTTTGTTGCAGGAGCCGTTGATCACAGTCATCACGAGGCTTCGGTGGCAGACTCAGGCGCGCTTGTAGAGGAGATGAAGGCCCTTGACGCGGTCTTCAGGGAGGTCGTCTCAGCGGTGGCGTTAGGCGACGGCCACAGGGTGCACCAGGCGCTTGAATCGATGCATGGCAAGATGGAAAAGACGCAGGAAGCCCTTCACGCTGGAAAGGTAGTTCTCAGGAAGAACGCGGCAAAGGCCGCTGAGTTCGAGAAGATGGACAGGCAGTTCCACAAAAGTCTCGAAGCCCTCGGTCAGGCCAGCCACAAGGGCGACCGCAAGGGAATGACCATGATAACAAAGAAGCTCCTTGACGGCTGCGTGGCCTGCCACGAGAAGTTCAGGCCCTGACGACGGATAACCGCTTTGAAGCGTTAGAGCTCCGGCTCTGACTCGCCAGATAGGGCCTCCTGCCTTGCCAGAGGCAGGGGGCCTCTCCTTTTTATATCCCTTTTATATTACTGCTTGTTTTATTTGTCTCAGGCGTGCGCCAGGTATGACCTTGAGCGTATCTTTTCGATTGTCTCGAGGTCTGGTTTGAACGGGAGTTCAAGCGGGGGAGCGGGCAGCTCTATTCTTCTGCCGCTGCAAAACGGGGTCTGTTCAAGCTTCATGTTGTGGGCCGTGACCATGAGAGGCTCGAGGTTCACGACGTCCTGTATGTTGTAGGCGAGGAGCGTCTCCATTACCTTGGGGTTTCTGCTCCTCTTGTATTCTTTCCACAGGAGCACGGCGAAGTAGCCGTCGACTCCGTCAAGCCCGCCCCTGTCTATGCCTATCATCTTCTCGCAGCCCTTGAGCCCGCCGCGGAAGCCGAGATCGCGCAGGACGTACAAGAGGTCAATGTGCGCGTGCGGGAGCCTTACTCCGAGGTGGCTCTCTATGAACGGTATGTCAAAGCACTTGCCGTTGTAGGTGACAAGCACTTTATACTCCATTATATCCTTCATGAACCTGTCGAGGTTTTCGCCCTTGACGTAATAGCGAATATTTTTGCCGTCGTACAATGAGATGGCGGTTATGTAGCCGTGCGGGCCCATGTAGCCGTTAGTCTCTATGTCTATGTAGGCGACAGAGTCCCTGAAGTCCGGGAATATGCGCCAGGACTCTTTAGGCGGAAGGAGCTCCGAGAAAAAGGCCGGCTCGCCAAGTGAGAATTTTTCGCGGGAGGCGTCCAGGAGCGCGTCTATGGCCTCTGCTGAGGTCCTCTTGAGGCGCACGTGTCCCAGGGGCGTGTCCCAATCGAGGACGCCGTTATCCCAGAGCCTGCGCTCTGTTTTAAGCCCTATGCCGGGCACATGACAGAAGGTATGCTTGAGCATCGAAGTATTCTACCACGGAAAAGCGCCGCTCAGGAAGGAAAAGGATGAGGTCGCCCGAAGATTAAGGAAAAAGCCCTGTCAGCAGGATTCAAGGGTCTGAGATTGTCTTGGGCCCTGAAGCCTCAAGAGGCATGCTCGCTGACCCTATAACGACGCAGGCGTACCTGGCTTCTGGCGAGAGCGGCGAGCGTACAAGGAGGGTGCTTTTTTCAATCCCGGCTTTTTCGATCACGCCCAGGGAAAGGTCAGCGCCAGCGCTGTCCCTGAATGATATGAGCCTGCCTTCAAGCGGCCCCTCTTGAGAGGTATTCGTGCTTCTGACCCCGGTTTTTTCAAGGTCGACTTCAAAGACCCTTGAGCCCTCGAAGAAGGTTTTGAGCCTTTTTGCCCTGAAATCAGCCCTCTCCGCCATGCTTCTTACCCTTGAAAGTGGAGAAGGCTTTATCCTTATAATGACCGGGCTGTCCATGAGGCGGTATGGGGAGAGTATGTGCTCGAGCTCATCTTGTTCCTGCACCGCCAGAATGACGTCGGGCTTTAAAAGGTCTATCTTGTAGAGCTTGTAGGCCCGGGCTGCAGGGCCAGTAACAAGGCCGGTCGTGTCGATGATGAGTTTTTCGCACCTCGCCATGGCCCTGTCCATGAGGAGGGCCGCGCCAGTCAGGCCGGGCAGCATGTTGCCTGGAGGGCTCAGGGCCCCGGTAAAGTAGATGTCTTGAGCCTTTATCCCCTCCCGGCCATTGAAGCTGTCTTCCATAATCCCCCAGGAGATAGTCGTCGGCGGGCCGACCCTGGCCTGCCCCATGTCGAGGTCGAGAAGGCCTGTCGGGTTTTCCTTTGAAAGGACGCTCCCGAGCATCGAGGCGATGGTCGTCTTTCCGGCGTCTGTCCTGCCGAGGAGCATGACGCTTTTCACGCCCGGAGCGCGTGCGGCCCTTATTACGGCATCTTCGAGTTCCATTCTTTTGCCTTTCGATTTTGTACACTGTCAGGATACCAGAAAAACCAGGCAGACAGGGCCCGGCAAAAACTTTGACAGAAGTCCGGTTTTTTTCTTTGACATTTCCCGGCCGTTTGGTAATATTCAAATTGTCTGCAAATACTGATGGAGATTTTAAAGGCTTTTTAAGCTTTTTTCTTATTTTAGTGCTGAAGAAAACTCCTTTATACGACATACACAAAGCGCTCGGCGCCAAGATGGTGGATTTTGCCGGGTGGGAGATGCCTGTCCAGTACACCGGGGTCATCGACGAGCATCTGGCAGTGCGCACCTCGTGCGGCCTCTTTGACGTCAGCCACATGGGCGAGATCGAAGTCTCAGGCGACAGCGCCATAGACTTTGTTCAGTTCGTGATGACCAACGACATAGAGCGCGTGACCGACGGCCAGTGCCAGTACTCGCCTCTGTGCCGCGAGGACGGCTCTGTGGTGGACGACACGATAGTCTACCGCTTCAACATCGACCGCTACCTCTTTGTCGTGAACGCCTCGAACACCGCCAAGGTGCTCGACTGGTTCAAGCAGGTCCAGAAAAAAGAGCAGTTCCCGGACCTCGTCATAGAGGATTTGAGCGGCATATACAGCCAGATAGCGATACAGGGGCCGAAGTCGGTTGAGGTGATGAAGCCTCTCCTGGACATCGATCCCGGCCAGATAAAGACATTCCGTTTCCACATGGGGCTCCTCCTCGGCGAGATAGAGGCCGTTGTCTCAAGGACGGGCTACACCGGCGAGGACGGCTTTGAGATATACCTCGACCCGAGCGACGCTCCGGCCGTATGGCAGGCCCTGATGGAAGCTGGAAAGCCCTTTGGCATAGCCCCAATCGGGCTTGGCGCGAGGGACACCCTGAGGCTCGAGATGGGTTACCCGCTCTACGGACACGAGCTGTCGGACGAGATAACGCCCATAGAAGCAGGGCTCGGCAAATACGTAAAGTTCACCAAGGACTTCCTTGGAAGGGAAGTCCTTGAGAAGCAGGCCGCCAACGGGACCGAAAGGGCTCTCGTGGGCATTAAGATGATAGACGCGGGCATACCGAGAGCAGGCTACGAGATACATTCAAACGGTAAAAAGACAGGGGAAGTCGTAAGCGGAACATCCTCCCCTTCATTAAAGGCAGGCATAGGCACGGGCTTTGTGGCAACAAAACTCAAGGCCCCCGGCACGGAAGTTGAAGTAGTCATAAGAGGGAGGGCCGCGAAGGCCCAGGTCGTCCCTTTGCCATTTTACAGAAAATAATCAGAGTTTTATCTACGAGTTGAAAGGAGATTTACTATGGAGTTCCCGAAGGACCTTAAGTACACCAAGGAGCACGAATGGGTTAAGGTCGAAGGCAATATCGCAACGGTCGGCATAACCGATTACGCTCAAGACTCCCTTGGAGACGTGGTCTATGTGGAGCTTCCACAGGAAGGCGCGACCGTCACCAAGCACGAGCCCTTTGGCGTGGTCGAGTCAGTTAAGGCCGTCTCCGACCTTTACGCGCCGCTCTCCGGCAGCGTTACCGAAGTAAACGACGCGATAGTCGACAGTCCGGAAGCCATAAACGAAGACCCGTACGGCGACGCCTGGATGATAAAGGTAGAGATAGCAAACACCGGCGAGCTCGGGGATCTTCTCACAGCCGACGAGTACCAGAAGTTCATAGAAGAAGAGAAGTAAGCCGCTGTGCCGTACATCCCCCATACCGCTAAAGACATAGAAAAGATACTCAAAGCGGTTGGAGCCGGGTCAGTAGAAGAGCTCATCTCCCAGCTTCCAGCCGCGTCCAGGCTTAAAGGGCCGCTTGCCATCCCTGACGGGCTCTCGGAGCAGGAGCTCCTCGGCCACATGAAGGCCTTGAGCTCGAAGAACTCGACGGTTGAAGAGTATTCGAGCTTCCTGGGCGCTGGCGCGTACAACCACTACATACCGTCCGTGGTCGACGCCATCATCTCGCGCTCGGAGTTTTACACCTCATACACGCCTTATCAGCCCGAGCTTTCGCAGGGCACTCTTCAGGCCATATTCGAGTACCAGACCCTTGTATGCCAGCTGACAGGCATGGATGTCGCCAACGCCTCTCTCTATGACGGCGCGACGGCAGTTGCCGAGGCGTGCCTCATGGCAAAGAGGATAACCAACAGGGAAGGGATAGTCCTGGCAAACGCCCTGCACCCCGAGTACAGGGAGACCGTCGCTACTTATCTGACGGGAACCGGCGACCACCTCTCAACGATAGATTATTCGGCCACGACCGGCGCGACTTCGCTCGATGCCATAGAGTCGGCCATCTCCGACAAGACCGCCTGCGTAGTAATTCAGCACCCCAACTTCTTCGGCTCTCTCGAGGACATCGAGGCGATAGCGGGAGTAGTCCACAAGAAAAAAGCTCTGCTCGTCGTCGCCGTGACAGAGGCTGTCTCCTTCGGCCTTTTGAAGTCCCTCGGAGATTGCGGCTGCGATATCGCGGTCGGCGAGAACCAGTCGTTCGGCAATTCCCTGAGCTACGGCGGGCCTTATCTCGGTTTCATGGCGACAAAGACCGAGTTCATACGCCAGATGCCCGGACGCCTCATCGGCCAGACCGTCGATAAAGAGGGCAGGCGCGCGTTCTGCCTGACTTTCGCGACGAGGGAGCAGCACATAAGAAGAGAGAAGGCGACCTCGAACATCTGCACGAACCACGGCCTGTGCGCCCTGGCGGCTTCCGTCCACATGGTGAGCCTCGGCTCCGGCGGCTTAAGGAAGCTTGCGGCGTTGAACCTCTCGAAGGCCGAGTACCTTAAGAAGAAGCTCAAGGAATCAGGCGTTGAGGCGGCCTTCACCTCGCCGACCTTCAACGAGTTCACCGTGAAAGTAAAAGGCTCGCCAGACGGAGTTTTAAAGAAGCTCCTCGAGAAGAAGATAATCGGCGGGCTTAACCTGGAGAAATATTATCCCGAGCTTGGCAACCACCTCCTCATCTGCGCAACAGAGATGAACTCGAAAGAGGAGATGGACGCTCTGGCCGCGGCGTTAAAGTAAATCAGAGAAAGAAACCGAAGATGGAATCAAACGGCACAAAAGGGCTTGTTTTAGACGAGCCTCTCATATTTGAAAAATCGTCCCCAGGCAGGGTCGGCATAGGCCCCGCGCATTCCGATGTGCCTGAATCAGACCCGAAGAAGACGCTCGGACAGAAGTTTCTGAGGGACGACATCGAAGGCTTTCCCGACCTCTCCGAGATGGACGCCGTGCGCCATTACACGAGGCTCTCGCAGTGGAACTTCGGGCTTGATTCCGGCTTTTATCCGCTCGGCTCTTGCACCATGAAGTATAACCCCAAGATAAACGAGGCGGCCTCGCGCCTTCCCGGCTTTGCTCAGCTTCACCCGTACCAGCCAGAAGACTTGTCGCAGGGAGCCCTCGAGCTCATGCACTCGCTCGAGGCCTATCTCTCCGAGATAACCGGCCTTGAGGCCGTCACTCTTCAGCCTTCTGCCGGAGCGCATGGCGAGCTCTGCGGCCTTCTCATGATGGCCGCTTACTTCAAGGCCAAGGGAAAGCCCCGCACAAAGATAATAATCCCTGACACGGCGCACGGCACCAACCCTGCGAGTTCGCACCTCGCTGGCTTTAAAGTGGTGCCGGTGAAGACCGAAGGCAAGGGCGCGCTGACTGTCGAGATGGTCAAGGCTGTGATGGACGAAGACACTGCCGGGCTCATGCTCACAAACCCCAACACTATAGGGCTTTTTGAGAAGAACATAAAAGAGATAGCAGAAGTCGTCCATTCAAAGGGCGGCCTGATGTACTGCGACGGCGCGAATTTGAACGCCATCATGGGCCTCGTCAAGCTCGGCGACATCGGAGTCGATGTCGTGCAGTTGAACCTTCACAAGACCTTCTCCACCCCTCACGGCGGCGGCGGGCCTGGAAGCGGCCCTGTCTGCGTAGGCAAGGCGTTAGAGCCATACCTGCCCTGCCCGAGGATAAAGAAGGAGAACGGAAAGTTCAGCCTCGACTTCAACAGGCCCAAGACCATCGGCAGGATGAAGTCGTTCTACGGCAACTTTTCCATCATGGTGAGGGCGTACAGCTACATAAGGCGCATGGGCGGCGTTGGATTGAAGCGCGCGACCGAAGCGGCGATATTGAACGCCAACTACATAAAAGAGAGGCTCAAGGGCACATACCACCTCGCCTTTGACGAGCCCTGCATGCATGAGGCGGTTTTCTCCGACAAGTTTCAGGAAAGCTGCGGGGTTTCCACCATGGACATAGCCAAGAGGCTCATAGACTACGGCTATCATCCGCCGACGGTCTATTTCCCGCTGGTCGTCCACGGCGCGATAATGATAGAGCCGACAGAGACTGAGACGATCGACACGCTCGACAGGTTTATAGATGTGATGAAGACGATAGCGGAAGAGGCCAAGACCAACCCGCAGATATTGAAGGAAGCTCCGACCAAGACGAAGATAAGAAGGGTCGATGAGACAAGGGCGGCAAGAGAGCCGATCCTTAGGTGGAAGAAATAGCAGGCTGTCTCTAAAAATTAGATATTTTTCCCGATCTCTTCGTCAGGCTGGAAGTAAAAATGCTCACATATTTTCATATATGCTCCGCTTTTTACTTCCACCCTTCCTCGACCTCGGAAAAAATATCTAATTTTTAGAGATAGCTATAAATAACATAGAAAGACAAAAGCCCGCGAAAGCGGGCTTTTCTTATTATGTCATTCTGAGCGCAGCGAAGAATCTGCTTTACAATATTCTTCGTCGCTTTCGGATTCCCGTATGACAAGCGTTGTTGGGTTACGCTACGCTAACCCAACCTACCCTACTAAAAGCGCGCATCTCAAACTTTATAAAAGATTGTTTTGTATTCTATAAGTCCATATTTTAATGAATTTTTTTCGTTCTATGGTAAGGAATGTCAAAAGCGCTTCCTTTTCTGCTGAAAAAAGTAGCCGTTCTGGTATGCTGTCGAGCACGGAAATCAAAATAGATTCCTCGATGGAATCTATTTTGATGAACCATTCTTTAAAAAAGTTTTTGTTACGCAATATCCCTTCTAAATTACCCGAAACTGGAAATGAATTGCTTTTGTCAAAAGAATGACTTAAATTTTCGAAATTGTCTTCATAACCAAAGGCATGCGATCCATCAAGAAATAATGGCGTTCCATCTGTTCTTTTGAATAAGGTATCAGAATGATTATCGGCAAACAACAGCCAAACTTCGAAAAGCGCATTACCATAGAACATGGTTTGGTTTTCTGGCTGACAAAAGAATTTAGAGATATGTGCATGGTTTAATTCTGAGAAGCTGATTAAGGAAGCATTTTTTTTCATATCATCAGTATAAAACAAAGATGGAACTTCTGTTAGCCCTTCAACAAACTCTAATGCAACGCAATCTGGTGTAATGACTTTAATAGAGGCATTGCTCAGTTTTTTAATTGTTGCCTCAGTTAGTGTTGCTAAATAAGCCTTAGGCCTGCAAAGACCGATTTTCTCTGCTAACGCGCCAATAAGATATTCACTGACTATTCTTTTTCGTGATGTGGAATTGAGTAATGCTTTGATCACAAATTTCTGGTTAGAGTCAGAAAAAGCAATGAAAGGCCTTGTGGAACTCTTTGGAAGAAGTTCTGTAAAGTTTGAAATATTTAATACTTCAGTCATGGATTTTATTACTTGTTATCATCCTTACGGCCTCCCCGCAGGAGAAATCAGGTGATAAGTGAACAGCCCCTTTATGTTTAGGTCATCAATGGTGAAGTTGCCGGGGAATGGCGGAAAAGGGGCGGCGAGCCTCACGGCCGTCATGGCCGCGTCGTCGAGCATGGGGTAGCCTGAAGACCTCTCGAGCGAGACATCAGAGACAGACCCGTCCTTGTTTATCCTGAAGTTGATCTTGAGGTTGCCCTGCCAGCCGTTCCTTGAGGCAAGCGACGGATACTCCCAGTAAAACTCAATCCTGCTCTTCATGTCCATCAGGTACTTCTGGTACCTGAGCTCGGAAGTATTGAGCGAAAGCGTCTTGCCGACCTCTCCCTTAGGCGCGTCTGTTTCGTATTTTCGCGCGAGCTCGGCTATGCGGTCGTCGGTCGGGAAGAGGGTCGGCCGGGAAGGCCCTTCGGCTGTCTTTGGCCACTGGCTCGCGCCCTCTTTCGCAATATCAATCGGTTTCTGGACTGTTTCCGCCTTAACCGGCTCTTCGATTGGACTGGGAGGGCTGGCCGGGCCGAGGCCTCTTTCCTTTACAACCTGCCCGTTGCCGATAGTTGCCCTCTTTTCGCTCTGGGCCGGTTTCGCGTGGGGCAACGGGGATGGCTGTTTTGCCGGGGCAGGCGCAAGGTTTCTGGGCATCGGTGCGGGCCAGCTCTCTTTTTTAACGCTCTGCTCCCTCTGGGCGGCGTGGGTCGGGGTTGACCTCGAGGGTGATAGCTCGGAAGGGGCGGCAGGCGGCAGGTCAACGACATCGACCATTATGGGCGGCTTTTGCGTTTGCGGGCGCGTCTGCCCGCCGGAGGGCAGAAGGCGCAGAGCCCCCCATATTCCAGCGTGCATAAGTGCCGAAAGTATAAGGAATATAAGGAAAGCTGACTGCTCTTTTCCTGGGAAAGTTTTAATTGACATAGGGTCTTAATTCTGTCAAGATTTATAAGAGAATCACAAACAGATATTTTACACTTTATCGCGGGGTTATACAATGTTCGGGCTCGGGACAACAGAGCTTATAGTAATACTCGTCATCATCATGGTCTTGTTCGGGGCTGGAAAGCTCCCGGAGATAGGCTCTGGTTTGGGCAAGGCCATAAAGAACTTCAAGAAGTCCTCGAGCGAGGACGCCGACTCTTCCAAGGAAAACAAGGAAAAGTTAGATAAATAAGCCTCTTACCGTTACTGTTCCTTCCCTTTGTGCCCTCTTTTTCCAAGCAGTTCCTTCGCTGTTTCCCTTATTTCCGGGTGTATGGTGCCGTCTTCGGCTATCGCTGACAAGTCCTGCGTGAGCATCTTTTCAAGCAGGGCTATGGATACCCTTGTAGGCGTGTAGGGGTTCAGGGTCACGGCCTTGGCTACATCGTACCTTTTTGACCATTTCGCGTGCAGGGCCAGGAGCTTCAGGACGCTCGCGGAGTTGGGCCTCTTCGAGGCAATTTTCAGGACTTCCCTTTCGGTTACGCGCGGGTTGTTGAGGAGGTTGCCTATAACTACGGGGTCAGGGTCTGAAAGGAGCATGTCCAGGTTCTTCTTGAGAGAGCTTTTGGAAAGGGCCCTCCTCTCGCCGAGCGTCAGGTGTTCCATCTTTATGAACTCTTCTTCCTCGTAGCCGCTTACGCCTTTCTTGTGCGGCTCGAACTCGGTAAAAAGACGCGATATTCTGACAAAACCGAGCCTCAAGGCGGCGAGGTAGATGGAGTTGTACGAGGCATCCCCCAGCTGGCTGTGGAGAGCGTCGTCGTTGACCATCAGGGAGCGGATTATCGTGGCTGTCTTGTCTTCGAGGCTTCTTGAGTAGATGGAATCCAGAACCTTCGCGCTTTTTTCAGGCGCGAGGGCTTTGAGGGTTTTGCACAGCAGGGCGAGCCTCATCCGCTCCTCAGGGAGGGCTGAGATGTCGATCAGGAGTTTTGCTGCCAGAGCCTCGATGTCAGGCATCAGGAAAACCGGTCTTTCGGGAAGGCAAGGGGAGGGCCCCCTTACCTTACTATGTCGACGCCGAATTCGGAAAGCCCTTCGGGGACTTCAATGAAAAGGACCATGACCGGCACGCTGCCCTTCGGAGGTATTATTCCGCCGGAAGGGTCCCTGAACGCCCGTTCGAGCTCTTCTTTCTGGAGGTTTCTGATGTCGTCTATCGATACTATTCTGCCGGGGGAGACGGACTTTTCGGCGATCTTGTCTCCGCTGTCGTCATAAACAACGCCTGTTGCGGCTTTTACCGCCTGCGGCTCGTCGGTTATGTTCTTGACCCTCGCGTCTATGACGAAGAGCTTGCCGAAGTTCTTGTTCTCCTCGTAAAAGCCCTTTATCGATTCTATCTCGACCACTTTGGCCGCGGAAGGCGGCATCAAAATCTGCGTGAGCTTGTCTATGACGCCGGTAAAGTAGATGATGCCGCCGCCGAGGACTATTATCAGGGCCGCGATAATCGCGCCCATTCTGGGCTGGCCAAGCTTTCGCTCTTTGGGTTCGTCTTCTTCTTCGATCTCCTGTTCCCCTTCTTCATCTTCTTCAGAGGCTCCAAAGGACAGGGGAGAGTCATTTTCAATGGTCTTTGAGAGCACCGTTTTGAAGGCTTCGCCCTTTTGTTCTGTATCGTCCTCGTCAAGCTCGGAAGGCGCCGTGGCTTCGGCTTCCCTCGTATAGGCGGCCGCGGCTGAGAAAGGGATCACATTTTCGGCCTTTGCCGGTTTTTCCTCTTCAGGCTCAGCTGCCTCTTTTTCTTCGGCTGGCTTTGGGGCTGAAGGCTCGTCATCTTTTTCGTCTTCACCGGGAGGGGCGTCGAAACCGAAGTCAAAGTCTGTCTTGTCGTCATCGATGGCACTGGTGGCACTGGTGGCACCGGGGGCGCCGGGGGCGCCGGCGCTCAAGCCAACGCCAAAGCCGACTTTTTCTTCAGTCGGCTCTTTTGAGGCCACAGGCTCGTCAAAAGCCCCGGCGAACGGGTCTTCGTCAGGGTCTTCAACAGAGTCTTTAGCTGAGGAAGACAGCCACGAGCTGTCTTCCTTTTCTTCGCCTGAGCGGTCTTCGCTGAAGGAAAAGTCCAGGCCGTCGAGGGTGAGCTTCTTGTTCTGGCCGGGCTTTTCTTCTTCAGGCGCCAGGCCCATGTCAAAGCCCGGGGCCTCGTCTGTGCCTGAGCCGGCCGTTGGCTTGAATATATCCTCCCTCGTGACTTCGCTGTCGAAGTCAAAGGCAAGGTGTCTGTCGTCTTCTTTGCGTTTTGGCGGCATGGCCTTGCTCTGGAGGTTTTTTTCGCCTGTTGTCTGCGATTTTTCATCCATGCCGGGGGCTACTCCGAAGAGTTCCTCGACCTGGACCTCCTCAGGAGGCGGAGGCGGGGTCACGATAAAGACATTGTCGCATTTGGTGCAGCGTACTTTTACGCCGCTGGGGGTGATGCGCGAGTCGTCGAGCCTGAACCGTGTCGCGCATTTATCGCACTGGATTATCATTAAAAAAATCCGTTCCTTCAGGTTTGAAGCCCGCTCCTTGAGGAGGGGCGGCCAGGTTTTGCTTTTGCATTATATTTAGCACAGCGTACCGGTCAATTCAAGACAAACTCCTCCTTGACAGGCGTTGGCCGTGATTATATGCTCTTAGAAAAAAGGGTCTTTTGACAATGGGACTAAAGCCTTACCTTACGCCTGAGAAAATAGATGAAATAGTCGGCCGCCTCGCTTCTGAGATCGCTTCAACGCTCAACGGCGAAGAGGCCGTGCTGGTCGGCGTGCTCAAGGGCTCTTTCGTCTTTCTCGCCGACCTGTCGAGGAAGCTCGGGGAAGACCACGAGATAGACTTCATCCAGACCGCGTGCTACGGGATGCGCGATACGCCGTCAAACGAGGTCTTGATCCTCCGCGATATAACCGCAGACCTCAAGGGGCGCGCTGTCGTCATCGTCGAGGACATCATAGACAGGGGGCATACCGCGGCCGTGCTCGTCGAGTACTTCCGAGCAAGGGGTGCGAGGTCGATAATGCTCTGCGCCCTCCTCAAGAGGAAGGGCGGCGCTCCCGGGCTTCCCGTTGATTTCGTCGGCCATGAGATGGGAGACGGCTTTGTCGTCGGCTACGGCATGGACTACAAGGAGCGCTACAGGGGGCTGCCCGGCCTGTACATCCTCGAAGATGGATAAGGGCGCGCTTTCGCAAGGCCTGCCTGAGTTGATAAAGGCCCTCCTCGACCCGGCAGCACGCCCTTCCGATCCCGGCAGGGCGGAGCTCAGGCAAACTCATGTCTCCTATCTCCTTTTCACCGATGAATTCGTCTACAAGATAAAAAAGCCCGTCAACTTTGGCTTCCTTGATTTTACCTCTCTTGAGGCGAGGCGCTTTTACTGTGACGAGGAGGTAAGGCTCAACAGGAGGCTCGCGCCTCGCGTCTACCTTGGAGTCATCGCCATAACGCGCGAAAACGGCAGTTTCCGGCTTGGCGGCGATGGCGAAGCTCTCGAGTACGCCGTAAAGATGAAGCGGCTCCCGGAAGAAATGAGCCTCAGGCGCATGATAGAGGCCGGGGCAGTCACTGAGGAGTTCATAAGGCGCCTCGGCGCCACGATCGCCGCGTTCCATGAGAACGCCGGAACAGATGCTCATATCTCAGGGTTCGGCTTGCCTGAGGCAATAGCCAGGAACACGGCGGAGAACTTCAGCCAGACAGAGCGATTCATCGGCAAGACGATAGGCCAGGGGCTCTTCATCAGGATAAAGGAGTATACTGGCTCGTTTATCGAAGCCAACTCCGCGCTCTTGAGGAGAAGGGTAGAGAAGGGCTTCATAAGGGACTGCCACGGCGATATCCACTCCGAGCACGTCTTCGCTCAAGACGGCATAGAGATAATAGACTGCATAGAGTTCAACGAGCGTTTCAGGTTCTCCGATGTTGTCGCTGACCAAGCCTTCCTTTCAATGGACCTCGATTTCCATAACAGGCAAGACCTCTCCGCCCTCTTCGACTCTGAGTACTTCAGTGCCACAGGAGACGCCGAGGGAAAGATGCTCCTCGATTTTTACAAATGCTACCGCGCGTACGTCAGGGGAAAGGTCGAGAGCTTCAAGGCCTTCGAAGAGGAGGTCGGGGACGAGGCGCGCTCTGACGCGCTTCTTTCAGCCATCTACCATTTTTATCTCTCAGGCCTTTACGTCTCAGGCAAGGCGAAGCCGGCTCTTATTATCGTCTGCGGGCTCCCGGGCACCGGGAAGTCCACGATAGCGAAGGGCGTTTGCGAGCGTACCGGCTTTGTCCACCTCATGTCTGATGTCGTGAGAAAGGAGCTCGCCGGCCGCAAGCCTGAAGAGATAGAGTTCGAGCAATTCGGAGAGGGCATATACTCAGAGCATTTCACGGAGAGGACCTATGCCGAGTTCGCCAGAAGGGCAGAGGGCTTTTTGAGGCAGGGGCGCTCCGTCGTAACGGACGCGACCTTCTCGAAGAGGAGGTATCTGAAAAAGGTCATGGACGCGGCAGTTGCTGCCGGCGCGACGGTGCATGTAATAGAGTGCGTGGCTTCTAACGCGACCGTGAGGGCGAGGCTCGATGAGAGGAGATGGGAAGCAGGTAATGTCTCTGACGCGGACTGGCGGATATACCTCGGGAAAAAGGCTTCTTTTGAAGAGATCCCCGGCCCGCATCTCGTCGTTGAGGCTGAAAGGACCCTCGCAGAAAACCTGCTGGAAGTCTTCAGGGCAGTTTTTGATTGAGCCTTTTTGGGCTCTGTGATTTAATTTTACCTATGAAACCAAAGGCGATAGTTCTCTTAAGCGGCGGCATGGACAGCTGCGTGACAGCGGCCATAGCCGCGCAAAAGGGCGAAGTTGCCTTTCTCCATGTCAATTACGGCCAGAGGACCGAAGGGAAGGAGCTCAGGTCTTTCAATGAGATAGCTGATTTTTACGGCGCCAGGGAGCGGCTTTCAGTCGACATCAGCCACCTCAAGGCAATAGGCGGCTCGGCCCTGACCGACAGAAAGATAGAGGTCCCGAAGGGCTCCCTCGGCTCCTCCGGCATACCTGTCACCTATGTCCCGTTCAGAAACGCGCACCTTCTGGCCATAGCGATATCCTGGGCCGAGGTACTGGGCGCTCACGAGGTCTACATAGGCGCTGTCGAGGAGGACGGTTCAGGCTACCCGGACTGCACCCGGGAGTTCTTCGACGCCTTTGAAAAGGCGGCGGCCCTGGGCACGCGCCCCGGGAGCGCGATCAGGATAATAACTCCGCTAATTAAAATGAGGAAATCTGATATAGTGAAAAAAGGCCTTGAGCTCGGCGCGCCTCTGAACCTGACATGGTCGTGTTACAGGGACGAGGATGAGGCTTGCGCTGAGTGCGACTCATGCCTTTTGAGGCTCCGGGGTTTCAGTGAAGCCGGGGTCAAGGACCCCATAATCTACCGTTCTATAAGCAGAATTCAGGAGAAGCCATGACCTTCAAGGAGTTCCTCAAGATAAAAAAAGGGATCGACACCGACGGCAAGGACGTCTTCGAGTTCATGGACGATTACTACGACGAGTACATGGCTTTTTTGAGGAGCACCAAGGACGGCTGCGGCCCGAAGTAGCGGTTGCTGTCATTGCGGGCGAAGGGCGCAATCCCGTTTTCAGCACCCGTTGAAAAACAAAAGCCGTCAGCTTGAAAGCTGACGGCTTTATGAGAGCAGTCGGGTCAACCTTGAGGGGTCATCTCAGGGGAAGGGATACGGATACGGGTAGTACGGGTTCCTGTACGGGCCGTAGGGGCTGTAAGGGCCATACGGGTAGAACGGGCTGTAAGGGTAGTACGGGCCGTACATCTGCGGGTAGTACGGGTACTCATATTCACCGCGGTCGGGCGTGGGCTCGAATACGCGTATGTCCAGAGGCTCGACGACCGGGTACCGGTAGTCCATCTTGCCAATTTTCCCGGTCTCAATGCCCTTTATGGTGCCGACGACAGATACTCTCTTGTTCTTGGTGAAGATGTTGGTGTCGAGGTAGCCGGGCGACTGAATGAGGAATCTGCCCCTGGACGCGCCGTTATAGGGGCGCTCGTCAAAGGACAGCTCGGATTCGAGGACCTCGATTTGCGTATATTTTTCGAGGTTTTCCGAGGTCAGGACAATGCCGCCCCAGAGTACCTTCTGGCCAGTGTGGTTTGCCGGGTTGGTCTGTACCTGCTCAAGGGTCACTTCCCGGTTGACATCAGACGTGATGCTTTTGGGAAATACTGAGCAACCTGCAATGATGAACGCGGTGAATATCAGGAAGATAGTTTTCATAACTTCAAGTTTATTACTTTTTGGGGAATTGTCAAATGACAAATGTTACAAACTATTCCGAGCTTGAATCCCAGAGGCTCGCGCCCTATGCCGCGAAGTCTGCCGAGACGCGCGGCAGGAAGCACGATGAGGCAGAGCACCCCTTCCGCACCCCATTCCAGCGGGACAGGGACAGGATAATACATTCCCACGCCTTCCGCAGGCTTGAGTACAAGACTCAGGTATTCGTGTACCACGAGGGCGACCATTACAGGACAAGGCTCACCCACACCATAGAGGTCGCCCAGATATCCCGGACAATAGCGAGGGCCCTCGGGCTCAATGAAGACCTTGCCGAGGCCATAGCCCTGGCGCATGACCTCGGTCACCCGCCCTTCGGACACACCGGGGAAGACGCGTTAAACCACCTGATGGAGGGTTTCGGCGGTTTCGAGCATAACTCGCAAAGCCTTCGCATAGTCGAGGAGCTTGAGAGGAAGTACCCCGGCTTCAACGGCTTGAACCTCACCTTTGAGGTGAGGGAGGGCATAATAAAGCACTCATCCGAGCACGACAGGCCAGGCATGAACCAGGAGTATGAAAAGGGTCTGTCTTCGTGCCTCGAAGCCCAGATAGTCGACATAGCCGACGAGATAGCCTACAACAACCACGACATGGATGACGGACTTTCTTCCGAGATGCTCGAGCCCGGCCAGATGGATGAGGTCGAGCTGTGGCGGGAGCACTTCCAGGACGTAAAGAGGCATTTCCCGAATGAAGACTTCAAGGTGTTGAAATCCCAGACCATAATCCGCATCATAAACGCGCAGGTAACAGACCTGGTCGCGACCATTGGGTCGATAATCGAGGAAGAGGGCATAGGAAGCCTCGAGGCGGTGAGGAAGAGAAAGGGCAACATCGCCACTTTCAGCCTCGGCATGGAGGCGAAGAACAGGGAACTCAAGAGGTTCCTGAAAGACAACCTCTACAGCCATCACAGGGTCGTGAGGATGGCTGACAAGGCGAGGCGCATTTTAAGGAACCTCTTCTCGGTCTATTTGAGGGAGCCAAAGCTCCTGCCGCCCAAGACTGCCGTTTCGATGGCGAAGTATGGAGTGGAGCGCACCATCTGCGACTACATGGCCGGCATGACCGACAGGTTCGCGCTCGATGAGTATAAGAAGCTGTTCGACCCGTACGAGAAGGTCTGACAGGCCGCACAAAAAGTCCATCTGCGTTGTTGTCAGCGTCGCTCGTAATTGTGGCGTACATGAAGAGTATGCCGCATTCCGCGCTCTCTTCGCAGTCCAGCAGAGGAGCTTTTTGAGCAGCCTGAAAATCCACATCGAGCGCAAACCGGCTTTCATCCCCCTTTTCTAAAGGGGGACTGAGGGGGATTAGTTGGTCTCATGAATAACCTCCCTCCGCCCCTCTTTAAAAAAGAGGGGGATTAAAAACCTGTTGTCATTCTGAGGGAGCGTAGCGACCGAAGAATCTCGCCTTTCATTCCCTCCAGTGTTCAGCCGTGCTGTCATAGTGTACAGGTCTTTTGTTTGGGATGGCGTGCTAATGTGGCAAGCGTGAAACAATGCTTGACGCTTTAGACTCGCTTCCTGGACAAAGGGGTACAGGCGCATTCTCTTCAGGCGGCATTATCCTGAGCTGGACTTTGTAAGGGCCATGGCTATAACGCTCGTGCTGATGAGGCACTTTTTCGACCTTTATCTGAAGGGGTCGGAAGGCGCCTTCGTGTCTTTTTTTTCATGGGGCTGGCACGGGGTAGACCTGTTCTTCGCGCTGAGCGGCTTTCTCATCGGCGGGCAGATAATAGAGGAGTGCGCTGACAGGGAGTTCTGCTTCAAAAGGTTTTTCGTCAAAAGGTCATTCAGGATACTTCCGCCCTATTTTTTCGCGATAGCCGTTTTCGTGGTTTTCTTTTCTTTCGTGAACGGTTTTTTCATCCTCGAAAACAGCCATGTCTTCAATGATTTTATCGTTCATGTCTTTTATCTCCAGGACTACATACAATCAGGCCAGATGATGTACAACGGCATCTACTGGTCGCTCGCTGTCGAGGAGAAGTTCTACATCGCCCTGCCTGTCGTGATTTTTTTCTTGTATTCCAGAAGGAAAAAAGAAAACAGCAGCTGCCTGCCTGTCGCGCTGGGCGCCCTTGCTCTCGTCGGCATAGCCTTGAGGTTCATGACTTATGAGCCAGGGAAAGAGTTCTGGTCGAGCTATCTCGCGCCTTTCCACATCCGGTTCGATAATCTGCTCGTCGGCGCGCTGGCCGCGTTTTTATTCATCAGTTTCAGGGGAAGGTTTTCGACTGCCTGGAAGTCGGCGCTCGCGCTGGTCGCCGCCTTATGCCTCGGGCTGTGCTTTGCTTATGGAGGCTTCGGAACTGGTTACTTCAATGTCTGCTGGCAGTTCACGCTGACTGGCGTGGGTTTTTCGGCTTTGATACTGGCTCTGGTGTCGTTTGACGCGGGCAGATACCTGCCGTTCAAGAAGGTATTTTCAATCGTCTCCAAATACAGCTACACGATGTACCTCTACCACATCCTTATCCTGGGCCTGACACACCAGTGGCTGAAAGCCCTTTTAACGCAACCTGGTACAGATACGGCCGGTTTCCTCTTTGTCTTTGTTCTCTATTTCGTGTTTGTCACGGCGGCATCTTTCGTAATCTACAACCTCGTCGACAGGCCGTTCATGAACTGGAGAAAAAGGATTTTGGAGAGGAAAGAAAAAAAGGCGGAAGCGGCTGCAATCGGGGCGGAGGTGTAGGAGATAAAGAGAGGAGAGACAGGGAAGGTTTTAAATAGATAGAACCGCCTTATTTAAAAGTCCTTTTTTAGCAAAAGATAAATTAAGGAGGTAGTCAATTTCTGAGAAACCTTTTGTTATTTGATTTATTCCATCTTTCCAGCCTCGTCCATCCGTAACCCATATAAATTTCCAGCCAGCCTCATAAAGCTCATTTTGCCTATTTATATAGGAATCTACGATTTCCTGAGGTTTTGAGCCTTGCCCGTCAAAATAATTGACCTCTATATTTATAAAAGTTTTGCCTTTTCTGACAACATAATCAGTTTTTCTGTTCAGGAGATTTTTAGGAATGTTGATCTTATATTTTTGTCCAATATATTTAAAAGTTTTAAAAAATTCTATATCTACATCGGGAATTTCTTTTTTAAGAGATTCAATGTACGGCTTTGCAGCCAATTCCATTGCATAACCACTGCGGTTCTTTCTTGCGTTTGTATCCATGCCAACTTCTACGCCAAGAAGATAGTCTCTTAGATCTTTTATTTTAAAATCGGAAAAAAGATTTAGAATTCCTGAACGATCGGCGAAGAAGATGATGTCCTTAAGGTCAGAATTGGAAGGAACTCTTTTTGTAAAGTGAAAGGTTTTTGTCAGTTCATTATCGCCAATCAGGTGTATTGCTGCATCTCTGACGGCGATAATTAAAGGTAGTACAGGAAGAACCTCAGGATATTTTTTAATTAGCTCAGAAAAATCGAAGCGGATGTTTTTAGAGCCAATAAGTGAGTTGAGCAAACTTATTTCGATTTTGTAACGCTCTACATTTCTTTTAATTTTCTGCCAATCTACAAAAAAATCAAAACGCCGGTTCAATAGCGAAGTGCAACACTTGGGACAGCAGAAAGGGAAATGCTATCCTAAGTGGCTATGCCGAAAAGAGAATATGTTCACCTGTCCTTGTCTGAAAGAGATTTAATAACCACCATGCT
>JADLDY010000078.1 GCA_020846435.1 Deltaproteobacteria bacterium
CTTCTTATGAAGAGGAAGGAAGACTTGCGGTCCTCTTCAAGCCTCATCAGGACCGTACGCGCCTCCTTCAGCTTGTCACTGTCTTCTTCGAATAGTCGGCCAAAAAGGATAGCTATAATTTTTATTTCCTTGTCGTCAAGGCCGTATTCATTGAAAGGCTGGGTCGTAAGAAGGGTATCAACAGCGGTTTGAATCACTGCATTTTCGACTTTTCTGCGTTGCTTGCCATACCAATCGGCGATATCGAGAAGAACCTCGATGGTTTTTTCGTTAGTCCCTGCCAGCCCAGACATGACACACCTCCACAATCAGCAATTTTAAGCAATTGTAGCAGGGGCTGGTGACAGGGGAGTGTCAGTGGGTTCAGCTTAAGAGTGTGTTTTGAGAGGCAGCGCTTTTCAGCCTGAAAGTTTTTAGGAACAGTTTGCGGCAAAAAATATTTACCGCCTCGTGCCGATGTCAGGATTAGATACAGTCCCAGTTTGGATGCATGAGATGCTGTACATTATACCTAAGCAAAATTTCCTTTGTCTGCTTTAAGTTTTTTATTCCAATGCCACTACCTTTTTTGAGTTCTAAAGGGTCTAATCTTGACACTTTCTCTGGAGTAGCTTTTAATTCGTTTCCAAACACTTGCCTTAATGGTCGCGCCAGCATCGCAATAGCAAGTAGTGACATTTCGAAAAAAAATTCTGGAGATTCTGAATTGGCAGACCTCTTTAAACTGTGTTCTATTGAATTACAATGATTATTAATAGCGCTAGAGCTTACATTATACTTCCTGGCCAGGTCGGACGTCTTAAAACCTTCTTTTTTACATTGTGTATAGATATCCAGTTTTCTCCTCACTTCATCAGGCATATAATCATAATTACGGAAAAGACTTCTGACTGTGTTATCTTTTTCAATCACGATCTCTCCACCTTCTTTTGAGTCACTTTCAAATAGAGTTCTTAGTGTTTTGTTTGGAGCCTTAGCAAATTTTTCTAGCATCAAAACTTCTTTGACTGAACTCTCTTCTTGTTGAGTTGTATCAACAAACATTATTTCAATATCAGGGAACTGACCTTCCATATCCATATCCATCTTGAATTGCATATACAGCTGAGTGTCTGTTAATGCCAATATTTTTCTTTTGCAATCAACAGCACGAAGGTACGTACAAGCAGACATGAGCCTGTGTTTTCGAGTAGTTACATAGCCATTTTTTTTAGCTCTATCATTTCTATGTATATAACTTTTCACTTCGATTACAACTTGTCTGTCAGTCGAAACTAGGTCATATTCTTTAAAGATCTGCCCTACAGGTAATTTTTGTTTGGTGAGCTTTCCAAATTTTTTTTGCAAAATCTCTTTAACTTTAGCCTCTTCCTTTAAACCTTGACTGCTCATTGAAATCTCCATATTATCTGTGTCGAAAGCCACTTTCAGCGTTTTATCCACATGACATAATGCTTTTCGAATTCCTTAGCTCGTGGACTCAATCCACCATAACTATGTCATCATTTCTCCATTTCTCTGAAAATTGGATACCAAAAGAGATTACATTTTTCGGCCCGACTTTTAAAGTCGCTTAATCCTGATATGTGAGCATTACTAAAAATCACAATTGCACATAGAGCCTTATCATTCTTGCTCTTGATTATCCTTAATTTTTCTATAGTATCTTCAAAATTTGTTTTCTCTGCTTTTCGGAAACGTTTTTCATATTTCTCACAATGAAATCTTCTGTAAAATTTTACTTCAATGGCCATCAGCACTTCCTCATCTTCAAATCTGGAGCTTGGGTTTCCTTTCGTATAGCAATATCCATGCAATTCTGCATCATTATTATCAATAACCAAAATATCGACTTTTTGTCGCTTCTGATTCTGCAAGGCTTTGGTATTGGCCTCTAAGTGAACTCTCGTTCCTTTACGTAGTTCTGTTTGCCCTAACACTTCATCAACAGTGTTAGATTTAAGATTTATTTTGTGGTTATATTTTTTTAACAGTCGAGAATATAATGCTGCAACCAATGCCCTTTCACTCAAAAATTTAAAGGGGTATTGGTTAAATTCCTTTTTAACAGCAACCACTTCTTCTTTAAAGACTCTCTTAAGGTCTCTCATATCTCTCCAACAGCTCCCTCATCTCCTCAATCATCTCATCCCTCAATTCTGACGGGGAGAGCACCTTGCAGTACGGTATCCAATGATATATCCACCACTTAAGCTCCCTTGTCCCCTGGACGGTCACCCTGAATATCAGTGATCCGTCCGGTTGCTCCTCTATCTTCTGGGTCGGGTGCCACTTCCGGCGTTTTATCCACCGTGAGTAATGCTTCTCGAATTTTATGACTACCTCAACCGGCTCTCCGTACCTCAACATCTGCCAGCCGGGCTTGAAGTGGTCGGCGATATTGAACCCCGCTGGAATGGCGTAATGCCTGTCCGTGAGGTGTATATCCTTTATGCAGTCGAGGGCAAAGACGCGGATATCGTTCCTCAAATGGCAATGGCCTATCATGTACCAGAGGCCGTAATCGAACACCAGGCCATATGGGGAGACTGCCCTCGTAGACTCCTCATCTGATTTCATCGCATGATAGACGATCTTTACGTCTGCCTTTTCGTCCATCGCCTTGTTTATGGCCTTGTACTGCTTTTCTATGCTGTCGAAACCATCTGCCTCGTCAATATCAATCCAGAAGCGGCCTTCATCAGCGATTGTTTTGAACCTGCCTTGTGTTTTCAGGCCTGTGTCTTTTTTGACTTTTTTTACAAGTGACTGGAAGGTGTTTTCAAATGGCTTGCCAAGCCTGCTCGCAACCTGCCTGCCGACAAGAAGCGTCATTAACTCGTCTTTGCTTAAATCGAGGTCTCGGAGTGTGAAATCGGCATCCGTGAACCTGTATGTACCGGCTGCCTTGTCATATACTATCGAAAAGCCGGACGCATTAAGGTCGTTGATATCCCTGTATATATTCCGTTCTGTTGTCTTGAATTCGTCGGAGAGGGTCTGCGGGGTACAGCGCTTCCGGCTATCGAGAATGCGGAGGATTGAAATAAGCCTGTGAAGCTTCTTTGTTGTTTCCTCGAATTTCTTGGATTTTGCTGTCATATTTTTAAAAGGTATAAAGTACTTTTATCCAAACTGCGCATGACCTACCTTCTTATTTATCGGACTATTTCAATAAAAACTGAAATTACTTTAAAACCTAACATGCGAAGGCTTCGGAATCTGTACCCAAAGTCCCTCCCTCAACAAAAAACGCTCAAACCAGATCCCCCTCCCTTTCAAATCGCAGTAGCGCCGGGACAAAAGCAAGCTCAAATGTTTCAGGGCGGCATCGTGGATGCTTGGCTACAATGATTTCAGCCGTCTGCCCCTGAAGGCTTGCGTAGTCTTCTGTTGAACGATGGATGAAAACAATTGTATCAACATCCTCTTCACAGATACCGGTAGTCCTTAAATCTGTAAAATCCGGCCTGCCATGGATGATAGCGTTGCTGAGTTCAGCGGTCACAATCAGAGGCACCTGACACTTTCGAGCCAGATTTTTCAGAGCCTGTAAATTACTTCCAATCTCCCTGCTACCCTTAATATTCTGCAAGGAGTCAATTATAATAAGCCTGACAGCGTATATCTTTGAAAGTTCTGCAATAGCCTTTGTAATATCTTCTATTTTTTGTTTTTTTGAGTCATCGATGTAGAGTGGGGCATCATATAACTCTGTGACTATGTCAGTAATCCTGCCCCACTTGAAGGCCTCAAATGTACCTGAGATCAGCCTCCTAATGCTTATACCGGTCTTAGCGGCGATTATCCTCTGGACCAATTCTTCCTTATTTCTCCCAGGCGAGAAGATAGCGACCGGCTGCCTCTCTTTAACAGCCATGTACTCTGCGATATTGTGACAGAAGGCTGACTTCCCAACGCCTCCCCAGCCGCTTATCAATACAAGCTCTCCTGGCTTGAGCCCGCCTATAGCCTCATCGATTTTTTTGAAACCTGTCTTGACAATAGCCCACTGCCCCTTTCCGGCCGACTGATCAAACTTGCTTTCCAGACTTAAAAATACGTTTTGTATAAAATCTCTGACAGCATAGAAAGACACGATTTTTACCTTTCCTTATATTTTCTAGGCAGATAGACGAGCGCACTCTTCTTCTGATAAAAAGGTCTATGCGACAGCCTCGATTATAGCAATCAAAACTGACAAAGGTCGGTCAGGTGGTTTAGACAGTTATGAGTAAAGGAAGATGGAGCTGGAGGCGCTCTATCTGTGGGTGGACGGAATTTACGTCAAGGCCGGGCTGGAGAAGGATAAGGCGGTCCTCCTGGTTGTTATAGCCGCCCTGCAAGGCGGTCCCTATTCCAGCTCACCTCCACCCAATGGCTATCCCTTTGGCACTACGGAATGGATATATTATTTTGTAGCTATCGACTTATATGACAGATAGGCTTTGACGGAGTTATGGAGGACAACAGGCGGATCAACCAGCTCAAGAAATCATTCTGCCTGTTAGGAGCTGTGACCGAGGGGCAGGTTGACTCCACTGTTGCAAAACTGTTGCAGACAGGGAGGGAATAGAGGGACTTAAGGGAAACAGAGGGACTCAAGAGACAATAATTAACCCCTTGATTTTTAAGTCAAAACCGGAAAGTCAGACCGAAATCAAGGGGTTATAGTTTTTTGCTGTTTCATACTGGCAGTCTTGAGGTCAGGGGTTCGATCCCCCTCTGCTCCACCAAAAAAATTAAGGGGTTACGAGATTTTTCGTAACCCCTTTTCTTTTGACTGTTGTAAAACTGTTGTATCGCAGTCTTGAGGTCAGGGGTTTCGGGTAAGAGAACGGATTGAGGACTATATGACTATATAAAGTTGGGTGCCAAGAAAGATCTTTATTTTCTGGCTCTGCTTTATTCATTAATGACCAACTCTTTTTTTAATATCTCACGATCCCCTTGAGGCAGGCTCATATCAGATCGGAGAAGTTACTGGCGACTACTATAAAACCAAAAACACCTTCTGTGGTTAACAAGAGACAGTCATCAAGCACTCACAAAACAAAAAAGGTGCAAGTAGTCTCGACTACTTGCACCTTTCTGCGGGAACCTGATATCTGGTTCCCGCATCACATTCAATGCCACGCTGGAAACCTGTTTCTATCAACTATGAATCCTGCGAGCAACTAATCAAAAAAGCGTGCTTGGCTTGTGGTGGCACCATGTCAACAGGAAGAGAGCGCCGTCACTATGTGGTCGCGATTGAGACAAGACCTCCACTCCCCTGGACTCGGCTACTATATCATTGAGGCTACGATTGTTACGGCGACAGCGGGCTGGAGCAGTCCTACGGCTATAGCCAAAATCCATTGAGATGTTTTCATGTCGGCACCCTCCTCATTTAAGATGGCTGGATACAACCAGTGTACGAGTCAATTATACCAAATTGAGATTAGCGCATTATTAAGGCAGCTAAGGATTTTATGCCAATTTGGCCTCTGGCGCCATTTGAAGCGCTTACTTCTTTCTCAGCAGCGCACCTGGTATGTGCTCTCCAACTGGTTTCGAGTGGCATTTGTTACATTCGGCCGCCTTAAATGAGACCTTGCCGTGGCATGCGCCGCAAGATTTTCCCTGAGACATTTCGGTCTTTGTTGATTTTGTGGCCCCCAGCACGTCCGGGAATATCTCCCGATGACAAGAGGAGCAAGCCACCTGATCAGTATGCACCTTATGGCTGAATAGTACGTTTTTGACGTACCCCGTGGAAGATTCGAATAGTATTTCGCTGTCCCTTGTATCTTCCTTTTTACCAGGCGCTATCTCTTTCAGCGGGACGTGGGTCTTTTGTTTTCTCAATAGCATCCAGTCTATCTCGCCAAACTTGTCAATCGGCAAGGTTCCTGGCTTGGGCAGATTCTCAAGCTTCAAGCCGGTGCCTAGACGCCTGGCACTCTCGACCAGCCTTGACACATCGGCCTTCCGAGGGTCCGTGAACTTTTCAAATCCCAGCTTGCCAAACATGTGGCAGCGTGAACAGTTTTTCTTCGCATCGAAAGCCAGCTTGCCGTTGTGGCATACGCCGCACTGTTTGCCGTCAAGGATCTGCGCCTTCGTCATCGAGTTTGTCCTCTTCATGGGAAAAATCCAGTTGTGACAGGCCTTGCAGTCGAAGTAAAGCCTGTGCACCCAGTGGGGAAAGAGCACCGGCGTGAGTCCCTGAGATTCCATCCGCGCCTGGGAAGCCCGCATTAGGATATTTCCCGTGAAGGCTTCGTACTTACTCCATTTCTCTAATTCCGCCTTTCTTTTCTCTTCCTCTGCAATCTCCTCCTTCTGTAGCTTCTCTATGTCTTGGACCATGCCGCCGTTGCCGTGCCATTCCCTGTACATCGTGGCCATCGCGCTGGCAAGGTCAAGTAGGGCCATCTTTTCCTGGAACGTCTCGGCCATTCTGGCTTCATTTACAAGGGCCGAGATCTCCCCTGGCATTATCGCCTTGTTCGATCTCACAAGGAAGCCGAGACTGTCAAACCTGTTCTGTTCGTAGCTGGTCCTGAAATCCCTGCGGAACTTGCTCTCAGCCGCGAGCGAGCCAGAGACAGCGAAAAGGGAGAAGGCAATTACGAAGAACAGGATAACGAACCCGCGACATGTCTCTTTCATCTGTCCCTCTGATTGACTCGTTTTGTTTTTTTTACGATACAACAAGAGGAGGGCCGTCTTGCGCCCTCCTCTTAATCAAACTATAAACCTCAGCGGAATTCTCATTTCAAAACCACTTGCACAAGCCGCATTACTTGACAGCAAGAGACCTCAAATACACAACTAAAGCACCAGTATCATCACTAAGTTTCATGGCGGGCATACCGAGAGCGATATTCTTGTATTTCTTAACGTCACCTTCACGCCCTTTAAGAATTACCTCGGCAATCACCCGGTCGCTGCTGGATGCGATAAACTCGCTGCCTGCCAATGCAACTCCCATGGCAGTGCCCTTGCCGTCCGCCCCGTGGCACATAAGACACTTGGACTTATAGATTGCTCCGCCGTCCGCGGCCATGGCCTGGCTGGAAAACCCCACGCATACCGCCAAAAGAGCTGCTATCGTAAAAAACTTTTTCATGTTCTTCCCCCAGGGGATTATTCAAGATGCAACCAATATACTCTGTAGGACATTAAAGTGTTATTAAGAAGTCCACTGGACACGAATTTGAAAATTGCCGCGCTTGAAACGAAGGATAGCTCAAGTGTGCACCTGCCTTAATCCCTGCCTAATATTCAATTTCTTATACTTGATGCAAGACGTACGCACAACTGATAAGCGCGCATATTAAATTTCTATCATGGTCCAGTCAGAAAACAGGAGAATGGATACAATGAACGACATGGATGTTGTTCTGGTTACTGGGATATACGTCATCGTAATAATGCTCATCGCGTTTGTAATACTGCGAGGAGCCGACATTTACAATTTACAAGGCGGATTGGAACAGTGGCTCTATTTTGCCTAATTGTGACGCCTTAAGACGCACATACGAAGCAGGAAATTTGCGATGAATAATTATATTGGGTTCTTTTTAGTGCTACTCATTTCTATTTCCCTGCCGGCCTCGATGATCGCCGGGGATGGCGCAAATGAAATTAAGCCCGGCAGGGAGACAAGGGCAGCAATCGAAACGGCTTATGGTACCATTGTGATAAGGCTTTTCCCAGACGTCGCGCCGAAGCATGTCGACAACTTCGTCAGGCTAGTGAAAGAAGGCTTCTACGATGGCACGACCTTTCACGGGGCGGTACCAGGCTTCATGATACAGGGTGGGGATCCTGTCACGAAGGTCAGTAAAAATACCTATACCGGGTGCTGCCCTGACAAGCGCAAGTACGGCAGCGGAGGTCCTGGCTGGACAGTTCCGGCAGAATTCAATAACATCCCCCACAGGAGGGGAATCGTTTCAATGGTAAGGTTCAAGGACCCGGACAGCGCGGGGTCCCAGTTTTTCATAGTAATCAATGACTCCAATTTTCTCGACGGCAAGTACACCGCTTTCGGCGAGGTCACAAGCGGCATGGATGTAGCCGACAAGATAGTCAACCTCCCGAAAATTAACGACCTTCCATACCTTCTGAACGAAAGGGTCGAGATGAAAGTGAAGATCCTGGATTGAACCGGCGGCGTTAGTCGCTGATTTCTTTCCTGCCGGTTATCATAGCCTTTATCAGGTTCTCCTTGTGCAAATAGCTTGACGTGACCACGCCGATGATGTGGATGGCAATCAGAATAAGAGTGCCGTTCACAAAAACCTCATGTATCTCTTCCCAGAACTCTTCTTCCTTCGTTTGCTCGCTGCGGTTCTCGTCATCATCGTCGCCGTCTGCGTAAGCCGTCGAGATAAACAAATGGCCTTCGCCTGCAAATAGACCATGCCCCTCCTCTCCGTATGCCTTGAGTCCGGTGAAACAAGTGGCGGATAAGGCTATCAAGAGTATCACGACCATCAACCCGCCTGCGGGGTTGTGCCCAAGATAACGCTTGCGGTCTTCACTTAAAAGCCGCTTGAGGTAACCGGCTATCTCCCGCGGCGGATATATGAAATCGCTGAACCTCGCGTGCTCCGTCCCTAAAAAACCCCATACAAACCTGAAAACAAGAAGACCTGAAATGGCGTATCCCGCTATCGCGTGAGCGCTTTCAGATTCCTCGGCTGTCAAGTAAGCGGTAATGAACAGGGCAACCAGTGACCAGTGAAATATGCGAACAAGCGGGTCCCAAACTTTTACGCTTTTTTCCAAGTGAAACCTCCTTTAAGGGTACTCGGATGGAAGCCTAAAAACGCCACGCTCCCTGGGCTCTCACCAGGGCAATCCAGTTGATGAAGCGGGTAGCAAGCCCGGCGATGAGGAAACACCAGACTAATATAGCTATCCAGACAACTACATGGGATATCTCGTGCATGGGTTCGAACTCGGCGGCCAATGAGAGCTGAATGGTCGCGACCGTGTACATGCCCAGCGGAAAGACTATCGACCACTGCCTCGGGTCGTAGCGTAGTGGCACGCGGCGCACCAAATGCTTCCAGATGCCAATGACGACCAAGAGGGGGATCCACCAAGTCGCGAGCGTCCATGTGAGGAGGGCCACCCCGTCCACCACCGGGTGTATCTCCGAGAGGACGAATATGACCGGATCTGACATGTCCAGGGTGCTGGAGGCGTTGGCGCTGATGGCGGCAGCACCCATTATTACCCACATGAGCGGCGAGTAGTCGTCAAGCGACATCTCGAGGAAAAAGAGACGGTAGCAAAAGAGCGTGACGAAGACGCCATAGAGAAAAAGTCCGAGCCACCAGAGCATGTATATGCCGAGCATCGCGAAGGCCGCGTACGCCCCCGTGAGGTCCACGAGCTTTAAGCCCAGGAGGACGAGCGACTGCGTGCCGACTATGGCTATGAGCCAGCCGCCGTCGACTATGTTTATGTTCCTCTCGCCATGAAGGAATGTGAGGACGCTGAAGGTGCAGTACAGGAGGGCCGCCCACGCGAGGAAGGCCACCGCCCAGCAGAGGGCCGCCAGATACTCGTGTCCATGATTGAAAAAAAGGAGCCCGACGACGTTGGTTGCCGCTACGAAGGCGAAGAAGCTGAAGGTTTTCCTCGGGTTCATGAGGTCGTCAAAGACGACCCTCGGGAAGCGGAGGAGCCGCCAGGTGTACGCGCCGAAGAGACCTGCCCATGAGAGGAGGGCGAGTACGTACATCATCATGGATATGGACCGCATCTCAAGGAGGCTCGTGCCTACGGAGATTATCCCGGTTGCCATGGTAAGCGTGAAGTAGCCGGGATACATGTCGCGGAGGAAGCGCATTATGTCTATGTTAGCATACGGATCCTCTATGGTGTCTATCACCTTCTGCATCGAGCCATCAGTCATTTCGTCTGCCTCCCCCGTGTCGCCTCTTCCCATTGAGTTCTATGCGCGTTAAGACTAGTTTAACTCTTTTCAAGCAGCTATACAAATTCAGTACCGATTCGCCATGTGTCTAAATACAGACACAATTTTTGTAAACCGCCACCCAGACATGTGTAGCGGGAGTATGGAGACCGAAAACAAAAAAGCTGCAATTTCGAATAGTATTATTTATTGCAGACTATTGAATCTTGATGAAGGGTACAAGGGGGGCAGTATGGGGGGCGGCATCTCGCCGCCCCCCATCCCACTTAACGTCTCATCCAGCCAGACCATAACGGGACGCCATCGCTGTCGCGGAGCTTCAAGATTTCGTTGCCCTTTTTCACCTCTGCTGCGATTATGGCGGGCTTGCCGTTGAAAGTAACCAGAGAGCCCGTTACCTCAAGATTATCGCCTTTTGCGATCGCCGCATCCTGTTTCTCAAGGAACCACTCGGGGCCGAGGTGTACGGGAATGGTCTCCTTTTCGGCCCTGAGAGTAATATGGATGCCACTGGACATCCCGCTCATGGGGCTGAACTCATCAAGCGATACGACTTCCCCGGAGATGGTCTCAACCCTGGCCGGATCGTACATCCTTGAATAATTACCGCCCACCCCCCATCCCCCGCTCCCTTGCCCATCCGGGCAATCGCATCGGGCGAGGCCATCAGCAAAAGAGCAGACGCAACCGCCGCGACAATTCCCGCATTTTTCATAAATCGCACCGGTTAATTAAGCCCTTATCATTTGTCATCTGCCCTTTGTCCCCATTCCGCCCCTGCCGCCGGTCCCAAAACCATCCCTGGAGCCGTCACGATCCCGGTGCTCCCTGTCCATCTCTCTTGTCCTGTCCCGCTCGCGGTCCTGCTCCATCTCCCTGATGCTGGATTCCACGCGCTCTTTCACGCGCTCGCCAAGTTCCCTGCCTGAGAGATCTTTCCTCTCCATTCTCTCGTTACGAAGGGCCTCGCTGACCATAGAGCGCGCCTCCTGCGGACTTGCGCCTTTTTCAACCGCCTCATTCATTGAATCGATGATTTCCCTGAGGCACTCACCCCTGCAATCCTCGTTCAGGGAATTCCTGACAAGCTCACCTATCTCATCCCTGTTCTGCGTGCGGCGGGCATATTCGTCGAGTTCCCTTGAGATTGCCTCAAAATCCTGGTCCGTTAGTTTCGCAGCTCCTCTCTTAACTGCGTCGTATCTTGTTTCATGGTCCGATCCCGGTCTTCGTCCCTGTCTCTGTCTCGGTCCCTGTCATTAGCAAATGCGTCAGCGGAAAGGACAAAAAGGAATGAACATGCCGCGACAAACCGGACTATCTTCGGGATCAACATAATCGGCCTCCACCATTAGCTTTGGGTCAACGGTTCAATATTCAGTACAAAGTAAATCCGATATTGCGGGAGGAGTCAAGGGATGTAACGGTTTGTTCATACTAGCAATCTTGCCAACAGCGTTTAGCCTTTTAATATCATATTTTTTTCTATTGTCTTTCATTATTATTTTTAGCATGGCCGGAGGCTACCCCTCACAACAACCTTTCAAAGGCGCCACTGTTGTAAAACTGTTGTAGACAGGGAGGAAATAGCGGGACTCAAGGGAAACAGCGGGAATAGGGAGACAACAACTAACCACTTGATTTTCAAGTCAAAACCGGAAAGTCAGACATAGATCAAGGGGTTATGGTTTTTTGCTGTTTCCTACTGGCAGTCTTGAGGTCAGGGGTTCGATCCCCCTCTGCTCCACCAAAAAAAGAAGGGTTTAGCGGAAACGCTAAACCCTTTTTCTTTTGTTTTGTATGCTCTTGTACCCTCAGCGTGGCGAGTCGCGTTGAAGCTATCTATTGTCCTCATCTACCGCTGCCCTTAACATGTCCAGCACTCCGGGTATCGCGGAGCTTACCCTCTTCCAGCTCGGGATAAGGGGCGTGTTCAACGGGTTCTCTAAAAGCACCTGGGAGGCCTTGTATATCGCCTTGACAAAAGCCTCCACAGCCTTCGCCTCTTCGTGCCTGTCGTATACAAGGCCGTTCAATGTCGCGTCGGCCTCGTATTTCACCATGGTGTCTTCGGCCAGCCGCAGGTAACCCACCTCGAGTGACTTGAAGAAGTTCTCCGAGAATACCACGCCTTCCGCTGCGAGCACCCTGAAGATCGTCTTGGATATATCGACGCTCATCCTCATGAGACCCTTGCTCGCGTCATCTGCGGACAAGGACTGATGCTTATGCTCATAATTATCTGATATGTCGACCTGGCAGACCCTCCGGGGGGAGTAGTTCCTGAAGACCTCGGAGAGCACCCCCACCTCGAGCCCCCAGTCCCAGGGTATCCTGTTGACCCACGCGAGGTCAGTGATCATGCAGAACTCACCGGCAAGCGGGTATCTGAAACTGTCAAGAAAGGCGAGGAAATCATGCCCGCCCACAAGCTTCTGCAGCGCCCTGATAAGCGGTGTTATGAGGAGCCTCGTGACCCTGCCGTGCATCCTGTCCGTGACCCTGCTGTAAAAGCCCTTGCAAAATACGACATCTATGTTGGGGTTGACGACCGGGTAGCAGAGTCTCGCGAGCATCTCCCTGCTGTAGCTCACTATATCGCAGTCATGAAGGGCTATCACATCGGTCCTAGCGGCGGCCATAACGTATCCGTACGCGAGCCACGCCGAACGCCCCTTGCCGTCCTCGCCGGCCCACAGGCCATTCCTGTCAATGGTCGCGTATACTTCCTTTATCCTTTTACCCTCGTTATGGAGTATCTTAACGTCGTAAGGTATCGCGGACATGAACTCCCTGGCCCTGTCAAACTCGTCGTCCGAAGCCCTGCCAAGAGACAGGACTATCTCCTTGACGTACCTGACCTTCTTGAGCTCCTCGATTATCCCCTTTATGGCGTCGGCCTGAAACTCCGTATAGAGCGCGGGCAGCACGAGCGTCATGGGCCTTTGTTTCGTAAACCCCTCGAGCTCATACTCCAGCCTCTCGAGGCGCGGCGTGCCGAGCCTGTGAAGCGTCGTTATGATATCCGTCTGATAGAAGTCTGACATGCGCCCCTCCTTAAAGATGTTCTATGTCCCTGTCGGACTCTTTTTTTTCCTCGGAGCTTTTCTCTATCACCTTCCTGGCAGCCTCTATCCCGCCCGCGCCGAAGGCTATGGCAAGAGAGATGACGATGCCGCCGAATATGATGGAGAACGCGGCCACGACTATCCCCGGGGCCACCTGAAGCTGCTCGAGCGCCATGGCGAGTATCAGGACGATCAGCAGCATCCTTACAGCCTCGGCAAGAAGCTTCGCGTAACGGTAGCCGGCGTTCACGGCCGCAATCAGGACCGCCCTGCTCACGAACCCTGTTATGACATACCCAATGATGAGAATCAGCAACGCCGAGAAAGCCCTGGGAAGGTATGTGAAAAACTGCATCGTCAGGCTGTCTATGGCCTGAAGCCTCAGCGCCGTCAGGCCGATCATGGCGAACACGACAGCGAGGAACCAGTAGACCACTTTCAGCATTATGTCCGAAGGCTTCGACCACACATTGGCCTTTCTTGCCATTGCGGTGAGTCCGGCCCTGTCGCACCAGGCGTCAAAGCTTAAGGCGCTGAAGGCCTTGCTCAGTACTGCCTTCACGACCCATGCTACAAAAAAACCTGCCGCAATGATAATGAGCATCGCAAGGAAGTTGGGTATGAACCCGACCAGCCCCGCCCAGAAGTCCCTGAAAGGCTGCCAGAGCAGTTCGAAGAAGTTTTCCATGTTCGCCCCCTTTAACGCCAATTATTGATCAGATAACTTTTTTTGTCCTCGAATTCCAGACACAGCTTCTCTATCTCCGCCTCCGCGCCGTCATGGTCCTTGTCCTCGACCTCCATGACAAACGAAGCCGTCCTGCCGAGGTACAGCGGGACGAGAGACTTGATAAGGTGCTCTGAAGACATCTTCTTCCTGTAATACGCAGTGGCGTAATCATAGATGACACGTGTCCACAGTCCGGAAGGGAACCTGAAGCTGGCTCCTGGCACGGCGCTTATCGATTCTACCTCCTTGAAATCCCCGGGGCCCAGAACATCCGTCCATATCCCGGAGAGCTCCTTTACGCCTATCCTGAAGACGTCAAGCATCTTCTCGACGTTAACCTTCACCGGCTCGAGCCCGACATGGTACCTGAAGCCGAATGTCGGCACATCGGCGGAGCCTTTTACGCCCATCCACGCGCCTGAGTGCTTCTCGGTCAGGTCAAAGAGCGTGGTGACCACCTGCACGAGCATGTCCGAGAGGCTCGAAGCCGGATCTTTCGGATCGTGTATCTTCGCGCCGAGGAAAGTCTGGCAGACCTTGAAGCTGTTGGCTACAGCCTCTGTGGTCATCCAGATGTCTATGCCGAACCTCGCCACCTGCGTGTTCCAGACGTCCTGCTTGAGGTAGAACTCAGCGAGGGCGCCAGAGAACGCGAACTCACCGCCGATGGGCTGCCTTATCCTCTTGCCGTACAGGGCCCTGGTCATCGGATAAACTATCGAGTTGGTTATCGTGCCGTCGAACTTGTGGCGGCTGTAAAATGGCGCGACGAAGTCAAAACCCTTTTTCGCGACCGGCGTCAGAAGAAGCTCTATCCACTCCGGCGTTATGCTCCGAAGGTCAGAGTCTACCACGCAACAGGCCTCGGCCTGCATGTCGACTGCCTTCTGGAATATTGCCCTGAAGGCGCTGCCCTTACCCGGTATCCCGTTGTAAGGCATGCTTATCCTGTTGACCGGATAAGCAGGGTGGGAAATAAGAAAAGTATCGTGGTCGACAGTGGCAGACCTTACGGCCTCGGGCGTGCCGTCGCTCGACCCTCCGTCCGAGTTCACTATCACGGCTTTCTTGCCGGGGAAATACTTTGTCAACCCTGCGTCGACCGCCCTCACGACGTGTCCGATGGTATCGGCGTTGTTATAGCTTGGGATGCCTACGATTATGTCGGCTTTTTCAGGTTGTTCAGCCATCTTATCCGTTTTCCGTCCCCGGCGTGCGCACGGGAGCATTCGCTGTCATCTCCTGTTCACCGCCATCTGCCTGGAAGGACCTCCTCGACCTCGATCATCTCATCCCAGGTTATACCCGTCCTTTTGAATACCACCATGATGCTTTCTTCAGACGGGGCTTCCCACTCGCATATCCTCCTGCCGTCCTCTTTCCGGTAATAAGTGCGGACCCAGACGGCCGTCGTCTCCTTGGCCAATTGCTTATAGGCTTCCTCCATCTTCTCCAGGGTCTTTTCCGGCTCGCGGTGGATTGTCAGGAATTTAGGCATTTCATGACCTCCTTAATCATACC
>JADLDY010000021.1 GCA_020846435.1 Deltaproteobacteria bacterium
GCCGCCCTCGATGAGGCGCAAAAGACGATTTTGTCTTTGGCTTCCACCGTAAAGGAGATAAACCTCCTCAACAGCCGCATCGTTGAGAGCTCCCTGGGGAACGTGGTCAAGACGCTTTGTTTCCTGGGCAACTTCACGCAGGCGAGCACCTACAAGGCGTCAGGCTCTTTCGAGGGCTTTGCCGTCAAGGGCTCGCGCCTCTCAGAGGGGGCTTAGGCCATGTCCAGCATAAACGCGGTCTTCGACATAGCCAAAACAGCCCTTCTCGCCAGCCAGAAGGCGATAAACGTTACATCCCACAACATAGCCAACGCCAACACCGAGGGCTACACAAGGCAGAGGGCCGTCCTCGAGACGAAAAACCCGGTCAACTTCGGCGGCCTGTTCTTCGGCACTGGGGTAGACGTAGCGGGCGTCGAGAGGGTCTACGACAGCTACCAGACCATGCAGCTGCGCGACGCGTCCTCAGGGCTTGCCCGGTTCGAGACAAGAGGGCAGCACATGGCCGCTCTCGAGTCCATTCTGAACGACTTTGACGGCTCTGGCCTTTCAACGAGGCTTGACGCTTTCTTCAATTCGGTCAACGACGTTGCCGCTAACCCGTCTTCCTACGGGGAGAGGGCCGCGCTCCTTTCCAACGCCAGGGTCCTTACCGACACCTTCAACATGGCCGCGACGAACATCAACAGGGACCTTGCCAGCGTAAACACCCGGATAGAGCACAAGGTCGACGCGATAAACGGACTGGCCTCTAGGATCGCCGGTTTCAACGAGCAGATATCGACGATAGAGCTCTCGGGGCTTTCCGCCAACGATCTGAGGGATAAAAGGGACCTGCTCCTCGAAGAGCTTTCCGGGATAGTAGACATAAGCGTCACGGAGAACGGCACAGGCCAGGTCGACGTCTACGTCGGCGGCTCGTTCATCGTCGCGGCGAACAAGACATCGACCCTTACTTCCATGCCTGATCCAAGGGACCCTGATGTGCTTAATCTCATGCTCAACGGCGGGACGATAAACGCCAGGGTAACCGGCGGGAGCCTCAAGGGCGACTTCGAAGGCATCGCGCAGTACAAGGACGCGAGGGAGCGCGTAAACCTCCTGTCAGCCTCCATTGTCAAGGAAGTGAACCTGGTGCACTCTTCAGGCTACGGGCTTGACGGCTCGACCGGCACGGACTTCTTCTCGCCTCTTTCGGTCTACACCAACGCCAGCAGCGCCAACACCGGAGGGGCCGCCATAACGAGCGGCCTGGTCACTGACCTCAACGCCCTTACCCTTGACGATTACGAGATAAGGTTTTCAGGGCCCGGCGCGTATAACGTCGTAAACCTCGATACTGACGCTGTCGTCTCCAACGGGGCCTACACGTCAGGAGCGGCGATAACCTTCGACGGCCTCAGCGTCGTCATCTCCGACAGCGCGAGGGCGCCCCAGGCTGGAGACAGGTTCGTCGTGAGCGCCACGAAAAACGCGGCAATCGAGATGGGCGTAGAAGTTACCGACCCGAGAAAGATAGCCGCCTCATCTACCCTCGCCGGGATACCCGGGGACAACGCCAACGCTCTGGCTCTCGCCGATTTGAGGGATGTGGCTTCAATTGATGGCGCGACCTTCAGCCAGTTCTACAACGGCATTGTCACCGACATCGGCACAGAGGCCAACGACGCGAGGATAAACTACGAGGCTCAGAACAACTTCACGCAGGAATTGAGGGCCGCCAGGGAAGCCGTCTCGGGCGTCTCCATAGAGGAAGAGGCGATAAACCTCGTAAAGCTCCAGCGGGCCTACGAGGCGGCGGCGAAGGTCATGAGCACTGTCGACCAGATGATGGAAACGATCCTGAGGCTGAGGTAGATATGAGGATAACGCAGAACCTTTCATACGACGCTTACGTAAACGACCTCACGAGGCGTCAGGAAGCCATATACAGGCTCAACAGGCAGATGGCGACCGGCCACAAGGTCAACTCCGCATCCGACGACCCGGCGGCGGCCCATAACATCCTGACCTCGAAATCCATCCTTTCGTCAATCGACCAGTACGACAGGAACGTCGATTACGGCCTCTCTTCCCTGAGCTTCACCGAGACGGCCCTCGACAGCGCAAAGGACGCGATAATGAGGCTCCAGGAGCTCGCCGTCACGGCGGCAAGCGGCCTGTCAAGCCAGGAAGCGAGGAGCCATATGCTCTCGGAGGTGAACAACCTGCGCGAAACCCTCATCAGCATCGGCAACTCGAACTTCGAGGGCAGGTACATATTCGCCGGCTACAAGACTGATACAGAGGCGTTCGACTCCACAGGGACCTTTCAGGGAGACGCCAACACCCAGCAGCTCAAGATAAATTCTTCAGGCTCTGTCGCGATCGGCGTCAACGGCGGCGACGTATTCAGGGGGGCCTCGGGGGGCGTGGACATATTGCAGGTGGTCGCTGATTTCTCGACTGCCCTTGCCTCAAACGACAGGGACGGGGTCCTCTCGTCGGTCACTGGCCTGGAGAACTCCTTCAACCAGGTCTCGTCTGTCGTCTCTGACATCGGCGGCAGGATCTCCAGGCTCAACGCCGCGAAGGAGGACTTCTCAGATTACCGCCTTGAGGTGAGTAGCAAGATATCAGAGCTTGAGGACGCGGACATAACGGCGCTCATATCCGACCTGAAAACCAATCAGGTCGCCCTCGAAGCGGCTCTCGCTTCCGCGGGCAAGGTCTTCAGCATCAACATATTCGATTATCTTTAGAACAACCGGCCCCATGACGGGGCGCGGCGCGACATAAATGCCAGGGAGGGCACGAAAATGCTGGTTTTGACAAGGAAGTCAGGCGAGGGCATAAGGATCGGCGAGGACGTAAAGGTAGTGATCGTCGAGGTGAAGGACAACCAGGTGAAGCTCGGCATCCAGGCTCCAAGCGCCTGTCCGGTCCACAGGGAAGAGGTCTACCTCCGCATCCAGGAGGAGAACATCCGGGCCGCGGGGCTTCCGAGCCAGATAGCCGACACACTGAAGGGGTTTAAGAAAAAATGAATACTGCTGAAAAGACGATGCCAGAGGTGAGCTTCACGACGAGCCGTTTCGGCTCAATCACGGTTGCCGAGGACAGGATAATAAGTTTTGTGCAGGGAGTGCCGGGCTTCGAGCGGCTCAAGCGGTTCATCCTCATCGACCACGACGCCGAAGGCGTATTCAGGTGGCTCCAGGCCGTGGACGACCCGGCTGTCGCCTTCCTCCTAACTGACCCGAACCAGTTCAGGCCTGAGTATGTAGTGCCTTTGAGAAAGGCCGACGCCGACTGCCTCGGCGTAAAAGACCCCTCGAGCCTCATAACCCTCGTCATGGTCTGCGTCTCACATGAGACAAAGGAGCTCTCCCTCAATCTGAAGGGGCCGGTCGTCTTCAACGCCGAGAACATGCTCGCCATCCAGTGCGTCCTCGACAGGGAGGACTGCCCGTCCCATTTTCCCATAAAGATATGATAGCCTGCCGGGGCTCCGGCAGGGCGCCCCGGCAAAATCATCCTCCCACACAGGAAAATTTTTCTGACACGCCAGTAGAGTCATATATTTGACTTTCTTTCTGTAAATCAAGGGCTATAAACCGCCACAGCCTCTCCTCTTCGTCATAACTACCCGTAAAAACAATGTTTTTTTAAAAAATCAAGCTTCGTTTGAGTCTCTGGCACGGTACTTGCTTTAGATACATTTGTCATCCTGTCATATGGACGACAATACCGCAAGGAGCTGTGCGATGCTTAATGGAAAAACGATCCTCATAACCGGCGGCACCGGATCTCTCGGCAAGAAGCTTACCCGGAAGATACTCTCAAGGTTCAGCCCCAAAAAGATCATAATCTTCAGCAGGGACGAGCTCAAGCAGTCCGAGATGAGACAGTCTTTTCCCGAAAAGTGCCTGAGGTTCTTCATAGGCGACGTCAGGGACAAGGAAAGGCTCTACCGGGCCTTTGACGGCGTCGATTACGTAGTCCACGCCGCGGCATTAAAGCAGGTACCTGCCGCCGAGTACAACCCCTTCGAGGCAATAAAGACAAACGTCCTTGGCGCGCAGAACGTAATAGACGCCTGTGTCGACCTCGGCATAAAAAAGGTCGTGGCCCTGTCTACCGACAAGGCCGCGAACCCCATAAACCTCTACGGAGCGACCAAGCTGTGCTCTGACAAGCTCTTCATAGCCGGCAACTCCTACGCTGGAAGCAAGGACACGAGGTTCTCCGTCGTAAGGTACGGGAACGTCGTAGGGAGCCGCGGCTCAGTCATCCCCCTTTTCCTTAAACTTAAATCTACCGGCGTCCTTCCCGTCACCGACACCAGGATGACGAGGTTCTGGATAACCCTCGACGAGGGCGCCGAGTTCGTCCTCATGTCCCTTGAGAAGATGAAGGGCGGCGAGATTTTCGTGCCCAAGATACCGAGCGCCACGATGACAGAGGTCGCCAGGGCCATCGCCCCGAAATGCGAGGTCAAGGTCATTGGCATTCGCCCCGGTGAAAAGCTCCACGAGACTCTCATATCAGAGGACGACGGCAGGCTGACCCTCGAATACGACAACCATTTCGTCATCCAGCCGCAGTTCGCGTGGTGGGGCGAGGAGAGAAAGAACGGCGGCAAGCCGGTTGAAGAGGGTTTCGTCTACTCGAGCGACAGGAACGACCATGTTTTGAGCGCCATGGAGATCAGAAAAATAGTGCAGGAGTTCTCGAAAGGAGAAGAGGGTGATATCTTACGGGCGTCAAACGATTGAGGCTGACGATATCGAGGCCGTAGTAAAGGTCCTCGCCTCCGGGATGCTTACCCAGGGCCCTGTCGTCGAGGAATTCGAAAGGAAGCTCGCCGCCTACACTGGCGCGAAGTACGCCGTCGTCTGCGCCAACGGCACGGCCGCCCTCCACCTCGCGTGCAAGGCCGCAGGTCTAGGGCCCGGGGATAAGGTACTTACCACGCCCCTGACCTTTCTCGCGACGGCCAACGCCGCTCTTTATGTAGGCGCGGCCCCAGTGTTCGTTGACATTGACCCAGACACCCTTAACATCGACTTCAGGGAGGCCGAAAAAAAGGTCATGGCTGACCACGCGATAAAGGCCATGATACCAGTCCACTTCGCTGGAAGCCCCTTTGACGTTGAAGAGGCTGCGCGCATCTCCCGCCAGAAAAACCTCATACTCATCGAAGACGCCTGCCACGCGCTCGGGGCCTCATGGACTGACTCGGCCGGAGAGGTTCGCAAGGTCGGCTCGTCGAGCCACTCGGACATGACGGTATTCAGCTTCCATCCTGTCAAATCGATAACCACAGGCGAGGGCGGGGCGATAACCACAAACAGCAGGAGGCTCCACGAGAGGCTTACCGCGCTCAGGGCCCACGGCGTCATAAAAGACCCGGCGAGGCTGTTCAACCCAGAAGGCCTGCCCTGGTACTACGAGATGCAGGACCTGGGCTTCAATTACAGGCTTACCGACATGCAGTCAGCGCTCGGAGTAAGCCAGCTCAACAAGCTCGACAAATTCATCGCGAGAAGAAAAGAGATCTCGAGCCTCTACGGCCGCCTGCTTTCAAAGTACCCGTTCATAAAGACTCCGGTAGCCGCCCATGGTTGCGAGAGCGCCTGGCACCTGTACCCGGTGAGGATAGACTTCAACGAGGTAGGCGCTTCCAAAAAAGAGTTCTTCGAGCTGATGAAGTCAATCGGCATAAACCTTCAGGTCCACTACATCCCGGTCCACCTTCAGCCATATTACAGGGCACTCGGCTTCAAGCCCGGAGACTTCCCGGCCGCCGAGAGCTTTTACTCGGAAGAGGTGAGCCTTCCCATCTACCCGCTCCTTGCTGACGAGGAAGCCGGGGCCGTGGTCGAGGCGCTTTTATCGACTCTTGCCTGCGCTTCCGTGAAGCCGCGCAAGGCGTTAGCAATATAAGACAAGGGAAAGGAGGAGAGAAGATGCCGAAGTTCGTATGCAAGAAGTGTTCAAGGGAATTCTGGGGATGGGGAGTAAGCCACATGTACAGGGCGGGAAAGAATCTCGTATGCCCGGATTGCGGGGAGCCGCTCGAGCAGAAGATGGAAAAACTCGCGTCCCCGGACCTCTCTGACGGGTTCTTCGATGGGCCTGAAGCGGCCTGAGGGCCCTTACAGGGCGGCTGTAATAGGCTGCGGCAGGGTCGCCTGGATGCTCGAAGACGACCCGCTTGAGAAAAAGCCCTGCACGCACATGGGGGCTTACATGGAGCTTGCAAGGATGGGTAAAGTGGAGGTCACGGCGGCCTCCGATGTTGACCCGGCAAGGCTTCATGAGTTCGGCAAAAGGTTTGGCGTAAAAAAGCTCTTCTCCGATTACAGGGAGATGCTCTCTCAGGAGAGGCCGGAGATAGTGAGCGTATGCGCGTGGGCCCCGGAGAGGGCCTGGATGGTCACCGCGGCGCTTGAGGCCGGTGTAAAGGGCGTCTGGTGCGAGAAAGCTTTGGCCACTTCCCTTGACGAGGCAAGGGCGATAGTCGAGGCGGCGGAGAAAAAAAGCGCTTCGGTCATAGTCTCCCACATGAGGAGATGGCACGAAGAGTACGCTAAGGCAAAAGAGATAATTGAAAAAGGCGGCATAGGCGCTCTCCAGTCGATAACAAGTTATTTTAGCGGCAGCTTCATCCATACCGGCACTCACGCTTTCGATGTCCTCCGCTGGTTTGCCGGAGAGATCGAATGGATAGAAGGCACTCTTGAGGAAGGATCCGGCACACTGCCCTGGGACGTGGCTGAAGACAGGGGCGGACGGGCCTTCATAAAATTCAAAAATGGCGTTCACGCGGCAGTATTCGCCGAATCAAAAAAATATTTTTTCTTCGAGTTCGACATCATCGGAAGTGGCGGCAGGATAAGGATAGGCAACAACGGACTTCTCGAATATTACAGGCCTGAAGCGAGCCGCCACTACACGGGTTTCAGGGAACTCAGCCTTACGAAGTTCCCTGTTTTCAAAGAAGTGAACATCTGGACGGCCGCGCTTGAAAACCTTCTGGACGCGATGGAAGGCCGGGCAAAAAGCAGGAACGGACCAGTTGACGGACTTGCCGCACTCGAGGCGGCTCTCGCGGTGCACGAATCTGACAGGCTCGGCGGCAAAGTCTTTCTCCCGCTTGAGTCAAGATTGAAGATAAGGAGCAGATGAAGATGAGGAACACGATAAGGATAGCGGACAGGCAGGTCGGCCCGGGACACCCGGTCTATGTGATAGCCGAGATAGGCTCGAACCACGACTCAGACCTCGGCAAGGCAAAAGAGCTCATAAAGGCCGCAAAGCACGCAGGAGCAGACGCTGTAAAGCTCCAGTCGTTCACCGCAGAGGGGCTCCTGAACCCGTTGAAGCCTGACAGCGAAGGCAAGTGGGTAGCTCACCCGGCTTATCCGGTAATAGAGCGCCTTACGGTCCCGGAGGAATGGCACTCGTTGCTCTTTGATTTCTGCGCCTCTATCGGCGTGACCTTTCTTTCCGCGCCGTTTGATTCAGGCAGGGCAGAGCTCCTCCATGAGATAGGCGTCCCGGCCTTCAAGCTCGCCTCCGGCGAGCTTACCAACGAGCCGCTCTTGAAGCAGGTCGCCTCCTTCGGCAGGCCGGTGATACTCTCGACTGGGGCCGCTTACCTCGAAGAGGTAAAAAGAGCGGTTGAAGTCATACTCGAGGAGAAGAACTTCGAAGTAGCCCTTCTCCACTGCGCCTCCCTTTATCCGCCGCAGTACTCTGACATGAACATAAAGGCGATGACGACCCTCGCGGCCGAGTTCGGCTGCCCAGTCGGTTTTTCAGACCATACGCCGGGGAACACTGTCGCCGTCGCCGCGGTCTCCCTCGGCGCGTCCATCATCGAAAAGCACATAACCCTCGACAGGAAGCTCAAGGGCCCGGATCACCCGTACGCTATGGAAGTGGATGAGTTCCGCTACATGGTCTCCGAGATAAGGAATCTTGAAAAGGCCCTCGGAGACGGCGTGAAAAGGCCGTCCGAGAGCGAGTTGTCCGAAAGGGTTGGGGCCAGGCGCTCTATCTACGCCAGGAAAAACATCCACACTGGCGAGGTCATAACCTCTGACATGGTCAAGCTCGTGCGCCACGCCTACGGCATGGAGCCCAGGGACCTCGGCAGCATCATCGGCAAGAAAGCTCTCCATGAGCTCGCGAAGGACATGCCGGTACAGAGGGAGGATATATGCATATAAGGGAAGAGTTGAGGCCGATCGTCGCTATAGTACAGGCCAGGATGAGCTCTACAAGGCTCCCCGGCAAGGTGATGAAGGGCATAGCAGGCCGCCCCATGCTCTGGCACGTCGTCAACAGGCTCAAGGCTGCGAAGCTCATCGACGAGATAGTCGTCGCCACTACCACCGGATGCGAGGACGACATAATAGAAGAGTGGTGCTCTCTCAACGGGACAGCGTTTTCAAGGGGCAGCCTCGATGACGTCCTTGACAGGTACTATCAGGCGGCTCTCTCTTTTGGCGCGAAGACGATAGTAAGGATAACCTCAGACTGTCCTTTGATAGAGCCGGCGCTCGTGGACAGGGCGATTGAGAGGTTCAACAAGGGAGGCTTCTCTCATGTAAGTGTCGACTCTTCCTTTCCTGACGGGTTGGACGCGGAGGTCTTCTCCTTCGAGGCCCTTGAAAAGGCCCATAAGGAGGCTGCCCTCGCGTCCGAGAGAGAGCATGTGACCCCTTACATCTGGAAGAACCCGCAACTTTTCAGCCTCGGCAAGATAAAGAGCGACGTCGACCTCTCTTCAATGCGCTGGACGGTTGACGACGAGCGCGACCTCAAGTTCGTGACCGAGATATACGAGGGAATAGGCGCGGGCGAGAGGGTCTTCCGCATGGAAGAGGTACTGCGGTTCCTCAGGCGCAGGCCCAATGTCCTCAAGATAAACTCCTCGACCATGAGGAATGAAGGGTACGCGAAATCCCTCCGGCAGGACAGGGTTGTAAAGAAGGCCGGATAACAAAAAAGCGAAAGGTGATGAAAACAATGAACCTGGCTCATAAAAAAGAAGACAAGACCGCTCTTTTTCCGGCATCCGACGCTCTCTGGGAGAGAGCTCTTACACGCATACCGGCCGGCACACAGACCCTGAGCAAGGGGCCGAACCAGTTTGTCATGGGCATAACCCCCAAGTACCTAAAAAAGGGCAGGGGCTCCCATGTATGGGACGTGGACGGCAACGAATACATCGATTACCCGCTCGCGCTCGGGCCGATACTCCTCGGCTATGACTACGCGCCGGTTAGCGAGGCGGTCATAAACCAGGTGAAGGAAGGCACGACTTTCACGCTCATGCACCCTCTCGAAGTAGAGGTAGCCGAGCTCCTTTCAACAGTCATCCCGTGCGCCGAGATGACGAGGTTCGGCAAGAACGGCGCTGACGTCACAAGCGCGGCCGTGAAGGTCGCGAGGGCCGCGACAGGCAAAGACCATATAGCCTACTGCGGCTATCACGGCTGCCAGGACTGGTACGCTGTCACCACTCCGAGGAACAAGGGCATCCCCGCGGCGCTCAAGAATTACATGCACGCCTTCGAGTACAACAGGATAGAGACGCTCGAGAAGCTCTTCGCGGAAAACCCCGGCAAGATAGGTTGCGTCATAATGGAAGTCCCGGGTACTGACCCTGTGATCGACATAAAGACCGGAAAGAACTTTTTGCAGCTCGCCAGGGAAGTCGCCAACAGGAATGGAGCCCTCTTCGTCCTCGACGAGATCGTCACCGGCTTCAGATATTCGCTCGGTGGCGCGCAGAAGTACTACAACGTCGTCCCTGACCTTGCCTGCTTTGGCAAGGGAATGGCCAACGGATTCGCGATATCGGCCCTCGTCGGCAAAAAGGAGTTCATGAAGGAGCTGAACGAGGTCTTCTTCTCGATGACCTACTCGGGCGACACAATAGGTCTTGCCGCAGCACGCGCTACCATTACCGAGCTCATGGAAAAGCCCGTCATAAAACATATCTGGGACATGGGAGAGGTGCTTCATAACGGCATCAACTCCTTTGCCGAGTCCATCGGCCTCGACTTCAGAATATACGGCAAGCCGCCCAGGGGAGGCATAAGCGCGCGGAACTCCTCAGGTGAGGAAGACCTCCTCCTGAAAAGCGTCTTCTTGCAGGAGACTGTCAAGAGGGGCATTCTCTACGGCGGGCCGGTCTTTGTGAGCTACTCGCACACGAGAGAGGATATCAACAAGACTATCGCCGCCTCCTGTGATGCTCTCCGGGTTTTGAAGAAGGCGATAGAGAGCGGAAACCCGGCAAGTGTCCTTGAAGGCGAGCCCGTCGGGGTCGTCTTCAGGCAGAGAAACTGATGAGAGGGGATGAGCGCATGATACCTGAAGGAAAGGTCCTTGTCGTGGGCTGCGGCTCAATCGGCAGGCGCCACATAAGAAACTTCCAGTCCCTGGGGGTCAAAAACTTCATCCTCTGCGATACCAGCGAAGAGAATCTGAAACTGGCATCAATGGGCCTTGAGGCCCCGGTGCTGACGACGAACTTCAAGAACGCCCTTGTGAACGCGCCGTCTATGGCAGTCATCTGTACGCCGTCGTCACTGCACCTTGAGATGGCTTGCGAGCTTGTACGCGGCAAAGTCCATGTCCTCATTGAAAAGCCGCTTTCAGACACCCTCGACGGAGTGACTGAGCTTGAGAAGCTTGTCGATGAGAAGGGCGTTGTAGCGATGATGGCCATGTGTTACAGGTTCCACCCAATCTTCCGCGAGGTAAAGAAAATCCTCGGCGCTGGCACGATCGGCAAGGTCTACCATGTAAACTACTTCGGAGGCCACTACCTTCCTGACTGGCATCCCAAAGCCGATTACAGGATCGAGTACGCGGCCCGCAAGACTCTCGGAGGAGGCGTCATCCTCACTAGCATACACGGGCTTGATAACATAAGGTGGCTCTTCGGAGAGGTCGAGGAGGCGTACGCGTTCGTCGACAGGGTAAGCGGCCTCGAGATGGACGTCGAGGACCTCGCGACAGCCATATTCAGGCTCAAGAACGGCATATACGTCAACTGGCAGACCGATTTCATACAGAGGGCAAACCAGCACAGGATGGTCGTCGCTGGCTCAAACGGCACTTTGAGGGTCGACTTCATAACCGGCGTTATCGAGACCTACTCCGCCGTGACCGGCAAGTGGAGCTCTGAGACTCACTCCTTCGAGATCAACGAGATGTATGTCGTCGAGGCGAGGCACTTTCTCGAGAGCGTAGAAAAGAAGAAAACGCCTGTCGCCGACGTAAAGGACGGACACAGGACTTTGAGGCTCGCGCTCGCTGTGAAGGGCTCGAGGAACCTACTTGAGGAACGGCCTGGGACATGCAGAACGGCGTGACATTCTGGACAGAGGGCGGCCAGTCTATCGGCATGGGACATGTGATGCGGTGCATCAACATCGCCCGCGCCATCAATGCCGATGAGACGCCCATGCACTTCCTTGTCAACAACGAGAGGCCTGTAATCGAGAGGCTCAACCAGGAGGCGCTCTTCCACGTCGTCTACCCGATGAGCGGCAGGCACGCGGCAAGACTTGCCAACAGCGTAGTGGTAATCGACACCAAGCGTGACGTCTCAAGCCAGGTCCGCGCTTTGAAGGACGATGGCAAGAGGGTAGTCCTCATTGACAACAGCTCGACAGACGAAGCTGACGCCATCGTCATGCCGACCCCGGTTTACAGGGGTGAGCCTAAAGCCGCGCTCCTCTCCGGAAGCGGCTACCTCATCATAGGCGAGAACTTCAGGAACTCAAGGGGTGAAGAACCGACAAGCCATTCGTCCCCATTGAAGGTGCTGGTCACGATGGGCGGGGCAGACCCGTTCAATCTGACTGAGATGGTACTGAAGGCGCTGTGGCCGATGGAAGGCATAGAGGTCACGACTGTCATCGGCCCGGCTTTCAGGATGACCGGCACCATGGAAGAGTTCGTAAAAAGAAGCGGCAAGAGGTTCACCTTTGCCTTTAACGTCAAGGACATGGCCCCTGTGATGAAAGAGGCGCACATGGCTTTCACGGCTGTAGGCACGACTGTATATGAGCTCGCGTACATGGGCGTCCCTGCTGTCCTCATAGGCAACTATGAGACAGACTGGCCCGACCTCTCAATGCTCGAGTCCCTTGGCATCTGCACATCCCTAGGCTATTACAGGGAGCTTGCCCCCTCGATGATAACAGGGGCAACCGAAAAATTCAGGGACGACGCAACGGAATGGAAAAAAATGGCTGAAGCCGGCCGCGCTCTTACGGACGGCTGCGGCGCTTCAAGGATCGCGTCTCTCATATCTTCACTTTTCAAACCAACAGAACTGAATTCAGGAGCATGGTAATGACACACAGCGGAAGCGTACTCGACAGGTCCCACGGTTTCAGCGTCCTCGACTGCACTGACTGCGGCTTCATACATCTGAACCCGGTGCCGTCTGAAGACGACCTCGACAGGGTTTACAGGGAAGAGTATTACAGGGACGAAAAGCCTCTGTTCATAGAGCGGGTGAGGGAAGACCTTGCCTGGTGGGAGTCGGTCTATAATGACAGGTACGAGTTCTTCGAGTCGAGACTGCCAGAGAACAGGCGCTCCATCCTCGACATTGGCTGCGGGCCTGGCTACTTCCTCAAAGCTGGAGTAGAGAGGGGCTGGAAGGGTTTCGGAGTAGAGCCTTCAGCGCAGGCCGCGAGCCACGCGCGCTCACTCGGGATAGAAGTGATAAACACCTTCTTTGACACCGGGCTCGCCTCCGCGCTTAAGAAGAAGTTCGACGCGGTCCATCTCTCCGAAGTCCTGGAGCACGTGCCAGACCCCTCGATGATCTTGAAGGCCGCTGGCAGGCTCATGAACGAGGGCAGCCTCATCTGCTGCGTCGTCCCCAACGATTTCAGCCCTGTGCAGAAGGTCTTGAAGGAGAAGCTCCATTACAAGCCATACTGGGTCGCCCCTCCGCACCATATAAACTACTTCAGCTTCGATTCCATGAAGTCGCTGATGGAAAAGAGCGGGTTCAAGGTAGTCGGCGCGACCTCGATGTTCCCGATTGATTTCTTCCTGCTCATGGGAGACGACTACGTAGGCAATGACGAGCTGGGCAGGGCCAGCCACGCGAGGAGAAAGAGGCTCGACCTCATGCTCGCCGAGCCTGAGCTCAAGGGCTTCAAAAAAGAGATGTACGAGCTCATGGCCAGACACGGCATTGGAAGGGAAATGATCATCTACGGGGAGAAGATAAATGGTTAACGACGCATGCAGGCTCTGCAATTCAAAAGAGGCGCGCCTCGTCGCCGTGGTCGACGGCAGCCAGTATGTCAGGTGCGCAATTTGCGGGGTAGAGAGGATGGCTTCTTATCCATCAGACGCCGAGATCGCCGAGTTCTACGATAACGGCTACATGACAAAGAAGTTCAACAACCTCGGACATCACCTCCACTTCACAAAGGAGTACAGGGAGACCTACTTTGCCGAGAAGTCTCTTACTTTCGACGATCTCAGGGTCGACACGGCCTCACTCAAGGGCAGGAAGCTCCTTGACGTAGGCTGCGCCAACGGCCAGTTTCTCGAGTTCACCGGAAGGCTCGGCATGGACTCGACCGGCATCGACATATCAGAGGAGATGGTAAATGCCGGAAAAGAGGCCGGACTCAACTGCCAGGTCCAGGACCTCTTCGAGATGAAAGGCTCTTTTGACCTCTTGACCTACTGGGACGTCATCGAGCACGTCTCTGACCCCAGAAAGGTACTCGAGAAGACCCGCACGCTTCTTTCCCCGGGCGGAGAGGTAATTCTCCAGACGCCGTGCACCGGCATTGTCTCTGAGCTCTTCGGCGACAAGTGGCTCTACTATCTCCCGGTCCAGCACCTCCACCTTTTCTCCCAGGACTCTTTGTTCAAGCTACTCTCTGAGACGGGCTTTTCTGTCGTGAGCTGGGTCAGGTTCGGCAGCTGCAACCCCAAGGGGTCTATCCCCGACGTCAACAAGAGGGCGATGGACACGATAGCCAAGCGGATGGGCATAGGCGACACGATAGTCGTTCGCGCGAGGAGGACCGACAATTGAAAGACCTCTTCAACCTTGAGGGAAAGGCCGCTCTTGTCACCGGCGGCGGCAGCGGCCTCGGCCAGGCGATAGCCTTAGGGCTTGCCTTAGCCGGCGCAATGGTTGCGGTCTCGGGCAGGGACATCCTGAAACTCAGGGAGACGGTAAACCAGATAACGAAGAACGGCGGGCTCTCCACTGCCATAGAGATGAACATACTCGACACCGATTCCGTAAATGAGGCGGTAAGCCGCGTTGTCGAGGAGTACGGCCACATAGACATACTCGTCAACTCGGCCGGCGTGCACCTCAAGAAGGACACTCTCGAAGTGACTGACGAGGAATGGTCCAGGGTAATCGACACCAACCTCACCGGCTCGTTCAGGGTATGCAGGGCTGTTGCCACACAGATGAAGGTTCAGGGAGGCGGCAAGATAGTAAACATAGCGTCCCTCGGGTCTTTCGTAGCTTTGAAAGATGCGGCCGCCTACACATCGTCAAAGGCAGGCGTGGTGCTTCTTACCAAGAACCTCGCTGTCGAGCTCGCGCCTTTCAATATACAGGTCAACGCCATAGCTCCGGGAGTTTTCAGGACGGCGTTGAACTCGAAGGTGCTTGTTGGCGAGAGGCTTGAAAGGATACTCGCGAATACGCCGATGAAGCGTCTCGGCGTGCCAGAAGAGCTCACCGGCACCGCGGTGTATCTGTCGTCAAAGGCGTCTAATTTCGTAACGGGCGCGGTAATTCCAGTAGATGGAGGGTTCCTCGCATGGGGGATATGAAGAAAAAGGCCGTAATGGTGTTGGGCGCCGGCGTCATGCAGGTCCCGATGATACGGAAAGCAAGGGAGATGGGCCTCTTTGTCATCGCTTCCGATAAAAACTCCGGGGCTGAAGGCTTTTCTGAAGCTGATCTTGCCCTTACCCTTGACATAAAGAACGCCGCTTCTCACGTTGAATGGGCTTTGAAAAACAAGGATGCCTACAACATCTCCGGCGTAGTAGCCGGGGCTGACGTCGCCATAACGGCCGCCGAGATCTCGAACGCGCTCGGGCTCCCGGGAATTCCGGTAGAGGTGGCTGAGAGGTCTAACAACAAGTCCCTCATGAAGGAGCGCTGGCTCAAGGACGGCATACCGACGCCGTGGGCCGAAGAGGTCTCGACCCTTCAGGAAGCAAGGAACGCCATTAAAAAGACCGGCCTGCCGTGCATGGTAAAGGCAATAGATAACGCGGCCTCGAGGGGCTCGAAGCGCATTGATTCGATAGACGAGCTTGAAGAGGCGCTTGCAGACGCCAAAGAGCACTCGACGACAGGCACTGCTCTCATCGAGGAGTTTGTCGAAGGCACTGAGCAGTCCGTCGAGCTGATCGTATGGAACAACAGGCATTACAGGTTCGGCATCGTCGACAGGCACTTCGGCTTTGGCCAGTTCCCGATAGAGACAGGACACACAAACCCGAGCGCGCTTGGCGCACAGGTGCAGGAAAGCCTTTACAGGGTGGTCGAAGACGCGGCCGCCTCCCTTGGCATAGACTTCGGCCCTTACAAGGCCGACACGATTCTTACGAAAAAGGGGCCGATGGTCCTGGAGCTTCCGGCACGTCTTTCAGGAGGCTTTCATTCACAGTACACGACCCCTCTGGCGACCGGCCTTGAGCCGCAGAAGATGGCACTAGCTCTGGCAGCCGGCATTGAGGTCAAAGAGGAATACCATACGCGCACAAGGAATCATGTGACTGTCTGCAAGGCGGTCTTTCCCGAGCCTGGCGTCGTGCGGCTCATAAGGGGCGTTGAGGCGGCAAAGGCGCTGCCCGGCGTCGATCAGATATTCCTGATGATCAGCGAAGGCGACGTCATATCCGCTTACCGCAACTGCGCCCACAGGGTCTGCTACATAATCGCGAGCGGGAAGAACATGGCAGAAGCAGAGCTTAACTGGCAGAGGGCCGCCAATACGGTGAGGATAAATACCACTCCGGAGAAGATATATGCCTGATCCGGTCCATGTCAAAGCCGCGAGAAGAGAAGGGCTCAACAAGGTTGTCGCAGGAGGAGCGCTCGATGCTCTCTCTCTCGACCTGCTCGTCCTTGCAAAGGGGCAGTCTTTCACCTTTTCAACGGAAGGCACCGAGGCTGCGTCAGTCATCATGAGTGGAGACGCTCTCGTGGGTGTTCAGGGCCTTGAGTACAGGCTTAAAAGAAAGAGCGTCTTCCTTGAGAGGGCCTCTTGTGTCTGTCTGCCGATCGAAAGCGAAGCGGTATTTACGGCGATTGAGAAAACCGAGATAGCGATATGCAGATCAAAGTGCGGCCAGAAGGGCTCGCCCTTTTTCGTTTCTTCCGAGATGGTCAGGGAAAAGACGGTGGGGAGAGACAACTGGGAAAGAAAGGTCGTTGACATACTCGGCGCAGACTCGCCTGCGGCCCGCCTTGTCGTGGGCGAGACATTCAACGCTCCTGGCGGCTGGTCGAGCTTCCCTCCTCACAAGCACGACACGGCGACCCCTGGCGTAGAAGCGAAGATGGAGGAAATATATCTTTTCAGGCTTGATCCTCCAGAGGGCTTTGGCACGCAGACGATTTACGGAAGTCAGGGCACTCATTCATTCAAGGTAGGTGATTACGACGCAGTGACAATACCCTGGGGCTATCATCCAGTGTCAGCAATGCCGGGCTACGGCCTCTATTACCTCTGGTTCCTCTCTGGAGAGGGCAGGGCGCTCATGCCCAACACCGATCCTGACTATAAATGGCTTGAGGCAAAATAATATGCTCAAACTCTACACGATCTTTCACTGCAACCTGGCCTTCTCGATGATACCGAGAGAACATTTTCCGACGGTAATCAAAAGGTGCTACGCCCCGCTCCTCGACCTCGCTGAAAAAGGCTTCCCCATCGCGATAGAGATGACGGCGTGGACGCTCAAGGAGGTCAACGCGATTGACCCGTCCTTTATTGAAAGGCTGCGTTCGCTCTGGCACTCCGGCAAATGCGAGTTCATCGGCTCTGCATATTCGCAGGCAATATTCCCGCTTATACCCGCGGAGGTCAACAGGTGGAACCTCGAGATAGGAAACAGGTACTACCAGGACCTGCTTGGCAGGAGGCCCAGGACCGCTCTCGTCAATGAGCAGACTTTTTCCAGAGGCCTTGTCGACCTGTACAGGGAAGCAGGATACAACGCCATCATAATGGACTGGAACAACTCCACCCAGCATAACCGCTATCCCAAGGAGTATCTTTACCACCCGCAGAGGGCGGCAGGCCTGAAGTCCGATGTGGATGTCCTCTGGAGCCATTCTATAGCGTTTCAGAAGTTCCAGAGGTGCGTGCACGGCGAGATAACAGAGGACGAGTACATCGACTTTCTTTTCTCCCACGCAGTGGAAGGCGAGGAGAGGGTGTTCCCGCTTTATACCAACGACGCGGAAGTCTTCAGTTACAGGCCGGGGCATGACGCCACAATCGAAGACGAGTACGCGAATCTGGAGCGCCTCCTGAGGAGAATCGCCTCTGATAAACGCGCTGAGTTCATCACTCCGTCCAGGGCTCTCTCTGAGAGCCGGGACAGCTCCCTGTCGAACGTGATCAAGCTGGAGTCGGTAGAGACTCCGGTCGTTTGCAAGAAGCAGGACAAGTACAACCCTCTCCGCTGGGCCGCGGCCGGGCGCGACAGCGTGCACATCAACACGGAATGCTACAAGGTGTTTGAAAGCATAAGGGCGCTCAAGGAGCAGGGCGCGCTTGAAAAAGAAACTCTCGAGAGCTGCAAGGAAGTCCTCTGCGAGCTCTGGGGGAGCGACTTCAGGACCAACACCATAGACGAGAAGTTTGCCTGGTTCCAGAACAGGCTCGGCTGGCTCAAGATAGAAACGGAACGCCTCCTCGGCAACCACACACAGAGGACGCCTCTTCTGGCGTGGGTCTACGGCTCTGACTACTGCATGCCGGGCATCTCCGGCGGCTCTTTTCAGGAGCCTCAGGAGGCGAAGGGCAAAAGAGCACTGATTGAATCGGCCGAGAAGGTGTTGAAGATAGACACAGGCGCGGTCGTCGCGGAGTTCATGGAGTCCAAGGGACACGCTCTGAAGTCGCTCATATTCCCATCGGTCTCTTCAAAGCCGCTCATCGGCACGCTCCCTCATGGCCACTACGAGGACATAAGCCTCGGCGCCGATTTTTTCAGCGGTCACCTCATACACTCTTCGAGGGAAGGCAAAAAGACTACCGACCTCGTGGCCTCGACAGCAACTGTGGAAGAGATGAACGACAGTGTCTCTCTCGAGGTCAGGACGCCGCTCGAGATAGGTACGCTCTGGAAAAAATACGAGATATCAAAAAGCGCCCCTGAGGTCAAGGTGACTTACAGGCTGAAGGTCAACGGCCTTCTCGCCTCTTCCCTGAGGGCTGGCATCTTCACTTTCATGCCGTCTGCCTTTGACAGGGAGACCCTCTGGTTCGAGACTGTCAACGGCGGGGCCGGCCCTGAGAGGTTTTACCTGAAAGGCCACGCGCTGAACCACGACGAGCCGGTGAGCCAGTCCGTCTCCGCGACCTCCTGCCTCGGGTCGACTGAGGGCTGGGTGAGGATAGGCGACAGAGAGAAATCCGTTGAGATACATACCGACAAGTCCAGGCTCTTTTCCGTGCCGATGATAAAGTACAAAGAGCTGCCTGAAGAGAACTCTTTTTTCCTGAGGCTCTATCATTCGCTCGGCGAGTTCGACGACACCGCGTGGTGGGTCTGGAGAGGTTATAACGAGGCCGCCTTCACATTGAGGGCCGCAAGGAGCTGACATATGCAGATACTCAAAGCCAACCATGATCTCCTTAGCGCTAAAAACAGGGCGCTTGCAAACGCTCTCAATGCGTACAGCGGCGCGTCTGTCGCGATTGAGGCGGCCAAAAACGGACAGCCGACATTCAGGCACGGCGGCAGGCTCTTCCAGAGCGCTTACAGCCCTGAGAAGGAGGCCGCGAGCCAGACGGCCGAAATAGCCGCCAAAAAGCCTGACTGGGTCCTGCTTTTCGGCCTCGGCTGCGGACAGCTCGTGAAAGCCCTGAACGACGCCGGCATGGACAAGGTCCTTGTGTATGAGCCCTCGATGGAGGTGCTCTCAGGCGTTCTCGCCTCTGTCGATCTCTCCGGGGTCCTCTCCAGGGAAAATGTCGCCCTCTATTCAGACCTGACGTCTTTGATATCGAAGGTAAGGGAGATTGACGGCTTTGACACTCTGCTCGGGTATGCCACGACTCCGTACAAGCTCGGCTTTTCACAGGAGTTCGCCGAGTTCAATACGCGCGTCAACAACGCTCACACGACTAACAGGGTATGCATAAGGACCGACATAGAGTCACGCGAGAACTGGATTGAGAATTACTTCGCCAACATAGAACGATTGCCTGATTGCCCGCCGATAGACTCACTCCGTGGCGCCTTCAAGGGCGTTCCGATGATAATCGCCGGCGCCGGCCCCTCTCTCCAGAAGAACGCCCATCTCCTCAGGGAGGCAAAGGGCAAGGCAGTGATAGTCGCCGCAATAACAGCCTACAAGCCGCTTTTGAAGCACGGGGTAGTCCCTGATTTTGTCATAGCTTCCGAAAAAGTCGACCTGCCCGAGTACTTCACCTACGGGGAGGACGACCTCAAGACCCGCCTCATCCTCGCCGAGGTCGCCAACCCCGGCATGTTCGAGAGAAAGGTCAGGGAGAAGTTCGTATTCTTCAACCCGTTCATCACGCTGAGCCGTTCGCAGGCCCCGCTCTGGGGCTCTTCATACTTCCCGTCAACCGGCGGGTCTGTGACTACTGCGGCTTTTGACATTGGACTGATGTTCGGCTGCGACCCCATGGTGCTCGTCGGCCAGGACCTGTGTTTCGGGGAGAACGGCACGCACGTCCCGGGCGGCGTGTACATAGCCCAGGACGTAAAGATAGACCGCGAGAAGGGCAGTGTCTCGATCGAGGAGGACTACGTCACATTGAAGGAAAGGGCCAAAAGCAGCTTTGACCTCCTGTGGCTCAAGGGACTCGACAGAAGACCGGTGCCGAGCAAATTCGACTGGGTGACCTTCCACCAGTGGTTCGAGAATTACGCCGCGGCCCTTAAAAACGAGGGCTCTTCCGTGCGCCTCATAAACGCGACCGAGGGAGGCGCCTGGATAGAGGGCATGGAACATACCACGCTCGCTCAAGTCCTTGAAAGGCATCTGAAAAACGAAGTGCCGATAGACTTCCTTGTCTCGGAAGCTGTGGCAAGAAGGCCAGTTGCCGACTTTGCCGGCCTCTTAGAATCCGTTGCCGGCATGCAAATGAGCCTCAAGGAACTGAAGCTTGCTGCCGATGCTATTACAAGAGAGGTCTCCCGGCTTAAAAAGGAGCTCTCAAAAGAAGGCGTCCACTCTGGCGCGGCCAGAAGGATCGAGAGGGTCAAACGGCTCGAGGACGTGCTCTTCAGGACGGCGGAAAGGTCGCCGTTCATCTGGGAGACCCTGATGGCGAGCATATGCGAGCTCAAGGAGTACCTGAGGGCGGAAGCCGCCTCAGGCACGCAGGGCATAGAAGATGATGTCGAGGCCATACTGAAGGCTTACGCTAGCCTCTCAAAGGCATGCGCCAAGTTCTACCCGGTCCTCGGCAGGGCGAAGGCCTCTCTGGAAGCCCACGCGCCCAGGTCTGAAAGTGCCGGCACAACAAGAAAAGCGGTTTGAAAAATCAAAAGGAGAAGCGCTGGTGATGACTGAAGTCTATCTTGACGGAGTAAGGCTCGAGTTCGAGGACAGCGGAAGCGGTTCGACGATAAAGGAGCTGATAGAGACGATAGAAAATGACCTCTCAGGCCTGAGGCGCTTCGTGATGGAGCTGTGGATAGACGGCGAGATGCTCCAGGAATGGAGGGGAAGCCGGGTCCTCAACAGACCGATCTCCATATACAGCGACTACAAGCTCAAGACAGCCTCGATGGAAGAGGTGGCGCTCGAGGGGCTCGACCTCGTGCAGGAGTACATGAAAGTCACGAGGGAGAACATAGACGCGTGCGTGAACGACCTGCGCGTTGGCAACGGCCGCGCGGACGCGGTCATGTCCTCGGTCTTCGACGGCTTCGTCGAGATAGTCAAGACCATTGACGCTCTCGCCAGGGGCGGTGAGCGGTACAGGATGGACCTGTTCAGGGAGAACCCTGCCGCCTACTTCAACCCGGTCATAAGGGGGCTTGAGGAGCTGCGCGAGGCGAGCGACGGGGGCGACAGCATCACCGCCGCGGATATCCTCGAGTACGAGCTCAAGCCGCTCCTCGAGGAGATGGAAGGCAACCTGTTTCACTATTACGCGTAATTTTTTCCTAAAGGTTTAATTCAATGCTCCGATATTACTCTTAAGTGGGTTTCAGTCCAAACCGGGCCGAAGAGGGGGGATCAGGGCAGCTGGCCGGACAAGGACCCTTGATTAAAGAGAAGAAGCGCAACAAAAAAAACGGCAAGGATGCCGGAAGAACACACACTAAGGAGGGTATAACCAATGTCACTCGTAATCAACACTAACGTAGCAGCTCTTATCGCGCAGCAGAACCTTGCAACCTCTAACTCCCAGATGAAAGTCAGCGTACAGAGGCTTTCTTCGGGCTACAGGGTCAACAGCGCGGCCGATGACGCAGCCGGTCTCGGCAGGGCCGACCAGCTTCGCAGCCAGTCGAGGATGATCCAGGCCTCAATCAGGAACATCAACGACGGCGTCAGCGCGATGGAAATCGCCGACAAGGCTGCCGAGCAGATAACAAACATCGTGACCAGGATGAGTGAACTTGCCGCTTCCAGCGCGCAGGGCACCCTCGATGGAACCAACAGGTCCTATTACAGCGATGAGTACAACAAGCTCATCAATGAAATAGACAGGATCTCGAACACCACCGAGTTCGGCGGCTACAAGCTGATCAACGGCGGCACCTCGGCCCTCACGATGTACATCGGTTTCAAGAACACCGCCAACGACCAGCTTTCCATAAGCCTGAACGTGCTGACAACCGGCACGAGCGGACTTAACCTGGTCTCTGGCGCCATATCCACCCAGGCCGGCGCACTGAGCGCTCTCGATTCGGTGAGCGCGGCGTTGAAGACCATCAACGACGCGAGAGCCATATACGGTGCTTCCACCAACAGGCTTTCAGCCGCCTTGAACAACCTCCAGGTGACCTACACGAACTACCAGGCCGCCGAGTCGAGGATAAGGGACGCTGACTTCGCCTACGAGACCGCGCAGTACACCAGGAACCAGATAATGGTTCAGGCCGGCACGTCCGTTCTTGCCCAGGCTAACCAGACGCCGCAGAACGTACTGTCGCTCCTCAGATAAAAGCCACCCGCTTTAACGGGTCACGGACAGGGCGCGGGGGGGATTAGACCCCCCCGCCCATTTGTGAGGGAGATATGGGCATCGAAAGTGTAATGAACGCGGCGGTAAGAAAGCCGTTTGAAGCTGACTCAGTCGCGAAGACGCCGGTAAAGGGCTCAAAAGAAGCCGCCCCAGCCTCTGAAAAGGCCGAGGCCAAACCTCCGGCAACGTCTGACGTAGAAGCGATTGCGTCAGAAGTACAGATCTACCTCAAGCGGCTCAACACAGAGCTGAGGTTCGAGGTAGACTCAAGGTCAAAGGAAGTCATCGTCAAGATAGTCGACCCGTCAAACGACGAGGTCATCCGCCAGATACCTTCAGAGGAGCTCGTCGCCATCCGCAGGAGGATGGAAGACCTCGTGGGCGTCCTGTACAAGGCGAGCACCTGAAAAAGGCTGTTCAAAAAAGTCCATGTGCGCCTCTGGCATCAAGCCTGTCATCGCGGCGTCAACTGCCCGGCCTGGACTCGCCGCATATGGAGCTTTTTGAGCAGCTTTAATAGACCAAGCCAACCTGTTAGAACGAGAGGCGTGCGAGCATGAGCATATCAGCCACTTCGGGCGTTGTAAGCAACATCGACTACCAGAGCCTCATAACCCAGCTCGTAGGCATAAGAAGGCAGTCGATCACGCAGCTCCAGACCGACAAGAAGGGGCTTGAGATAACCAACTCGGCCTATTCGAACCTGAGCTCGCGCGTAAAGGACCTCGTGACAGCGGCCGACGGGCTGCGCAACCCTGCGGCCTTCGGCTCGTTCAAGACGACCGTTTCCGACAGCAACGCTATCAGCGCTTCCGCCGGCTCAGGCGCTTCCTACGGCTCTCATTCCATTGTAGTCTCGACTCTGGCGAAGTCGCACAAGGTGGCCGCCGACGGGGTAGCCGCCGCTACTTCCACGATAGCGGCAGGCGCGGGTTCATTCACATTCCAGGTAGGCGCCGGGACAGCCCAGAGTGTTCCTGTCGACGCGGCTACCACACTGACCAGCCTCAAGGATTCCATCAACGCGCTCAACGCCGGGGTCACCGCCTCCGTCGTCAACGACGGGTCAGGCCCGAACCCTTACAGGCTGATCCTCGCTGGCACTTCCACCGGCACCTCTAACAGCGTGACTATCACGCAGAACGACACATCCCTTGTTTTTTCGACAACGCTCCAGGCCGCCCAGGACGCGACTTTCACTGTCGACGCCATGTCCTTCACCAGGCAGACGAACAGCGCTTCAGATATTATTCCGGGCGTGACCCTCGACCTCCTCTCGGCTGACCCGGCCAGGACCATCGGCGTCACGGTCAGCAGGGACACAGATTCCATCTCTGACAACGTAAAGAAGCTGGTCGACGCGTATAACGGCGTCGTAAGCTACATAAAGCAGAACAACCGGTACGATTCTGACACGAAAAAGGCCTATCCTTTCTTCGGCGACAGCGTCGCCAGGAGCATCGCCGACGATTTGAGGAGGGTCTTCTCTTCCGCGGCAGCCGGGCTTCCCGACACAATGAACAGGCTCCTTCATGCGGGTATATCAACCGACAGGGAAGGCGTCATGTCGCTGGACACGAGCAAGCTAAAGAACGCTCTCAACTCGAACTTCGACGGGGTAGTGAGCCTGTTTACCAAGGGCGCGACCACTACCGGTTTCGCCGAGCTCATCCACCAGTCAGCGAGCTCCATAGACGACTTTGTAGACGGCAGGATAAAGGGGCGCCAGGACGGGCTCAAGAAGAACATGACAAGGATAGACCAGGACATCCGTCAGAAAGAGACGCAACTGGTCTCCTACGAGGAGCAGCTCCGGGCCCAGTTCACGGGACTTGAAGCCATGCTCGCCAGCCTCAAGGGACAGAGCAACGCGTTAAACAACTACTTCGGGGGTGCGTAATTGAACAGGGTAAGGCAGTACCAGAACGTCCAGGTCCTTACGGCTGACAGGGTAACCCTCATTGTCATGCTCTATGACGGCATATTGCGCTTCAACAGGCTCGCGCTCAAGGCCATATCTGACAACGACATACCAGGCAGGGGCGCGCATATCAACAGGTCGCTCGAGATAATCGGCGAGCTGGCAAACTCCCTGAACATGGAAGAGGGCGGCGAGATAGCGAAGAACCTCTCCAAGCTCTATGATTTTTGCGCGACGGCGCTGACCGAGGCCAACCTCAAGAGCGACCCCAAGGCGATAGAGTCGGTCAACAGGGTCATCCTGGAGATAAAATCAGGCTGGGAAGCCATCGCGGCCGAGAGGCAAAAACAATCGGCTGAAGAGCCGTTGAGGAGCGTAAGCTGTGGCGCATGAGTTGAGCGAGAAGGCCCTTATACTTAAGAAACTGCTTGAGATATCCGTCCTTCAGCGCGGCTTTATAAGGGAAAACAGGATTGACGAACTCCTTGAGGCGCACTCTGTCAGAGAAGGGCTCTTCTCGATGCTCAAGGGAGCGCCCACACATGTGCCCCCTGAGCTTGCCGGGCTTGCCAGGGAGCTCGCCGAGAGCGACGCCGAGCTTTCCTCCTCTATCAGCTCCATAATGGAGTCCATCGCCTCGAGGCTCGGCCAGGTCAAGACAGGCATGAGCGCCGTCAAAGCCTACGGCAGGTACTGACAGGCCTGCTTAAAGCTTCAACCGCATCGCCATCAATTCTGAAATACACGCGCATCCCCCGTAAAAAACCCAAAAAAAAACCTCAAGTTCCCCCGGCTCTCTGACGATATTTATAGTGTCAGAAAAACCTTGGAGGGCTTCCTATGATCAAGGTTCAAAAGGTCATGGCAGAGGGCTTCTTTCACGCAGACAAGACAAAACAGATTTCAAACAACCCGCAAGAGCGCCCTCCATCGGGAGATACCGTAACGATATCCGAGGAAGGCAAAAAAAGGCGGGTAATGGGCCATGTGATGGCCAGTTTGTCCGGGCCGGACACCAGAAAGGTCTGACAGGGACGCCTGAGGGCGGACTAAATTATCAGGACTGCGCTATGTCTTTTGAGAAGTTCAAGATACTCATAACCGACGACGACATGGACCTGCGTGAGCTCCTCACCGAGGCGGTGAAGAACTGGGGCTACGAGGTCTCTGTCGCCAAAGAAGGTGACGAAGCCCTCCGCAAGCTCAGGATGGAGAGGTTCGACATCGTCATAACCGACCTCATGATGCCGGGCATGGACGGGCTCGCGCTCCTGCAGAAGATCAAGGAACTCGACAAGGAGATACTCGTCATCATAATCACCGGCTACGCTACGATCGAGACGGCCGTGAAGGCGATCGAGACGGGCGCGTACGACTACATAACCAAGCCCTTCAGGCTCGATGAGCTGATGATAGTCATCAAGAACGCCTGCGAGAGGCTCCGCCTCGTCCTCCAGAACAGGGGGCTCCTTGAAGAACTGAGGACGGCTTACGGCGAGATAGCGGTATTGAAGAAAGCCCTCTCCACTGGGGACCAGAGTCAGCCTGAGGGCCAGCGGGAGCCCGGCGGCCAGGAGAGCTCCGCGCGCGACGGGTTGAACCCTGCGCGCCATCAGGAGTACATGAAAGAGGCTGACAGGTTCACGCGGAAGGCAGTCAAAACATCCGGATCCGGAGCATAGAGTGCAGGCAGCGGCTTTAACGATTGAAAATTTGAGGATAATGCTAGTCGACGACGACGACAGCGTGCGCGAAGCCCTGACCGAGATACTCTCGAGGAGAGGCTGGCTGGTAGAGGACTTCTCGAGCGCCGAGAGCGCAATCACCGCCCTGAAGAGGGGGCAGTACGGGGTCATACTCGCCGACGTGAACATGCCGGGCTTGAGCGGGATGGACTTTTTGCACCTTGCGAGAGAGTCCGCGCCTGACGTGCCGGTCGTCATGATAACCGGCTATCCGTCCATCGACCTCGCGGTCGAGTCGATAAAGTTCGGCGCAGTAGACTTCCTTCAGAAGCCTTTCAAGGCCGAGGAGCTCGAGATAGTCATAAGAAAGGCGGCAGGGAATGCCGAGAGAGCGCCAAAGCACTCTGACAGAACACGCGCCATAGGTGGCGCGGCGCCTTTGCTCGCCCGCAAGAGGCTTGAGGACAAGATAAAGGAGCTCTCGATACTCCATACCATAAGCGAGTCTCTCGACGAGGTCTCCGAGAAAAAGGACATCTTCAGGAAGACGATGGACATCGCCCAGATAATCGCCGACTCTGACATGGCGTTCATCGCGGTCGTCGAGCACGACAACGGAAAGCTTGTAGTCAGGGGCGCGTCCGGTTATGATGACCGGGCCGTCATCGGTACGGAGTTCTCCCTTGTTGACGAGCCCTTCAGGAGCGTCCTGGACAAGAAGTGCTACTCGTATTTTCTCGCCAGACCGGGCTCGCTCGGATCTCTGGTGCCGCCCGTCTCAGAGCTTCCGGTGCTGCTCGCGCCGATGATAATAAACAGAGAGGCGGTAGTCATCCTGGGGCTCGTGGGGCGTCCAGGCGGCCCGGAGATATCAGGGGATGCGCTGACGCTGGTGTTGAACCTGACGGCCAAGGCTTCATTGAAACTTGAGAATATAGCCCTGTCCGAGAACATATTCTCGAGCATCATAGGCGCTCTTAATTCGCTCCTCAACGCGCTTGACGCGAGGGACACCTACACGAAGGACCACTCGCACAGGGTCACGCGCTACGCCGCGGAGATCGCGAGAGCCATGGGCTGCAGGCAGGAGGTCGTCGACAGCATCAACTTCGCTGGCCCCCTGCACGACATTGGAAAGATCGGCGTAAGGGACGAGATACTCCTCAAGAAGGGCGGCTTCACAGGGGAGGAGCGCGAGATAATGAAGAGCCACGTCGTGCGCGGCGAGGAGATTTTGAGGCCTCTTAATCTGCTGGCCTCCGAGAAGGCGGTAGTCCTGTACCACCACGAGAGGTGGGACGGGGGAGGGTACCCGATGGGGCTCTCAGGCTCTGAAATACCGATAGTCGCGAGGATATTCAGCGTGGCTGACACCTTTGACGCCATGACTTCCACGAGGCCATACAGGCAGGCGTTGAGCCTGGAGGTCGCGAAGGAAGAGATAATGAAGTGCCGGGGCACGCAGTTCGACCCCGAGGTAGTTGACGCGTTCATCATAAGCGAGATACTGAAAGGATAGGCCTATGGACTCCGGCGAGAATATCATGCAGGAAGACGCGCCCAGGAGAGAGTACGTAAGGACCAACGACGTCATCCCGGTTTACTATGAAGTGGCCGGCAGCGAAGGTGAGGCCCCGCGTACCGCTTTCGACTGGGAGGTCATGTTCGACGACATAGAGCCCAGGGCCGAGGACAACCCGAAGCTCTATGAGCTCCTCTTCGACATAAACCAGAAGCTCAACATACTCCTCAACCACATGTCCGACAAGAACGGCTTCAACCTGCCGGAGGCCAAAGAGGTCAATATAAGCGGCGGCGGACTCAGGTTCTTTTCAAATGAGGCGTTCGAGTCGGGCCAGAGGCTTGTTTTGAAGACCTTTTTGCCTGTCTACGCGCACGTTGTGAAGATAAACTGCGAGGTCGTAAGGTCCCTTCCACAGGAGGGCGGCGGTTTTTCTGTCGCGGTCAAGTACGTTGACATGGACGAGACAACAAGGGACAAGATAATAAAGTATATCTTCGCCAAGCAGAGAAGGATTTTGAGGACGGAAAAAGGCACAACCGACTGACCCCCGCTCAATTGTCTTGTCATGCAACTGCCGGGCAATTATAATCAGTAGATGCCCGGCCTTATCCAGCAGGTAAAAAAAACCATAAATCAATGGGAGATGCTCTCCAGTGGAGAGACCGTCGTAGCCGCGGTCTCCGGCGGGGCTGACTCCGTCGTAATGCTCCATCTCCTCATCGAGCTCTCTGAAGAGCTCGGCCTTAAGGTAATCGTCGCGCACATGGACCATGGACTGCGCGGCAGGGAATCGAAGCGGGATCATGACTTCGTAAAGGCCCTCGCGCAAAAATGTGGCCTCGAGTTCACCTCAGTGCGTCTTGAAAAAGGCGCTCTCAAGGGGACCGGCGCTTCCGCGCAGGAGGCGGCGCGCCTCAAGAGGTACGCCTTTTTAGAGAAGAGCGCCGCGAAGTACAAGGCGCAAAGGGTAGCCCTCGGACACACAGCCGACGACCAGGCCGAGACAGTCCTCATGAGGCTCCTTAAAGGCTCCTCCCTTTCAGGCCTCTCCGGCATCCCGCCGAAAAGGGGCATCTTCATAAGGCCGCTGATATCATCTTCCCGCTCGTCCATCGAGGAGTACGCTAAAGCGCGCTCCATCTCTTTTGTAACCGACTCATCCAACCTGACGACCAAGTACCTGCGCAACAGCGTGAGGCTCGAGCTCATCCCGTACCTTGAAAAGAAGTACAACCCCTCGGTAAAAGAGGCTCTCGCGAGGACCTCATCTGTCCTTTCCAATGACGACGATTTCATCGAGAAGGCGGCTGACAGGGCTTTTGCGTCGGCGTTGATAGAGAAAAACTCTCTCTCTCTCATCTTCGACAGGGCTCGGCTGCTTCGAGCGCACAGGGCTCTTTCAGCGAGGATATTCCTCAAGGCGATTCACAGCCTCGGGGCTGAGGCAGGCGCGGCTTCTTCCCATGTCGAGGCCTTCTTCGGCATATTGAAGGGTAAGAGCCCTAACGCCTCGATAAGCCTGCCATGCGGCCTTCACGCGAGAAGGGAGTACAAGAGGCTTATCGTTTCGAGGGAGGCCCCTCCCGGTGGAATTCACGGGGTCTTCCTGAAAATCCCCGGCATGACAGTCATCGAGGGCTCTGGCGCTATCAGGGCTGAGATAAAGCGGCCGCCAAAGAAGTTTAAGACAGGCCCTCAGGTGGCGTGGTTCGACTGTGACGCCCTGCTTGAGGCAGGGGAATTGAGCGTGAGGCAGGCCTCTCCCGGCGACAGGATGACCCCATTCGGCATGGACGGGACGAGGAAGCTCAAGGACATATTCATCGACGCCAAGGTTCCCCTTGCCCAAAGGAAGACGACCCCTGTCGTGACCTCCGGCTCTGAGGTCATCTGGCTCGCTGGCCTGAGGCAGTCGGCTTGTTTCAGCGTGTCAAAGGCGACAAGGCGCGCCTTGAGGCTGGAGTTTGTAAAAGAGGCTCCTTGAGGCCATTATTCACTTGAGATTAAGGGCGGGATTTGTTAAATTTGATGAATTTACTAATACTTTTTCCGGGGTCGTGAATGCTCAAGCCTTATAAGGGGAAAATGCCCACTCTCGGTGAAGGCGTATTCATCGAGGAGAGCGCCCAGGTAATAGGCGACGTGGAGATAGGCGCGCACTCCAGCGTCTGGTTCAACGCGGTTGTCAGGGGTGACGTCCACCATATCAGGATAGGCGACAGGACCAACGTCCAGGACAATTGCACCCTGCACGTCACCAAGGACACCTATCCGCTCATCATCGGCAATGACATAACGATCGGCCACAACGTCATCCTCCATGGCTGTACTGTGAAGGACAGGTGTTTGATAGGCATGGGAGCCATCATCCTCGACAACGCCGAGATAGGCGAAGACTCGATAGTCGGCGCTGGCGCCCTTGTGACCGAAGGGATGAAAGTGCCTCCCGGCTCGTTAGTCCTCGGCATACCGGCGAAGGTCGCGAGGGCCGTGAAGCCCGAGGAAAAGACAAGGATATTGAAATCAGCACAGAACTATATCGAGTACTCGAGGAATTATACCGAGCCGGAAAAGGTGTAGCGCCGAAAGACTCTCCAAGGAGTTAATGTTCCAGGACCTCTCTTTATTAGCCTTGCTGCAAAAAGGCGGCATTACTGTCGTAGTGCTTGCGCTCCTCTCTGTCCTCTCCATAGCGATAACGCTCGAACGCGCCTGGGCCTTCAGGAAGTTTGGCCGCGCCCTGAGCGAATCTTTTTCATCCATAAGAAGCGCCATGAAAGAAAGCGGCCTGACGGCTGTCTCCGCCGTCTGCAAGGCGCAGCCTTCCCCTTTGTCTTCTGTGCTCCTTTCCGGCCTATCAAGGTCAGGAAAAGGCAAGGAAGAGGTCAATGAGGCGATGGAGCTTGCCGGAAGAAAAGAGCTCTCGAAGCTCGAGCGGTCTCTTGGCATACTGGGCACGATAGGCTCGACAGCGCCCTTCATCGGCCTCTTCGGCACTGTCCTCGGCATAATAAGGGCGTTCAGTGACCTCGCTATAGCGCAAGGGGCTTCGCCTGCGGCTGTTGCCGACGGCATAGCCGAGGCGCTCATCGCGACGGCTGCCGGGCTTTTCGTTGCCGTGCCGGCTGTCGTGGCATATAACTATTTCGTGAGGTCTGCATCGAGGCACGCTCTCGAGCTCGAAGCTTCGGCTTCCGAGTTCACCGGCCGGATAGCGGAGGGCGACTGATGGCCTGGAAGACCGGGAGCCGTAATGAGAAAGTGATGTCGGAGATCAACATAACCCCGTTCACAGACGTCATGCTCGTGCTCCTCGTCATCTTCATGGTCACGACCCCGCTCATAATGGCGGGCTCTTTCAAGGTAAAGCTGCCGAAGGCAGTCTCTGCGGGCGCGGAGGAAGGCAAAGGCGCGATTGTTTCAATAAACGAGGCAGGCGCTATAAGCGTCAACAACAGGCCAGTTGAGATGGAAGGGTTAGCGGCCGCGCTCTCTGACGAGTTTAAAAGATCAGGGAAGACCGTCATCATCCGGGCTGACGGCAATGTACGGCATTCCGTGATAGTAAAGGTACTTGATATAGCGAGGCTCTCAGGGGCTGAGCGCCTTTCGATCGCGGCCGAGAACGTCAGGACCAAATAGGGGCTTTCAATATCGATGAGATACGCTTCAATTGACATAGGGACAAACACATTAAGGCTCCTCATAGCCGAGCTTGACAACGACGGCTTGAGGCCGGTTATCTACAAGAGGAAGATAACGAGGCTCGGCGGCGGCTATGACGAGGTCTCCGGCATCTCCAGGGAGGCCGCCGAGAGGACCTTCGCGGCCCTGAAAGAGTTCCGCCGCCACATAGACGACGCCGGAGTATCTACTGTTCTGGCTTTTGCCACGAGCGTCGTGAGGCGGGCGAAGAACTCCGCGTGGTTCACCGGAGAGGTCAGGAAGAAGACCGGCATAGAGGTGACAGTCATACACGGCAACGAGGAAGCAAGGCTCTCTCTTCAGGGCGTGCTTTCGGTGATAGACGAGCGTCAGGGTAAAAAGCTCGTGATAGACGTCGGGGGAGGCTCCACCGAGTTCATCGCCACGATCGGCCCTGATATGGTCGGCGGCTGGTCGATGGAGTTGGGGGTCGTGCATCTGACTGAAAAATACCTGAACAGCGACCCGCCTTCGGCTTCCGAGCTCAAGGAGATGGAATCCGAGATAAAAGGCGTGCTCGATGAACTCATGTCGAGGATGCGCGCAGACGGAATAGACCCACTCGATTTTTCCGGAAAGAGAAGGGCGACGTTTGTCGGCACTGCCGGGACCATAACGACCCTTGCCGCAATAGACCAGGACCTTGACGTCTATGACAGGGCGAAGATAAACAATTACACCCTTTCGAGGGAGAGGATAGCCGAGCTTTACGAGGGACTCTGCCCGATGACTCTGGTGGAGAGGCAGACTGTTTTGAGCCTCGAGAAGGGCAGGGAAGACCTCATCGTGCCGGGCTCCGCGATAACGCTTCTCGCGATGGACGCCTTCGGCTTTGACAGGGCGAAGGTCAGCGACGCGGGGCTTCTTGAGGGGATTATTCTTGACAAGGTCAAGCCGGGCGCGGCGTTGAAGTATTAAATCGGATTTTTTCATCAAACTATTATAAAAAGGACTAAAGAGGGGAGGCTTAACATACATGGAACCGCTCAGAATAAGAACAGCTTTGACATTCGACGATGTGCTCCTCGAGCCCGCGTTCTCGCAGACCATGCCGAGGGACACGGACGTCTCAACGAGGCTCACCAGCGAGATACGGCTCAACATACCGCTCATCAGCGCTGCGATGGACACGGTGACTGAGTGGAAGATGGCCATCTCTATCGCCCTCGAAGGCGGGATAGGCATAATCCACAAGAACCTCACGATAGAAGAGCAGGCCGCGATGGTCGACAAGGTGAAGAAGTACGAGTCGGTCGTCATCACCAAGCCCATGACCCTCTCCCCGGAGCAGAAGGTCGCCGACGCACTTGAGATTATGAAGATGGAGAACATCTCCGGCTTCCCCATCGTGAAAGACGGCGTACTCGTCGGCATCCTCACGAACAGGGACCTCCGTTTCGAGACCAACCCTTCCAAAAGAATATCCGAGATAATGACGAAGGATGTCATAACCGCGCCCTATGGAATTGCCATCGAGAAGGCTAAAGAGCTTCTTCACAAGCACAGGATCGAAAAGCTCCCGGTCGTCGACAAGAAGAACCATCTCAAGGGCCTCATCACTGTCACCGACATCGAAAAGAGGGAGAAGCACCCTAACTCGTGCAAGGACGGCTTCGGACGTCTCAGGGTAGGGGCGGCCGTCGGTGTTTCATTCGACAGGGAAGCGAGGATTGACGCTCTGATCAAGGCTGGGGCAGACGTCATAATAATCGACACCGCGCACGGCCACAGCAAGGGCGTGCTTGACGCCGTGAAATCGACCAAGAAGAGCTTCAACTGCCAGCTCATAGCGGGCAATGTCGCAACCTCAGAGGCCGCAGAGGCGCTCATCAAGGCCGGTGTAGACGGCATAAAGGTCGGCGTCGGGCCTGGCTCGATCTGCACGACGAGGATAGTCACCGGCATAGGCGTCCCGCAGATAACGGCTGTCTCTGACGTCGTGAAGGTCGCCTCGAAGAAGAACATACCCGTCATATCGGACGGAGGAATAAAGTACTCGGGAGATGTCACAAAGGCGATTGCCGCCGGGGCTGACTCGATAATGATAGGCGGCCTGTTCGCCGGGACGGATGAAAGCCCGGGCGAGACAATACTCTACCAGGGCCGCACTTTCAAGCTGTACAGGGGCATGGGCTCTATCGAGGCCATGAAAAAGGGAAGCAAGGACAGGTACTTCCAGGAAGATGTTGAGAGCGAGCTTAAACTGGTGCCAGAGGGCATCGAGGGCCGCGTCCCCCACAAGGGGGCGATTGCCGCGACCATTTTCCAGCTCATTGGGGGCTTAAGGGCCGGCATGGGATACTGCGGCGCGAAGAACATACCCGAGCTTCACAAGAAGGCCAGGTTCGTCAAAATCACTCCGTCGGGCCTGCGCGAGAGCCACGTCCATGACGTGACGATCACCAAGGAAGCCCCGAACTACAAGCAGGAGGTCTGAGGCCGCACGGCTGAAACGATATGGACATACACGCGCAGAAAGTTCTCATCCTCGACTTCGGCTCCCAGTACACCCAGCTCATCGCGAGAAGGGTCAGGGAGATGAAAGTTTATTGCGAGATACACCCCTACAACTGCGGGGCTGACTTCATCAGGAAGTTCAAGCCGCAAGGCATAATACTCTCCGGCGGCCCCTCCAGCGTCTACGACAAGGGCGCGCCGATGCTCGAGAAGTCGTTCTTCAAGGACGTGACAGTGCCTGTCCTGGGCATCTGCTACGGCATGCAGCTTACGGCCAAGCTCCTCGGCGGCAAGGTCGAACGCTCCAGGAAAAGGGAGTACGGCGCCTCAGACCTCAAGGTCAAGGGGCAGGACGCGTTCTTCTCAGGCCTCGGCAAAGGGCCTGTAAGGGTCTGGATGAGCCACGGCGACAGGGTCGAAGCTGTCCCGCCGGGCTTCAAGGTAATTGGCACCTCCGAGAACTCGAGCGTTTGCGCAATGAAGAGCGACAACGGCTCTGTCTACGGCGTGCAGTTCCACCCTGAGGTCGTGCACACGCCCAAGGGGGCGCGCATATTGAAAAACTTCATCATGGGCGTCTGCGGGTGCAAGCCCTCATGGACGATGAAGTCGTTCATAGAGACCTCTATCGCGGCCATCCGCGAAAAAGTTGGGGACGCTCGCGTGGTATGCGGCATAAGCGGCGGGGTAGACTCGGCCGTTGCGGCACTTCTCGTGCACAAGGCCATCGGCAACCAGCTGACCTGCATCTTCGTCGACAACGGCGTATTGAGGAAGGGCGAGGCAGACAAGGTCGAGGCGACGCTGAAAAAATCCTTCCACATGAACATCAAGAGAGTGAACGCCTCGGCCCGCTTTTTGAAGAAGCTTGCGGGAGTTGAAGACCCGGAGAAAAAGAGGAAGATAATAGGCGGCGAGTTCGTCAGGGTCTTTGACGAAGAGGCCTCAAAGATAAAGAACGTGAAGTTCCTCGCGCAGGGCACGCTCTACCCTGACGTCATCGAAAGCGTATCCTTCAAGGGGCCTTCGGCGACGATCAAGAGCCACCACAACGTCGGCGGCCTATTGAAGAAGATGAAGCTCAAGCTCGTCGAGCCGTTAAGGGAGCTCTTCAAGGACGAGGTGAGGGCTCTGGGCCGTGAGATGGGCATGACCGAAGAGATAGTCGGCAGGCAGCCCTTCCCGGGCCCGGGCCTTGCCATAAGGATAATAGGCGAGGTCACGCAGAAAAGGTGCGACATCCTCCGTGAGGCCGACGCCATAGTTTTAGAGGAGATAAAGGCCGCGGGACTTTACGCAGACATCTGGCAGTCTTTCGCCGTGCTCCTTCCCATAAAGACCGTCGGGGTCATGGGGGACGAGAGGACTTACGAGAACACGGTCGCGCTTCGCGCCGTCAACAGCGTCGACGGCATGACCGCCGACTGGGTGAGGCTCCCGTATGACGTCATGGAGCGCATATCCAGGAGGATAATCAACGAGGTCAGGGGCGTCAACAGGGTCGTATACGACATCAGCTCAAAACCGCCGGCAACTATCGAATGGGAGTAGATCAGCTTATGGTAGAGGACCTGAAAGGCAAGGAGACCTGGCGGATATTCCGCATATTGAGCGAGTTCATCGAGGGCTTTGACGAGCTCTCTGACATCGGCCCGGCGGTCTCTATCTTCGGCTCCGCGAGGATAGAGTCCAACAAGAAATACTACAAGCAGTGCGTCGAGGTTTCGAGCATGCTTTCGAAGAACGGCTACGCCGTCATAACCGGCGGCGGGCCCGGCCTGATGGAGGCCGCTAACAAAGGGGCCATACAGAACGGCGGCATGTCGATAGGCCTCAACATCTCGCTCCCCAGGGAGCAGAAGGCCAACAAGTACCAGAACAGGTCTTTGCACTTCAAGTACTTCTTCGCCAGAAAGGTCATGTTCGTCAAATACGCAGTGGGCTATGTCTGCATGCCCGGCGGCTTCGGCACACTCGATGAGCTCTTCGAGGCGTTGACGCTCATCCAGACCCACAAGATCTACCCCTTCCCGATAATCCTGTTCGGCAAGGAATACTGGGCCCCATTGATGGACTTCATCAAGAAGACCATGCTCCATCACAAGACGATAGACCCCGAAGACCTCGACTACATCGAGTTGACCGACGACCCGAAAGAGGTCCTCGCCATAATCAACAAACACATGGACAAGAAGATGAAGCTCATAAAGAGCGCGAAGGCCATGGAAAAGCGCGGCGATAAGGACAAAAAGACTGTCAGGATAAAAAACAGGAAGGGCATACCCTGAGGAGGCGCGAATGTCAGGATGCGGACACGACCACGGAAATGGCGGACACGACCACGGAAATGGCGGCCACGACCACGGAAATGGCGGCCACGGCCATGGAAATGACGATCACGATGAGGAATTGAAGGAAGTCCTCGTCAGCCTCGAGGTGGACCAGATAGCGGCCCTCGAAGAGATGGCAAAAGAGTACGCGGCAAAGCTCGGACAGAAATGGGACCTGAGCGCGATGCTGAGAGTGGCAGTAGGACACTTTCTTACCAAGATGGGAAAGATGGCGTAGGCATAAGGCTGTGGAGAGATCCACAGCCTTTTTTTTGTAGATACCGCTTTGCCATAGGAGAATGATGTTATGTCTGCACTCGGGCGCACAATAACTTTAGAATTTTGCAAACTCTGTGGATGGGCTCACAATGTGTGGGTTATACATAGAACATTTGAAGACAACCTTGATGCCGAGGTAGTGAAGCGCCTTAAATGTCCATATGTGGTGTCAGACCTTAGTATAATTACTCTGGAATATTGTCTTCTTCAGATAGCCAAACTCCATGACAATGCCGTTCAAAACGGAAATAAAAATCTCACCATTTCATATGTCTTAGAATTTGGTGGATGGGATGAAAAAACTCGGTCTGAACTATGTATGCTTGCGAGTAAACTTGAAAAATTAAGACAGAAAATCAAACCAGCACGAAATAAGATTCTCTCGCACAACGACCTTGAAACAATATTAAATGATACATTGCATGGAAAATTTTGCAAGGATGCAGATATTGAGTACTTCAATACTCTTCAAGAATTCGTGAATGTAATTCATGACAAGGAGTTTGGTGGCCCTTACCCCTTAGAGAATAGTATGGCAAAAAATGATGCCCTGATTCTTGTAGATGTACTAATGGGGAAACTCAATCCATTATTTTAGCGGGTTCAGGTTTGTAACCTGAACCCGAATATTAGCTGGATAGCTCCGTAGATTGGGTTACCGAAGCGTAACCCAACACAGTCTCGCGTCAATGCGCGGCAGAGCACTACGAGCTTCGAAAACCGCGTAAAGCCCCGGCGTTCCTGCTTGCAAGCGGTTGTATGACTTCAAAAGTTGACGTAAAGAGCTCTGGCAGGATACGATACGTCATACAATGGGATATGGCACGATTGATATGAAGCGATTAATTCTGGTTTCAGCGATTCTTCTTTTAATGGCTTCCCATGTTTTCGCGGAGGTCGAGAAGTGCCGCGAAGCATATTTGAAAGAAGATTTCGCGGGGGCTTTCAAGCTATGCAGTGTCCTTGCAGAAGAGGGGCACGCAGAGCCTCAGCTTAATTTGGGGCTCATGTATCGTTTTGGCCAGGGAGTGCCAAAGGATACTGCCAAAGCTCTGCAGTGGTACACAAAAGCGGCAGAGCAGGGATTGGCCACCGCCCAGTATGGTCTGGCTCAGATGTATCATAATGGCGAAGGAATGCCTGAGGACCACGCCAAAGCTGTAAAATGGTATACGAAGGCGGCAGAACAAGGGGACCTGGGTTCTCAGTTTCAGTTAGCTGGCATGTATCATAAGGGTGACGGCGTGCCAATGGACTATGCCAAAGCTCTGAAGTGGTACACGAAAGCGGCAGAGCAGGATCATTCGAGTGCCGAATATACCCTTGGCTTCATGTATCGTTTTGGCCAGGGAGTTCCAAAGGACTATGCCAAGGCTCTGAAATGGTACACGAAAGCGGCGGAGCAGGGATTGGCCGCCGCCCAGTATGGTCTGGCTTATATGTATCATAATGGGGAAGGAGTGCCGAAGGACTATGCAAAAGCCCTGAGATGGTACACGCAAGCGGCGGAACAGGGATTGGCTGGCGCTCAGTATGGTTTAGCCGGGATGTATCATAAAGGCGAGGGCGTACAAAAGGACAATGCCAAAGCTCTGAAGTGGTACACTAAAGCGGCAGAGCAGGGTCATTCAAGCGCGCGGTATGCCCTCGGGCAGATGTCTGAAGAAGGCGAGGGTGTGCCAAAGGACAATGCCAAAGCTCTGAGATGGTACACGCAAGCGGCAGAGCAGGGACACTCAGGCGCTCAGTACAGCCTCGGGCTCATGTATAGTTTTGGCGATGGAGTAACCAAGGACAATGCCAAGGCTCTGAGGTGGTACACGAAGGCGGCAGAGCAGGGATTGGCTCGCGCTCAGTATAACCTTGGGCATATGTATGATGAAGGCGAGGCGGTGCCAAAGGACTATGCCGAGGCAATAAAGTGGTACACTAAAGCGGGAGAGCAGGGCCTGGCACGCGCTCAGTATAATTTGGGGTACATGTATTATCATGGCGAAGGGGTGCCAAAGGACTATGGCGAGGCATTTAAATGGTACTCAAAAGCGGCAGAGCAGGGGCACGCAGGCGCACAAACCTTTATCGGGTCAATGTATGTTACTGGTGAAGGAGTAACAAAGGATTACGTTCTGGCTTACAAATGGCTTGATCTTTCAGCCGCGCAAGGGAAAGAGAGCGCTAAAAACAGCCTCAGTATTCTTAAAAAGAACATGACATCTGCCCAGATCGCGGAGGCGCAGAAACTCTCAAGGGAATTCAAGCCTACGCTGTCTGAATAATATTCCTCACTGTCATGCGCTCTTTCGTAGAGAGCGCATTGCCGAAGTCTCAAGGCCGCGTCAGTTCACCTTTTAAATCCTTTTTTTTTGCCTTTTCCGCCGGGCTCCCGGCCTTTTCCTTCACCTGTTTCGCGGTTGGGGCAGCAAGCTCTTTTTTGGCATGTATGGCGATTACGGCCTTCTCCGCTTCAAGCCAGTTTTCCAGGTCCCTTCCGCCAGCCCTGCCGCTTTTTTCGTACAGATCATACGCCGCCTTTTCTATCTCTTCATGCATGTTCATATTCTTCTCCTGAAGGAATATTTTCTTAGTATTAATTGCTATTTTATGAGTATAGCGGAATTGAGCAGATATTGCCGGACGCCGAGTGTATTCCGGACGTTCGTATAGTCCCGCCGCCATTTAAAAGGCCCGTAACTCTTTGGAGTTACGGGCCTTTTATTTTTTCAGTTCTCAACAGAAAAAACCTGTTACTTGCCGAATACTTCTTTCAGAATGCTTGTGGTCCGGGCCACAGGGTCTTTCCTGATCTTCATCTCTTCTTGTCCGAGCGTGTAAAAAAGCCCGTCAAGCGCTTCGGAAACGACATATTGGGTTATGTCCATCTTCGGGCTCTTCATGAAAGGGACGCTTTTGGCCTTTCCGGCGAGAGCCTTGTACTGCTTTGTCACGTTGTTCTCATCCATGGTCTTCTCTACGACTGGCGTGAACGCGGCCGTGAGCTTACCGGTGGTCTTGCCCTTGAAGTACTCGGTTGCCGCCGTGTCTCCGCCATTCAATATCTTGCGCGCGTCATCGATGTTCATCTCAAGGATGGCGTCAGAGAATATCTTTTTCGCGGCAGGCGCGGCCTTCTCAGCCGACCGGTTCATGCTGAGCACGAAGTCGTCTACTTCAGTGCCATAACCCACTGCCCTCAGCCCCTTCTCCATGGCCTGGAGCTTCTTTGGCATGAGGATCTTTATGGCTTCGTTGGCGAAGTAACCGTCAGTCCGGCCGGTCAGTTTTACGGCATTCTCCGCGCCGACCTGAAGGGCCTCTTTCAATCCGGAGGCGATTTTTTCTTCGCTCAAACTGCTTTGAGTCCCGAATCCCAACCGTTTGGAAATATCGCCGAACTGCGCCAGCGACGCTGTCGCAGACAAGAGAAAAACAGAGATCAGTAAAAAAACACGGATTATCATTAGCCGCACCTCGCCATTTCTTATGTATACGAAAGCATAACGGGCGCACTCCACATTGTCAATGGATGCCGGCGGTGGTGTCAGGTAAGGGTTCTAATCCGGGTCAAGTCCGGCGACTGAGAGCGCCAATGTACGGCACAACGGCGAATTGCCCTGATCCGGCTCGAGGATCAAAAGCCTCTTTTGAGACTTTGAAAAGGATTTGATCTTTATCTCCAGTTTCAATGCCGCACTCCTGTTGGCGCAGCTCATGCTCCAGAGCAGGTCTTTGACTCCTTTAATCCTTGTATACCGGGCTCCCTTGCCGCTTTTATGCTCTGAGAGCCTTCTGGCCAGGTCGCATGTTACCCCTGTATAGTAGGAGCCGTCAGAGCACTCAAGGATATAGACGAACCAGGGACCCATTTTCTCTTATCTCCTCTGTCAGTCCGGAATTCTATCAGATCGGCAGTCAAAAAAAAACAACTTGAAATCAATCTTCAACGCCTCTAACTCATTGAGTTACCGGCTCTATTTATTCCGGGCGGATTGACAGTCCTTGTTCCTGCGCAGGTTTTTTTTCAGTTCGCCTCCTTTTTTCCGGAAAGGTGATAGACTTTTGTCATTGGTCGAGCGTGAGCGGGAGATGAGAGCATGAAGATATCATTTGTCAGAGTATCGTTTGTCTTGTTAAGCGTTCTGTTCCTGATGACCGGAGTTTCGATAGCGCAAGACGGAGAAGCTCCTCCGGAGAGCCCGCCAATAGAGCAGCCGCTTGTGCGCGAAGGCGACTTCGCGCTTACTCTTTCGGAAGCGCTCGAACTTGGCGTGACAGACAATGAAACTGAAGCCGTGAACCTGTTGAACTCCGCCGGCATCGCACCGCTGAACGGCTGGATCGCCGACTACCCTGTGACTCCGGATATAGTAGGAGAGCTCCGGGCGTCTGTCGCCGAAGCGGCTGACGCTGGCAAGTTATCCACCGGAAAGGACGCCGCCCTTGTAATCTATCAGGACGTAGTAGAGGAATACGGCCTTTCAATAAGGGTCGGCGAAGGTCAGGGCGCGACCGGCTGGGGACAAGAGCCAGCCTCGAAGGACTTGAATGAATATTACACGACACAGGGCCCTCCGGTTGTAACCTACTATGCTCCGCCTCCGGCTTACGCGTACATGTATACCTGGGTGCCCTATCAGTTCTGGTGGTGGAATTACTGGTATCCCGGTTTTTTTGTCCTTGTGGATTTTGACGTCAGGATGCACTTCCACGAAAGAGTGCGCTACCGCCCGTATGACAGGTTTCGTCCGCGTTTTTACGAAAGAGCGAGGCCGCGCACGCACGACAGGGTGCGCCCTGGGGAGAGGGCGCGACTCGATATGGACCGCAGGCAAGGAGAGTTCCTCAGCAACCATTTCCGTGAACGCAAAACCAACACGGTGCGTCGAATAGACCCTACGCGAAGGGCTTCAGCCGTGACTTCCGGCGTGGCTGGCGGCACGCGAACCGAGTACGGAGGAACCCGCGGCTTTGTCCAGCCGAGACTGCGCGGAGGAACCCGTTCAAGCGCATTTGACCGCTTCGGCAGCACCCGTATCGACGGGGCCGCGAGCGACCGTGGTTTCCAGAGCCGCACCGGCGCCGGCATCACCCCGCGGAGCGCAGCTCCCCGCGCTGCTGTTCCCGGCAGAGACATCACCAACAGACAGAGGCTCGACCTGGACAAGGCCAGACAGGAAAGGGCCGTCCAGGGCAGGACAACTCAGACGCAGGAGAGGGTCAATCAGGGCAGGCCTTACAGAGGCGACCAGACTAAAAGGGATGTCCGCAAGGAAGGCTTCCGCGACAGCCGCGGCGGGACGTTCCACGGCGGCGGCAGACGTCAGCGCTGAAAATATGCGCTGAATAACCGCGTGAGTCAGAAACGCTCTAAATGCCAACTGTTTTATAGTACAGACGCATGGAGGTAGAGATAATGATCAGTAACGCGGTAATATTCATACACCGTTTATTCCGCCGTTGCGCCTTGACGGCTTTAGCGTCATCTATGCTGATCGCGACAGCCTTCGGTTTGCCCGCCTTTGCTCAGGACGGCGGCCAGAAGGTCTTCAAGACACCGCAGGATGCGTTCAAGGCGCTCGTTGAGGCCGCAAGAGAGAACGACACCATGGGGCTCATCGCCATTTTCGGGTCAGACGCGACCGACCTCGTATCCTCAGGAGACGCTGTCGCTGATACTCATTCCAGAGAGCGTTTCGTCAAGGCGGCGCAGGAGAAGGTCGAATTCTCCAGGCTTGACGACAAATCGAGGCTCGCGCTCATAGGTAAGGACAGATGGTGCTTCCCTATACCGATCGTGAAATCAGCCAAGGGTTGGACCTTCTTTACCGAGGACGGAAAGGAAGAGATCATAAACCGCAGGATCGGCAGGAACGAGCTCAATACCATTCAGGTCTCCCTTGCTTACGTGAACGCGCAGCGCGAGTACGCTTCAGTTGACCGTGACGGCGACGGGACGCTTCAGTACGCGCAGAATTTCGTCAGTATCAAGGGCATGAGGGACGGCCTCTACTGGGAAGCCGCTCCCGGAGAGCAAAGGAGCCCTATGGGCCCGTTCTTTGCCCGCGCCACGGAAGAAGGGTACTCATACGTTAAAGACGACAAGCCTTTGCCGTACTATGGATATTATTTCAGGATACTGAAAAGCCAGGGGACCAGCGCCCCGGGCGGGGCGATGGATTATGTGGTCGACGGCAAAATGACGGCGGGTTTCGCCCTTATCGCGTATCCCGCGCACTACGGCTCCTCAGGTGTCATGACCTTCATCGTCAACCAGCAGGGCGTCGTCTATGAGAAGGACCTCGGGCCGGCGACTGAAGAGGCGGCAAGGGCGCTTTCAGCTTATGACCCTGACGATACATGGGTAAAAGTCGAACAGGGAAAATAGCGTTAAAAAGGCAGGCGCGCCGCCGGTGGCAGTTTCAGAAGAGTACCTGGCAGGGGATGCCCTCTTTTTCAAAAGCCTTTTTCAGCTCTGCACCCTTTAGATAAAAATAGCTGTCCTGCATGGCCCATTCCAGAGCGTGCTTTTTGTACGCCCAGTCGCCGTAGTGGTAGTTCAATCTGTCGACAAGCACATAATCCACCTTGCCCTTGAGCATCCCGGCAAGACCCTCGGCGCCGGGAAGGATCGGGGCTATCATGCAGAAAGTCCTCACTCCCTCAGAGTGAAGGGCTTCAAGCGCGTTGACCCTGTTGATTGAAGGGGGCGCTCCAGGCTCGAATATCTTTCTTATCTTTTCATCTGCAGTGGTTATGGTAAAACCGACTTCTGAGTCTTTTGCCTGCTTGATTATCTCGATATCACGGAGGACAAGGTCTGATTTGGTCTGAATTGTGAACGGCCAGCCGGCTTCGACAAGGACCTCGAGGCATTTTCTTGTAAGAGAGTATTTTTTCTCAAGCGGCTGGTAGGGGTCGCACACGCCGCTTACCCATACTCTGCCGGCCTTTTTCTTCTTTAGCTCTTTAGCCAGAAGCACAGGGGCGTTTATCTTGACATCTACAAACTCACCCCAGGGCTCCCTGTGCGCCGTGAACCTCTTCATGAAACTGGCGTAGCAGTAGACGCACGCGTGCTCACAGCCGACATAGGGGTTCAGGGCATAATCGTATACCTGTGACCTGGAAAGCACGCTTTTTGCCTGAATTTCGGTGACCTTCATTCTCATGATGATATTTTATCACGGTTAGGATAATATTATCTCCTGGAAGAGGATGCTTGAGGTCCTGACATATTCATTCCAAATAAAAAAAACAGCCGTCGCTGTTCATCAAAGAGAGGGGGTTCCTGTGAAAAAAACCGGATTGGTCCTGATTCTTTTTTCGTTGATTTTTATCTCTGCCGAAGCCAGCGCGAATGGCCCGGCCGCGTGGTTGTCAGTCGGTGAGAAGGACGGCAATACAGGTTTCGCCGTTGGTTTCAGGGGCGTTGACCTCGGGATAGAGCTCGGCGGTATAAACGAGTCTGATTATTCATCTTCGGATATTTATGATTATCCGGTGCCGCATACCGACTTCACAGACCTCGGCAAGCAGAAAGTCGACAGCGCCATAGGTTTAGACGTCCTCGGCTTTTATAACGCGTCCAGACAGCTTTCTTTTTACGGCGGGCTTGGGCTGTATTTCCAGCAATACATAAGGATAGGTCAATCCAACATCTCCGGTCTCCTGTATACTGAAGCCGAGGAAACCGAAGCTGACGCGGCTTTCTCAGCCGGCATACAGTTCTTCCCGTCAAACTCTGTCCTTCTGGGCATAGGGTACCATTCCATCAGGGGCATAAACGGTCAGATAGGCATAAAGTTCTAAAGAGCCTCAGAACGGAGTCTGGTAAAGTTTAAATGGACGTTCAGGTAATCTTCTTCTTCGTTGCCGGCCTTGTCCTTCTTGCCGCAGGCGCGGAGTTTCTTGTGCGCGGCTCTTCCAGGCTCGCCGCGTTCATCGGCATATCCCCTCTTGTCATAGGGCTCACTGTCGTGGCTTTCGGCACGAGCGCCCCAGAGCTTGCCGTGAGCGTAATGGCAGGAAGGGCAGGGCAGACGGATATCGCGCTCGGCAATGTCCTCGGCAGCAACATATTCAATGTTCTATTCATACTCGGGATATCGGCCCTCATTACGCCGCTTGTCGTATCCAGGCAGCTTGTAAGGGTAGATGTGCCGGTAATGGTAGTCGTCTCTATCGTGGCGCTCGTGTTCAGCCTCGACGGCAGAGTGAGCATGCTCGAGGGGATTGCGCTATTCATCGGCATCATCCTTTATACCGGCTTCCAGATCGTCATGAGCCGCTCTGAGAGCGCGGCAGGCGAGTTCGCTAAGGAGTTCAGCGGCTCAGATAGGACATGGAAAGACTGGGTTTTGAATATTTTTCTGATCGCCTCCGGGCTCGCAATCCTCGTCCTCGGGTCGAGATGGCTCGTAGATAGCGCCGTTGTCATTGCCAGGGCGCTTGGCGTCAACGACCTTATCATAGGGTTGACCATTGTAGCCGCAGGCACTTCCCTTCCTGAAGTCGCAACCTCTGTCATCGCGAGCGTGAAGGGCGAGAGAGATATAGCGGTCGGTAACGTCATAGGCAGCAACATCTTCAACATACTCTGCGTGCTCGGCCTTTCGAGCATATTGTCAGCTGACGGCATAGCGGTAAGCGCTTCGGCTTTGAGCTTTGATATCCCTGTGATGGTGGGAGTGGCTATTGCCTGCGTCCCTATATTCTTCGCGGGGCGCATGATAGGCCGCTGGAAAGGCGGTTTATTTCTCCTCTATTACATCCTTTATACGGTATATCTCTTTCTCGTTTCCACGCAGAACCAGGCCATTGACGAGTTCCGGTTCGCGATGGGCGGCTTTGTGATCCCGTTGACTATCATAACGCTGCTGACTGTCGTCATAAGGACGATCAGGGAAGAAAGAAGGACTGGCTGACAATTTGAAAAGGGCCGCGGGATAGAACCCGCGGCCTTTTTTATGCTGTTTATCCCCCCACAAGTTTTTTTGTCAACCCCGCCTCGATAGTCAAAAAACACGTTTTGCGTTAAACTCTCATTATACGGGAGGCAGCGCATGAACGAGCCGATAGATGGCAGGGTGTTTATCCACACTGTTGACGCCTCAGGAAGCATAACAGCGGTCAATGACGAGTGGGTCGAGTTCGCCATTGAAAACGAGGCGCCTGAGCTTTTAAGACAGTCAGTCGTGGGACACGCAATCTGGGACTTCATGGACGGCAAGGAAACGCGCCACATCTCAAGGCTTCTCATTGATAAGGTAAGGACTTCGGGGACTGCGATAACGCTTCCATACAGGTGCGATTCCCCATCTCTCAAGCGGTTCATGGAGATGGATATAATCCCGGTCGAGGGCGGCAGGGTCGAGTTCAGAAGCAGGATATTACGGCTCGAAAAACGGGAACCAATAGAGCTCCTTGACATAGAGGCCGCGCGCTCTGAAAGCTTCATCACCATTTGCAGCTGGTGCAGGAGGACAAGGACATCGAAAGGATGGGTCGAGGTAGATGAAGCTGTAAGGACGCTCGGGCTGTTCTCGATGGACGCCCTCCCTCAGATAACCCACGGGATGTGCGAAGACTGCGCGGCGCTCATATCTTCCAAGACAAAAAACTGAGTCTTCTTGAGCTTGCCGACATTTTAAAAAAAACTTCCTCTGCAACGCTTGACATATTTTAAAATTAGTATAAGATTGGTTTACCTTTCACACGCAACTGAAACGGCTTTTTTATAACCCATCCTGATCCCGCATCCTGTCATAACAATCAAACAAGGCGTGAACTGGCGTGAACCTTGCGCGTCTGCGGCTCATTTCGCGTAAATTCAAATCTTTTGCCACCTGCGTCTCTTCGTACCTCATCAACAGGCTTTTTAACAACCGGCCGCCGTCTTTCACAGGCCCTGTCAATGTGGTTGTCTTCAAGCTCGACAATGCCGGTGACGTCGTACTCTCTTCTCTTGTCATGCCGGCTGTGGCTGAGGCCCTTGGCGGAGGCCGCATATACTATGTTGTCAAAAAAGGGCTCGGGCCGCTTTTAAGCCAGGTCGATTGCGTCTCAGGCGTAATCGAAGTGCCAGGCGGGCTTGGCCATTGCAGCAGGGTGGGAGCAGACGAGAGAAAAGGGCTCAACATCTCAAGGAGGATCATAAAAAAGGCCATGGCAGAGCTGAGGCCAGCTCTCATAATAGACCTGAGGCCGACAGCTCTTGGAAATTACGGCGCGCTTGCGGCAAGGCTCTATGGAGCGCGCCACAGGGTAACCCTCGACAGGATAAGGCTCAAGGAGAATTACGGTCAAGGCAGGAAAATGAAGTGGAAGCGGCACGAGGCAGAGACTTTCTGCGCGGCCCTCGAAGAGGCGGGAATATTGAAGCGCCATGGTGATTACAGGTCTACGCTGACATTCTGGAAGAGGCCTGTCGGCGCGCCCCTGTCTGGCAAAAGGTACTTTCTCATTCAGCCAGGCGCTGTCTGGGAGTACAAGAAGTGGCCTGAGCGAAGTTACGCGACCCTCATCGATTCACTCTCAGCCCTTTACCCGGACCTCATCTTTGTACTTGTGGGAAGCGGTGAGGAAAGCGGCGTCTGCTCCAGGGTATGCGAGATGACCGGCAGGAGAGCGAGAGAAAGGGTCGTTGACCTTGCGGGAAAGACGACCTTCGCTGAGCTTCTCTGTCTTGTGGGCAACGCTGATATGGTCGTCGCTAACGACTCAGGGGTCGCGCACATGGCAGGAGCGTTTGGCGTAAGAACAGTCGTTTTTTTCGGCCCGTCCTCGCCTGAGAGGTTCAAGCCACTGTCGGAGCGCCAGGGGAATATAAAGGTCTTTCACCATAAGCTTCACTGCAACCCTTGCGACCAGCATCAATGTATTGAAGGGCCAGCATCATACTGTCTTACACGTATAACACCGGCTGAAGTAGTTGAAGTCATACGCTCAATAATGGGAGAAGGCGAAGACCTTGAAAAAAAAGACAACCAGCCTGCTCAAGAACACATAGCTTCAAACGTATAAGTACTTAACCGAGATCTGCTAAAGAACACCCCTTCACGACACTCACCATTTCGGCTCACGGCCGGCCTCATTAAAAAAAAAGAAGCAGTAAGATTACCCATTTATCGGGTGGCAATATGCTATTGACTGAAAATCCCAAAAAAAGGGCGGATTCCGGAGCGAAGAGGATATTCCTCATCACTCCAAGGTTTCCTTTCCCTGTAATAGGCGGGGACAAGCTGCGTGTTTACAATATCGTCAAATACCTGTCCGGCTATTACAGGTTCACTCTGGCCTCTTTGTATTCAACCGAGGAGGAGGAGCAGGCCACAGCTGAAGACGGCATCTTTGACGAGGTCTACCGCGTGAGGCAGCCGAAGGCCGCGTCCTACTGCTACACCGCCGGGAGCCTCCTCAATGGGAGGTCTCTGCAGAGAGGTTATTTTTATAACCCAAGGCTCAAAAGGCTCATAGACTCCAAGATAGGCGGGCACGACCTCTTGCTTGCGCACCTCATTCGCGTATCTGACTATGTCATGGGCAAAGGTATCCCTTCAATATGCGAGATGACGGACGCCATCTCGATGAACTATGAACGGGCAGGAAGGGCAAATAACCGTTCGCTTAAAAAGTTTATTTACAGGTTCGAGCACAAAAGATGCCTTGATTCAGAAAGGATGTGCCTTGATGGCTTTGATGGCTGCGTTGTCGTCTCTCCAAATGACAGGCAGTACCTTGCCGACAAATATCCGCAGTACTCAGGGAAGATGCACGTGATACCCAATGGCGTCAGGTTAGAGGACTTCAAGTGCGCGAGAGACAAGGTCACAAAGGGCAAAATCATCTTCATCGGCAACATGAGGACGCTTCAGAACTCGGACGCCGCCTCCTACTTCGCTAAGGAAGTATTTCCCTTAATAAGGAGCAAAAGGCCTGAGGCCACATTCTGGATAATCGGAGCTGACCCCGGCCGCGAGATTCTCTCACTTTCGTCCATCCCCGGGGTAGTAGTGACAGGCAGGGTCGACGACGTCAGAGAGAGCGCGCATGACGCCGAGGCGAGCGTATGCCCGGTAAGGATAGGCGCTGGGATACAGAACAAGGTTCTGGAGTCAATGGCAATGGGCATACCTGTGGTGACGACTTCGATAGGGGCTGAGGGGCTTGCCGCCAGAGACGGCTTTGACTTCAAGGTCGCCGACTCCCCGGCTGAGTTCGCGAAAGCTCTCTTCGAGATATTCAGTGACAGGTCAAAGGCACAGGCGTTTTCAAGAAACGGCAGAACCCTTGTCGAAGAGCGTTACTCATGGGACGGAATGCTCAAGTCTTACAGAGAGCTTATCGACAGGGTATTGGGCAGGGTAGAAGAATGCAGGCCGCAATGACGTTAAAAATAAGCGATAGCCCGAAAAATGGCCTGAGAGAGTCATGCCGGAGGCTCCTCGCGCTCAAAAAAAGCCCGGTTGGAGACACCTTTGAAAAGGTCTTCATACTTTCCGCGACGCATCTCGTAAGCGGCCTTCTTATGCTCGCGACCTTCGTGCTCCTCGCGAACAAGCTCGGCCCCAGGCTCTACGGAGAGTTTACCTTCGTTGACTCGGTCCTGTTCATAGCCATACTATGCGCCTCATTGGGCACAGAATATGTAGGGAACAGGGAGGTCGCGAGAAGGGACGAATCAAGGGAGCTTGTAAACGGCGTTCTCATCCTGAGGTGTATCGCGTCTCTCGCGGTCTTCAGCCTCATAGTGCTATGGACGCTCATATTCGTCGACTCTCCCACTTTGCGCCCGCTTCTGTTGATCAGCGCTGGAGTATTGCTCTCGGTACCTGGTATCGCTGGCTGGTACTTTCTTGCCAAACACAGGGTAAGGATAGTCGCTGTCGTGACCCTCATAAGGGAGGCCGCGTTCTTTCTTCCGGTCTTTTTCATTCTCGATCTCGTCGAAGACCCTGAAAAGAGGCTCCTTTACGCCGCGGTCTTCTATCTTCTCTCGAGGTTTGCATTCTCGGCGATTTTCCTTTTGAAGCTCATAACGGAAAACGGGTTTTCAATCAAGGTCAAGACAGTCACATACAGATTTCTCTTCAAGGATAGTCTGGCCCTTCTTTACGCGTCTCTTGTCTCGAGCGTGACAATAGGTTTGCAGATTTACATGCTCAAGCTCCTTGGAGAAGAGTACGCGCTCGGCGTCTACGGCGCGCTCTTCAAGCAGATCTTCTACATACAGCTCCTTTCGCTTTCGTTCATCATGGTCTTTTTCCCGCTTCTTTCTAAGGCATGGGTCGAGGACAGGGCAAGGTATTCGCGTCTCGCGTCAGCCCTGTCGGAACTTACGCTTGTCGTTGTCCTGCCAATTGCGATGAGCGGTGTCTTATATCCAGACTACATATTAAGTCTTTTTTTTACTGCAGACTACGCCCAGGGCGGACTTGCCTTGCAGCTCCTGTGCCTGTCTCTCTTCCCCATGAGCTATGTAAGAGTCTTGACGACAGGGGTTCTCATAAGCATGGACATGACCTCGAAGATGTACTCGCTCGTGAACATAGCTTTTGTCGGCTCGATAATCTCCGGCGTTGTCATCTTCGCTTTCAAGAGCGCTGACGCAGGAGCGGCGGCTTCAAGGCTTGCCGCAGAGTGCCTTTTCGCGGCCGTCTCTTACAGGGTGGTGTCAAAGAAGGTACGGGTCATTACGCCGGGCCTTCTCTGGTGCGTACTGCCGGGAGCCGCGGCGATGGTGGCAGTCAGGATCGTCATTCCTGAAGGATATGAGCTTTTCGGGATGATCTCCTGCTACCTGGCGTTTTTTGCAGTATATCTGTTCGGCCTCTTTTACGCACGCCGAGATGAGGTGAAAGAAGCTTTCTCAACCGCCAGAGGTGGCAGCGAAAGGACTGGAAAGCAAATACTCATAGGAAGGGAAGAGACATGATAAACGCGATCAAAAATTATTTTCAGATAGACGGAGCGTCCCAGGTCGACTGGAAGAAGTTTGCTTATCCAAAAAGGTTCTACAACGCGCTCAAATACGTACATTACAGGAAGAGCATGCCTGTTGAGGCTCCGTATTACCCGCTGACAGTGATGCTCGAAGTTAGCACCTTCTGCAACTTCAAATGCCCGGCCTGCGAAAGGGAGCTGTACAAAAAGGATGTTGCGTCTACCGGCGGCCTCTTCAAGGAAAACGTCAAGCTCGAGGAGATAAAAAGGCTCTCGGCGCTGCTTCCTTACGTGTACAGCGTCTATCTCGTGGCAGGGCTCGGCGAGCCTTTCATAAACAAGGACTTCTGGCCGATAGTCTCCTTTCTCAAGTCTTTCGACGTTAAGATCGGGTACTTCACAAACGCCTCCCTGCTTGACGAGGAGAAGATAGCCGAGACCTTTCGCCGCCGCATCAATACCGTCCTCATCTCCATGGACACGCACGAGCGTTCAAAGTACGAGATGGTCAAGGAAGGCGCTGACTTTGACCACACGGTCAGCATGATAAAGCTCTTCGCGGACTATAAAAAGCGTTTCAGCTCCACTCATCCATTTCACCTCGGTCTCAACTATATATTCAGGGCCGACAATTACGCGGACATTCTACCGTACCTCGACTTCGTAAAGGAGCTCGGTGTCGAGTACGTGCACTGCTCTTCCCTTATTGTGCACGTCGACGAAACCAGGGATTTTTCTTTCTTCAAGGTCCCGGTGGAGAAAAAAACGAAGGTTTTCGAAGAAGCGCGGAAAAAGGCAGCGAGTCTCGGTATAGGACTGAGGCTTCCAAACCTCGAGATCGACAGGAACACACGCTGCTGTTATCCATGGCACGGCATCTCGGTGTTCAAGGGTGGAGACGTCGCGACCTGTCCGTACTTCCGGACGAACAGGGATTTTTACTACCACGTCGAGCGCGACTCAGGCCTTATTGAAGATAAGAGGTTTGTAAAAAATACGGTCATAGGCAATTACCTCAAGGAGAACATACTCGACATCTGGAACAACGAGCGCATCAAGCAGATAAGAAGGGGAGAGCTCAAACTCGAGCCTCACGCATCCCCGTGCGACGCCTGTTACTACAAGTTCCTTCTTCACTGACTGGGCCTGAGGGTTTTGATCTGAAAAGCTTGCCTGGAAGGTTGCCATGAATATGGAAGATAAAAGCGAAAAAAAACTGATAGCGCACCTGTCGCTCACCAACGCCTGCAATTTTCTCTGCACCATTTGCCCGTCGATGCGCGAAGACAAGAAGTATTCGAGGCCCAGGATGACGGCCGGGCTTCTTGACAGAGTTCTCTTAGAGGTGCTTCCCGATTGTTCGACTTTGATCCTCGGCGGCAACAGCCTCGGCGAAGTGACGACTCACAGCGAGTTTGGCCGCTTTCTCGCAGACAGCTTCAACCCTGACAACAGGATCAGGATGCGCCTTACTACAAACGGGTACAGGCTTGGCGAGCTATCATCGAAGCTGGCGCGCAAATTCTCATTTGTTTCAATCTCTTTCGACGGGGCGACAAAGGGGACCTATGAAGCAATAAGAAAATACCCGTATGAGAAGATTGTCGCGAATATAAAAAAACTCAACGCTGAGCGCGTCAAAGAGGGCACAGAGCTCAAGATCGGGCTTGGCATGACGCTTCTTTACGACAACCTCCATGAGCTTCCGGCGCTTGTCGAGCTCGCTTCCTCCCTTGGAGTTGACATGGTAGCAGGAAGCTACTTCATACCGAATTTTCCATCAGAAAGGTATCAGTGCCTCTATTACCACCAGAGGTACGCAAACGATATCGCTGAAAAAGCCGAGGAGAGAGCCTGGCTTCTCGGGGTCGAGTTCAGGATGCCGAGGTTCATGATGCCCGGGCAAAAGCTCACGCAAGATGAGCTCCGTCCGGTCCATGAGACGTGCCCTCTGCCTTCTACAATGGTGAACATCTCGGAGACCGGTGTCGTGACTCCGTGCTGCGCCAATCCGACCATAATGGGCGACCTTTCAAAACAGAGCTTCGAGGAGGTCTGGAACGGGAAAAAATATTCCAGGTTCAGGGAAGACCCGGGAGCCAATCATTACTGCCGTATCTGCCATACGCCTGTATTCGGGAAGAGGGCGAGCACAGGGGTCATGCTTGACCCGTCATACCAGATAAAGACTATCGGAACAGAGCTTGGAATGGGACAGGTGCTTTGTTCAGGCCTCGTCCGCACTTTGTCAGGCTCAAAGACAGGTTTGAGCGTAATAAACTTCGGAAAATCAGCGGTGGGCAGGAAGTAGCCTTTGAAATACCAATAACAATGAGCAAGGCGCACTCGAAGTCTGGATTTACCGGGGAGCTGGCAGTACAGCGCGGGGCAGGCAAAAAAAACAAGCAACCAGGACTATTCACTCTCGAGACAGGTAAAAATCGGAGAGTGCATGAAAACAGTGTTGCCTTTTGCGGTCTCTTTTGTCGTTCAGTTACTCGCTCTTAAATATTTTTGCAGGCATTCCATGTGCATCGACAACGCTAAGATCTTCAAGCCGCAGAGGATGCACATCCTGCCTACACCGCGGGCCGGTGGGCTCGGAATCTTCGCCGGCTCGCTCATCGTCCTGTCTCTGGCTGAGCCAGAGGGGATGCACTTCGTCATGTCGGCGCTCCCGGTGTTTCTCATCGGTTTTGTGGAGGACCTGAGCTCGAGCGTAAACCCCTTCCAGCGGCTTCTCATCATTGCCGCGGGAGCCGGGCTGGGCTCCATATTCATGGACGCGGTCATAACCGACATAGGGTTTTTGACGCTCCCTCTGGCTCTCGCCATACCGTTCACGGTCTTCGCTGTGACGGGGGTTGCCAACGCGATAAACATAATAGACGGGATGAACGGGCTTGCCTCGGGGATATCGATCATCACATTCTTTTTTCTCGGCCTTGCCGCGTACATCGTCGGAGACACTGCCATACTCGCGCTTTCCGTGGCCTTGCTGGCCGCGACAGCCGGTTTTTTCGTTTTCAATTTTCCGAAGGGGAGGATATTCCTTGGCGACGGAGGAGCCTACTTCATTGGTTTCGCGATTGCCGAGCTTTCAGTGATGCTCGTCAACAGAAACCCTGAAATATCGCCATGGTTTCCGCTCGCGCTCATGGCTTATCCGGTAACCGAGGTGGCTTTCACGATCTTCAGAAGAAAAGTGAAAAAAGGACGCTCTCCTTTCATGCCTGACAGGGCGCACCTTCACAGCCTGCTTTACAAACGGGTTACCAGGAGCAACTCGCGAACGTCCTGCGTCTTCTGGTCCATGACAGTTCCATTTGACGCCGCGGCCTTTTTTCTGCTTGATAGCTCGGTGGCGATGACAGCCGTTATCGTAACATTTGTCGCCATGTATCTCGCGCTCTATACGCGGATAGTCAGGTTCAGGACTCCATCTTTCCTGAGGTCGCTCTCAAGCGGTTCGCGTCCTATTGACTGGCAGAGCCCTTCGTGGGATGAGGCGATAACAAACGGCGTTGAAGTATATAAACAAAAACTTGGAGAAGGACAATGAAAGAGTTCGCCATGCATATCGCTTCAAGGGCAAAAAAATCAAAGCCCTACGTCAAGTGGCTCACCGAGCAGACCGCCGCGATAGTCAGGCAGCGGGGCTTGAAGGCAGGCCTCAATTACCTTTGGACAATAGCTTTCTCAATCGAGGACGGCGTAGGCCTCCTCTATCCGCTCTGGTCTAAAAAGCCGTGGCTTGTCCGTTATCCCGGGAGGATCGAGGTCGAAGTCACTACCAAATGCTTCCTGAAATGCCTGAAGTGCGAGCAGGTCTACTGGAATGAGCCGCAAAAGAGCCTGAGCGCCGCGCAAATAGAAAAAGTGCTTGACGAATTCCCGAGGCTCAAGGCCATAAGCCTCTCAGGCATCGGGCATAATTACCAGAACCCTGAATATGAAAAGATCCTGAAGCTCTGCTGCGACAAGTCGCTTTACGTGCAGTTTTTTGACACATTCCTGCTCTTGAGCCCATCGAGAGCGAAAAACCTCGTTGACTGGGGAGTGACAAAAGTCTGGATGTCGATTGACGGAGTTGACGAAAAGACTGTCGCTGTCCAGCAGCAGGGCTCGAGTTTCAGCAAGGTCGTGAACAACGCCAAGTTCCTGTCAAGGTACAAGCTCGAAAAGAAGGCGAGGTTCCCCGAGCTCGGCTTCACGGTCGTTGTAACTAAGTACAACATCGACAGGCTCCCGGAGTTTCTCGACCTCTTTGACTCGATAGTCGGTGAATCGCAGAGGATGATCATGGTCCAGTTCATTAGGCTTATAGGCTTCGATGAGAACAAATACCTTATGCCTGACGCTTCGCTCCTTAAAAACGCCAAGGCAGCCGTGCTTGAACGTGCATCGAAGTTCAGGCGCGAGCGTTTCAGGATGAACTTCACGCACTTCAAGTACAACGTCGAAGATAACAAGGAGCCAATAGAGTGCTGCGCGTCATGGGCCGTGCCGTTCATCACAGTCGACGGCGTCGTGTACCCTTGCTGCGGACTGACTGAGGGCAACCAGAGAAAGCATATCGACAAGGCTGCTTTCGGCAATGTCTTTGATAAGCCGTTCAGGAAGATCTGGAACAATGAAGGATACTCAGACCTCAAATCCAGGATCTCCAAAGGCCTTTCACCTGACATATGCAGGCTGTACAGGCCCTGTACGTCTTTCAAGACCGGCCCTGCCTTGTTACAAAAGCCAGTTGAAGCGGCGGAAACAAAAGCCGCGCCAGCACACTCTGTCCAACCGGTATATGCCGGGAAAGCGGCGATCAAAGAAGCCCATGACGCTTGATGACCTGAAAAATGGCAGATGGGAGGTGCTGTCGTCGCCTGTCCTTGGGCCTTCAACCAGCGGGTGGGACAGCCATTCGAGCATGACGCCTGTCGTCTTCAGTAACTCAGAGATGGGAATAGAGAGCTCAGGCGACTACGGCATGCTTTACGTCGGCGTCGGGCACCGTTCTAGCGCCTGGGGCGTTGGCTATGCTTCTTCTGACGACCTCTTTAGCTGGCAAAAAAATCCTGGGAATCCTGTCCTTCTGCAGGACAAAGCGGCTTCTTTCCAGATTGACGCTCCCTGCCTGTTGAGGACTGAGACGGGATTGAACCTCATCTGCGAGGAAAAGAGAATTGAGGACAGCCTCGCGGCTTCCATGCGCAACCTGCTGAGCCCATCTACAAAGCTGGCCCTTAGGGCTCTAAGGCGTGCAATCGGTCTTGAAAAACCGACTGTCGTGAATCATGCAGCAGGCAGGTACTTTGTAAGTTTCGAGTCAAGAGACGTCTCGAGATGGAGCGGCTCAACAAAAAAAGTCGTCTTTGAAAGCGGTCCGCACGGCGCGTTTGACTGCGCGGGGGTCTTCTCACCGCAGGTCTACAAGTTCGGAGGCCTGTTTTACCTTTTCTATGGCGGGACAGACGGCAGGAAGGCTTATACCGGACTTGCCGTAGGCAAAAAGCCTGGCGGCAGATGGGCCCGGCTGGCTTCAATGCCAATACTCTCACCAGGGGAGAGCGGGGATTGGGACGAGGTGAACTCACTTATCGTCAGCGTCATCAGATTAGACGACTGCTACTGCGCTTTTTACGAGGGCGAGGACTCCAGAAGAATGTACAGCATAGGCATGGCCTGGTCTAAAGACCTTGTAAACTGGGTCAAGTGGGAGAAGAACCCTGTCATCTCGCCGGGCAGCGCTTCATATTGCGAGCACATGGTATGTGGGCCGAGGGCATTCTCAGATGGCAAGAGCCTCTACATTTTCTTTAACGGCCACGGAAAAGACATGCGCGGGTCCTGCGGCCTGGCCATATTCAGGGGGGACGGATGAAAGAGGGGAGCGTTTCAGGATGGGAGCTTTTCAAGTTCAGTTTGTCGCTCGGCGCAGGCTATTACAGAAAAGGCCATGGAAAGCTCTTGCACCGCGAGGCAATGAGGAGGCTTCTGACACCGATAAACGTCAGCCGTTGCTACGAGTTCAGGAGGACGTTTGAGCTTCTGCTACCCAAAAGCGGCGAGCTTGTATTCGATCTTTCAAGCCCGAAGCTTCTTAGCCATTTTTTGAGTGAGCGGCAGGGGTGCAGGGTCATAGCGGCTGACATGAACAAGGAAGAGGTATATGACTGGACGAGCCTGACGAGGGAGAGGGAGAACCTGCCGTCATGGATAATAGCCGACGGCGTTTGCCTCGGCATCAAGGACGACACCTTTGACAAGGTCTACTCGATCTCAGTGCTCGAGCATATACCGGGAGACGGCGACACGAAAACCATGAAAGAGCTTGCCCGGGTTTTAAAGCCCGGCGGCAGGCTTGTAGTGACTGTCCCTTACGCCACAAGGCACAGGAGCGAGCGCGCCAGAAAAGACGTCTACAACCTGCATAGGGAAAAAACAGGCGTTTTTCACTGGTCCCACTTCTATGATGAGCCGTCGTTGAGAAAGAAGCTGATCGAAGGCTCTGGACTTGAACTCGAGGGTGTATACTTTGGTTATGGCCCGGGCTCCGCGCTCTGGAAAAAGATAGAGAGGATGGGACGGTACGGCTTTCCTCTCTGGCTCTTCTCGATGATCATTGAAAAATACGGTTTGAGGGAGTCGAGCTTTCAGCCGGCCTTCCTCGAAGACGACCAGTTCCTCGCGGCAGTCGCTGTCCTCAGAAAGGAGAAAAAACATTGATAAACACTGGGCGCGTAAACCTCGCCAACATCAGGCGGGGCGCATATTCGGTATTTAACTGGATCCCGTACCATGCGCACTTTTTCACGCCGTACCCTGTCGGCAGCTTCATCATCAACATCTCGCGGGAATGCGAGATGCGCTGCATGATGTGCAATATCTGGCAGAACAGAAAAACAGAGTATGCAGGAAAGTCACTCGACGCTGAAACCCTCTCGGCCATGCTGAATAATTCGGCGTTTCTCAAGAAAATGCCGTACGTCGTCATGACCGGAGGCGAGCCATTCCTCAGAAAGGATTTTGGAGAGATACTCAAGTCGGTTCTTTTGGTCCCGCACATAAGGAAGGTTACGATCGGCACAAGCGGGTTTTTGACGCGCAAGATCGTCTCCGACGTAAACGCGTGCCTTGAGGCGACTGACCGCGCAAAAAAAATAGCCCTGCAGATCTCTCTTCAGGGCGTTGGCGAGGTTCAGGACAGGATAAAGGGCAGGGCGGATGCGTTCTCGCGCCTTAAGAAGACGATCAACGAACTCAAGGCTCTCAGCATGAAGTACCCCGGCAGGCTCACACTGTATATCTATTCGGTCCTTCAGGAGCAGAACAAGGACACCTTTGAAAAGACTTACGAGTTCTCACGCGAGCAGGGCATAGGCTACACCTTCGGGATAATAAACAACCTCAGTTACAACATGAACAGCTCCGAGCAATACACAAAGGAGCTCATAAATGAGGGTGACTTCAAAAGGCTCTCTGACCTTTACCCGTTCTACGGCGTGCTCAAGAACTGGGCGAGAAAAGGGTTTACCCAGCAGTCGACCGGGCTAAGGTGCTTTGCCGGTTACAGTTCATTTTTTCTGGATTTTGACGGCAGCGTCTATCCGTGCCTTCATACCTCAAGCCTCAAAAGTTTCAGAATGGGTAATGTCTTTGAAGAGAGCTTTGACGGAATTTGGAAAAAAGCTAAAAAAGCGAGGGCTCTTACCAAGACCTGCGCCATTGACGAATGTCTTCAGGGTTGCGACAGGTCGGTTGTGAAACTCCAGTATTACGTCCCGGAGATGGTCTGCAGGGCGGCGACGCTGAACAGGTACAGCCTTTTGAAAGCAAGGGGCATCTTGTAATGCTTAACGTTCTTTTGAAACTGGATGATGTGCCGTTTAAAAAGCTGACAAATCAGACACAGGGAAAATCCTGTATAAAGACGCGTACGGCGTTTATGCTCCTTACGGTATTTTGAAAGACAGCGTACCTGTCGGCAGTCTCAGAAAAAAATAGACCAGAGAGTAGGCTACAAAAAATGCAGCAATCGACATCGCCGTGTCAAAGACAGTTATGAGCACAGGCCCGCCTGCTATAAACGTCTGGTACTGCTGAAAGAGCAGAAAGCAGACCGGCGTACCTATGATGGTTTTCCTTCCATTCACGAGAAAATCCCCGAACCTCACGAAATAAAAGAAGAACAGAAAAGCGCCAGCCATAGTGGCTGGAAGGCCGAAGTTCGCGTAAAGCTGTCCGAAAAGCGAAGTCGTCGCCTGCATGTGGTACTCGTTATGTCCAAGTATCTTCTCGAATATGAGCGCGTCGAAGTTAAGCTCATGGAGCTGGAACGGCATCACGGGAGAGAGGCCGAGCTTGAGGAGAATGTAGCTGAGGTCGAACCAGAAGCCCTCGCCGTACAGAAAAGGCTCTGTGACCCCGTAAGAGCTCAGCACGTAGATAAGACCTTCAGCGGCCGAGGTAGTAGACCTCATATACAGGAAGACCAGGAGTTCTGAGAGACCATCTGCTTTCTGGATCGTATAAAGCGCGAAAATAGAAAAGACGGCCCCGGCCGTTATGAAGGGCGCGAGATTGGAAAGCCGCACTCTTGTGACAAGACCGATGAAGCAGGCTGACCAGAGAAAGAAAGCGATGATATTGGCTTTGTAGCCGAGCGAAGAGAACAGAATGAGGATAGACAAGCCGAAGAGAAGCCATCCCTTGTCTCCAAATCTTATAAGCTCGCCAAGGCCTGTCTCCATAAGCCTGTCTGTCGTGTTTCTTATCTTGAGGCGGGCCATGTGGAAGCAGTAGATGATTGACATGTAAAAGAGCGTCAATAGGAAATAACGCACAAGGCGTGTCGCGGCCCACCCGCCGTCCTGCGAAAATGTCACCTTGGCGATATTCGGCTCATCGGCGAAAACAGGGACCCCCCTTTTAAGAAACATGAAGGTTATCCCTGCCGCCGCCAGAAAGAGAGCCAGACGAAAGGCCCTGGAATGCGTACCGGCGTTTTGACGGTCCATGTCGATATCATATTGCGGCATTGAATTCTTATTTTTCTTCCCAAGAAAACTCCCGGCGTAGATCATTAACAGTATCGGGCTGTAAATGGCTGTCAGTTCAGAGTTGTCGGCGATAGAGATCTGTATGCCGAGCAAAAAAGGAAATAGCCCCGCAAACATCGATATCATTACAGGGTGAAGGATGTTCCTGGAAGCCGCCCGGAAGAATAAAAAAAACGGGAGCGCTCCAAGCATAAGAAAGTTAAGGGTCGACATGTCTTTTTTTCCGGCTTTTCAGTGTCAGAACGCCACGATAAGCACACCGGCCGTGACGGCTATCTGGTAGAGTATCTGCGTTATATCCTTGACCTCCCTCAGCCATAGACCCTTGTCGATCTTTTCAGGGACAACGATGGTGTCTCCCGGGTCAAGCGTCGAGCGCGTAAAGCCAAAGCCTGAGGGCCAGGAGCTGTTTCTGCTCAAGGCAGTGCCGTCGCTCTTGAGGACGAATACCCTGCCTTCGTCTGCGTCAACGCTGTATCCGCCAGCCTTGCTGATATAGTTTTTGATGGCAGCTTCCTGCTCGAAGATGAACGCGGCCGGGTTTTGCACCGCGCCCATTATCTGTACCTGTGTCGGCCTCACCGGCACAAAAAGCCGGTCGCCGTGCTCGAGCGCGACATCATAACTCGAGCCGCTGAACCTGTTTAGTTCATCGAATTTCAGCGCGATCCTGCCCTGTGCCTTTACAGCCTTCACTCTGGCGAGGAGCTCTTTTTTAAGGCTGAGCGCGGTCTCCATCTGTTTCACATCATCCGTGCCTGTCGAGGTCAACGCCTGGGCGCTTGCGTCGTTAAGAAGCCTGGCTTCGAGCCGACTTACGGCCTCTTCCAGAGTTGTCTGCTGCAGCTCCCTTACAGACTCTCTCGTGAAAACCGCGCCATTGAGATAGGCCTCGTTTGTGAAGTCTCCAGCCCTTGTTATGACGCTGCTCAACTTCTCGCCCTTCTTGAATACATATTTTCCAGGGAACCGTACCTCGCCGCTGAGTTCTATGTACCGCCTGTCGAGCCAGTCGATCACCTCCCTGACAAAAAGAGAGTCATACGGCTTTATTTGAAGATTATGCTCAGGGTCGCCTTCGAGCGCTTTTTCAAGGTCGAGCGTCCTGTAACTTAATGATGAGGTCGTCTTGTCTTCAACCTCATAGGAGGCGAGCTCGGCCTCTTTCAGATATGCAGATTCCTTAAGTCCGCCGCCCGCGAAGACGAGGTCGCTTACCCTCATATTGGAAGCGTAGCCGTACTCACCGGGCCTGTTGACCTGACCGAGGACGCTGACCGTTTTTTGAGGCTCCGCTTCAAGCGCCGAGTGCACACGCACGACGTCAGATGACCGAAGGACAGGATTTTCGGAGGGGACTCCCTGGAGGGCCTTTCCGAGATTGAGCCTCAGGAGCGATGTCTTTTGCGTCAGTTCGTCTTTTCTGTAAAGCTCGTATTCCCCGTAAGACGCTTCGGTTGTGAGCCCTCCGGCAAGAAGGATAAGGTCTTTTACAGTGAGGTTTTCTTCAATCGTGAATTGGCCCGGCGTCCTTACTTCGCCTTCTATGCTTACAGTCGGCCTGTCCCTGAAAAGCCATGTCGAGAAGACGAAGACCGAATCGAGCGGCATGAGCTTGAGGTCGTCAGGCTCGCTTCCTGAAAGGAGCGCGCCTACGTTGAAAGGGATGACCATTGTGTTAAGCTCCGGGGTGAGCCTCTTGATGACGCCGTAGGTGAGATGGGTTTCCTCCAGCAGATCTGAGAATCCGGTTATGATCCCGCTCAGTTTCATGCCGGGCTTGAGCTCGTACTTGCCAGGCCTTTTCACATTCCCGTAAAGATAGACGGCGTTGGTGTCCTTGCCGGTTATCGAGAGCACCTTCACGAAGTCGCCGTCCCTGAGCATGAACGATCCGGCTTTAGCTGTGTCGCCGGCGTTGATGTCGGCGACGACCCGCCTGCTGTTGTTTTCGATCCTTTCAACCTGCACCTGTTGTGTGTACGCGGTAGGTATCACGCCTCCCGAGAGTTCGATAGCCTCAAGAAGGCTGGTCGGGCCCTTAATCTCGTATGCGGCCGGTCTTTTTATATTTCCGGCTATCCCGATGACAGGGCCGATGACAGGCACGAAGACTACATCGCCGTCATTGAGCCTCGCGTCCCGTGATTTGTCTCCTTTCAGCAGGAGGTCGTAAAAGTCTATCTGCCTCGGTTTTTCGGTGCCTCGCCTCAGTTCGACCTTCCTCAGCGAGCCTATTGGCGCGGCCCCGCCAGCGGACATGAGCGCGCTGGAGACGGTCGAGGCCGCGCTCATCTTGTATGAGCCGGGACGGCTTACTTCGCCGAGGACAAAGACCTGTATGCTCCTGAGCCTGCCCATCGTAACCGAGACTTCAGCGCCGATGATACTTCTTGCCTTGCTCGATATGAGTTCGCCTGCCTCTTTGAAGGTCATGCCGTTGACGTTGAGCGGACCTATCATCGGCAGGCTTATCGTGCCTTCACGCGTGACTTTCAAAATGTGCTCGCCGGTTACTCTGCCCCAGAACGTGACGCCTATCTCGTCGCCGTAGCCAATCGGGTAGTCAGGGTTTATCGGGAGGCTCTCCGGAGCGCTCAGCTCAGAGCCGGAGAAGACAGCTTGGCCAAAAGGCTTTAGAGGAGGGGTAGCGGCGAGCAACGGGTCCTCGGCCATGAGACGTTCAAAGATATCCGCCGGCCCGCTGGCCTTCTCATTCTTTTTCTTGTCTGGTACATCTTTAGTTCTCTTTTCAGACTTGACGCTCTCTCCGGCGGCTTCAACGCAGGGTGCGCCGTCAGATTGTCTTGACGTCTCGACGATACCGTCTTTGGCACAGGGCTCGACAGGTCTGTCATCTCCGAGAGGCGCAGTGGGAAGACAGAAAATAAGGGCGGCTAAAATGATGAGCGCCTGCCGCAGGCTCCACTTTCTCATTCTCTCTCCATGTCAGTGCTTTTGTTTTTAATTTTTTTCGAAGGATTTTCTTCTGTACCGGCGCGCCTCGAAAAACTCCAGGCCAAAAGCGAGCAAGACGCCAGCTGACAGGGAGAGCCCGAAGCCAGCGGCGATGATGATGTGGCGTTTCGGGGAGGACTTCATGTCAGGCGCTTCCGGCGGGTCTATCACCTTGAACGCGAAGTTCTCCATCACGCCAGCCATCATGGATGATTCGATCTGCTGGGCTATGAGGCCGTAGATATTCTGCCTTATCAAGGGGTCTGCCGTATACTTGAGCTGCCCTTCGAGATAGTCTCTGTTCGATTCAGCGACTCGTCTGGCCTCAGAGCTCAAATGGGTGTTGAGTACCTGGAGGAGCTTTTCAATGACAGCGGCCGCGCCCGCGGGGCTCGCGCTCTCGCTCGTTATCGTTATTGTGTTGTCCTTCGGGCTGTGTTTTACGCTGATGGCGCGCTCGAGGGCGCGGAGCCCCTCATGCACTGAGGGTTTTTCCTTTCCGGCTTCCCAGTCATTTTTTTCACTGTCCCACCTCGCGCCGAAGATGACCGGCAGGAGATCGAACTGCTCGATTGTCTTTTTCCTCAGCATGTTCGAGTTAAGGAGGGCGAGTATCTCGCCGGAAGACGAAGGGGAGGACAGGGACATGCCAGGGACCGACTCGATCTGCTGGACAAGTACGGAGATGCCAGTTGACGCGCCTCCTTCCTTGACCGGCGAGATGACGGCCTTTGCCTTATACCTGTCAGCGAGAGAATAAGAGTACGTGAGGGAGAGGACAAGCCCTGTTATCGAAAGGATCGATATGAGAAGGGCCCTCTTGCGGACAATGGCGAGATAACCGAGGATATCTATCTCATCCCGTTTGTTCCGGCTTCTCTGGTCTTGTTGGGTCGGGGTCTCCCGCATCTGACTCTCCTGAGTCAAGGTAAGCCGGCTCTCTCAGGCGGTATACGCCAGCGCGGACGCTTAAAGCGCGCATGGCGAATGAGGACCGCCTGGGCAGAGAGGCCCTGGACTGGCTCTAAGATGCGGGTCGCGGTGTGTGTGTTTGTTTGCTGCCCTGGAAGAGCCCCCTTGATGAAAAAAGGCGGGATGAGGTCGGGGCTCAGGGTCTGTCAAATGGCGCGCAATGAGCGCGCCTGATGTTTCAATTTCTGTTACATATTATACGGACTCTTTTTTTCCTGTCAAGGTTAATTTAAATAAAGGGTCAAGCGACAGGCGTTTTCGCTATTTACCAGACTGCCTTGTTTTCGGATATTGGACAAAAAATTCGTTTTCTGGTATCACTTGGGCTGATGGCCGCACCCTGACACACCTTTGACCTTCTCCCCTGAGAGCCTTCTTCCTGAGCCTGACGTGAAACACCGATTAACCTGTTGTTACAAATTGGAGGGACGATGGTCCATCAAGGCAGGCTCAAAAGGGTCGCTTTTGTGACTGATTTTTACCCGGAGGTGCACGCCAAATGGTCCGGGGCTGAGATAGCCTGCCAGAGGCTGAGGACGCTCCTCACGGAAAAGGGCGTCTGTGTAAACGTATTCACTTCAAAGGCAGACTTCCCTGAAAAGGCCCCGCCATTTGTCGAGGAGGTCCGGCTTCTGGAGGAGACATCGGCCCTCCTGGGCTCTTCTCTCAAGACCTTCTTCCCGTTCGACGTTTCAGGGTACAGGTTCTTCCTGAAACGCTTCAGTGAATTTTCTCCTGACGTTGTCCATCTCCACAACTTGAAGTTCATGAGCTTCGCCCCTCTCATGGCCGCGCGCAAGCTCGGCATACCAGCCGTATTTTCAGTCTATGACAACTGGGCCTTATGTCCGAGGTACTGCCTTGTAGACAAAAGAGGCAACGTCTGCGAGAGATTTCATGGCCTGCGCTGTGTGGGGTGCGTGCCGATGAAGAAGAAACCCTTTGTCGCTCTCAGGCGGCAGGTCTTCGGCAGTTTCATCAAAAAGCTCGACGCCATAGCCGTGCTTACAGGCTCGGAGCAGGAGAGGTACCTCAAGAGCGGGGTCGCCAAAGAGAGAATCCATGTACTGCCGCTGCCTTTGTTCATGGACGGGGAAGAAGAGAAGCCAATCGATGCGACTGTCGAGGCAGGGACAATACTCTTCGTTGGCCGCCTTGAGCACGGCAAGGGGCTCCACGTGCTCGTTGAGGCGATGCCGGATGTCCTGAAGGGCTTTAAAGGAGCGAAGGTGCTGGTCGTTGGCGAGCATTCCGGCTCAGACAGGTATAAGAGGCAGGTCCAGACGAGGATAGCTGAACTCGGCATGGGGAGCGTCTTCAGCTTCACCGGAAAGATGGGCAACGCGGAGATAAAAGAGCTTCTCAGGAGGTCTCATGTCGTCGTCGCCCCTGAGCAGTGGGCGATTGCCTGGCCAATATTCCTCACAGAGGCCATGAGCATGGGCAGGCATATAGTAGCGAGCAGGATAGGGGACATACCCGAGTTCATCAGGGACGGCGTTACCGGCTATCTCGCCGCCCCGGGCTGCCACTCTGACTTCGCTGACAGGATCACGGCCGCTCTCAAGGCGAAGAGGCCTGTAAACCCTGAGGCCGCCCGCGTGATAAGGAAGCTTTGCGACAATCGGGCCATTACGCAAAAGCTCCTATCGATCTATGAGAGCGCTCTTACGCCGCTCTCATAGCCGTCCCCTTGACAGTCCCGGCTTATGGACTGATAATTCCATGTATGGATCACCTGTTGGGGGAAGCCTGAAATGATAGAACTCATCTCTCATGTGGCAAAGGCGGAGTCAGCCCTCGCCGGCTCATTGAGCGCGGCTTCAATAAGAGGCACAGGCGAGGGAGCGAGGCGCCTTAAAAAGCTCGCCATGGCCAAAAGAAGGCTCGCCAGGGAGTTCCTCTCCGGCGCTTCAAGGATAAGGGCGACTTCGAGAAGGCCTCCTCTCATGCGCGGCCTCAGGAGCGTCAGGGACGACTTTGACGCCTCTCTCCTTTATCTTGTCGCGGCAATCGAATCCGGCATTGAAGAGGCCGGGCTTGCCGAGGCATTGGCCTGTCACGAGCGCTTCAAGTGGAACAACCTTGTCCTGTCGCTTGCCGCGGCCGTAAGAGGCGGCTTCCCGGAGGGCGTGCCCATGCTTGCCGCAGCCGGGCGAGGCAGAAGGGCTGTTGAAGGCTACGTTGAGCTTGCGGGCTGCGCACAGGAACTCTTCTCTCTTAAAGCCGCTGCCCCTGCCTGGAAAGAGAGGCTCCTGCTCATAGGCGAACTGCCGCCTGAGACAGAGGCCGCGCTAGAGTCAGAGTGCGTTCTCGAGAAAACAGTGGGCACTGACGCGATAGACCGGATAACTCGGAGGTATTACGGGGCTCTCATAGCAGTCGACGGCCTTAACGACATGAAGGCGTCAACGCTTTGCGAGAGGGCCGCCCGGATCTTCCCCGGCATTGAGGAGAGGTTTTTGTACCTCTATGAATCGGCCGGAGGCAAAGGGGCGAAAGACACCGAACCCAGGGCGAGGCATCTTCCAAGGTCTTCGAGCAAGTCAAGGGTGATGGAAGAGGTCGGGTTGATACTCAACAGGTAGCGCCGCGGCCTTTCGCGCAAAAAAAAAGACAAGAGGAGGGCAGATGTCTGTCGAGGCTTATGTGTTCATCGAATGCGAACACGCCAAATCAAAGGAAGTCCTGGATAAACTGATGAAGATAGGGGGAGTGAAGGACGCGAGGATAGTGACCGGCCCTTATGACCTCATCGCGTTGGTCGCGGCTTCAAACTTCAAGGTCCTCGGGGAAGTAGTGATGAGCAAAATTCAGCACATAGGTGAAGTAAAACGTACACTTACAAATGTTATCATAGAATAACTCTCAAGCCTATGCAGGGCAGGCAATGCCTGCTAAACTGACGTAATTGACGCTGACTAAAGCTCTCTTCATGTGAACGCCGGGGCAGCGCTCTTGAGTTCCAAAAACTCAAGGGTGAGTTTTTCGTAGTCCACTATGCACAACGACAGGGCCCTGAGAGTTTCCTCACATTCCCGGGATTCCAGGGCTTCCTTGCGCCCTGTTGCCATGACATTGGCCAGATAAGCTATGCGCACCAGCGCCGGGTTCCTGGTAGTTTCCTTCATGTATCCGGAAGGGGCGTGATGGTGCCTTATGGCCATTACGCAGTCGACCGGGAGCTTGCATCTCTCTGCGAACCACGCGCCTGACTCGGCGTGGCTGCCTCCGAACAGCTCCTCTTCTTTTTCCGGTGAATTTGCGTCACTGGAGAATGTCTCGAGATATTTGTCGCCCAAGGCCTGTATCATCAGGGGCTTGCCTATGTCATGTAAAAGCCCGGCGAGGAACGCCGACTCCTTGGTAACAAGCCCGGAGTGTCTGGCAAGGAGGACCGAGGCCATCGCGCATTCGAATGAGTGCGCCCAGAGCGCGCCCAATTCCCTTGCGAGCCTGGGCTGCTTGACGTTGAAGACCGCGGTCGATACCGCCAGCCCCTTTACCATCTCAAAGCCGAGCACCATTATGGCCTGGGAAATCGAGTTTATCTTCCTCGTGAACCCGTAGAATACGGCGTTTGAGACCGCGACCACCCTCGAAGCTATGGCCTGGTCGCGTTCTATGAGCTTTTCAAGGTCGGCAACAGCTGAACCCGGGTCTTCGGCTACCTCCATTATCTTCTTCATCATGGACGGTATTGTCGAGACCCTGGCGACCGCTTCGATCTTTGTGCGCAATTCTTCCTTTTTAAGGCGGAGCGCCTCTGCGTGATCCAGGTTTTTAACTGTATTTGCCATTGTTCCTGCCAAGGATTGAGATGTTTTATATATCGGCAGGAACAATGGCAACTTTACCTTGAAGATGGCGGTCAGCGTACTTTTTTATAAATCGACGGTTTATCAGCTTATTTTGTAAAACAATTATAATTATCATCTTATATTTCAAGTTGTTACAACTGTTTTCTAAACTAAAACATCATCTATCTGGCTGTTTATTGAGCTTGATATTTCATGAGAAAATTATTATCTTTTCATGCACGCTCCTCCCCGTGTTGACTGAAACCGGGCGTGCGCTGTCCGCGCGTTTCAGGCTTTGAAAAATCCCGCACCATGATGAGGTTTTCAATGAAGAACGACGCTCACGATAGAGCGGAACTGATAAAAGAGCTCGATGAGCTGCGCGGACGGGTAAGCACCCTTGAAGCCGCCCTGGCTGAGAAGGCCGGGATCGACTTCGAGCTCGCGAAGAAAGATGCCCTCCTCGACAACATCTCTGACCTTGCCTACGTATGCGATGACAAGGGCAACATAATCTACCTCAATCATGTCTTCGAGAAGCTCTCGGGCCACGCGGCCTCAGAGTTCATAGGCAGACCGTTTTCCAACCTCTTCAACGAGAAGGACCTCAAGACGGCTAATGACGCTTATTTGAGGACCCTCAAAGGCGAGAGCCCTGTCTACGAGATCTCGTTCGTCAGGACCGGGACGCTATGCGAGTACCGCAACCACCCGTTCGTGGGCATGGACGGCGATATAATCGGCGTACTTGGCACCGCCAGGGACATAACCGAGAAGAAAAAGACCTTTGAGGAGCTCGAAAAGAACGATTTTTTCCTGAGGGAGGCGCAAAGGGTCGCCCGTATAGGGTCTTATGTGCTTGAGTTCGAAACAGGCTTGTGGACAAGTTCCGAGGTCATGGACGAGATATTCGGCATAGACTCTGACTTCAGGCGCGACCACGACGCGTGGAGCAGGCTCCTTCACCCTGAGCACAGGGAGGAGATGCTCGATTATTTCCGGGATCATGTCATAGCCGGCCGCAACGACTTTGACCGGGAGTACCGCATCGTGAGACTTTCCGACCGCGCAGAGAGGTGGGTCAGCGGACTCGGCAAGCTTGTATTCAACTCCGACGGGAAACTGGTCAGGATGATAGGGACCATTCAGGACATAACAGAGAAGAAAAAGACCGAGGAGATGCTCAAGTCCGCGAACCAGAACCTCGAGCGGCTCGTGCTGGAGCGCACCAGGCATCTTTCCGCCTCTGAAGCCAGATACCGCTCCCTTGTCAACACGATCCAGCATGGAATAGAGGAGTGCGATACCTCAGGGGTCATCACTTTCAGCAACCCCAGCATGGCGCGCATGTACATATATGAGACTGCGGAACTGGTTGGCAGTAACATATGGGACCATCACGCTTCAGCTGAGGAAGGTGAGGCCTTAAAGTCCTTTCTGAAAAAAATCGTCGTTGAAAGGCCGGCTCCGACGCCGTATTTCTGCAAAGTCAGGACAAAGGATAACAGGGTCATCGACGTCAAAGTCGACTGGAACTACAAGTATGACGAAACCGGCGCCCTTACAGGATTCATCTCGGTCATCACAGATATAACAAAACAAAAGCGCGTTGAAGAGGCTCTGAAGGGGAGCGAGTCAAGGCTCAATGAGGCGCAGCATGTGGCCAAAATGGGGAGCTGGGCCTGTGATTTTGAAAAAAACATCAATCAGCCTTCCGCCGAGTTCCTGCGTATCTTCGATATCTCCTGCCAGGATTTCGAAAAGGAACCATACTCAACGATTTTAAAAGTGATCCATCCTGAAGACAGGGATATGGTTGAACGGAAGAGAAGTGAAACCATATCCGGAAGAAAAAAACACCATGTCAACGAGTACAGGCTGCTGCTCAGAGACGGAACCGTGAAGTCGATTCACTCCGAGGCTGAGGTTACCTATGACTCAGAGGGCAATCCTGTATTCATGGTCGGCACGGTCCAGGACATAACCGATAAAAAACTGGCCGAGCTTGAAAAAGAGAGGCTCCAGGCACAGCTCCTGCATTCACAGAAGATGGAGGCGATAGGGACCATGGCCGGCGGCATAGCCCATGACTTCAACAACATCATGACGGTCGTGAGCTCTCTGACCGAGCTCATGCTGCACAAGACAGGCCCAAACGACCCGTTCTTCAAGTACCTTCAGCCCATAAGCGAGTCGTGCAGAAGAGCCGTGAACCTCGTACAACAGCTTCTCCTTTTCAGCAGCAGGAAGCCAAAGAAGATGTCGGCCATAAGCCTCAACGAGATTGCAAGCGAGCTCAAAGGCTTCTTCGAGCACCTCCTGAGCGAGGACATAATCGTGGATATGGACTTGAAGCGCGGCCTCTGGGAGGTGAACGCCGACAGGGTAAGGATAGAGCAGGTGCTCACGAACCTGGTCCTCAACAGCAGCGAGGCCATGGCCGACGGCGGCACCGTCACTGTGCGCACGAAGAACGCCGTAATCAACGAGGACCAGTGCGCCGGGGTCCCCGGGTGCTCTCCCGGCAGATACGTCTGCATTACTGTCGAGGACACCGGCATTGGCATGGACCAGGAAGTGCAACAGCACATCTTTGAGCCGTTTTTCACGACCAAGAAGGCGAAGAATTCCGGCATGGGGCTCGCCGTCGTCTACGGCGTTGTAAAGGACCACAACGGCTGGGTGAGCGTCCAGAGCGCGCCAGGGGCAGGAGCGGCCTTCAGGGTCTTTTTGCCGGCGGTTGAGTCCGTCGAGGAGACTTGCCAAAAGACCACGCAAATGCCCCTCAAGGCTGGCGGCGGCAAGAGTATTCTGCTGGTCGAAGACGAAAAGCTGGTGAGGAAGTCTGCCGCCATGGTCCTTGAGGAAAACGGATACATCGTCTTCGAGGCTTCCAACGCGGAAAGCGCGATAAAGCTCTTCAACCTGGAAAAAGGTGTGTTTGACCTTATCCTGAGCGACGTCGTCATGCCGGGGAAAAGCGGCCTGCAGATGATAGCGCCGCTGATGGACATAAACCCCGGCGTGCCTGTTCTCCTTTGCAGCGGCTATCTTGACGACAAGGCGCAGATAACCGAAATAATAAGGAGGGGCTTCGCGTTCATCCAGAAGCCGTACGATGTCGGAGAGCTCCTTTACGCCGTTGAAGATACCATAAGCCAGCACAAGTCCAGGACTGATCCCATTCGCTGAGAGAGTCCTGTCCGGCTCAGCGCTTGCCTATGGCTTGCAATAAAAAATTTTCTGTACCGTCGAGATTCTCCGTCATCTGCGGCGGAGAATCTCGACTCCCGCCTTGATCAGTTTCCGCTTGAACTCCCCTTTTCCTTCGATCCGTTGCGCTATCCGGACAAAAGTCACGGAGCGCCATTTCGCGGCGTGTTATAAAACCTGAAAAATAAGTTCAGGTGCGTGACAGATGAGGCTTGAGAGGATCATTGCAGGAGTTTTTGCTTTTTTGTGCGTCGTTTCGGCCTCAGGCGCCTCAGGCGCGGAGATAAACGGCTGGAAGGTCTCCGCTTCGGCCAGTTTTGAGACAGGGACTTACGGCTCGTCCACGAGGACAGAAACCTGGTATATGCCTGTCACGGCGAAAAAAAAGGTCTCTGACGACGCTTTTTTTTCGCTGACCATCCCGGTCGTCAGCCAGCGTGGAGACGCTTCCGTGGCATCGATCGACGGCTCGCCCTTCAGTATAAAGCCGGCAACAGGGGCTGTCACTACGTCTTCAGGGCTCGGCGACATCATCCTGCGCGGCGGGTACAACCTTGTAACAGAGAGCAGAAAAGTGCCCTTTGACCTCGCTCTCACGGGCAAGATAAAACTTCCTACCGCTGACGACTCAAAGGGGCTTGGCACAGGCGAGTTCGACGCAGGGGCCGGTCTTGAGTTCGCCAAAAGCCTCCCGTCCGGCTTCACCGGATACATCGACCTTTATTATACGTCCATAGGCGACCCTCCCGGGCTGGACCTCGACGACAGGGTCTTTTTCGACATAGGTTTCTCACGCGCCCTTGACCCGTACTGGACGCTTAGCGCTTTTTACGAGGAGAGCAACACTCTCGTGAAGAGCTCCGGCAACATCCGCGACCTCATGGTGCATCTCGAGTATAAGGCTGACGCTAGGACAAGGCTGTTCTTCGGAGGCACTGTTGGACTTACGGAGACGAGCCCTGATTATGGATTGACTATCGGGGCGAGTATCCTTCTATAAAAAAAACATCAACCTGGGAGTGAACGATGAAAAGATTTCTGTCTGTACTGCTCTTTGCCTCCGCGATGACGATTGTCCCGAATGTAGCCGTCTTTGCCGCTGACGCGCTTACCGAAACAGAGACGATCATCATTGATGAGGTCGGTGACGGGATTGACGACATAGACAACGACGCCTCGACCGCCGCAGGCGAGAGCGCCGTCGTCGGCAAGATAGTCGGCGAGTTCGGCGTGGATGAAGCCCTCATACAGGACCTTCGCGCTCAGAAGCTCGGCTACGGAGAGATAACGCTCGCCCTGTCGCTCGCTGAAAGGCTCCCCGGAGGCATCACCGATGAGAACCTGGACAAGGTGCTTGACCTGCGCCAGGGGCCTCCTGTCCAGGGCTGGGGAAATGTCGCCAGGTCGCTCGATTTGAGCCTGAAACCTTCCAGTAATAAGCTTGAGAAAATAGGCGAGGGGACGAGCAAGGGCGAGGGCGCTAAAAACGAACGCCTGAGGCATGAGAAAACCGAAAAGATAGAAAAGGCCGAAAGAGCGCAAAAGCAAGAGCGCATTGAGAGAATAGAGAGGGTTGAAAGGCCTGAGAGGCCTGAAAAAGGCGGGAAAAAATAGACTTCAGACCAATCCGAAGCAGGGCGGCCCTTCTGAACAGGGGCCGCCTTTTTTTATTCAAACATCTTTCATCTCTCCTCTTGGTCCGATAAAAGACTGGTATGCCTTGACATTCCGGCCTTGTTGGGTGGATACTACTTGCATTCCCACACAATTTTGCGCGCGGCATGGCCTGGCTTAGCGTCCAGCAAGCCTGTCGACATCCACTGAGGAGGTTTCCCCATGAGCACAGACACAATTAAGCGACGCGCATTGAAGCTCTGCGCGCAGGTACTGCTGATCTTCACCGCAGTTCTGCTTTCTTCGCCGCCTTCGTCGGCGCAGGAAAGGCTGATCAACGGCGGGCCGTATTCTCTTACCATACGCGGCGGAGCGCAGGGAGATTCCCCCGGCATAGGCATTGACGCGAGGGCCGACTACATCAACCCCCTGCTGAACCTGCACCTCTTCGGTACATACGACCTCCTTGACGCGTCGTCGCAGATCGGCGACATCGACTCCCAGCGGTTCGGCGCTGGCCTTGCCGTCTCTCATACCTATCAGCGCAAGGCGAACGTCTACGCAGGCACCTCCATGATAAACGAGCTCGGAGAATACTTCGGCCATGTCTACGTCGGAGGCAAGGTCAAGGCCTCGGATAACATACTCTTCACAGGTTCCTATGGCCTCGGCATCAGCAACCAGAAGGCCGTCACAAAGACGCTCGCCAGGTTCACTACCGCCGAGGCGGCGAACTGGATGAGGTTAGGGTTCACTCTGGTAGAGCCGACCGGGCTCAAGGCAAGCCTCAATTACTATATCACCGACCCGACCGGGCTTGATATCTCCGGCGTAGACGGGGCTATCTCTTACCCCGTGACCGACTTCGTGACTCTTGGCGTGAACGCCAGCGTTGACATAAGGACGCGCAGCGACATCGACAGGAACTGGAACAGCTATGCTTTCATGACTTATTCATTCGGGGCAAGGACCGGAACCCCGTTCGAGGTAGCTCTTGACAGGAACAGCCCGGCCGTATACCCGGTCATTCTGCGGACCCTGACACCCGGTTCTACGTCACCGGCTTCAACGCTCGCGATCAGTCCTGAAAGCACGTCGATCTTCGGTTGTTCATATCCGTACACCGGAGGGACCGCCACATTCACCGCGAGCGGAGGCACTGCTCCTTACAGCTGGAGCTCAAGCATACCAGGCGGGCTGAACATCATCAGTTCGACCCAGGCCGAGTGGACGGATAGCGGCGACGACTTCTGTTCATCCAGCGGGTCAGTCACAGTCACGGTCACTGATTACGACGGCGCCACCGCGACAGGCACTGTAAACATCTCAGTAGAATAGCTCACAAGGTCCGGCGCGGGCCTTTTATTTTAAAGGTCCGCGCTGGATACTCTTTTTATCATCCGAAGAAACTCACATAAATCCGACTAACTTCTGCGTAAAAGTCCTTGCGAAAGTTCGAGCGCCGTTCAATCTCTTGAGGCGATTCAGCTCCAGCCTTTTCCTTTGCCAGCCGTGTCTTGTAGGAAACATGTTTGAAAAACCCTTCAAGCGAACCCATGAGCTGAACAAAGGATTTGAGCAAACCATGCGGAATAACTATGGAA
>JADLDY010000022.1 GCA_020846435.1 Deltaproteobacteria bacterium
GCGGCCTCTTCGGAATCAAAGCAATGGGCCTTGCCAATGAACTTCATCATCTTGTCGCTCACGCCGGACTGCTTCACGACCGCGCCAAGAGGAGCTATGTTGCCCTTTAATACTGCTATGCCGCCTTCCTTGTGATAGGCCTGGCTCAAAGGCTTTATGACATTCTCGTCGACGAAGTCGACCTCTTTTATGAGAGCCTTGACCTTCTTGCCCGAGACAGTCGGGTTGTCCCTCACGAGGCCCCCGAGCGTCTTCAACACAGCGCCAATGCCGCCAGCCCAGTGCAGGTCTTCCATGTAGTACGGGCCGACAGGCTCAAGGGAGCTTATGTGAGGCGTCGTATGCCCGAGCTCGTCGAAGAGCTCCAGCGGGAGCTTCACTCCAGCTTCTTTCGCGATTGCAAGCAGATGAAGGACGGTGTTAGACGAGCCGCCGAGAGCGAGGTCGACCCTTATGGCGTTCTCAAAGGCCGCCCTTGTCATTATCTTCCTCGGAGTGACGCCCTTTCTGACGAGCTCGACTATGCGCTCGCCGCTGTCAAAGGCTATCCTTCTTTTATCGGCCGAGTTGGCAAGCGCGGTGCCGCAAAACGGCAGGCTCATGCCAAGCGTCTCGGTCAGGCAAGCCATCGTGTTGGCGGTATACAGGCCCTGGCATGAACCGGCGCCAGGGCACGCGCCCTTCTCGCACGAGTTGAGTTCATTCTGGGATATCTCGCCCTTCCTGAAACGGCCCATGGCCTCGAAAGTATTTCTTATGAAGGAAGTGCGAGCGCCTCTGTACCTGCCGGTCATCATCGGCCCTGCCGTGACGACTATCGTGGGTATGTTGAGGCGCGCCGCGCCCATGAGCATGCCGGGCGTTATCTTGTCGCAGTTCGTAAGAAGCACGAGGCCGTCAAAGGCGTGGGCTTCGGCAACGGACTCTACCATGTCGGCTATGAGCTCTCTCGAAGGCAGAGAATAGTGCATGCCCTTGTGGCCCATTGCAATGCCGTCGCAGATGCCGGGCAGGCCGAAGAGCATGGGGTAGCCTCCTCCGGTGTGCACGCCTTTTTCAATGAACCTCTCCAGGTCCCTCATGCCTATGTGTCCGGGTATGAGGTCGGAAAAGCTCGTAGCAACCCCTATGAACGGCTTTTTCATCTCGCCGGAGGGAATGCCGGTCGCGTAAAGAAGGGCCCTGTGGGGGACCCTTTCAAGTCCTTTTTTTATCCTGTCACTGCGGTTTGGCATCTGTCCTTTTTCTCAAGCCCCCTTTTCGTGCTGTCTGAATTCGTAGAGCTTTTTCTCCATCTCGTCTTTTAAAGCCAGCTTGAGCTTTTTCATCCTGTTCTTCTCGGCGGTCTCTGTCGAGGAGAGCCTCGGCTTTTTCTCAAGCTTCTCCAGCTTGTTCTCGTAGTCCTTGTGGGTCTTGTAGGCGTTTCTGAACAGCTCGTCCTTTTCAAGAAGCTTCTTCACCAGATTGTCGTGGTTTTCCATAAGAAGGCCTCCATTGCGTAAAAGTTTTTAGCGGTCAGTAACCTTTGCCTTGTCCCCCTTGAAAGCCGTAATAAGAAGTCAGACTTGACTGAAGAATATCTTAATACAGACGGCCCTGCAACGCGTGCCTGAAATAGGCCGCCTGTTTTCCGGCGGGCCGGGTCAAAAAGACGGCGCAGGCCCCAAAGGCCTGAAATTCAAGCATAAAGGCCGAAATTTAATATTAACCCAACGCAAAGTGCTTGTCAATTTGATACTGCCTGAAAATGAGCCCTTTTAATCGAGTTAAAGGAGTAACTTATATGACAAATAAAGGCGAAAGTCCAGAAAAAGCGGCTAACCGAACTTTATCTCGGCTTCCGACCTTCTGAGGTATACAGGGGCAAGGGCCGCCGCCTCGATAGCCTCTCCTGCCTTCTCGAAACCGAGGAGGCCGACGTTCGAGGCCCTCACCAGAGAAAGTCCCGGGGCCATCAATGCGGACGGGGCCCTTTCTTCTATCTCCCTCGAATACGCTTCAAGTCCTTTGCCGAGGAATACAGGTGAACCAAGCGCTTTTTTCGATATCTCCTCCAGGAAAGCCTTGAGCGTCATGACCGAATCTTCTATGACAGCCTTTGGGAAGCCGGCAGATGTGTCGTACAGACCAGCGTAGACCTCGCCCTTTCTCGCGTCGAGCACAGGGCAGACAAGGCGGCTGGAAAACGGGATGTTCATAGCGAGGGCCGCCAGGGTAGAGACTCCTGCAACCTTTTTGCCGAGCGGCCACGCAAGCCCCTTGACCGTTGAGACGCCGATCCTCAAGCCGGTAAAAGAGCCCGGGCCAGAGGCAATGGCGAAAAGATCTATGTCGGAGATATGGAGGCCGGATGAGCCGAGGTGCGCCTTGATGGAGGGAAGAAGCCAGGCCGCGTGCGGCCCGGCAGACCCTGCGCTCCACTCTGAAAGGAGCGTCCTGTCCTCAAGAAGGGCGATAGAGCCTGAGGAGGAAGATGTTTCAACTGCGAGTATCTTCAGTGGGCACCTGAAAATCAGATATTATTTCTGAGGCCAAGGAAGGGCGGAAATAAAAAGCGCGGCATGCCGGCCAAAATGTGAGCATCTTTATTTACGCCCTGACGCTTAAGAACATGGGAAAAGCGTTTTTATCAGCTGAAGATCCTGACAAGGTCGTTCCAGGTGACAAGCACCATCAGCCCTATGAGGAGCGCGATGCCGACCTGCTGGGCAACCGTCATGAACTTCTCGCTCAGTGGCTTGCCCTTGATGGCCTCAAGCCCGAAAAACACGATGTGGCCGCCGTCAAGCACGGGTATTGGAAAGAGGTTTATGATGCCAAGCTGAAGGCTCAGGAACGCGACGAGCGACAGCAGGTCGGAGATGCCCGACTCGGCGGCTTTTCCGGCGACCTGCGCTATCATTATCGGGCCGCCGAGTGTCTTGAGCGAGTACTCGCCAAGTACGAGCCCCTTTATGACGACGAAGAGCTTGCCAGTCATCTGCACGCCGGTTGAGACGCCCTTGCTCACGGACTCGGTAAAACCGTACTGGCGGACCTGAAGCTCCTCCTGCCTTGATATGCCAATGAGGTGGACCTTGGCGTCCTCGTTGTACCTGGGGGTGACCTCGAAGGTCATCTCCTTGCCGTCCCTGAGGACGTTTAGCGTTATCTTCTTTTCCGCCTTGTGTATCGCGTTCTCGAGCTCGGCCCAGTGCCTTATCGCCACTCCGTCTATGGAAAGTATCGTGTCCCCTGCCTTGATGCCAGCTTCCTTGGCCGGGTATCCAGAGGCGACGTCCCCGATGACCGGCTTCATGGGCGGATACATTCCGCCATAGCCAGCTCCAGTCTCTTGAGACTCATCTGGCGTCATGGAGGCGCTGACCCTCTGCCCGTCCCTCTCAAGGGTAAGCTCGACCTTCTTCGACGGGTTAAGGGCAACCTGCGTCAGAAGGTCTTCCCAGTGCTTTACATCCTTGCCGCCGAAAGAGACGATGGTGTCCCCGGCCTTTATACCGGCCTTCTCGGCGGGTTCGTCATGTACGACATAGCCGACCTGGGCGGGCTTCTCGAGATAAGCGGGGAGCTGTATGCCTATCATGAAAATGACAGGCAAAAGGGCAATGGCCAAAACAAGGTTCATCGTGGGGCCCGCCGCGACTATGAGAGCCCTTTTCCAGACGGGCTTGTGCGTGAAGGACTTCATGCGGAGCTCGTCCGAGACGCTCTCGCCGGCGGCCTCGCCGACCATCTTGACGTAGCCGCCAAGCGGCAGGAGGGATATCCTGTACTCGGTCTCGCCGCGCCTGATGCCGATGAGCTTGGGGCCGAAGCCCAGAGAAAATTTCTCGACCCCTACCCCGCAGGCCTTAGCGACAGCGAAGTGGCCGAGCTCATGTATGAAAATAAGTACGCCAAGAACGATAATGAATGAGATTAAGGTCGTCATCTTTCCCTGTCAGCGGTTATTATTTGGCATGAAGGCTCGAGTGCATCCGCGCCGCCAGCGCCCTCGCGGCCTCTCTGGCTTCTCTGTCCGCATCAAGGACGTCTTCCATTGAACGGATCTCCCTGTGGCCGACCGAGTCCATCACTTCCCCGATAACAGCGCATATGCCGGTAAACGGGAGAGAGCCTTCGAGGAACATGGAGACAGCCACCTCGTCGGCGGCGTTGAGAACAGCCGCTGAAGTTCCTCCGCGCTTTAGAGCCTCATAGGCGAGCCCCAGACACGGAAACCTCTCAGGGTCCGGGTCAAGGAACTCGAGGGAAAGCCCGCTGAGGCCCAGGGCTTTAGTCCCTGAGTCTATCCTCTCGGGCCATGAAAGGGCATAGGCGATGGGGCCCTTCATGTCAGGGTTTCCCATCTGTGCCATGATGGAGCCGTCTATATATTCGACCATAGAGTGTACTATTGATTGCGGATGGATTACAACCGATATCTTGTCAGGAGGGACGTCAAAAAGCCACCTCGCCTCGATGACCTCGAGCCCCTTGTTGATGAGGGTCGCCGAGTCTATGGTTATCTTCCTGCCCATCTTCCACTTTGGGTGGCAGAGGGCCTCTTTGGGGGTTATCCCGGCGAAATCCGCCATTGAAGTCCTGAGGAACGGCCCGCCTGAGGCGGTAAGTATCACTCTCTTTATGTCCTCGGGCCTGTGGCCGGCCATCGACTGGTATACGGCCGAATGCTCGCTGTCGACTGGAAGGAATTTTACGTTCCGCTTCCTGACCTCTTCCATGACAAGCGGGCCGGCAAGGACGAGTGTTTCCTTGTTGGCCAGCGCTATGTCGACCCCTGCCCTTATCGCCGCCATTGTCGGGACGAGGCCTGCCGCGCCTGATATGGCGGAAACGCACATGTCCACGCCGTCAAAGGCGGCCGCCCTTGACGCTCCCTCAGCTCCGAAGCCGACTTCGACATTTACTGAAACCGCGTTTTTAAGGGCAGACGCGGCGCCGCTGTCGGCCACAGAGACAAAAGACGGCCTGAACTCCTCTATCTGCTCTTTCAACAACGGTATGTTGTTTCCGGCGGCAAGGGAGACGACGCTGAACCTCTCGGCGTGCATGCGCACGACCTCAAGGGTGTTCACGCCGATGGAGCCTGTTGAGCCGAGTATGGAGATGGCCTTCTTACGCATAAAAAGCCTTCAAAACGAGGTAATAGTAAAGGAGCGGCAC
>JADLDY010000023.1 GCA_020846435.1 Deltaproteobacteria bacterium
TGGTCGGGGTGAGAGGATTCGAACCTCCGACCACTAGCACCCCATGCTAGTGCGCTACCAGGCTGCGCTACACCCCGTCTTGGAAAATCGTGAGTTCAGTAAAATAACACAACGGCAAGAAGCTTTCCAGAAAAAACCGGATCAGACCAGCATTTTTTTAATCTGCGTGAGCTCTTTTTTGATGGATTTGAGCGCCGTCTGGAACTGCTTTTCATTGAAGCCGAAATCCAGCTGCTTCGTCCTCTCGGCCTGTATCTCTTTTATCTTCTTCTTCGCTCCGTCTAAAGTAAAGCCTTCCTTGTAAAGGAGGCGCTTTATGTCGAGGATGAGCTCGATGTCCCGCCTGCTGTAAACCCTCTGCTTGGTCAGGGACTTGCGCGGGCTTATTATCTTAAACTCGCTCTCCCAGTATCTGAGAACGTAAGGCTTTACCTTCGTGAGGGAAGCTACCTCGCCGATCTTGAAGTACAGTTTATCGGGTATCTGCGTCATCTGAGGGCCTTTACCTTCAGGAGCGCGGCTCGCGTTCTATTGGTCTTTCAGGCCTGGGTAGTGGGCTGGGCGGCCGGAGTAGAAGGAGCCTGGTTTATGGCTTTCTTGAGGAGCTGGCTGGCCTTGAAAGTCATAACGCGCCTCTGCTCTATCGTTATCTCGTTGCCTGTCTGGGGGTTTCTGCCCCGCCTGGCTCTCTTCTGCCTGGTGGTGAAGTTGCCGAATCCGGAGATCTTGACCTTCTCGCCGCCCTCGAGGGTGGTCTTGATGGTCTCGAATATCTCCTCGATGACCGCTGAAACGTCCTTTTTCGAGAAACCCACCTTCTCGAATACTATTTCCACGATGTCCGCCTTGGTCATAGTAAACCTCCTCATTAAAAAAAACGCGGCTTTAATTATGTCAGACCCGTATCTGGGCCTTGAACCTGTCGGTCAGCTCTTTGACGACCCTGGAGTGCATATCGTCGACTTCCTGGGCCGTCAGGGTCCGCTCCATCGACCTGTAAGTCACGCGGACGGCGAGAGAACGGGAGCCCTGGGGAATATTTCCACCGTAGTATACATCAAACAATTCAACTTTATCAATAAGTTTCGTATCTAATTTTTGAACCGTCCTCAAGATATCAGCGAAGGGCGCGCCCTCGTCAATTACAAAGGCGATGTCCCTCGCGGACTCAGGGAACCTCGGCAGCTGAGCGTATTTTTTCGGCCTTCCGTACATCTCCATGAGCGCGTCTACGTCGAGCTCGAAGACATAAGCGGGCTTCTTGAGGCCGTACTTCTCCCAGAGTTCAGGGTGCAGCTCGCCAAGGAAACCGGCGGGTTTGCCACCGACTTTCAGGAGCGCCGACTTTCCAGGATGCAGCAGGGGGTGCTCTATCGGCGCGAACTCGGCCTTCTCTATGCCGAGGGAATCGAGGAGCTTTTCGACCGCTCCCTTGGCGTCGAAGAAATCGACCCAGTCCCTGGGGAACAACCACAGAGGCTCGAACCTCTGCCCGTAGAGGAGGCCCGAGACCCTCCACTTCTCCTGCGGCAGGCGGCCTGAGTCGATAAATACAGGAGCGAACTCGAATATCCTCACCTCTTCGGTCTTTCTGGCGAGGTTGTACTTAAGGTTGTCAAGGAGAGACGGCACGAGGGAGTCCCTCATGACAGACTGCTCCTCTGTGAGCGGATTCAAAAGAGAGACGCCCTTTTTATCGGCCGGGCCGGATACAAGGAACGAGTCCTTCGATACAAAGCTGTAATTTATGACCTCCATGAAGCCTGAGGCCGCAAGAAGGGCCTTTGAGAGCCTCCTTATGGAGGAGAGCCTTCCGGGCTGACCCGGGATAAGGCGCGCCACAGGCAGGGTCGTCGGGATGTTGTTGTAGCCGAAGACCCTGGCGACCTCCTCTATGAGGTCTGTCTCCGTCTTTATATCCATCCTGTAGGAAGGAGCGAGAGCGCTTATGATGCCGGAGGCCGAGGCCTCGGCGCTTATCCTGAGCTTTCTGAATATGTCGAGTATATCTTGAGCGGAAACATGCGCGCCAAGGAGGTCGGTCGCCCTCTTTACCCTGAAGTCTATGTGCAATGGCTGGAACTTGACCGGATAGACGTCCATGACGCCTCTGGCCACCCATCCGCCGGCGAGCTTGTTTATGAGGTGGGCCGCCATCTCGAGGGCCTTCAACACCCCTTCCATGTCGACTCCGCGCTCGAACCTGAAGGACGAATCAGAGGAGAGGCCGAGCTTCCTCGAGGTGCGCCTTACGCTCGAAGGGTCGAACCACGCGCTCTCAAGGAGGACCGTCGTGGTCGTCTCTGTAACCTCCGTCTCCTTGCCGCCCATCACTCCGGCGACGGCCACTGGGCGCGTCGAATCTGCGATGACCAGCATGGAGTCGTCAAGCGCCCTCTCCCTGCCGTCTATCGTCACTATCTTCTCGCCGGTGGCGGCCTGCCTCACGACGATCTTCTTGCCGGTTATTTTAGAAAGGTCAAAGGCGTGCATCGGCTGGCCGGTCTCTATGAGCACGAGGTTCGTGACGTCGACGACGTTGTTAATAGACCTTATGCCGTGGGCCTCCAGCCTCTGGCGTATGTGCTCAGGAGAGGGACCGATCGTCACTCCCTCTATGACCCTCGCCGTGTATCTCCTGCAATGGGCGTCTGGGGCTATCTCGACGGACGCAAAGGCGCCGACAGGCTCTTCCCCTTCGTCCACAGGGAAGTCTTTGTCATGGAATACGGCCGCGCTTATTGCCGCAGCCTCCCTTGCCATGCCCTTTATCGAAAGCAGGTCAGCCCTGTTCGGGGTGACCCCAGCCTCGAACATGTAATCAGAGCCGATAAGGCCGCCAAAGTCCTGGCCCAATGGCGTATCAGGGGAGAGTATCAGTATGCCCTCTGAAGTGTCCTTGAGGCCGAGCTCGACCTCGGAGCACATCATGCCCTCTGACTCCACTCCCCTTATCTTCGACCTCTTTATCTTGAAGCCGCCTGGAAGCTCCGCGCCGATGGTTGCGAGCGCGACCCTGTCGCCAGGCTTCATGTTCCTGGCCCCGCAGACGATCGAGAGCTCATCTTTGCCGGTCGTGACCTTGCACAAGGAGAGCTTGTCGGCGTTGGGGTGCTTGTCAATGGTCAAGACAGAGGCCGTGACGACCCCGGTGAAGTCAGCGCCAGTCTTCTTCACCGACTCTATCTCTGTGCCGGACATGGTCAGTTTTTCGGCGAGCTCGGAGGGCGATGGGGCGCCCTCGAGATACTCTTTTAGCCAGTTGTAGCTGAACAGCATCTAATAATATCCTTTTTGATTGATGTAGACTCTGACCGGCCGATCATGCGTCTTCGCTATCGCGCGAAGCAAACCCTGAGGACGCGAAAGAGAAACGGCTGCGCCGCCATACACACATTAACGCAGGCAGAGCGCGGTTCGATCAGGTATTTTATGCAATAGAATCTTAGAATTGGCGCAGAAACCTCAAGTCGTTCTCGAAGAACATGCGTATGTCCTCGATCCCGTACTTGAGCATGGCTATCCTCTCGATGCCGAGTCCGAAGGCAAAGCCCGTGTACTCCTCAGGGTCGTACTTCACCGACCTGAAGACCTCGGGGTGTATCATGCCCGCGCCCAAAATCTCAAGCCAGCCGCTGCCCTTGCAGACGCGGCAGCCCGAACCATTGCACATGACGCAGCGAATGTCTATCTCGGCGCTCGGCTCGGTAAACGGGAAGAAGCTCGGCCTGAAGCGTATCTCGGTCTTTTCTCCGAAAAGGCTGTGCAGGAAATGGGTAAGGACGCCCTTGAGGTTGCTGAAGGTCACGCCCTTGTCGACCATGAAGCCCTCGACCTGATGGAACATCGGCGTGTGCGTGATGTCGGAATCCCGCCTGTAAACGGTCCCCGGCGCGATGACGCGAAGAGGCGGCCTCTCCTTTTCCATGACCCTTATCTGTACGGGGGATGTATGGGTGCGAAGGAGCACCTCGTCGTTTACATAGAAGGTATCCTGCATGTCTCTGGCAGGATGGTCTTTTGGAAGGTTTAAAGCTTCAAAATTATAATAATCGAGTTCTACCTCCGGGCCTTCGGCAACGTCGAACCCGAGCCCGGAGAAAATCTCTTCAATCTCCTCCATCACCTGGGTAACGGGATGGAGCCTGCCAGGGCGCACGCGCCTGCCCGGCAGGGTTATGTCAACGCGCTCATTCCTGAGCTTCTCCGCCCTGCCTGCGGCCTCGATCGAGGCGATCTTCGCGTCAAAAGCCTCCTCAAGGGTGGCCTTCACCGCGTTTATCGCCTCTCCAGCCTTCTTTCTCTCTTCAGGGGAAAGCGCCCCCAGCTCCTTGAGGAGCGAGGCGACAGAACCCTTCCTGCCGAGGTACTTCGTCTTTACCTGGAGAGCGTCTTCGATGACAGAGGCGCCGGAGAGTTCTCCAAGCGCCTCGGAGGCGAGCTTTTCAAGCCGCCCGCTCATGCGGCAAGGCTGGTCCTTGCGATCTCCACGACCCTGGTAAACCCGGCCGGGTCCTTTATGGCCATATCGGCGAGAGCCTTCCTGTCGATGACGACATTAGCCCTGAGAAGCCCGTTCATCAGGCGGCTGTAAGTTATGTCGTTGATCCTGGCGGCCGCGTTGATCCTGGCTATCCAGAGGCTCCTGATCTCCCTCTTCTTCGTGCGCCTGTGAGCGTACGCGTAGACCAGAGCCCTGTCAACGGCTTCCGTGGCTATGCGGTAGAGAGTTCCACGGCCGGCTCTGAAGCCTTTAGCGGCTTTAAGTACCTTCTTCTTTTTCTTCTTGGCGTTTACGCCCCTTTTTACCCTCGGCATGACTGATGCGCTCCTCGTTTCTTGGATTATACAGACACGACGGCAAAAAAGCCGCGAGTGTCATAGGTGTAACAGGCCAGCTGAGTCTCCCCGGCTGACCGCTGAAAAAGCTCAGGCGTAAGGAATGAGCTTTTTGATGGACTTTTCGTGCGTCTCTGAAATAAGGCCGCTCTGCCTCAAATTCCTCTTCACCTTCTTGGCCTTGCTGGTAAGGATATGCCGCATACCAGCCTTTCCTCTCTTGACCTTACCGGTCCCGGTGAGCTTGAACCTCTTGGCAGCGCCCTTGTTAGTCTTAAGCTTCGGCATCTTTACTCCTTCTTCTCGGCCTGGCTCTGCGCTTCGTACTCAGCCAGCGCGGCCGCCTCTGTTTTTGCTTTTTCAACCTTCTGCGGTGCAGGTGCTACTATCATGGTCATTGAGCGGCCTTCGAGCTTGGGAGCCGTCTCTATTGTCGCCATGTCCTTGAGCTCTTCAGCGACACGCTTCAACATGCCCATGCCGAGTTCGGTATGGGTTATCTCGCGGCCCTTGAACATTATAAGTATCTTTACCTTGTCGCCGTCCTCAAGGAACCTCTTTATGTTGCGCAGCTTGAACTGGAAGTCGTGCTCTTCAGTCTTGCCGCGAAGCTTCATCTCCTTGACGCTGATAACGGTCTGCTTCTTCTTGGCCTCCTTGGCCTTCTTGCTCATCTGGTACTTGAACTTGCCATAGTCCATTATACGGCAGACCGGCGGGGTCGCAGTAGGGGCTACTTCAACGAGGTCGAGCCCTGCTGTCTCCGCGGCAGTCAAAGCGTCCCTCGTGGCCAGGACACCCATCTGGTTGCCGTCGGCGTCGATGACCCTGACCTGCGGCACCCTGATCATCCGGTTTATTCTTACGGTATCCTTAGCTATAAAATTCACCCCCTCCTGATTACGGCGCCTGGTTCGTCTTGACGCCTGGCCGGTTCTCGGCCGCAATTACAGCAAGGAACTCGTCGACCGGCATGGCAGGAAGTGTCGCCCCGCCTCTGAGCCTCGGAGCCACCTGCCCTGTTTCAGTCTCCTTGTCGCCTATGACAAGCTGGTACGGTATCTTCTGCAGCTGCGCTTCTCTTATCTTGAAGCCCAGCTTCTCGTTCCTTATATCAAGCTCGGCCCTTATTCCCTCGGCGCGAAGCTTCTTGTAGACTTCGGTCGCGAACTCGTCGTTCCTCTCGGTGACCGTCAGCACGACGGCCTGCACAGGCGCGAGCCAGACAGGGAAAGCCCCGGCGTAATGCTCGACCAGGCAGCCGAAGAACCTCTCAAGGGAGCCCATGAGAGCCCTGTGTATCATTATGGGACGGCTTTCGCCGCCGTTTTCGTCCCTGTATGTTACGTCGAAACGCTCTGGCAGGTTGAAGTCGACCTGTATGGTCGAGCACTGCCAGCTCCTGCCGATGACGTCCTTTATCTTTATGTCTATCTTCGGGCCGTAGAAGACGCCCTCGCCCGGGTCTATGCTGTACTTCAAGCCCTGAGATTCGAGCGCGCCTTTCAAGGCGGCTTCGGCCTTTGCCCAGTTTGCGAGGTCGCCGACGTACTTTTCCGGCCTGGTGCTTAAGTATATATCAAAATCATTGAATCCAAAAGAATTTAATATGAAAACGACGAATTTGAGGACGCCCTTTATCTCATCTTCGAGCTGAGCGGGTGTCGTAAAAATATGCGCGTCGTCCTGCGTGAAGCCCCTGACCCTCAAAAGGCCGTGGAGCGCGCCGGAACGCTCGTACCTGTAAACGGTCCCGAGCTCGGCGTACCTTATGGGCAGGTCGCGATAGCTCTTGAGGCCGGTCTTGTAGATCTGTATGTGGAACGGGCAGTTCATCGGCTTTACGATGTAGTCCTGCCCTTCTACGTCCATCGGGGAGTAGAGGTTTTCCCTGTAAAAATCCCAGTGGCCGCTCGTCTTCCAGAGATCAAGGTTTGCCACATGGGGAGTGTAAACGACCGAGTAGTCGCTCTTCGCGTGCTCGGCCTTCCAGAAGTTCTCTATTATCCCTCTTATGGTCGCGCCCCTGGGGTGCCAGAGCACGAGGCCCGAGCCTATGTTCTCGCTGGTCGAGAACAGGTCGAGCTCTCTGCCAAGCTTCCTGTGGTCCCTTCTCTTGGCTTCCTCAATCCTCTCCAGATAGGCTTTGAGCTCGTCCTTGGTGAAAAAGGCCGTGCCGTAAACCCTCTGGAGCATCTTGTTCTTCTCGTCGCCCTTCCAGTACGCCCCTGCCGTGCCTGTGAGCTTGAACGCCTTTATCCAGCCGGTGGACGGAAGGTGCGGCCCGCGGCAGAGGTCGACGAAGCCTGACTGCCTGTAAACGCTGAAGGCTTCAGCGTCGAGCCCGGAGATTATCTCTTCCTTGTAGCCCTCGCCCATCCCCCTGAAAAGCTCAAGAGCCTCGGCCCTGGACATGTCCTCGCGCTTGAACTGGTGGTCGCCCTTTATTATCTCCTTCATCCTGGCCTCGATCTTCTCGAGGTCTTCAGGCGTGAAAGGCTTTTCAACGTCAAAATCGTAGTAGAAGCCGTCCTCTATTGCAGGGCCTATGGTGACCTTGACCCCGGGGTAGAGCGACTGCACGGCCTCGGCGAGGACATGGGCGGCCGAGTGCCTCAATATATCGCGGGCCTCGGCGGTGTCGACGGTTATGGCCTCTATCTTTTTAGGGCCGCCGTCCCCGAGAGCGCTTCCAAGGTCTTTTAACGCGCCGTCGACTTTCACGGCAACGGACTTCTTGAGAAGGTCCCTGTCATGGGCCTTCAAGACCTCGAAAAAGGAGCTCTCCTTTTTAAAGTCCCCTTCTTCTCCGGTCGAAAAAAGTACCTTTGTCATTTAATCTACTTACGGCCCCTTGATCGCTTGCGCTTCCGGCGGTCTGCCAAACAAAAGCCGCCCAAATCAAAAAGGCATCACCCACCACGCAGATGTCCCATGACCGTACTGGCGGTGGATGATACCCTCAATTGTATATGGTAGGCACGGGCGGTTTCGAACCGCCGACCTCTACAGTGTCAATGTAGCGCTCTACCCCTGAGCTACGCGCCTGAAGTGCCTGTGCGAGACAACCGGAGCCGGGTGACAAGGCCAGCCCCTTGCTGAAAGACAAAACCGCTTGAGGAAAATGGTTCTTCACAAAGCAGCCTTAGAACCTGTATGTATAACCATTTTTGCGTTTTTTGTCAAGATTAAGATGCGTTTTTCCTGAAAAAGGCTCAACAAAAGCCGCCCAAGAGCATATCTTAACAAATCCAGCGCCCCAGATAAACAATATAATGAGTAAAAAGAAGAATTAATCGGTTTTTTACCCTTGAAAAGCGCGAGGCAAACCAATTAAACTCGTGCCATGACAAAAAACCGCCTTGAATGGGCCTTACTCGCCGCCATAATCGCGGCGTCGTTCCTCCTTCGCCTCCTGGTCATGGACATACCCTTTGAGCGCGACGAGGGCGAGTACGCCTACGCCGCACAGCTCCTACTCGACGGAGTGCCTCCTTTCAAGGAGGCCTACAACATGAAGTTCCCCGGCATCTACGCCGTCTACGCCGCGATCCTCTTCGTCTTCGGCCAGACCCACACAGGGGTGCACCTGGCCCTTGCCTTTGTCAACGGTGCGACCTCAATACTTGTCTTTCTCATAGGCAGGCGGCTTTTTGGCCCTCCGGCCGCACTCGCGGCATCAGTTGCCTTTGCCATGCTCTCTTTTCTTCCGTCCATGCAGGGCATAATGGCCAACTCTGAACACTTCGTGCTCCTCGCGGCCCTCGCCGGGATCCTCACTTTGATGAAGGCCATGGACAAAAGGAGTCTTTCGATGTTCTTCATAGCAGGAGCGCTCCTTGGCCTCGGCTACACGATAAAACAGCACGGAGCGGCCTTTGTCCTCTTCGGGTACTTTCTTCTTGCCCCGTATCACTTCAAGAATTCAGGCCTCAAAAAAGCCGTGGCCGGGCTTGCCGCTTTCACCATAGGGGCGACCCTGCCCTTCCTCGTCATGTGCGCTCTTCTATACTCAGCGGGCGTCTTTGACAGGTTCTGGTTCTGGTCCTTCAGCTACGCGGCTGAATATGTCTCTGTCACGCCGTTCTCAGTCGGCATGGGGCGACTCAAAGCCGAGGCCGCGAACATACTTCTCTCTGCGCCGCTCCTCTGGATTATCGCGGCAATCGGCCTCTTTTTCCCATTGTGGGATAAAGAAGCCAGAAGAGCGTGGCCGTTCATGGCCAGCCTCCTTGCCTTCTCAGCCCTTGCTGTCATGCCCGGCTTTTTCTTCAGGCCGCACTACTTCCTCTTCCTCGTGCCGGCAACGGCCCTGTTTTTCGGCGCGGCGCTGAAAGCTCTTCCCATCATATTTGGAAGAACAAAAGGAACGGCGGCAATAGTGACCCTCAGCATTGTCCTCTGCGTCTACTTCGCCTACACGCAAAGGACGGCCCTCGCCGCCCCTCCTGAAGTCCTCTCAAGGCAGATGTATGGGTACAACCCCTTCCCCGAGGCCCTTGTCATCTCGGATTACATCGCGAAGAATACCGCTGAAAACGAAAAGATAGCTGTCCTGGGCTCAGAGCCTGAAATATACTTCTACACAAAAAGACGCGCGGCTACAGGCTTCATATACACCTACCCTCTCATGGAACGCCAGCGGTTCGCGCTCGACATGCAAAAACAGATGATGGATGAGGTAAAAAAGGCCGCCCCGGCCTATCTCGTCTTCGTTGACATCAAGTTTTCATGGGGCGCGAACGACGACTCGTCCCTTGAGATCTTCGACTGGCTGAAATCGTATGTGGCTGAAAGCTACACTCTCGTCGGCATGGCAGACATCAAGGCAACGGGCGCGAAGAAGTACGCGTGGGGAAGGGATATCGAAAACGTCCCGGCCCCTATGCCGGGATACGGCATCTACATCTACAAGAGAAACTGACAGGCTGCTCAAAAGGTTCATATGCGAGGCGTCGAGGAGCGAGTAATGAGGCGTACTTTGTTTGTACGCCGCTTATTCCGCGACGCTGACAACAAAGCAGATGGAGCTTTTGTGCAGCCTGTTAAAGGCCGCCGAAGAGCGGGAAGATAAGGTCAATGGCGTAAAGGGCCGTGCTCTTCACGCCAGCGGCGGCCTCAAGCAGCACAGCCAGGGCCGCGACTATCAACAATGCTCCATACAAGCGCCTCGCGTTCCCCACGCCTTCCCTGAACCTCGTCAAGATCAGCGGAACCGTCATTGAAAACAGGAGTATCGCAGGAGGCGCGGCGAGTATCACATAACGCAGAACCTTTGAATAACCGCGCGCTCCGAGTACGACATGAAAGACGAGGACCGTGGCGATCCACAGGATAAAGGCGGCCCCTACCCCCCTCGCCTTCGGGTCTTTGAGCGTAAGAACATAAAAAACAAGGGCCGGCACGATCGCCCACATCACCTTAGGGAGAAGCGTAAGATATATCCACGGCTGCCTCACGACGGTCAGGTAGCGCACGTACTGGTTCGACTCTATGAGGGCCTGCGAGGGCTTTCCGGCCCAGCCGGGAAAAGGCGTGCCAAAGACCATCCACTGCCAGATCTCCCAGGGAAGCTGCACCAGAAGGGCCGTCGCGAACAGGCATGCTGACAAACCGATGAAGAGTTTGAGCTTCGGGCGTTCAAGAAGGACCAGGGCCAGAAGCGCGAAGCCCGGCATGACAAGAAAGGCCGTTATCTTGATGAGGCTCGCCAGGCCGAGGACAAAGCCCGCGGCCACAGCCCCAAAGACGCTCCTGTTCTGAAGGGCCTTAATGAAAACAGCCAGTGACAGGACGCATAAGGCTAAAAGCGGGCCGTCCAGCCAGTAATGCGTGCCAACATGGACTGCTATCGGGTTGAGCGCAGAGAGGAGCCCGGCCAGCATTACCCCGAGAGGCGGCAGGCGCAGAAAAAAAGCGGCCGCGACCATGGACCAGAAGAACAGGGCGTAGCTGAACATCTGCGCCATGGCAAACCCAGGCTGGCCGAAGACCGAATAGAACAGCCAGAAGAGGCCCACGCCTCCCGGAGGATGAAAAAAGAGCTCCCTGCCGTACTGCTGCTCGTCGAGTATTCCCTGATCTATGAGTGGCGTGCCCTTGAGCGTGTAGCCGTTGCCCTCTCCGAGCTGCGCAACAAGCACGGCGTAGATTATCTCGTCGCCCTCGTCATGGTGGTCGAAAAAAACCGGGGCGCGAAGGATTATACCTATCGCGAAGAAAAGGAATACCAGCTTCCAGGGAGTTTTGTCGAAGAAAGAGCTGATGGCGCGCCTCCGGAAAAGCCTGACGAAGAATGGCTGACAGCACAGGATTTTATTTGTTTACAGCCTGTTGGTCAAGGAGATAAAGGCTTGACAAAAAAAAGGCCCGGGTCTTTTAGACCCGGGCCTTTGAACCTGCGTCGTGTTATCTTCTCGCGCCCTTCGGCTTTGCAGGGGCGACTGCCACCTTCCTGCCGGATATCATGGAGCGGTGCATCATCTCGATTATCTTCTCGGCCGAGTCCCTGGGGACCTCGACAAAGGTGAAGGTCTCGAATATGCTGACGCCCTTTATCATCTGCTTCGGTATGTCCGCCCTTCTGGCGATAGCGTCGATTATATCGTTGGCGCGCACGCCCTGCTCCTTGCCTATGGTGAAGAAGAGGCGGGCCATGCCCGGGGACGCTCCCGTGTCGTTGAGGGACGCGGGCGCTTCCTGCTCGGCAGGCTTGTCAAAGCCCTCGAGCTGGAACTTCAAGAGCGCGGCCAGGGCGTCCTTCGGGTCGAGCTTAGCCAGAAGCCTGTCGGCAAGGCCCAGGAACTTGTCGAAATGCTTGTCGTCGATGAACTCGTTTATCTTCTCTTCCAGTCCGGTGAGGCGCGCGCCAAGGACTTCTTCCCTGCTCGGGAGCTTGCCCCTTTTTATCTGCGCCTTGGATACCGACTGTATGATGCGAAACTGCCTGTCCTCCCTCGGAGTGACGAAGGTTATGGCGACCCCTTCCCTTCCGGCCCTTCCGGTGCGGCCTATCCTGTGAACGTAGGACTCCGGGTTCTGCGGGATGGAGTAGTTCACGACGTGCGAGATGCTGCTGATGTCAAGGCCCCTTGCGGCTACATCGGTAGCGACAAGGATATCACACCTGCCGTCGCGGAACTTCTTGAGGACAGCCTCCCTCTGGGCCTGCGTGTAGTCGCCGTGCATGGCGTCGGCTTCATATCCACGGAGACGGAGGTGCTGAGAGACCTCGTCGACTTCCCTCTTGGTATGGCAGAATACGAGATAGATGCCCTCTGAGCCGAAGTCGACGAGACGGCACAAGGCGTCGAGCTTGTCGGCGTTCCTTACTTCATAGACTATCTGGCTTATCTTCGGGGCCGTAAGCGTGTCGGTCGCTATGCGTATGCGCTCCGGGCTCTTCATGTGGCGCTTGGAGATTTTCAGTATCTCGTCCGGCATGGTCGCTGAGAAAAGCAGCGTCTGCCTCGTCTCCGGCGTGGTCTTCAATATCTTCGTGATGTCTTCCACGAAGCCCATGTCGAGCATCTCGTCGGCCTCGTCAAGGACGACCATCTTGACTTCCTTGAGCGAAAGGGTCTTTCTCTCTATATGGTCGAGGACTCGTCCTGGGGTGCCGACAACTACCTGCACGCCCTTGACGAGCGCCTTTATCTGTCTTTCAATGGAGGTGCCGCCGTAGACCGGCAGCGCGTGTATCTTCTTGTGCTTTCCGAGCTTGTTCATCTCCTCGGCGGCCTGCATCGCGAGCTCCCTCGTGGGGGCGAGCACGATGGCCTGCACCGCGTTTATCTGCCTGTCCATTTTTTCGATGATGGGTATGCCGAAGGCGGCCGTCTTTCCGGTGCCGGTCTGCGCCTGCCCTATGACGTCCTTGCCCGTGAGGAGCACGGGGATGGTCTTTGCCTGTATGGGCGTGGGCTCCTCAAAGCCCATCGCGAGGATGGACTTCAACATCTCGCTTGATAGTCCAAAATCCTCGAAACTCTTCTTTTCCTTGCTTTCCAATGTACAATCTTCTCCTTTATTCGCCTTTTGGTCGATAATTTATCAATATAGCACGAATTACAGCCATTGTGTAGGAAAAAACCCTGCCCGTCCCGCGTCGCAATCGGACCGGAGGTATGCACCATCGACGGCGTGCCGACAGAAAGCTGCAGGCATCAAAACGCGGATCCCGTTAATCTTCGATTGGAAAACAGCGCCTGAAATGCGTACAGGGAGGCCGATTACGGCCTCCCTGCCGGAGGAGTGAAGAGGAGCGGGAATTTTGCGGAATTTATATGGACGAGAGAACGGCCGGCAGAGCTAATATCAGGGCCGCGAGGTTGGCGATTATTTCCATGAACCCCATGCTCATCATAAGGCCTCCAGAGCTCAGGCAAGATTGATGAGGGTCGACAGGACCGCGAGTATGACTATCACGTTCAGCGTAACTTCAACTATGGTCTCGGTTGTCTTTTCCATGTCCGCCTCCTTTGACCCGTTGTTTACGATTCCATTATACTCACAGGAGATTAAGCCGGTATTAAGGCTGAAAATAAATATCCGGCGCTGAATAGCTGGAGAACGAAGGCGGATGAGGCTCTTTTGCCGTTACAAAAAAAGGCCCTGAAATGTAAATACGCCCGGAAGGCAGTCATGGGCTTCCGGGCGTATTTCTGGGTTTCGCTCTAACATGTGGAAAGGAGAACCCCAGGTCTCTATCATATGCGGTAACGGCTTCATGCCCGTTACGACTACCATTTTACTTATGAAAGATTAAGGCGAGATTAGAGACTTTAAATCCCTTCCATGCCTTGAAAAATCTGGGGCCCTGGCAATCATTTGACATTTATCCTTTTTACTCCGACAGGCCTCCAGGCCGGGGATATGACCCCTGTCTCGTCATCACAACCAGAGCCTTCGTCCAGCAGAGAACCCCATGTTATGGTATAGCCGCCAAAAGACCTGTTTACCTCGTCCATCGCCTCAAGGAGCCTCTGGCGGCGGCGGTCGTCCTCGAAAAGGGACATCTGGCCGCTTCCCTTCGCAAGCCCTGAGATGGAAACTCCAAGGAGCCTCACGGCTGTCCGAAGCCTCATGACCTCGAGTATCGAGAGGGCCGACATGTATATGGCGCGCGTGTCGTTGGTATGAGAAGGGAGCGTCTTCTGGCGGGAGAAGGTATAAAAATCAGGGTATCTTACAGTGAGGCAGACCTTGGAGCCCTTCAGGCCGTGCTCCCTGGCCCTCGCCCCGACCATCTCGGAGAGTTTCAGGAGGTATCTTCTTATGGCCCCTTTCTCGGATGTATCGGCGGGCAGTGTCGTCGAGTGGCCGACGCTCCTGGCCTCATCTTCATGGCCAGCCGGCGCTACCTCATTAGAATAGATGCCCTGGCCCATGAGTTTTAGCCTCTCGCCTATTACGCCAAACCTGTCGCGCAGCAGGCTCAAAGGCGCCCTCCCTAACTGGCCGCATGTGCGGATGCCGAGCCTGCCGAGGTGCTCGGTGAGCCTCGGGCCTATGCCCCAGAGCTCGCCCGCTGGCAGGTCTTCGAGCACTCCCGGAGAAGAAGCCTCGTCCATTATCACCAGCCCGTCAGGCTTCTTCATGTCTGAGGCGAGCTTGGCAAGGAGCTTGTTCGGGGCTATCCCTATTGAGCAGGTAAGGCCGAGCGCCTCTTTTATCCTGCGCTTCACTTCCATGGCGAGAGCGGACGGCGTGCCAAAGGGAGCGAGGCATCCGGTTATGTCGATGAAGGCCTCGTCAATCGAGTACGCCTCGACCAGCGGGGAAAAGGAGTTCAGTATCTCGAGTATGCGGACGGAAGCGTCTATGTATTTGCTGTTGTCGCCTACAACGAAGATGATCTGCGGACAGGCCATCTTGGCCTCGAACCTGTTCATGCCTGTCTTTACGCCGAACGCCCTTGCCTCGTAGGAGGCCGTCGTCACGACCGTCCTCTTTGCCGAGCCGACGACCGCTATGGGCTTGCCCCTCAATGCCGGTGAGCACCTTTGCTCGACAGAGGCGAAAAATGCGTTCATGTCGACATGCATTATGAGCTTCACTCTGCGGCCTCTATCGACCAGCTGAGGCTCGAGCGATTGTAGGCGAGCTCAAAAAGGGACGCCCCGTCAGTGACCGAGAAATGGAGTATGTTTGAAGCCCCCTCGACAGAAGACCACGAGTGGGTCACTTCTTTTATCGCGTAAAGCCGCCCCCTCCAGCGGAACTTCACAGGGGTGATGCCGCGGTCGAATATCGCGATGACCTTTATGCCTTCCTGTATGCTTTCAGCCATGCCTGCTTGTTCCCCTGTTTTTTCAGACGCCTTATACAAAACGCCTTATGACTGATATGACCTTGCCGACGATGGCGAAGTCCGTGCCCTCAGAGACCCTTATGGGCTCCATGGAGGGGTTCTCAGGCTTCAATACGACCTCATTCCCGTCCATCAGGAAAGTCTTTACCGTAGCCTCGCCATCTATGAGCGCGACGACTATGTCGCCGAGGGAGGCGTCCTTCTGCGGCCTCACTACCACAAAATCGCCATCGGCTATACCGACGCCTGTCATGCTCTCCCCCTCGACCTTCAGGAGGAACGCGTCCGAGCACCTGAAAAAACTCTCGTCGAGCACGACATGGCCGGCTATGTCCTCGATGGCAAGCATGGGAGAGCCAGCCCTGACCCTGCCGGCTATGGGCAGCGATACTCCGCCCTTTGCTCTCGGACGGCCCAGGACCTCCACGCCCCTTGAGGAGGCCGCCTTCCTCCTTATGAAGCCCTTTTTCTCGAGGGCGCCTAAGTGCTTTGCCGCGTTCTGCGGCCCCTTTATGCCGAATCGGGCGCAGATCTCCCGCAAGGAAGGCGGAAAACCCGCTTCCTTTATGAACTCGCTGAGAAAATCAAGTATCTCTTTCTGGCGTTGTGTAAGAGGGCTATCCATAGGGTAACATTTGTTACCCTATAATAAGACAGATGAGCGGCGGTGTCAATAAATGATAGTGAGGTTAAATGCGCGGGCTTGGGTCAACAGCGTTCACATGAAGTCCTACGCCAAAAGGCCTCTTTCGCACGATAGCGAAAGAGACCTCCTTGCATAGCTCAAAACATCAATTTTCAATACCGCAAAAACACACCTGTCAGGGCACGATTGGCTGCGCCTCTTCTGGTTTGGGTTCTTCTATTGCAGGAAGCTCTGGTTGATCAATAGCCTCAATCGACGCGCTAACTCCGGCGGTAGTATCGATTGATGAGGAGATGTCTAACGCCCCTTCGGCCTGTATCTCGTCGAACTCAGGTATGGCTACCCCTCGCCTGACCATTATGCGGTAGATGACATTCGCCCTGTTCGCGACGTATCTCTGCTCGCCCGAGGCGTTGAGCCTCCTCGGGTTGGGCAGCACGGCGGCGAGCCTCGCGGCCTCCATAGCCGTGAGCTCTGAAGCGGATTTCCCGAAGTGGTGGCGGGAAGCGGCCTCGACCCCGAATATCCCCTCGCCCCACTCGGCGACGTTCAAGTAGAGCTCGAGTATGCGCCTCTTGGAGAGCGAGCGTTCAAGCTTCCAGGTGATGACCGCCTCCCTTATCTTCCTTATCGGGGACTTCGTCGGAGTAAGAAAGAGGTTCTTGGCGAGCTGCTGGCTTATGGTCGACCCGCCGGACTTGAACTTCCCGGCCTTCAGGTCTTTCTCTATGGCCTTTTGCATGGCCTCGAGGTCAAAGCCCTCGTGCTGCCAGAACTTGTCGTCCTCGGCTATTATGGCGGCCTTTGCCATGTAGGGAGAGATGCGTGAGTACGGCACCCAGACCTGGTAGACCTTGCGCTTTTTCTTCTTGGCGGCCCACTCGGCCTCCCGATACTCCATCATGGCGGTCCTCGAAGGGTTCTCCTTGGCAAGATGAGAGACGCTGGGGATGAACGCGAGATAGAGCACGAGGAGAATGGAAGCGAATATAAGTAATGCGTAGAGGGATCTTTTCATGCTTTTTAAAATTCCAACCTCTGAATAATTCACAACCTGTCATTCTGAGCGAAGCGAAGAATCTCGTATATGGATATACGGCAAACTGCTGGATTCTTCGGTCGCTCTGCTCCCTCAGAATGACAGAAAAAAACTCTACAAGAACGTCTCAAGATAAAAAGCCCGCGGACATTCTCCGCGGGCTTTTTATTCTATTAAAATACCTGTCCTCAAACCCCGGCCTTCTCTACCATCCCGAAGAACTCTTCGGCAAGCGCCTGGCAGTCCTCTACGAGAACGCCTGTTGCCTTCGCGCCCTTCTCAGAGAACTTCGAAGGAGAGCCCTCAGAGCCGCTCCTGTACAGAACGAACGGCACTGGGTCTGAGGTGTGCGTCTTTATTGCTATCGGCGTCGGGTGGTCAGGGAGAACGAGCACAGCGATGTCTCCGAACTTCGACGCCCCTTTGACAACAGGGCCGACTATCTTCTCGTCGAAGTCCTCTATGGCCTGGAGCTTGTCCTTCAAGTTGCCGTTGTGGCCCGCCTCGTCAGGGGCCTCCACATGGACGCAGACGAAGTCCTTTGTCTCAAGGGCCTTTAACGCCGCTTCGGCCTTGCCTTTGTAGTTGGTGTCGATGTAGCCTGTGGCTCCCGGCACGTTTATGACTTCAAGCCCGGCGTATATGCCTATGCCCTTCATGAGATCGACCGCCGATATTATGGCGCCTTCCTTGCCGAACCTGTCCCTCAAAGCTGGCATGGCAGGCGCGCTGCCCTGCCCCCAGAGCCATATGGAAGTGGCGGGCTTCTTTCCTGCCGCGATCCTCTTCTTGTTCGTGGGGTGGTCCTTCATCACTGCCCAGGAAAGCTCCATGAGACGCTGTAACTTCTCAGCCCTGTCTCCCTTGGGAAGCCAGGGGGCGATGGGCTTATCAGATATGTCGTGCGGCGGGGTCGTCTTCACGGCCTTTGCCCCGTCCTTCCAGACCATGAGGTGGCGGTAGCTCGTGCCGGGATAGAACCTCACGCCCTCGGACTTCAACGCCTCGTCAAGAGAAAGGACTATCTCTCTGGCGTCTTCCGTAGTGATGTGTCCTGAGCTGTAATCGCCCATTATCGTCTCATTGTCTTTTTCAACGAGCGTGACGAGGTTGCACCTGAAGGCTATGTCAGTTGGGCCGAGCTTGACGCCGATGGAAGCGGCCTCCAAAGGGGCCCTGCCTGTGTAGTACTTCCTCGGGTCATAGCCCATGACGCTCAAGTTGGCGACATCGCTCCCAGGAGAAAAGCCCGGAGGCACTGTCCTGAAAAGGCCGTATTTGCCAGCCCCGGCAAGTAAATCCATGTTCGGGGTTTTGGCGGCATCGAGCGGCGTCTTGTTGCCGAGTTCAGCGAGGTCGCTGTCGGCCATGCCGTCGCCTATGAGTATTATGTATTTCATGGGTCAGTCCCCTGCAGAGCTTGATTGAAAAAATATTTTCTTCTTACAGTTTATCAGATTTCTTCGACGCCCTGCTAAAAGCCCATCAGCTTTAAAATCTTCGCAGTATCAGCCGGAACCTTTATGGGCTTCTCCGAAGACTTCAAGGCTATGTCAGGGTCTTTGAGGCCGTGTCCCGTCAATGTGCACACTACGGTGTCCCCGTCGTGCAGGACGCCTTCTTTTTTCATCTTGATCGCGCCCGCCACGCTAGCGGCAGAGGCCGGCTCGCAGAAAACACCCTCGCGTCCCGCGAGGAGCTTGTAGGCCTCTATTATCTCATCGTCAGTAACGGCCTGTATGACGCCGCCGCTCTCATCCCTTGCTTTGAGCGCGCCGTCCCAGCTCGCCGGGTTGCCTATCTTGATGGCAGTGGCCAGAGTCTCCGGGTGCTCTACCGGGTGGCCGAGCACTATGGGGGCTGAGCCCTCAGCCTGGAAGCCCATCATCTTCGGGAGGTTCGCTATCATGCCCTCGTTGTAGTACTGCCTGTATCCTTTCCAGTAGGCCGTTATGTTGCCGGCGTTGCCAACGGGGAGGAAGTGGTAAGTCGGCGCGTGCCCGAGGTGCTCGCAGACTTCGAACGCTCCGGTCTTTTGCCCCTCTATCCTGAACGGGTTAATGGAATTGACCATCTTTATCGGATAGTCTTTGGTTATCTCCTTGACTATGGCGAGCGCCTCGTCAAAGTTACCCTTTATCTGGAGGACCATGGCCCCGTGCATTATCGCCTGCGAGAGCTTGCCCATGGCAATGGCTCCGTCCGGCACGAGGACAAAGGCCTTCATGCCTGCCCTGGCGGCGTAAGCGGAAGCGGCAGCAGATGTGTTGCCGGTAGAGGCGCAGATTATCGCCTTCGCGCCCTCTTCCCTGGCCTTTGAAACGGCCATCGTCATGCCCCTGTCCTTGAAGGAACCGGTTGGGTTCAGGCCCTCATACTTCAACATGAGCCTGAGGTCGCCGAATATGGGTTTGAGGTTCACGCACTCGACAAGGGGCGTATTGCCCTCATGCAGCGTGGTAATGGCGCTATCCTCAATCTCCGGGAGGAATTCCCTGTACTCCCTTATTATGCCTCCCCAGAGTCCTTTCCTAGTTAGCTGCACCGAGGTTCTCCTCTATCCTGATGTATACCGGTTTTTCGTGTATTGTATCCATTTTCTCTATCTCGGCTAACGCCGCCATGAGCTCTTTTTCAACGGCGTGGTGCGTGAGTATGACGAGGGCAACTGACCCGCCTATCTTCCTGTCCCTCTGTATGACCGACGAGATGCTTATGTTGTGGCGGCCCAAAACCCCGGAGATGTTGGAGAGTACTCCGGGCTTATCCGCCGCCAGGAATCGCATGTAATACGGTATCTCGAGGGAGTCGGTAGCCTTGATCTCCATCTCCCTCACCGCGGAGTCGGCATACGACAGGGCCGGTATCCTCTGGGACGAACCGGTGAGCATGTTTCTCGCTATGTCCATCATGTCGGCGACGACCGCGCTCGCCGTCGGCATCATGCCCGCGCCCATGCCGTAGAGCATGACAGGGCCGACGGCGTTGCCCTTCAAATAGATTCCGTTGAACGCGCCGTCTATGTTCGCGAGCGGGTGACTGGCCGGTATCATGGTCGGGTGGACCCTGGCCTCTATCCTGCCTTCTATCGACTTTGTTATGGCAAGGAGCTTTATCCTGTAGCCGAACTCCTTGGCGAACTTTATGTCAAGCTGGTTGATCCTCGATATGCCCTCTGTGTAGATATCCTTGAGGCCGATGTAAGTGCCAAAGGCAAGGTTTATGAGTATCGCGAGCTTGTGAGCGGTGTCTATGCCCTCGACATCGTAGGTCGGGTCAGCCTCGGCGTAACCCTTCTCCTGCGCTCTCCTCAGAACATCCTCGAACTTGCCGCCCTCGTTGGTCATCTTCGAGAGTATATAGTTGGCTGTTCCGTTTATGATGCCGTATATCGACTCTATCCTGTTGGCGGCAAGCCCTTCGCGAAGGGCCTTAATGACGGGTATGCCGCCGCCCACGCTCGCTTCAAAGCCGACATCGACCCCTTTTTCAGAGGCCTTGGAGAATATCTCTTTGCCGTGCGTGGATAAAAGCGCCTTGTTGGCGGTGACTACATGCTTGCCGCGCTCGAGGGCATCCATTATGAAAGTCCTGGCTATCCCAGTGCCTCCTACGAGCTCTATTACAATCGAGATCTCCGGGTCGTTCAGCACATCAGACGCTTCAGAGGTCATGACTCCGTCGTCTAACTTCACGCCCCTGTCGCGGTCAGTGTCTTTGTCGGCGACCCTCTTTAAAACAAGCTCGCAACCGAGCTTGTCCTTGATGACTGAAGCGTTCTCTTTGAGGACCCTTACCACTCCTGTGCCGACCGTGCCGAAGCCGATGAGACCGGCGTATATGCGCTTCATGTCTTTCGGCATCAGCCGACCACCTTCATGTCCGGGGTCTCGAGCGCCTTCTTTATGCACTTGGCGGCCTGTCTTATCCTGTGCTCGTTCTCAACGAGCGCGAGCCTGACATAATCATCTCCGTACTCTCCGAAACCTATGCCCGGGGAGACCGCGACCTTGGCCCTGTTCAGGAGGTACTTCGAGAACTCGATCGATTTCATCTCCTTGAACTGCTCAGGAATCTTCGCCCAGACGAACATCGTGGCCTTGGGTTTTTCTATCTCCCAGCCTGCCTTGCCGAAGCTCTCGATGAGGGCGTTCCTTCTCACTTCGTAGATCTTGCACATCTCGGAGACGCACTCCTGCGGCCCGTTCAGCGCGATTATGCCGGCGATCTGTATGGGCTGGAACATGCCGTAGTCGAGATAGCTCTTCATCCTGGTGAGAGCGCCGATGAGCCTCTTGTTGCCCACGGCAAATCCTACCCTCCAGCCTGGCATATTGTAGCTCTTGGAGAGCGTGAAGAACTCGACGCCCACATCCTTGGCCCCTGGTATCTCAAGGAAGCTCGGAGCCTTGTAGCCGTCAAAGACTATGTCGGCGTAGGCGAGGTCATGGACGACCATGAGGTCGTTCTCCTTGGCGAAGTCAACGATCTTGACGAAAAATTCCCTGTCAACGCACTCTGTCGTCGGGTTGTGCGGAAAGTTCAGTATGATGAGCTTCGGGCGCGGCCAGGTCTGCTTCATGGCCTTCTGGAGCTCATCGAAAAAATCGACGCCCGGCAGAAGAGGAATGCTCCTGACGTCGCCGCCCGCGATGATGACGGAATAAGTGTGTATCGGATATGTCGGGCTCGGGACGAACGCGACATCCCCGGGGCCTATTATCGCCATGGCGAGGTGGGCTATGCCCTCCTTCGAGCCGATGGTTGCGACGGCTTCGGTCTCAGGGTCTATGTCGACGTTGTAGCGCCTCTTGTACCAGTCGGCGATGGCGCACCTCAACTTGTATATGCCGCGGGAGGCCGAGTACCTGTGGTTCTTCGGGTTGAGAGAGGCCTCGATGAGCTTGTCGACTATATGCTTCGGCGTGGGCTGGTCAGGGTTGCCCATGCCGAAGTCTATTATGTCCTCGCCCCTTTTGCGGGCCTGGACCTTGAGATCGGTAACTATGTTGAAGACATAAGGCGGGAGCCTTTTTATCCTGTGAAACTCTTCCATCTTGCCGTCCTTAGTTGACTTGATTTCCATTCAATTCTTCCATCAGTTTTTCGGCATTATACGAACTCCTGACAAAAGGCCCGGAGTACACATGGCCGAGGCCCAGACTTTTGCCGAACTCCTCGTATTCCTTGAAGACATCAGGCTCGACATACTCTTTGACCTCGAGGTTGCCCCTCGTGGGCCTCAGGTACTGCCCTATCGTAACGGCGTCGCACCCTGAAGCTTTGAGGTCTTTCAGGACTTCCCTCACCTCTTCGGGCGTCTCGCCAAGGCCGACCATTATGCCGGACTTCGTGATGAGCCCGGCTTTTTTCGACTTCTCGAGCACCTCAAGCGAGCGGCGGTAATCAGCCTGGGGGCGCACGATGGAATAAAGGGAGGGGACCGTCTCAAGGTTGTGATTGAATATGTCCGGACGGGCCTCGAAAACAGACGCCAGAGCCCCCTCGTCCCCATTGAAATCAGGGGTCAGGACCTCTATCAAAATGCGGGAAATGTTATCCCGTATCGCCTTGATTGTCAAGGCAAATTGGCCCGCTCCGCCATCCAGAAGGTCGTCTCTCGTGACCGATGTAACGACCACATGCTTCAAGCCAAGTTCCTTCGCCGTGACAGCTATGTTCATGGGCTCATGAGGGTCGACAAGAAGAGGGGTCGCCCCCTTGTCAATCGAGCAGAAGCCGCAGGTCCGGGTGCACACATCGCCCAATATCATGAAGGTAGCGGTAGGCTTTGAAAAGCACTCCCCGATATTCGGACACCTCGCGGACTCGCAGACCGTATGGAGGTTCCTCTTGCGCAGGATGGCTTTCATCTCGTGGAGCGCTCCCAGCGGCCCAAGAGTCTTTTTTGCCCAGGATGGTAGTCTTTTCATAGTGTTAACACAGGAAAAACCCAAAAAAAAGTAAACTATAAGATATCACTTTGAAAAAGGAAATACAACAGCGCTTCAAAAGCCCGGTCAACCGAAAGTTGCCACGCAGGAGCCAGTAACACCCTGAAAACATTGGGAATACCATCAAAACCTGCCGCTTCACCCGGCGCGGACAAAAAAAGCCCCGAAAAGGCTGCCGGGCTTACACCTCGACCGACCTTCCAGGGCGAAATCAAAACAGCTTTAAAAAAAACGGCTGGAAAGGGCCTACTGAGCCTTCGCGGCCTTGAGCCTGGCCTTCCTCTCCTTCTCCTTTTTCTCGGAGCACTCAGGGCACGCGAACCTCTTCTCGTGCTTTACCGTGAGCCTGTCATATTCGCTGTCAAGGGCCACCCTGGCTACTGATGCGCTCTCCCTGCCGCAAAAATCACACTTTAACATAGTCTTCCCCCTCTTTCCTGTATATGTTCCTGGGCTTTAGCCCCGCTTTTTCGAGTATGGACCTGGCGCCCTCAAGATCATTTTCGCTCACGCGGATGACGAGGCCGCAGGAGGCGTCAAGCGCCCTTGGCACCGGCAGGAGCCTGAAGGCAAGTTCAGCCTTTTTAAGCGTCTCCTCGGCCTTCAATGCCCTGTGCGGGGAACCGAAGCCCAGAATGTATTCCATCACCGGAAAATATCACGATTGTCAGCCGCTGGCAAGGGCGCAGATGAAAAAAAGCCCGCTGACAGATGTCAGCGGGCTTTTGACATGCTTAAACAATCAGGCTGAAACTACTTTTGACTTATAAAACGGGAAAGCGGCGCAAAGCACCTTTACCTCGGCCTTGATCGCGTCGAGGGCCGCCTCGTTGGACCTGTTCTGGAGGGCTTTGTCGATGAACCCGGCGATAAGCTTCATCTCGGGCTCTTTCATGCCCTTTGTCGTGGAGGCCGGAACGCCGACCCTTACGCCGCTGGTGACGAACGGGCTCCTGGTCTCAAACGGGATGGTGTTCTTGTTGACCGTGATGCCTGCCCTGCCGAGAGCCTCTTCAGCTTCCTTGCCTGTTATGTCCTGCTTCGTGAGGTCGATGAGCATCAGGTGGTTGTCGGTGCCGCCGGAGACGAGGTCATAGCCCCTGGCCATGAGCTCATCCGAGAGCACCTTAGCGTTCTTCAACACCTGCTTCTGGTAATCAGTGAAAGAAGGCAGCAGGGCTTCCTTGAAGGCGACTGCCTTGGCCGCTATGATGTGCATGAGCGGGCCGCCCTGTATGCCGGGGAATATCTGCTTGTCGACAGCCTTGGCGAACTCTTCACGGCACATTATCATGCCGCTTCTCGGGCCGCGAAGGGTCTTGTGCGTGGTAGTCGTCACGAACTCGGCATAGGGCACCGGGCTCGGGTGCAGGCCGGTCGCGACAAGCCCCGCTATGTGGGCGATGTCGACCATCACCTTGGCGCCGACCTCGTCGGCTATCTCCCTGAACGCCTTGAAGTCTATAACCCTCGGGTAGGCGCTCGCGCCAACCACGATGAGCTTCGGCTTGTGCTCTTTGGCAAGGGCCCTGACAGAGTCCATGTCAAGCCTGTGGTCATTCGGGCGCACCCCGTAGAAGACTATGTTGTAGAGCTGGCCCGAGAAGTTCACCGGGCTTCCGTGCGTGAGATGTCCGCCGTGAGAGAGGTTCATGCCCATGACGGTATCGCCGGGCTTGACCGTCGAGAGATATACGGCCATGTTCGCCTGCGAGCCGGAATGGGGCTGGACATTGACATGGTCAGAGCCGAATATCTTTTTGGCCCTCTCTATGGCAAGCCTCTCGACTATGTCGACATACTCGCAGCCGCCGTAGTAGCGCTTTCCAGGGTAGCCTTCGGCGTACTTGTTGGTCATAACGCTTCCGGCCGCTTCCATCACTTCTTCGCTGACGAGGTTCTCGGAGGCGATGAGCTCGAGCTTGTACTCCTGCCTTTCGGTCTCGAGCCTTATGGCCTCAAACACTTCATTGTCGAATTCTTTTAAAGACATCTTTGCTGCCTCCGTTCAAAAAATAAATGAAACGCCCGGGAGGGCGCCTTCAGGCTATTTATGGTTCCTGTTTTCAAGCTCGGTTATCTTGTCGAGCCTTGTCTGGTGCCTGCCGCCCTCGAATTTCGCCTCTATCCAGGTCTTGAGCATCTCCCTGGCGAGCCCCTTGCCGACTATCCTGCCGCCTATGACGAGGATATTGGCGTTGTTGTGCTCCTTGGCCATCCTCGCGGTGAATACATCACTCACGAGCGCGGCGCGCACGCCCTTGAACTTGTTCGCGAGGATGCTCATGCCTATGCCCGTGCCGCAGACCAGAACGCCTCTGGGCACTTCGCCCTTCGAGACCTTCTCGGCAAGAGGTATCCCGTAGTCCGGGTAGTCGACCGACTTATCGTCGTTTACGCCCATGTCAACGACCTCGGCGTCGATGGACTCGAGGAACTCTTTCAGGTCCTCTTTCATCTCGCGTCCGGCGTGGTCGCTCGCGATCGCGATTGTCTTCTTGTCCATCCCCGAACCTCTGTGTGTTTGTGTGCGCAGTTCTGATTAACGCCCTTTCACCGGAATAGGGCAGGAAAAAATCTACTCAAAACTTCTGAAGGCAAGTACGCCGTTTGTGCCGCCAAAGCCGAACGAGTTGGACAGAGCAACCCTGGGCTTCGCGTCCCTCGCGGTGTTCGGCACGTAATCGAGGTCGCACTCTGGATCCGGGGTCGTATAGTTGACCGTCGGCGGCAGAATCCCGTTCTTGAGGGAGAGGACTGTGAATACGGCCTCTACTCCTCCGGCCGCGCCAAGAAGGTGTCCTGTCATGCCCTTGGTCGAGCTTATGGCAAGCTTTCTGGCGTGCTCTCCGAAGACTGTCTTTATAGCCATCGTCTCGTAAAGGTCGTTGTAGTAGGTCGAGGTGCCGTGCGCGTTTATGTAGTCCACTTCCTCGGGGTTGACTCCCGCGCTCCTCAAGGCCATCCTCATGCACCTTGCCGCGCCCTCGCCGTTCGGCGCCGGGGTCGTCATGTGGTTGGCGTCCGAGTTGAGGCCGTAGCCTATGACCTCTGCGTATATCTTCGCGCCCCTCTTTTTAGCCGACTCGAGCTCTTCGAGGACGACTATGCCGCTGCCCTCGCCGACCACGAAGCCGTCCCTGTCCTTGTCGAACGGGCGGGAAGCCGCGGTAGGGTCGTCGTTCCTCGTTGAAAGAGCCTTCATCGAGTTGAAGCCCGCGACGCAAAGAGGGGTTATCGTCGATTCCGTGCCTCCGGCGACCATGACGTCGGCGACGTCAGTCTGTATGAGCCTGTACGCGTCGCCTATTGAATGGGTGCCGGTCGCGCACGCGGTCACGGCGCAGCTGTTAGGCCCCTTGGCGCCTATCTTTATCGAGATCTGGCCTGAGGCCAGATTTATTATCACCATCGGGATGAAGAACGGGGTCACCCTGTCAGGGCCCTTTTCCTTCAATACTCCAAGCCAGTGCTCTATCGCCGGGAGGCCGCCCATGCCGGCCCCGACGTACACGCCCACCCTCTCCGCGTTCTCCTCGGTCACCTTGAAGCCGGAGTCCTCGAAAGCCATGCTTGCTGCTGCGACCGCGTAGTGGATGAAGGTGTCCATCTTCTTTATTTCTTTTTTCTCGATGAACAGAGCCGGGTCGAAGTCAGGGACCTCTCCGGCTATCCTTACGGGGAAGTCCGTAATATCGAAGCGCGTGATCGTCCTGATGCCTGAGCGGCCCTCTACTGCCGCGCTCCAGGATTTTTCCACGCCTGTGCCCAGCGGGCTTACCATTCCTACGCCTGTTACGACTACCCTTCTCATCTCGCCGTTATTCCCCGTGTCAAATAAGTCCGCCGAAGAGGCCGGGAAAACCCCTTGCCCTCCGGCGGATTAGTTTATGCTGAAAAAAACAGGACGGATACGCCCTTTATTACTTGCCGGACTTCTTCTTGATGTACTCGGTCGCGTCCTGGACGGTCTTTATCTTCTCGGCGTCCTCGTCAGGTATCTCGATGCCGAACTCTTCCTCGAAAGCCATTACCATCTCGACGGTGTCGAGGGAGTCGGCGCCGAGGTCGTCCACGAAAGAAGCAGTAGGGGTGACCTCGTCCTCGGTCACGTCAAGCTGCTCGATTATTATCTTCTTTACCTTGTTATCAACAGACATTTTCAGATACCTCCAATAGAATTGTATTGTATTATCATCGATTTCGGACAGATTTCACTGTATAACACCGATTGCGGCCCAAAGTCAAATTCAAACAGGGCTACTGCATCGCCATTCCGCCGTTTATATTGAGCGTGTGGCCTGTTATGTAGCTTGCCGCGTTGGACGACAGGAACAGGACGCCGTTGGCTACATCAGCCGCGCCTCCCAGCCTGCCGAGCGGGATCTTCGCCATGAGTTCCTCTTTCACCTTGTCGGAGAGCGCGTCAGTCATCGCCGTCTCGATAAAGCCTGGTGCCACAGCGTTGCAGGTTATGTTCCTCGACGCGAACTCCCTTGCTATCGTCTTGGTGAGGCCTATGAGCCCGGCCTTGCTCGCGGCGTAGTTCGCCTGCCCCGCGTTGCCCATGACGCCCACGACGGAAGCGATGTTCACTATCCTGCCCCATCTCGCCTTTGTCATGTACTTCAACGCCGCCTTTGTGCAGTTGAACGCGCCCTTCAAGTTGACGTTCATGACCGCGTCCCAGTCCTCTTCTGTCATGCGCAGGATGAGCCCGTCCCTGGTTATGCCGGCGTTGTTTACGACTATGTGAATGGCCTCCATCTCCTTGAAGACAGCCTCAGCCATCTCCTCGCATTCCTTGAGGCTCGTGACATCGACCTTCAAAGCCATGGACCTGCGGCCCATGTTCTTTATCGAATTGGAGACCGCCTGAGCCTTCTCGAGGTTCACGTCCACGACGACCACGTCGGCTCCGTAAGAGCCGAGCTTTTCCGCTATCGACTTTCCAATGCCCTGGCCTGCGCCAGTCACTATCGCGACCCTGCCGGTTACGTTCATTCTCTCCTCCTCATAAAAATTATCGCGGCCTCAGGCCCCTATAAGGCCCCGAGCGCCTTTTCAAGGTCAGCCGCTTCTTTCAGGTTGAGCGTGTTTATTTCCTTGTCGATTCTCTTGATAAGTCCCGTCAGGACCTTTCCGGGGCCGACCTCTATGATAGTACCAGCGCCGTCGGCCTTCATCTTTCTGACTATGTCGACCCAGCGCACAGGGCTCGTCAACTGGCGGCAGAGGAGCTCTTTTATCATGCCCTTTTGCGTGACCGGCTCTGCCTCGACATTGGAATAGACCGGTATTGACGGGTCGTTTATCGTTATCTTGTCGAGCTCTTTGCCGAGCCTCAAAGCCGCGTTCTCCATCAAGGGCGAATGGGACGGCGCGCTCACCTGCAGAGGGACGACCATCTTCGCGCCCCTGTCCTTTGCCATGCCCGCGGCTATGTCAACGGCGGCCGAGGCCCCTGATATGACTATCTGCTCAGGGCTGTTGATATTGGCCGGAACAACCTGCGCCGAGTCTATGGAGGCAGAATCGCAGATGGTCTGGACATCGGCGAGCCCGAGGCCGATTATGGCGCACATCTTTCCAACGCCTGCGGGCACGCTCTCCTGCATGAATATGCCGCGAAGGTGCACGAGCCTTATTGCCTCTTTGAAGTCAAGCGCGCCGGAAGCGACCAGCGCCGTGTACTCGCCGAGGCTGTGCCCAGCGAAACAAGCCGCCCGGAAAGACGTCTTCTCGTTGAGGACTCGAAGAGTCGCGATAGAAGCCGCCAGAAGCGCGGGCTGCGTGTACTCTGTCCTGTTGAGGAGCTCTTCAGGGCCTTCGAAGCAGAGCTTGGCCATATCGAGGCTCATGGCCGTGCTCGCCTCGTCAAACGCCTTTTTCGCGGTATCGAATGAATCGTAAAAACTTTTTGCCATGCCCACGGACTGCGAGCCCTGGCCGGGGAATACGAAAGCGGTTTTCAGCACTGAGAGCGTCCCCTTCCGTTACTATTTTTGAGTGCCTCTAAAAATCAGATATTTTTTCCGAGATCGAGGAAGGGTGAAAATAAAAAGCGCAGCATATATGGCAATATGTGAGCATTTTTATTTCCACCCTGACAAAGAGACCGGGAAAAAGAACATTTTTAGAGCACCCTTTTACCATTTTATCGCGGCCGAGGCCCATGTGAGACCTCCGCCGAAAGCGACGAACAATACTATGTCGCCGTCCTTGACCCTGCCCTGCTCAACAGCCTGATCAAGGGCAAGGGGTATGGAGCCTGCGGAGGTGTTCCCGAACCTGTCGAGGTTGGTGAAGACCCTGTCTTCAGGGAGTCCGAGCCTCTCTCTCGTCGCTTCTATTATCCTCAAATTTGCCTGATGCGGTATGAGGAGGGCTATATCTTCGGGCTTTATGCCGGTATCGTCAAGGACCTCTTTTATGGCCTGGCCCATAGTCCTCACGGCTATCTTGAAGGTCTCGTTGCCGCTCATCTTGAGGAAGGCAGGCTCCTCAGGCTTTGTATCGAACGGGCTCGGCGTAAAGCCGCTCTTGCAATATAGCATGTCCCATTGCTTGCCGTCGGAGTGTATATGGGTCGAAAGGACCCCTTTGGAGCCCTTTTCAGCGGACAGTACGGCAGCGCCCGCGCCGTCTCCGAAAAGCACGCAGGTAGACCTGTCTTTCCAGTCAAGTATCTGGGAGAACCTGTCAACGCCTATTACAAGGGCCTTTTTGACGCCCCCTGCCTTGATGTATTTATCAGCTATGTCGAGAGCGTAGAGAAACCCGGAGCAGGCGGCCGAGACGTCAAAGGCCGCGGCCCCTGCCCTGATCCCAAGCTGTGCCTGGACAGAGCAGGCCGTCGAAGGAAAAGCCATCTCAGGTGTGACTGTGCCGACGACGATAAGGTCGATGTCCTTTGGGGAGACGCCTGAGGACTTGAGGGCCGCCTTCGCCGCCCTCGCCGCCATGTCAGAGGTAGACTCGTCCACCGCGACCCTGCGCTCCCTTATGCCGGTGCGGGTCGATATCCACTCGTCGGAGGTCTCGACCATGCTTTCGAGCTCCGCGTTCGTGAGAACCTTTTCCGGCACATAAGAGCCTGTGCCAAGCACCCTTGACCTGAGCATCTTCCCCTTCTAACTCCCGGATACGGCCGTGCGGCCGGCAAGGTCTTTGTTCTTTTCTATCTCTTCCATGAGGTGCAGGTTTACCTTGCTCTTTGCGTACTCATGGGCGCGCAAGATGGCGTTCTTTATCGCCTTGGCGTTCGACCTGCCGTGGCTTATTATGCAGTTTCCCTCAACTCCGAGAAGCGGCGCGCCGCCGTACTCGGCGTAGTCTATCTTTTTCTTGAGCTTCCTGAAAGCGCCCTTGGAGAGCATGTAGCCTATCTTGGCGGGGACTGACGCCATTATCTCGTTCTTGAGCATAGTCGTGACTGCCTCGACAAGGCCTTCAGAGAGCTTCAAAACGACGTTGCCGACAAATCCATCCGTCACGACGACGTCTATCTCGCCCTGGTATATGTCCCTGCCCTCGACATAGCCCACATAGTTTATGGATGACTCTTTGAGGAGCGCGTGTGTCTCCCTCGTGAGCTCGTTGCCCTTGCCTTCCTCCTCGCCGTTGGAAAGGAGGCCGACCCTGGGGCGGTCCTTCTTGAGCACGCACCTCGCGTAGACTTCCCCCATTATCGCGAACTGGAAGAGATGGCTGGGCTTGCAATCGACGTTGCCACCGACGTCGAGGATTACGGCCGGGCTCTTCATGGTGGGCACGCACACCGCTATGGCTGGCCTCTCGACGCCTTTAATCTTTTTAAGGAGAAATATCCCTGCGGCCATGGCGGCTCCCGAGTTCCCGGCGGAGACGACGGCGTCGGCCGCCCCGCTCTTGACGAGGTCGAAGCAGACCCTTAAAGAAGAGTCCTTCTTTTTCCTTATCGCCTGCGTGGGAGATTCGTCCATCGCCACCACCTCGGAGGCATGGACGATTGAGATATTGGAGTTCGTTGTCTTGTGTTTGGCGAGCTCGGATTCTATGCGCGCCTTGTCACCTACGAGGATGATGGGGATGCCCAGTTCCTCGGCGGCCAAAAGCGCGCCTTCGACAACTACCGCGGGAGCGTAATCTCCGCCCATTGCGTCAACAGCTATCTTCATATCAGGCCGCTATAAGGGGAAAATGAGCTGTAAAAGAGGCCCGGCCAAGGCGCAAAAAGTCCTCGGCAGGGCCGTACACTGAGCGGAATGGAAGCACTGATCTAAAGGGCCTCGTCCTTCTTGATTACAGTCCTGCCCTTATAGGTGCCGCAGCTCGGGCAGACGTAATGAGGACGCTTGGGCTCGCCGCACTGCGGACAGGTGGAAACTCCGGTGGCGGTGAGGGCGTCGTGGCTCCTTCTCTGGCCCCTCTTGCAGCTTGAATGTCTTTTCTTAGGATTCGGCATTGTCTTAAGACCTCTCTTCTTTAATCAGTTCAGTTCTATATCTTGATATATGAAAGCCCCGGCGTCAACAAAAATTTCCGGGAGGTTACTTTATCTTGAGGTCCTTCAACTTGGCGAACTTCGACCCAGCCTTCGTTTCAGCCTTCTCTTCGGGCTTGCAGCCGCAGTCGCCGAGGTTCAGATCAGCGCCGCACTTCGGGCACAGACCCTTGCAGTTTTCAGAGCAGAGGGGCTGCATGGGAAGCTCGAAGACTATCTGGCCGAGGAGCAGATCGGCGGTGTCGAGCTCATCTCCCTCGATGAAGTTCACTTCCAGGTCTTCGGGGTGGAGCTCCTGTTCCTTTTCGCCCTTACCGACCCTCTCGTAGTAGGCGGAAAAAGGCGCGTCATAATCGTAGTCGTACTCTTTGGCGCACCTGCCGCATACAAGGCGCAAAGAGGTCTTTATGTCCCCTGTTATGAAAAAACTGCGGCCCTGCTTCGTTATCTCGATGTGAGAGGTAACGGGCGCGAGGAAACTGAAGTCAAGCGTGCCGCCTGCCCTCTCGTTCAGCACGGAGCCTTCCTCATGCACATCGAGGGAGAGGCCGTACTCAGGTATTTCGTTGATGTTTATCTTCATTTCTTCTTTTAATATAAAGACTTAAAAGTATACAAGACAGACAAGCGCGTTGTCAACAGAATTTCCTTGACTTGATTCTTCCATCTAATTATATTAGATTATCCAACGGCTGATGGGGGATCGTCTAACGGCAGGACAACGGATTCTGAATCCGTTTATCTAGGTTCGAATCCTAGTCCCCCAGCCAAAAAATCAAAGGGTTACAGGCTTTATACCTGTAGCCCTTTTCTATTTATGCCTACTCCTCCCTAAACTCTCCCTTATGGCAACCTGAGTCTGAAAACCTGGAAGGCACAGTAATTAATACAGTCCAGAAGTTCCTGCTCGGCATCCTCAAGAAAGTCCCTGCCGTCACCTTAGATATTCAGGGGCTCGTACTTCTTCTTTGCGCCAGTGTATCTTGAGACGGCCTTAACGAGAACGGGTGTAAGTCCAGAACTGCTCAAACGAAGTGCCAACGAATAAAAACAGGGCCCACACGCCTCAGGCGTGCGGGCCTTTAATTTACACATAAAGAATTTATTTATCCGGTGGCACTACGAGGACAGGGCACCCAGCCTTCCTCAGCACCCTTTCCGTATTGCTTCCCACCAGGAACCTGTCAACACTTCCTTTGCCATGTGATCCGATTATCACGATGTCGCTCTTGTTCTTTTTCGCAAAACTCAAGATCTGCTGGTGAGGCACGCCTGTCAACACGGCAGTCTTGATGTTTTTGTATCCCTTCAGGCTCTTGGCCTGAAATTTTTTAAGATTTATTTCTGCCTGTTCTATCATGGATTCGAGAGCGCTGGTGACGAAAAAAGCGGAGACATCAGCATTTACGTTCACAACATGGACCACCTGCAGTATCGCACTATCCCTGCGTGCAAGCTGAAGCGCGTAACCCGCGGCTTTCTCAGATGGAGCGCTGAAGTCTGTTGGAAGTAGAATCCTTGAA
>JADLDY010000024.1 GCA_020846435.1 Deltaproteobacteria bacterium
CCTCGCGAGGTCGAGCTTCCTGAACTGGTTCCATTCGGTGAGTATTATGAGGGCGTCAGAGTTCTCGGCCACCTCATAGGAATCGTTGCAGAACTGTATCGGGCCGGTCATGGACTTGGACGCGTTCTCCATGGCCGCCGGGTCGTACGCCTTCACGATCGCGCCCTGCGCCATGAGCATGTTCGCTATGTCTATGGCCGGAGACTCCCTTATGTCGTCGGTGTTCGGCTTGAACGCAAGCCCGAGGACGCCGATCTGCGCTCCCTTGAGCTCGCCTGTGAGCCCCTTTATCTTCTCGAGCATCCTGTCCCTCAGCTCGTGGTTGACCTCTATTACCGCCTCGACTATCTTGAAGACGTAATCGTTGTTCCTGGCGATTTTGGTTATGGCCATCGTGTCCTTGGGGAAGCACGACCCGCCGTAGCCGGGGCCCGCGTGCAGGAACTTCGAGCCTATCCTGTTGTCAAGGCCCATGCCCTTGGCTACCATGTGCACGTCCGCGCCGACCCTCTCGCAGATTGTCGCGACCTCGTTGATGAAGGATATCTTTGTAGCCAGGAACGCGTTGGAAGCGTACTTGATGAGCTCGGAAGTCTCGATGTCGGTTATGACGAACGGAGTCTCAATGAGGTAAAGGGGCGAATACAGGTCCTTCATTATGGCTATCGCCTGCTCGCTCCTTGCGCCGAGGACGACCCTGTTGGGCCGCATGAAGTCCTCGACAGCCGAGCCTTCACGTAGGAACTCGGGGTTGGAGACGACGTCGAACTTGTGCTCGCCGCCCTGCTCCCTCTCGATTATTCCCTCGATGAGCTTGCCTGTGCCAACCGGCACGGTGGACTTTGTCACTATGACCTTGTAGCCGTTGAGGTTCTTGGCGATGGTCCTTGCGACCTCTTCTATGTAGGAGAGGTCAGCCGAGCCGTCCTCCCTCGGGGGCGTGCCCACCGCGATGAAGATGACGAGGGACTTTTTTATCGACTCGCTGAATTCGGTCGTGAAGGTGAGACGGCCCTCGTTTATGTTCTTGTCTACAATCTCCTTGAGGCCCGGCTCGTATATGGGTATCTCGCCCCTCTTGAGCATATCTATCTTTGATACGTCCTTGTCAACGCATGAAACGCTCACGCCGAAGTCAGCGAAGCATGTGCCGGTGACGAGGCCGACATAACCGGTGCCGATAACGCAGATATTCATGAAAACAGGACCTCCGTGGTCTTGATGTATAAATTACAATATCGCCGGAACTGACTGAAACCTTTAACTTTCCGAGGTCTTCGCAGTACTCTGCAATCAAACATTATAGCCGTGAGCCCCTCAAGTGTCAAGGAGGATGAAGTCCATTATTTTCATCGTAAATCTTCTGATTGAAAGGGTTTTTGGCCCGAGAGGGGCCCTGTCAAAGTCTCGTCCCTGACAGGCAAAAGGCAGGCGCCGGCCTGGAGGCTTTGCCTGCGTGAGAGGTGGAGGTGTACGCTTGGCAAGAGTTTGTTGCGGTGAGATTATACTGCGGGTTCAGCTGTTGCAGGCTTTCAGACAAGACGGGTCAGAGAACTCGGCAACGCAATGGGACTTTCTTGCTTCATCAAAGGCCGGCCCAAAGCCTTTTTCGAGGCCGCTCGGCCATCTTCTCGATACCAGCAGGTTCAAGCACGGACAGACGCACCCTGACGGCGTGATCACAAAAGAGCAGACGCCTGAGAAGCTCTCAAAAGCCGCGTTGCCTGCCCTGGAATCAGGCACTGTAATGCTCTCCCCTGCCGCCTTGCGCTCGTTAAGCAACCTGAGAGCTTCCTCGAGCTCGGCTTCATCAGGCAGCATTGAGCCGATGCGGGAGTTGTCATTTGAATGGCAATGCCGTACCGACTTCGAGAACGACACGCGGACGCCAAGAGAAGCGCAGTCGGAGAGTATCGCCGGAAGCGCCCTTATGTTTGCCTTTGTAAGAGCGGCAACTGAGGCCACATCAAGCCCGGCCTTATCAGCGGCCTCTATTGCCTCAAGTGCGCTCGCGTAAACAGGGCCGCCGTCGATAAAGCCGTCATCCCAGAAAAGACGCACGAACAAGCGGCTCAAGCCGCCGAGCTTGTGCAGGCTCCTTTTCACAAGCGTGCCGTTCGTGACAAGAGAGGAGTCGATGCCGCACCCCCTGGCAAAGGATATGAGCTCGCCTATGTCAGGCCTCGTAAGCGGCTCTCCGCCTTCGAAGGACATGGAGCGCACCCCGAGCTTCGAGAGCTCCTTGAGCATGGCCTTTGCTTCATTGGCCGACAGCTCATCTTCCCTGAGCCTGCATATGTCGCAGTGCTCACAGGTCAGATTGCAGATGTAGGTGGATATGAACGTGACTGAAACAGGAAAGTTCAGAAGTCTTGTTTCCATAACCCTCGCGGGCGGCCGCGGGGAGTGCCGCCGTTGATTAAAGCCCAGGGTATCTGGAGAACTCGATTAAGGGACAACGCGCCTTTTGGGAATCCGAGAGTCAGGCCTGTCCGTCAAATGGCCGCCCTTGTCAGCTCCGTGCTCATCTCCACCTGCATCTTCCTGAACTCGACCATTATCTGGTCTTCGAGATGCTGCCTCGTAGGCTTGTCGAGCGGATGGACTAGGTCCCTGTAAGTGCCGTCCTTCATCTTCTTGGCGGGCATGGCTACGAAGTAGCCTGTCGTGCCCTTGATGATCTTCATGTCCCTGATAACGAAACAGTCATCGAGCTTGATGCTGACATACGCCTTGAGCTTCTCGTCACCGTCTACCGGCAGAACCTTGATCTCAGTGATACGCATTCTGTACCTCCTTGGGGTTTGTTGTATGGTTCCAGGTTTTGCTGACCCGCCCCGGCCTCTCAGGAGCGGGCTGCTGCGTTGCCATGTACTTTTGTTTCATTTATTTATATTGCAACGAAGATGCCAACTCGGGCTGTAAAAAATTATGTATAAAAATCAACTAACTTGAAACAGGGTGGAATTATTTCAATCGAAGGAGGAGCACAATTTCTTGTGCGTCATGCACACAAAAATGTGCATGACAGGTCATCTCTCAAGTCAAGACTGAAGAGTTTCAAGCCTGTCTGCGCTGTCCTTGTGAAGACCTCTGAAAAAACGGCAACGCGCCTATTTCAAAGGCGCATATCAATTGACTTTTACCTCGGTTTTCATTAATCTATCACCCATGAAAAAACTCACTTATTCTGACGCTGGCGTTAACATCGACGAAGGCGCGCATCTCGTCGACCTCATAAAACCTGCTGTGCGCTCGAGCTACCGCAAAGAGGTGCTCGGCGACATAGGCGGCTTCGGCGCGCTCTTCTCAGCCTCCTTCAAGGGCCTTAAAGATCCGGTGCTCGTATCTTCCACGGACGGGGTCGGCACAAAGCTCATGGTAGCCTTCATGACAGGCAGGCACGACACGGTCGGCATCGACCTGGTGGCGATGTCGGTGAACGACCTGCTCGTAAGCGGAGCTGAGCCCCTGTTCTTCCTCGACTACTTCGCGACAGGCAAGCTTGACGCCGCAAGCGCGGCCCAGGTGGTAAAAGGCATTGCCAAGGGCTGCAAGACCGCAGGGTGCGCCCTCATAGGCGGCGAGACAGCCGAGATGCCCGGCCTCTACAAGGCCGGAGAGTACGACCTCGCGGGCTTTGCCGTGGGCGTTGTCGACAAAAAAAAGATAATCGACGGAACGAAGATAAAGTCCGGGGACGTGATAATCGGCCTGCCCTCGACCGGCCTACACAGCAACGGCTACTCGCTGGCGAGAAAGATAATATTCGACGTGCTTGGCCTTAAAGTCACCGACAGGCCTGAATCTCTCGGAGAAGAGGTCGGGGACGCCCTGCTCTCGCCGACGAAGATATACG
>JADLDY010000025.1 GCA_020846435.1 Deltaproteobacteria bacterium
AAGGTCAACGGCGCCGAGAGGGTCACTGAGCTCCTGGCCGCTTCCACTGAGATCGCCCCTCCAGCCACACTCGATGGAATGGATGAGTCGGAGTTCTATCTCGAGCTTGGCAAGAACTACAACAGGTACCAGTTCAGGGTAGGGCAGGCTCTTCGCGCTTTTGAAAAATCACTCGAGCTCAACCCCGGCCAGAGAGAAGCGGCTCTCTACGCTCAAAAGCTGAGGCTTGAGCTGGGCCAATAGGCAGAGCTTTTTCGACGTTGCCTTCGCTCATGATTTGAAGTATAATTTCTGAATCGAATGGGCCTTCGGGGCCCATTTTTTTATTCTCAGGGGATGTATGCATAAGCATTATCAAAAGGAAATAGACAGGCGCAGGACATTCGGCATAATAAGCCACCCTGACGCTGGTAAGACGACCCTCACTGAAAAGCTCCTCCTCTTCGGCGGGGCCATACAGCTTGCCGGCGCGGTAAAGGCGAGGAAGGCTTCCAGGCACGCGACAAGCGACTGGATGTCGATTGAAAAGGAGAGGGGCATCTCCGTCACGACCTCTGTCATGAAGTTCAACTACCGCGACTTCGAGATAAACCTCCTCGATACTCCCGGCCACCAGGACTTCTCTGAGGACACCTACAGGGTCTTGACAGCCGTTGACAGCGCCCTCATGGTCATTGACAGCGCCAAGGGAGTCGAGCCGCAGACCGAAAAGCTCATGAGCGTCTGCAGGATGAGGAACACGCCTGTCATAACATTCATCAACAAGATGGACAGGGAGGGCATAAATCCTCTTGACCTGCTCGCCGACATAGAGGACAAGCTCCAGATAGAGTGTTCGCCGCTTTCATGGCCCATAGGCTCAGGTAAGGACTTCCGCGGCGTCTACAACCTCTACCGTAAGGAACTGCAGCTCTTTTCAGCCGGACAGGAGACCAGGCACAGGGATGGCATAGTCATAAAAGACATCTCTGACCCCAAGCTCGACGAGATTCTCGGACGGCAGGCTCAGGAGCTGCGCCACGACATAGAGCTCCTTCACGGAGCCGCCAACCCGTTCAGCCTCGAAGACTACCTGAAGGGAGTGCAGACCCCGGTATTTTTCGGGAGCGGCATAAACAACTTCGGAGTAAAAGAGCTTCTTGATGCCGTAGTCGAGCTCGCGCCGCACCCGGGGCCGAGGCAGGCCGTCGAGAGGGTCGTCTCGCCCTATGAGAAGTCTTTTACAGGCTTCGCCTTCAAGATACAGGCGAACATGGACCCAGCTCACAGGGACAGGATAGCCTTCATAAGAATCTGCTCGGGCAGGTTCCACAGGGGCATGAAAGTCATGCACCACAGGATAGGCAAGGAACTGATCCTGTCGAACGCGACCATATTCATGGCGCAGGACAGGGCGAACGTCGAAGAGGCCTTTCCCGGTGACATCATCGGCATACACAACCACGGCACGATAAAAATTGGCGACACCTTCACTGAAAAGGAGCCGTTGAAGTTCACAGGCATACCGAACTTCGCGCCCGAGCATTTCAGAAGGGTCATCTTGAGGAACCCGATGAAGGCCAAGCAGCTCCAGAAGGGGCTCGCCCAGCTGACCGAAGAGGGCGCTGTTCAGGTCTTCAGGCCCGTTTCAGGCAACGACTACATACTGGGCGCGGTCGGCACGCTCCAGTTCGACGTCACGATGGCCCGTCTCAAGGACGAGTACGGGGTAGACGCCACCTATGAGGCATTCGAGGCACAGAGGGCGCGCTGGGTCGACGGCGAAAAGAAGATGCTCGATGAGTTCGAGAAGAAGAACGCCCTGCGTCTTGCCCGGGACATGGAAGGCAACCTCACTTATCTGGCGCCGAGCGAGTGGCAGCTCAACTACATGATGGAGCAGTGGCCGGATATGATCTTCCACAGGACAAGGGAGCATAACTGAAAATTTTTGGCGGGTTCGGGTTTGTAGCCTGAACCCGAATATTTCGGACCTGTTGCAGTTTGAACCTGCAAAAGCCGCTGTAAAATCCAGCGGCTTTTTTATTAAAGCAACCATTCAAGCCGTTGATATTCGCCGTTTTTTCAGTTGATTACGCCTGATGAAAGGCGTTAATATCATTGAGATCCCACAAAGTTGCTCAAGTACAGAAGGAGGAAGCGAGAATTTACATGAAGAACGACTCTCTTTTCGTAATCGGACACAAAAACCCTGACACCGACTCCATCGTCTCGGCCATAGCCCTGGCCGAGCTCAAGGCCGCAACCGGCGAGACAAATGTCTTCGCGGCGAGGGCAGGCGACCTGAACCCGCAGACAGAGTTCATACTCAATTACTTCAAGATGCCTTCTCCGAGGTACCTGCCTGACGTGCGCCCCAAGGCAAGGGAGATAATGTCTGTCGGCATTGTCACCGTCTCCGAGCACGAGCCTTTCCATAAGGTATTGGAGCTCATGAGGGAGCAGGAAGTAAGGTTCATGCCGGTCCTCGACGGCGCAGGCAGGCCAAAGGGCGTCGTCACGCTGATGGAGATAGCCAAGAGGTATCTTGAGGCGGAGCAGTCGATAGAGGTCACGACATCGTTGAAGAACATAGTCGAGACGCTGGGCGCGAAGGTCAAGAACGACAAGCTCGACGACAAGGAGATGACCTTCTCTGTGTACATTGGCGCCATGTCTGAAGAGGCGTTCCTCTACATACTCGGCGGCAAGGACCCCAAGAGCTGCGCAGTCATCGTGGGCGACAGGACCGACATACAGAAAAAGGCGATTGAAAAGGGCGTAGGCCTCCTCATCGTCTCAGGCGGCTTCGATGTAGAAGAAAACGTTATAAAAGCCGCGAAGGAAAAGGGCGTCAGCATAATCGTCTCCCCGTTCGACTCCGCCACCACTTCGATACTCGTGCGCGTTTCAACGCCAGTGAGCCTCATATGCGACCCCAAGGTCGAGTCTGTCTCTCCTGAGGAGCTGGTCGAGGATATAAAGTTCAAGGCGGCCTCTGTGCCGGGGCTCGTCGTCCTCGACAACGACGGAGTCATGCAGGGCGTCATCACCAAGACGGACTTTCTCAAGACCTCATCGACGTGCCTCGTCCTCGTCGACCATAACGAGCTCTCGCAGGCCATTGACGGCGCGGAGAAGGTCAATATCGTCGAGGTCGTCGACCACCACAGGATAGGCAACTTCACCTGCCAGAACCCCATACCGTTCATTTGCGAGCCTGTCGGGTCGACCTCGACCCTCGTGGCCGAGCTTTACCTGAGGAAGGGGGTCGCCATAAAAAAGGAGATAGCAGGCATACTCCTCGGCGGCGTCCTCTCCGACACCGTGATATTGAAGTCCCCGACCACGACCGACAGGGACAAGGATATAGTCAAGTGGCTCGAGAAGCAATCCGGCCTCGACCACATGAAGTTCGGCGCCGAGATATTCAACTCAGCCGGAGGCATAAAGAAAAGGGGGCCAGAGGCCGTTGTCGGAAGCGACTACAAGGTTTTTGACGCCAAGGGCAAGAAGTTCGGGGTAGGCCAGGTAGAGACAATAGGGTTCGAGGAGTTCTTCGAGGAAAAGGACAAGCTCATGGCCGAGCTCCTCAAGGCGAAGGATAAAAATGAGCTCAAGCTCTCGGCCCTGCTCGTCACTGACATAGCCCTCGGCACCTCTCTTCTTCTTGCCGCAGGAGACAAGGACGTGATGTTCAGCCTCAACTACCCCAAGGTCAAGGACGACATATTCGAGCTCAAGAACGTCATCTCCAGAAAAAAACAGGTGGTCCCGCATATTCTCAGTGTTTTCAATGAGATATTCTAAAGAATTGAGGTTAAATATGAAGCTTTTCCTGCCTATGGCAGCTTTGTTCTTCCTGCTTTTCGGCGCTTTTGACGAGTCTTACGCGAGGGCTGGCAGAAGCGGCGGCTCGTTCGGCAGCCGTGGTTCAAGGACCTACTCAGCGCCCGTTCAGAACGCGGCGCCCCGCCAGCAGGCAACGCAGTCCAGACAGACAACGCCGACTCCGGCCGCCCAGATGGCCCCAAGGGGAGGCGGCCTCTTTGGCGGCCTTGCCGGAGGTCTGGCAGGCGGCATAATCGGAGGCCTCCTTTTCAGCTCTCTGGGGCACGCGGCAGTAGGGCCTGGAGCGGCCGGCGGCCTCGGCCTCTTCGACATCCTTCTAATAGGCGGAGGCATCTTCCTTATCATAAGGCTGTTTAAGAGGAAGAAGTCGACTGAAGATTTTCTCGGCGGCCGTCAGGTTTCCGCCGGAGTGCCGGCGCAGGGCGGCGTAGACGCCGGGCTCGGCGACATAAGCCGCATGGACGGGTACTTTGACGAAGAGCATTTCATGACAGAAGCGATCGACATCTTCTTCAACGTGCAGGCCGCCTGGGTGAGGGGAGATGTAGAACAGCTCAGGTCCATAGTAGCGCCAAGGGCCCTTGAGACGCTTCGCGGCGAGCTTGACGCGATAAAGAGCAAGGGGCTCGTCAACAGGGTAGAGGGGTTGGCGATAAAAGACTCGGCTATCACTGAGGCGTGGCAGGAAAAGGGCACTGACTACATAACCCTCAAGCTCAAGGCCAGCGCCATAGACTATATCGCCGACGCGTCAGGCTCTGTCGTTGAAGGCTCCAGCACTGAGCCTGTCCAGTTCACCGAGTACTGGACATTTGCCAGGGAGATTGGCAAGGATTGGAAGCTTTCGGCCATTCAGCAGCCCTCCTGAGTGAAAATCGCTCTTTTTCCTGACTTTAAGCGTCAGGGCGTAAATAAAAATGCTCACATATTGTCATTATATGCTGCGCTTTTTATTTCCGCCCTTCCTTGATCTCAGGAAAAATAACTGATTTTCCGGCTCAGTTTGAAAAACAGAGAATATGCATGGCCGCCCGGAGCGAAACGCTTCGGGCGGCCTTTACGTTTTCAGGGGCTTTTTTTAAACTTCCTGATATAATCCGCCGGTGGACAGCGAGCTTACGGTACGACAGAGGATAGTAGAGGCGTTAAAGGGGCACTCGCTTACGGCGCGCGAGATATCCCAGGCCATAGGCGTAAAGGAAAAAGAGGTCATCGAGCACCTCCCGCATATAAGTCTGTCCCTCGGCAAGAGCGAGTCGGCTTTCGAGCTCGTGACTGAGCCGTCCGAATGCCTCGAGTGCGGCTTTGTCTTCAGTAAAAGGGAGCGGCTCAAGACGCCTTCGAAGTGCCCGGTCTGCCGTTCGGAAGAGATCACCGAGATGAGGTTTGGAGTCAAGGAGAGATGACAATGTTAAAGCAGTTCGCCGTGGTAGCGGCCTTCATAGTCCTGCTGCCGGCGTCAAGCCTGGCTGAGGGTTATGAGTTTTCAATTTCGACCGGGCAAAGGTCTGACAACCTCGACTGGAACATAGCCGGCACTACCCCTTCGGTCTTCGGGCCGGTCAATGTCAACGTGCTCTCCGAGCTTTCCTGGTCTGATATCGAGAGCCATGAGGTAAGGGCCGCGGTCAAGGTCTTCTTGAAGAGCTTCATTGTCAAGGGTGAGGCCGGCTACGGGGTCATAACCAGCGGCGTAAACCAGGACTCTGACTACGGCGGCAATGACAGGACCCTCGAGTACTCGAGGTCGAATAATTCCTCTGACGACGGCTCTGTCTGGGACCTCTCGGCCGGTCTCGGCTACCCTTACAGGTTCAAGGCTTTAGGCGGCACCCTTGACCTTGTCCCAATGGCCGGGCTCTCGTACTTCAGACAGAACCTGTCGATAACCAACGGAGTACAGACAATAGCTACTTCCGGCCTGACCCCGCTTCTCGGCCCTTTTCCAGGCCTCGACAGCACTTACGAGGCTGGCTGGGCAGGGCCTTGGGCAGGGGCTGAAGTAGCCTGGCAGAGAGGAAAGCTCAAGGTTTTCGGCAACTTTGAATACCATGTCTCGTTTTTTACCGCAGAGGCCAACTGGAACCTCAGGGGGGACTTCGTCCACCCGGTGAGTTTCGAGCAGTGGGCCAGAGGATCCGGGGTTGTTTTTTCGGCCGGCACGGAGTATAATATCGCCAAGCGCTGGTCTTTCACGGCCAGTTTCGAGGCAAGCGACTTCAAGGCGGAGGACGGCACGGACAGGACCTTTTTCACGAGCGGCGCAGTTGTCGATACACCCCTGAACGAGGCTAACTGGGATTCCATCTCGGCCTTTTTCGGCTTCAATTACAGGTTCTGACAATGAAGAGTAGATTTTTCGTTGCCGCTTTCTTTTTTTCCATCGCTTCTCCGTCTCTTGCCGCCGCCCAGTCGCCTTTCGCGTCTGTCGACCCGGCAAGCGCCGAGTGTCTCGACTGCCATCAGGACTCGGTCACTGTAAACGAGCCGCTGAGGATCTGCCATCAGGGTGACTGTGACCATCCGATAGGCGCGAGTTATGAAGCGTTGGCGTCGAAGAACAGGGGGCTCACCCCGCCAGGGCAGCTCGACCCAGCGTTGAAACTCTCCAACGGGAAGATGGGTTGCCTTACCTGCCATGTCCCGTACTCAGCGGCCGACCACGAAACAGTTGCCGCGTCCAGGGGCGAGGGGGCTCAGCCTGACCCGATGCTCGTAATGGATAATACCGGCAGCGGACTGTGCGTTGCCTGCCATAAGAAGTAAATAGGGAGCAAGTTTGTTTTGCGTATGCCTGGTCCTCCCCGTTCCAGGCAAGTATGAGACCGCCTCTGTCAGCCAATTGGCAAGGATGCTGAGCCGCGTTGCAGTGCGGCGTATGGACAGGTTTATCAGCCGTCTTTCGGCCAAACGTCTGCAAGCAGACAAGTAACAGCGAGGGCATTAAATGATGTACTTGGCAGCCGCTATCGTGACGGCCATTCTTCTTCTGGCCGGTTCTCCTTCCTTGTCCCTGGCTCTTGACAGGGAGTCGCTCGAGTGCCTCGGCTGTCATGACGCCGCGGTCGCGACCGATGTAACGCTCCAGGTCTGCTCCGAGCCCAACTGCGACCACCCGTTCGGCATAGACTACCGCAATATTTCATCTTCGAACAAGGGGCTCAAATCTCCGTTGATGCTGCCCCAGTCGATAAAGCTCGTGAACAATAAAGACATAGGCTGCGGCACCTGCCATGTCCCTTTCAAGCAGCAGGACCACTCGATACTGTCGAACATGAGGAACCTCTATCCGACCATACCCGACCCGATGCTCGTCATGGACAACAGGAAGAGCGAGCTGTGCTTCGGCTGCCATACAAAATAACTGACAGGCTGCTGAAAAAGTTCCATCTGCGTCGTTGTCAGCGTCGCTCCTCACTGCGGCGTACAAAAAAGTACGCCTCATGACTCGCTCCTCGACGCCTTGCAGCTGGACCTTTTTGAGCAGCCTGAATCAGATTGGAGTTTATAGGCAACGAGCTGATTTTCAGATGCGGAATCAGATGTAGAAGCAGGGGCGGACGCAAGCCCGCCATAAGGCCCGCCTTTTTTCCGGCAGGCCGCGTGAATTTTCTTGACACCCCGCCAGAGTTGTATTATAAATCAAGACTACAATTTAATAGCAGCATCTTATCAAGAGTGGCAGAGGGACTGGCCCGTAGAAGCCACAGCAACCGGTTCCGCGTAACAGCGGAATGTCAGGTGCTAACTCCAGCAAGGCTATAACGCCTTGTAAAGATAAGAAAAGGTTCAGTTGAAACCCTCTTCTTATCATTCAAAGAAGGGGTTTTTTTTTGTCTTCCGCCGGGAGCCGGGGTGGAATAAAAGGAGGAGAGACGGATGAGCTACATGAAGGCGTTGAAATGCAGGGAGTGCGGGAAGGAATATCCAAAGGAAGCCCTCCACGTCTGCGAGCTGTGCTTCGGCCCGCTTGAGGTCGCCTATGAGTACGACAAGATAAAGGGCGTTCTCACGAAGGAAGTGATAGAAAAGAGAGCGCCGAACATGTGGCGCTACAAGGAACTCCTTCCCATTGACGGCGCGCCCACTGTCGGCGCGCAGGTCGGCTTTACGCCATTGGTCAAGGCCGATAATCTTGCCAGGGCTTTGGGCGTCAAGGAGATATACGTCAAGAACGACGCCGTCAACTACCCGACCCTTTCTTTCAAGGACAGGGTCGTCTCCGTGGCCTTGTCGAGAGCAAGGGAGCTGGGCTTCAAGATAGCGGCCTGCGCCTCTACCGGAAACCTCGCCAATTCGGTCGCGGCAAACGCGGCGGCCGCCGGCATGGAAAGCTTCGTCTTCATACCCTCTGACCTCGAGCAGACCAAGATAGTCGGCACTCTGGTCTACGGCGGCACGGTCGTCGGCATAAAGGGCACCTACGACGAGGTCAACAGGCTCTGCAGCGAGATAGCCGGAAAGTACGGCTGGGCCTTCGTCAACATAAACATCAGGCCCTACTACGCCGAGGGCTCAAAGACCTTCGGCTACGAGATAGCCGAGCAGCTCGGCTGGAAGCTTCCGCAGAACATCGTGGTGCCGATGGCTGGAGGCTCTCTCATAACCAAGATACACAAGGCCTTCAAGGAGCTTTCAATCCTCGGGTTTGTCGGCCCTGTCACGACGAAGGTCTTCGGGGCCCAGGCGGCCGGATGCTCGCCCATAATAAACGCGGTCAAGGAAGGCTCCGAGCTCATCCGCCCTGTCAACAAGCCCAATACCATTGCCAAGTCGCTTGCCATCGGCAACCCGGCTGACGGGTACTACTCGGCCAAGGTCATGAGGGAGAGCGGCGGCTGGGGCGAGAATGTCACCGACGAAGAGATAATAAAGGCGATGAAGCTCCTCGCCGAGACCGAAGGCATATTCGCCGAGACAGCAGGCGGCGTCACTCTCGGGTCGACCATAAAGCTCCTCGAAACCGGCAGGATATCCAGGGACGAGTCCATAGTCATCTGCGTTACCGGCAACGGCCTCAAGACGCAGGAGGCCCTCACTGGCAAGATAAACCAGCCGACCATTATCAACGCCAGGCTCCAGGAGTTCGACGACCTGGTCAAGGCGGCCGGCAAGGAGTACGCGGTAAAGGCCTGACAGGCGCCTCTGAAAAGCGCTCTTTTTCCTGATCTCTTCGCTGGTTTGGAGATAAAAATGCTCACAGTCATGTATGCTGCGCTTTTTATCTCCAGAGAGAGCGCACTAAAAGGCGTACTTGCGCCATTTTCCGCTTCTATTTTGAGCTTTTTTTCTGGTAATATAGTCTTTGCACCAACATACAGCAAAGTTTGAAGGGAGACAGCGTTCCGAGATGACTGACCATTTCATAGAAGATAAGACTACAAAGGTAAACGTTTCAGTAGACGGCGCCGCTACCCAGAAGGTCGATTTCAACGACCTCAAGTCCGGCGGTTTCATAAAGCAGAGGCAGAAGGACCTGTTCACCGTGCGCCTCAGGTGCCCGGGCGGCAAGCTCACGACCGAAAAGCTCCTCGAGATATCGAAGATCGCCCACAAGTACAGCAAGAAGGGCGTCGTGCACTTCTCTTTCCGCCAGTCGCTTGAGATACTCTATGTCGACTACAAGGAGTTCGGCAACATCGTAGCCGAGCTCGAGAAGATCGGCCAGAAGGTCGCTTCCTGCGGCCCGAGGGTGAGGGTCCCGACAGCCTGCGGAGGGTGCGAGTACAACCCCAACGGACTTACCGACACGCAGAAGATGGCCGACATGGTCGACAAGACCTTCTTCGGCACGCCGACCCCGCATAAGTTCAAGACCTCCTTTTCGGGATGTCCCATAGACTGCGCCAGGACAAAGGAGATGGACTTCGGCTTTCAGGGCGTCGTCGACCCGAAGTGGGAAGAGGAAGCCTGCACAGGCTGCACCATCTGCGCGGAAGCCTGCAAGGAAGACGCGATAGCCTCTGACCCTGACACCGGCAAGCCGATATTCGACCCCGTGAAATGCATATTCTGCGGGGACTGCATAAGGGCCTGCCCCACGGAAGCGTGGAAGCCCAAGAGGTACGGCCACACAGTAAGGATAGGCGGCAAGCACGGCCGTCACCCGATGGAAGCCGTAGAGGTCTGCAACTTCCTCCCTGACGAGAAGGTAGCCGACGCCATCAAGATGACGATAGACTGGTATAACGCGAACGGCAAAAGAGGCGAGAGGATAGGCAACGCATTGAAGAGAGTAGGCCTTGAGAGCTACTTGAAGCACATGGAGCCGGTCTTCAAATCGTCCAAAGCCTGAGAACAGGAAGGTTGACATGAGCGATTCCACGCTTGATCTGAGAGGGGTCATGTGCCCCATAAACTTCGTCAAGACCAAACTCAAGCTCGAAAGCATGGAGCCGGGCGAGGTCCTCGAAGTGATACTCGATTCAGGAGACCCGATACAGAATGTACCCAAGTCCATAAAGGAAGAGGGGCACAAGATAGTCGAGGTCAAGAAAGAAGGGGACTTTTTCCGCATCAAGGTTCAGAGGAACTGACGGTAAACCTCAAGCCGGGGTTTCCATGCCCAAGTCTGGAAAAAGAACGGACAGTGAGCTTTGCTTCAAGGTCCAGGTGGACGCGAACACGTTGGACTTCAGGGTCCTTGACGTCAAGGTGCTCGGCGCAGGGCGGAAAAAAGAGTTCCTGAAGAAGATAGACGCTTTAGTCTCGCGCATAGACAAGCTGGAAAATCTTCCTGAGCCGTGTGCCGGGGACTGCTGGGATTGCTACGCTCGTACAGAGGACGGCAGGAAGATGATGGAGGTCGACAGCAGTGGCGTCGAACACCTTATAGACCACGTGAAGGAAGGCTATTTGCACGGTTCGCTTTTAGTCAACGCTTTCACCTGGGCAGGGTATACTGAAAAACAGGCAGCGCATCACATTCGCACACCTTCCATGAAGGGCAAGGTAAAAAGCGTTCTACGCAATTTTCTGACAGCTAATCTGGGGATTGCGTGATAAAGCATAAAATGAATTTACAGGAGGAATTTCAGGCATGGCAATAAAGGTTAGGATACCGACCCCGCTCAGGAAGCTCACGAACGGCTCTGACGAAGTGACCGCCGATGGAAAGAACATAGCCGAGATAATCGAGGACCTCGAGAAGAACTACCCCGGCCTCAAGGAGAGGATCTGCGAAGGCGACGGCAAGCTCAGGAGGTTCGTCAACATCTACCTGAACGACGAGGACATCAGGTTCAAGAACAACCTGGAGACCGAGCTCAAGGAAACCGACGAGCTTTCCATAATACCTGCCATAGCTGGAGGCGCAGCTTGAAAAAAAGGGTGTATCTTACCTATCCGAAGGAACAGGTCAAGGAGCCGCTCCTTTACCAGGTAGGGAAAAACTTCGCGGTCGTGACCAACATAAGGCAGGCGAGCGTCTCTGACAAGATCGGCCTGGTGGCGCTCGAGCTCGAAGGGGAGCCCGAGGAGATCGAGAAGGCGATACAGTTCTTCATTCAAAAGGGCGTCAAGGTCGAGCCCATAGAGCTCGACATAATCGAGTAAGCCCTGGGCCGTCCTTGTTTTGGCGAGCCTGAGGGATGCTTGCCTAAGGCTTTGAAAAATCCATTTTTTGCAGGAAGAACCCCGGCTTGCTTGAGCCGGGGTTTTTTTGTTTTTCAGGCCTTTTTGCCCTGAAATTATCTTGACAGCGCTACTAAGGTATTATAAACTTGAGAAGCTTAGTAAGGTATTTTCCCTGTCTGTAAAGCGCGTGAAATCAGGCTGTTAAAAAGTTCACCCCCCGTGGGGAGGTAGATGATATGAGAGGACAGAGGCTGCTTGAAAACCAGCCCGTAAAGCT
>JADLDY010000026.1 GCA_020846435.1 Deltaproteobacteria bacterium
TGAAAAGGCAAAAAGAAGGTTGACGCGCCGACTCGAAGGTGCTCTTGAAACGGTGGCAGGGTGTCTTGAGAACGAGGTCCCATTTGATCGTAATCAATTGCTTAGATGTTGCGCAATGGTAAAGATCGGGACCGCCATTTTGAATCGAAAGATTGAGACGTTAGACGGGAAGAAGATTACTCTTTTAGATGATCGCGTTTATTCTGAATTCATTCTGGAGATGGCGAGAATACTATTTGGAGGAAGGAAAGGAGGCTTGATCGCCAGGTGCCCATCTGAAACATGGAAAAGTCTAGGCCGATCGGAGACTATTAAGGCACTTCGGTTTTTTCGTACAGCTACAGTATATGCAGCTTTGACTGTTACCAAATATCTCCCTGAAGTGTCAGTGGCTATGGAAAAAGAAGACGAAGAATTTTACTATGGGACATTATATTCTGATCTCGTCGGAGCCAGATCAGCTGGCTTCCTAGATAATCAGAACATAGCTATCGATACAAATTACTTCTCTGATATTGTTAAGCAGGAAAATTTTAATGAAAAGGACTTGCAGCAGACCAACGAGAGATTCAGTATGCTCGCAAAAAAGATAAAACGCATTGAGTCTTCGCCAAAATATCCAGACAGGCCATCTCTGCCGAAACAGGGAGATTATGTTTTCTCTGCAGTTCTTGGTGTCACTGTTGTTGATGAAATTGAAGGTAATAACATGACGCTCGTAGATTTTGATTCTGAAAATAACATATCCAAAAAATTTTTGATGAAGCAGGCAAAATTTTTCAAGGTATTCTTGGATTAATTAATGTATGTGATATTTATTTTGCCGTTAAAACACCAGACTCCTGTCTGGTGATGGATAGGCCGTCCGAAGGACCCAAGCCGAAGGCTTGTAGTAGAAGAAACCGCCGACTCCTGTCGGCGGAGTTTCACTTAAATTTCTCTCATAAGCTGGTTGTTCGCCGCTCGTTTTTGAGTGGCTGATTCTATTCACGCTATCCGAAGTAGGATTTTTCTGGAGAAACGCTTATAGTCCACAAATGACTTTATGCTCTATTCGCTCAAGGGATATTTTTTTGGTCTATCTGCGTAACCAAATCGTAACCGAAATTGTCCAAAAGGGCCTTAAACGACGGAAAATACCTAAAGGACGGAAGGGCAAAAAACGCTTATATTTCAATAATGTGCAGGTAAAAGGCCCGGTTATGGTTTTTGATTGTAACGCGCTCATAACCCGAAGGTCGCAGGTTCAAATCCTGTCCCCGCTACCAAATTGAAAGAGAGAACGGCTTTTGCCGTTCTCTCTTTTTTTATTTCAGCCTGGCAAGGACCAGTCGCCGCAGGCCTATGCCGCTCATGAACGCGGTTTCTGATACAATGGAGGCTGTGAATGGACGGTCCGCGGCCTTGTCAAGAGAGGCTTGGCAGGCTGTCACAGTTCCCGTAAAAGGAGAGATAACATGAGCGATGAAAAGAAAAAACTGACTACCGCGGCGGGAGCCCCTGTGCCGGACAACCAGAATGTCCTGACCGCCGGCAGGCGCGGCCCGATGCTGATGCAGGATGTCTGGTTCCAGGAGAAGCTCGCCCATTTCGACCGCGAGGTAATACCTGAGCGCCGCATGCACGCCAAGGGTTCGGCCGCGTTCGGCACATTCACGGTCACCAATGACATCACCAGATATACAAGGGCAGATATCTTTTCGAAGGTCGGCAAGAAGACCGACATGTTCCTTCGTTTCTCGACTGTCGCCGGAGAGCGCGGGGCCGCTGACGCCGAGCGCGATATCCGCGGTTTTGCCATGAAGTTTTACACAGGCGAGGGCAACTGGGACCTTGTCGGCAACAACACGCCGGTGTTTTTCATGCGCGACCCGCTCAAATTCCCTGACCTGAACCACGCGGTCAAGCGCGACCCGCGCACCAACATGCGAAGCGCGAAGAACAACTGGGATTTCTGGACCTCGCTCCCTGAAGCGCTCCATCAGGTCACCATCGTAATGAGCGACAGGGGCATACCAGCCTCATACAGGAACATGCACGGCTTCGGCTCGCACACCTTCAGCTTCATCAACGCGAAGAACGAGCGTTTCTGGGTGAAGTTCCATCTTCTGACCCAGCAGGGCATCAAAAACCTCACCGACGCTGAGGCCGCGGCGATCATCGCGAAAGACCGCGAGAGCCACCAGAGAGACCTTTTCGAGGCCATCGAACGCAAGGAGTTCCCGCGCTGGAAGATGTGCGTCCAGGTCATGCCGGAGAAGGACGCGTCAAAGCTCCCTTACCACCCGTTCGACCTCACCAAGGTCTGGCTCCACAAGGACTACCCGCTTATCGATGTCGGCGTCATCGAGCTGAACAGAAACCCGGATAACTATTTCGCCGACGTTGAGCAGGCCGCCTTCAACCCGGCGAATGTCGTCCCGGGCATAGGGTTCTCACCTGACAAGATGCTTCAGGGGCGTCTGTTCTCCTATGGGGACGCGCAGCGCTACCGCCTCGGCGTGAACCACCACCAGATACCGGTCAACCGCAGCCGCTGCCCTTTCCACGCCTTTCACCGCGACGGGCAGGGGCGCGTTGACGGCAACTATGGCTCCACGCTCGGATACGAGCCAAACAGCTACGGCGAGTGGCGTGAGCAGCCTGATTTTGCCGAGCCGCCGCTCAGCCTCGAAGGGGCGGCCGACCACTGGAACCACCGGGAGGACACTGACTATTACACACAGCCCGGGCTGCTCTTCCGTTTGATGTCGCCGGGCCAGCAGCAGGTCTTGTTTGAGAACACGGCCCGCGCGATGGGGGACGCTCCCAGGGAGATAAAGCTTCGCCACATCGGAAACTGCCTGAAGGCTGACAGGGCCTATGGAGAGGGCGTGGCAAAGGCCCTTGGGATCCCGGTGAGCGAAGCGCCAAAGTGACCTGGCGGGGCTTCTATATATTGAAAAGAGAGAACGGCATTTGCCGTTCTCTCTTTTTTATTGCAGGGAGTAAAACTTCGCTGGAAGCCACTCTTGATAAAATAAATTGTGTAAATTATTGAGGTAAAACAGCGTCCAGGCGGGCTGGTCTTAATCATTTCTTTACAATTCTCAGAAAAGAGAGTATAAAAAAGGAAAGATTTTTGACATTCGAAGAGCTTGATGCGGGGTTCGGGCGTTTATTGAACGTTCGAGCCTCTGTGATGGAGCGGCTTGAATATCGGGCGCGGCTCGCGGGAAGTTTTTTGTTTATCCGGGCGTCTCGCGCAGGCTATGTTTTTAAGGATTTATCGAAAGAATCAATTTTATACAGGTGACCGGCAATATCGGGAGTGGTTTTACGATATATTCATCGATGACGTTTCATGCTTCGGCAAGGGGGTAACAATGATGAAGGTACTACATGGTTTCAAGAGCGGCATACTGTCCATCCTTGCGGTTTTCCTGATGCTCGGCCTCGTCTCATGCGGCGGAGGCGTGACAGGCTCTGGTTCTGGCTCGACCGGAAGCGTCGCGCTTCTTTTGACCGACGCCACCACAGACGAGTTTTCCCAGGTCAATATCACCATCACCCGGGCCGAGCTCATAGCGGACTCCCTCAAGGTGACCATACTTTCTACCACCAAGACAGTCGACCTGCTGTCTCTCTCGGACGAGACGAACCTTTTCGCGCTCTCCTCCGGCGTCCCGTCAGGTTGGTATGAGAAGATTCGCCTTCATGTCAGCGACATAGAGCTGGTCAGGAAGGACGGCACGATAATACACCCGATGATATCCGGAAACGGCAAGCTCGACCTGAACCCCAGAGAGAAGTTCTACGTTGAGTCAGGCGGCACGCTCCTACTTCAGGTCGACCTTGACGCCAACAAGTCCATACATATCGTGAATACAGGACACGGAGACAAGTATAACTTCCGGCCTGTCGTCTTCATAGATGTCCTCGACGGGCAGACCAGGGGCAAGCTCCTGAGGCTTTACGGCCAGGTGCGCGACATAAACACTGACGACCAGAAGTTCGAGCTCTGCCCCAAAGAGACACTTTCCCGCGCGGCGTATACCTACGGCAGCGGCTATGTTGACGCGCAGAACAATGTTACGGAGTGCGTGGCCGTGTACAGCTCTCCGGCAACCTCGTTTTTTGACGCCAACGGAGACCCGGCCGCCTTTGCGGACCTCGCGGACGGAGACCTTGTTACGGCCGTCGGCAATGTCAGGATAGATACCTCTTCCGTTCACGAGCATAACATGGGCCTTGACGCGGTAGTGGTCGAGTGGGGGCAGTTCCTGAGGATAGAGGGCATAGCGAAGTCCCTTCCGGACGCTCTGACCGGCAGGTTCGACCTTGAGGTGTTCTCTGGACAGGGCTTCCCGTCAGGCACGGTCCTCACGGTAGAGCTTCAGGACGGGGCAAGGGTCTACTCAGCCACGGGGGAAGAGTTGACTGAGGCGGATATCGAGGGCGGCCTCAAGGTCAAGGTGGACGGCGTTCTTTTCCTATCCGACACAGAGCCGGACATTTTAAAGGCGTCCTTTGCCGTTGTGTTCAAACAGCCCTTCTTGCCTCTTCTGGAGTTGGAGGGTGTTGTCCATAACCTCAATACGGCTGGACGCTCCTTCGACCTGTTTGACCCCTTGTCGTCGACGGCCCGTTGCGTGGATGTTCCATTGAGCGCGAGGGTCTTTCTCATAACGGTAGTAGGCAGTGATTATGTCAGCGAGGAGATAGCGCTCTCAGAGCTTTCGGAGAACCAGAGCGTTCAGGTCTATGGAAACAACGGCTCGACCTGCTTTACGGCGCAGACGATCCTTGCCGAGCCTCTTTTATAGAAGCCCCGCCAGTCTGGTTTGAAGTTTAAGTTGAACAAGGGGTTGCGGTTTTTGCCGCAGCCCCTTGTTGCGTTCATGGTGTTGATTTTGTATTATTGCATATACTTGGTGGCACAGCCCACACTACATGTTTGGATAAATAGCAAATAGAAAAGAGAAGAATGCGTTATGAGTGAGTTTGCTTATGCCGAATGATTTTGCTTCCTTATGGTCAGCCGTAGCAGCAACTTTTTCAGCGGTGGCGGCGCTAACTATGATGTTTATACATCGTAGGAATATGATTGATGCTGCAAGTCCTGAGGTTATTATTGAAGGATGGGGCAGGAAAATCTTGAGAGTTGGTGAAACGGAAAAAGATGTGCTGACTTTTGCTAAAATATCGAATGTAGGAAAAGGTTCAGCGTTTGACATTTGTATAAACGCGACTGATTCTATAAATGAGAGACCGCTAACAGCATCTTCCACCAGAAGTTTTCCAATTATTCCCTCTGGGAAAGAAATAGCTGTTAATGGAGAAATCTTTCTGTTTTGGAAAAATGTCAATAAAGATCATGGGATGCTTCCAATAAAAATAACTATAAGTTGTTGGAGTAGTAAGAATTATCGATATGATACTGTTTATAATTTAATGGCTATAGAATTGAAACAATTTGCTGCATTTGCTGGTGCCAGCGAAGTTGCGCCACATATCTGGCTTATGATACGTAGTGCAAAAAGCTACCCCGTATGGAAGTTAAAACTTAATGAGTATTGTTCGACGCTGCCTGCAATTGGTAGGTTTTTTACGGATAGTAAGTAAATTATAAGTCAGGGTGGGCATAGCCTACCTTTCGTTTGCTATCACTGTTGTCATACTGGTAGCTGAATCCTTGTAATAACACGAACAAGGTCAATATATCGTCCCCTGCCAACAAAGAGAGAACGGCATTTACCGTTCTCTCTTTTTTAATTCAGGCTTGAAAAGGTTTTTTCAATAGAAAGGCCGAATGCGTAAGCCTCAGCTCGTGAACTTGAAGCCGTCTATCAGGAGGTGCGGTGCCGAGATGGAGCTTAAGGAAAAGCCGTGGTTTGGCAGAAGACCGGTTGCGCTCGAGACCCCCTCGATCCTTTCGAACGCCTTCATGATGTTCTCGGTGAACCGCATGGGGCTTACGGGGTAGCGTACTCGGCCGTCTTCGACAAAGAAAGCGCCGTGGCGCGTCATGCCTGTCATGAGAGACTCGGCCGGGTTCAGGAGGCCGTTCACGTAGTGGAAAGACCTCACCAGTATGCCTGTTCCGAGCTTCTCAAGGAGCTCTTCAGGAGTTTTGTCTCCGGGCTCCATGAATATGTGGTCAGGCATCGGCCCTTCGGTCTCCTCAGGGAACGGGGCGTTGCCGGTTGATACGGCCCCCTCTGCACAGGCCGTAAAGGAATCGTACGCGACCCCTCTTGCCACGCCGTTCTCGATTATCAAGAGGCGCTTTTTCGCCACCCCTTCCATGTCAAAAGGCACTGAGAGCCCTCTGCCGTCAGCGCCGTCATCAAATATGGTTACAGCGGGGCTTGTGACTTTCTCCCCGATCTTCCCGCTTAAAAAGCTCGTGCCCTCGTGGAAGTTCTTCGCGCCAAAGCCGGTGTAGGAGAGCCAGTAAAGGAGCTCGGCAACCGCCGGAGGCTCGAGGAGGACCCTGTAAGCGCCGGGCGCGGCCTCTCTGGGCGACTGGGCCTCGATGCACCGGCTGGCAGACTCGACCATGGCGCCGGGTATGTCTATTCCGGAGATGTCTTTCGAGAGCTCTATCTTGATGCCGGACTGCCCTTCCTTTGTGCTGATTACGCTCAAGTGCGCCGAGGTGTATTTGTGCGATGCTTCGACCCCGTTCGAGTTGAATACAAAGAGGCTCCCTGATTCCGTTGAAAGCGCGCCTGAGGCGAGCACGCCGGATCTCTGTGCCTGTGTGAAGCCCTTTGAGAGGCTGGAAGCCTTCTCGCCGAAGGTCATGGAGGCAGTCGTCTCAAAGTATGAGTCAACTTCAGGGTATGTCTGCCTCTTGGGGAGGGCAACGTCGAAAGGCTCTGCCTTTACGCGCCTGGCTATGTCAACCGCCCTTTTGAGGCAATCTTCAAGGGAGGCCCTCTCAAGGCTGTTCACCGAGGCGACCCCGACTTTTCTCCCTGATATGACCCTTATGTAAACCGTCGAGTCGACGGACGAGACGCCCTGATGAAATGTGGAGGAGGCGAAGCGGACTGTCGAGGCGTTGGAGTTGCTGACGACTACCTCTACCGCGTCTGCCGCCTTCGCACTGATGATCCTTCGGGCCTCTTCAAAGACCCTGTCTTTCAAGTCAGTTTCATTCATCTCTTGATACACCCACCATTACTCCCCTGAAGCGGCCGGGGGCGGCGCCGTGGCCAACGCCAGCGGCCTGCATGGGCTCGCCCTTGCCGCAGCTGTTGAGGCCCCACATCTTCCATTCGTTTTTGTTGCATACCGCGTCGCACGAATTCCAGAAGGCCGGCGTCATGCCGTAGTAGACCGGGTTCTTGTACGGCTGGCCGAGCTTGCCGTTTTTTATCTCATAGGCTATCTCTGTGCCGAACTGGAAGTTGAGCCTGAGGTCGTCTATCGACCAGCTACTGTTGGTCGACAGGAATATCCCTTTTTTCGTATCGGCGATGAGCTCGGCAAGGGAGGGCTTGCCCGGCTCTATGCAGATATTGCTCATCCGAATGAGGGGGAGCGCGCCCCATCCGTCAGCCCTCATCGAGCCGTTGGACTCTTCATTCAGCGCAACGGCGCTCTCACGTGAGGTTAGGTAACCCGTGAACACGCCCTCTTTCACGAGGTCGACCCTTCTTGCCCTTACGCCTTCGTCGTCGTACTTGTAGCTTCCGGCCCCGCCCGTGTGGGTTGGGTCTGCGTAGATGTTGACGTGCTTTGACCCGTACCTGAAAGACCCTCTCTTGTCGAGCGTAAGGAAGCTTCCGCCGGCAAGGCTTGTCTCCGTGCCGAGCACGCGGTCGAGCTCGACAGGGTGGCCGCACGACTCGTGGAGCTGGAGGGCCATCTGGCTGCCGTCTATGATAATGTCTGTCTTTCCCGTGGGGCACTCTTTCGCTTTTAAAAGGGCTCTCGCCTCTTCCGCGATCCTCTCAACGCTCGTCTTCATGCCGAGTTCCTCGAAGAGCTCATAGCCGATCGTTGAAAACAGGCCGTGGTGAGCGTCAGGGAAAGACCTTCTTTGCACCTCGCGGCCTCTCTCGGCTATCACGTGGTAGCCTCCTCCGCTGGTGAGGATCGTCTGTAATATCTTCGAGCCTTCGGATGAGTAGAACTCCTTTTCAACCCGTGAGAATTCCATGAAGGCTTCGCTTACGGCGATATCCTTCTTTTTAAGGGCCTGGGATGTGACTTCGATGAGGAGGTTTATCTTTTCTTCTGCCGGGATTTTGAACGGGTCTATTCTGAACGGCGTCGAGAACGCATCAACAACAGGGGGCGCGCTCGACAGCCGCGCCTTTGCGGAGTTGAACGCGGCAAAGGCCTTTGCCATGGAGAGGGCCTCGTCAGCGGCTTTGAGCAGGGCCGCCTCGAAACAGAGGTTGGTCGCGGCAAAGCCCCACGAGCCGCCATACAGGACGCGTATGCCGACGCCTGAGGAGAGGTCGGTCGAGAAGCCCTCGAGGCCGCCGTCCCTGACCTGGATGGATTCGCTCCTCAGGACCTCGCGCCTCAGGTCGGCGTATGAAGCCCCTTTTTTCACGAGCCAGTCTATGACTGACCTGAACCTTTCTTCCAAGACCTTCTCCTAAGCTATTCTCAACACTGGCATCAGCCCGCCTTGCTGCGCGACGTTCACAACGCCTTCCCTTGATACCCTTCCGAGCAGGCCGCTTTCGAGGGCCGTGGAGGAGAGGCCGTAGACTATGTTGTGTTCTTCAAAAGCGATGTCGCCATTCTCAAAGAGAGGGAATGTGTACCTCTCCGGCTTGCCGTACCTCTGGAGGACCCAGCCTGATTCTTCCTTCAAGGCCTCGTTCAGCAGGGCTTCCCACTCGCCCTCGCCTGCTGTCTTTCCTATGACCACTCCTGAGCCGCCGCAGAGGCGGTTCGGCTTCAGGACAAGGGCCTCTTTGTTCTTCAGAGCGAAGGGCAGGAGGTCGACTTCGAACCCGTCGGGGCCGATGGTCCGCCGTTCCTTTACGACCCTTGTCCAGAGGAGATGTTTTTTCAGGAGGGCGGCGTCCTTTAACGAAAAATACCTGTCAAACTCCCCGGAGGTGAGGGCCTCCCACATTGACTTGTGGTCAAAGTCGCCAAGGAGCGAGGAGATAGCCCTGTTCTCCCGGAAGGCCTGTTTGACCGCGGAGACGTCGTCACCCGCGGCGTCTATCTCCATGAGGTCGGAGAGCTCAAAGTTCCTGTAAACGACATCTATCGCCGTGTCCCTGAAGTATATCTCGCCCTCTTTCATGTAAAGGTCTCTTGGGTCAACGAGCACGGCGTCAAGGCCTGATGATTTGAGCCGCTCCACTATGTACGGCCCCTCTGTTATCCCTTCCGTAAGGGTCGAGTCCTCTACAAAGGCGAGGGTGTTGCCTTTCCTGCCGAGGGCCGCTGAGTGGCGGATGACGAGCTCCCTGAGCATCTCCCGCAGGTCAGGGTTTTTTCTGAGCTGTGGAAGGCGCGGCAGGTGGGCTCTGAGGACCGGCAGTATCGATTCCATGAAGAGGGAGTCTGCCATGGGGCTGTAATGTATGCCGCCTACCGCGCAGGAGTTTATCTCGAAGAACGATATGCGATCCTTCCAGTTCTCTTCTTTCATGTGGAAGTGGCCGTCGAGCCTGTACCAGAGGGGCTCGCTCGCCGCGCTCTCCCGCCGGAGGTCCCTTATCCACGCCTCTTCCGCTTCATCGAACGGCAGGAGGGCGCGGACGTCCTGGTCCGTGAACCACGCGTTGTAGACCGCCTCGACGCCTCTCTTGACGGCAAGCGATATCTTTGTGAGATATTCGGCCTGGGCGACAGTTACGAAAGAGGGCACGAGCATGAGGTTTATGGCCTCGACAAGCCCGCCGTGCCTCATGTAGGTGAAGCCCTTTTCAACGGCGCTTGAGGCGGTGGCCCGGAGGAGCTCTTCCGCCTCTTTCGAGGTGAGGTGGTGGAAGGCCTCCAGCATCCTGTCCTGAAGCCTTGTTATGCCGATGGCGTCTGTCATCTGTCCATACCGTTAAGCGGTTGAAGGTATTTGGAAGACCATTGAAAAAAGGCTTTTGGGGCCAGCGTGTCCTGTATCTTTTCTATATCATTTCCGCAATTCATTGCCCATAAACTTATTTGCGGCACGCAGGCGTTTCAAGAGAGCTCAATGACAAGTAAGCCATGACAAGCCGGAGGATTTGAAAAAAACGTTGGCGGCCTTATGTGGATGTCATGTTTTTTTAACCCGGGTGTAATACAGGCGTCACATCAGGCCGCGATAATAAAAAGAAAAAAAAGGAATGATGATGAAAAAGGAAAAGGTTTTGATAATAGAAGACGAGCTGGACCTTCTTGACCTGGTTGATTACAATCTCACGAGAAAGGGTTTTGTCACCTCCGGCGCGCTCGACGGAAGCGAGGGGCTCAAAAGAGTCGAAGACTTCCACCCGGACCTCGTGATACTCGATCTTATGCTGCCTGGCCTTGACGGCTGGGAGGTCTGCAGGCGCATCAAGGAGAAAAACAGGGAGGTCAAGGTCCTCATGCTCACGGCCAAGTGCATGCCTGAGGACAAGGTCAAGGGGCTTGAGACCGGCGCCGATGATTACATGACCAAGCCGTTCAGCGTAAAGGAGCTCATCATCAGGGCGGAGTCCCTGCTTGCATCCAAGAGGCAGAGCGACCTGCACAGGACGGTAGTGCACGAGATATCAAACAGGATAATCACGCTGGGGGCGTACTCGAAGCTAATGGAGGGCTCGGCGGACGGCAACGCCGCCAGAAAATATATGGAGAGCGTATGCAGGCAGGTCGATTCCGCTGAGGAGCTCGTTCATGAGGCTGGAGTGATCCTTGAGGGCGGAGGCGCTTCCCTTGAGCCGGTTGTGCTCGACGTTTGCGAGGTGCTGGCGGCGGCCGCTGATGCGTACCGGGAAGCCGCGTCAAGACGCGCGATCGAGATCAGGACAGAGGCGTCCGGTCCTGTCGAAGTGTTCGCAGACCCATACGCCTTCAAGCAGATAATCCTTAACCTCACAGGCAATGCCGTCAAGTACGGCCGCGCTTGCGGCTTTGTTGAGTTGAGCGTAAAAAAGGAGGGCACGAGCGTGTCGGTCAGCGTCAGGGACAACGGCATCGGGATACATTCGGCAGACCTGCCGCGTGTATTCGAGCAGGGCTTCAGGGCTTCGAACGCGATAGGGGCGGCCAGGGGCTCCGGTTTCGGGCTGTACATCGTCAAGACGCTCTGCGAGAGGCTTGGCGCGGCCGTAAGCGCAAAGAGCGTGGAAGGCGAGGGTACGGAGTTCACGCTTGAATTCTGCTGGCCTGGCGGGAGATGACACAATGTTACTTGTTTGCCATATTCCCGTAACATAATGCTTGTAATATGAACATCAAGACATGAACCGGCAGCAGACAGCAGGGTATCGCGGAAACAGAGCGCCGAGGCGGTCAAGTCCACGCAAATCGATGTTCCGCGAGGAACAGACAAGGAGGGTTTTAAGAGGATGAAGAGAAAATTGTACGCTGTAATGGCAGTATCGTTGTTCGGGGTGTTGGCGTCCGGGCCTGCCCACGCCGGGTTTCTGTTCGGAGACGAGACCAAGGGAGTGACCATCACCAACAACGAAAGCGATCTGAACCTGAGGATAAGGCTGCAGCCGAGGTTTGATTTCGGCGACACGGTAAAGAACACGAGCACTTACGAATCGCAGGGCGACATCTACCTGAGAAGGTTGCGCCTCGAGCTGGGCGGCCATATCCTTACAAAGACGATAGCGTATAACCTGACGCTCACCGGAGACAAGTGGGACAAGGCTGGCAACGCTAACGCCATAGGCGTCCAGTACGCTTTTGTGAAGTGGCTCGCCGATGACGCACTGGTCTTTACGGTCGGCAAGGAAAAGCTCCCGTACTCGAGGGTCTCTCTTACCTCCTCTTCCAAGCAGCTGATAGTTGAGAGGCCGATTTCAACTGAAGCGGCCAAGAAGCTCTTCGGACCAACCGATGCGTACTACCAGCCGAAGTTCGCGGTTGGCGGCAAGTTTGCCGAGGGTATCGTCGCCTACGAGGTGGCGGTGGCCGACGGATGGCAGAATGGCGAGACGATACAGTCGACAGGCAGCCGCAAGGTCCTCACCTCAGGCCCTCTCGTTGTGGGAAGGATTGAGCTTTCTCCCCCGGGCTGGGTCGAGAAGGGGAAATCTGACGCGTCCCTCGGCAAGGGCCAGCACCTGACAGTTGGCGCGAACGTGGCCAGCCAGACCGGCATCGAGTATCAGACCGTCGGTTTTGAAGAGGACAGGACGCTTATGGGCTTCGACGTCTCAGGTCACTACAACGGTTTTACCGCTCAGTTCGAGTATAACGCCTGGGAGATAGAATCGACAGACCCGGCGATAGTGCTGAAGAAGCCGATGGGCTGGTACGCGCAGGCAGGCTACTTCATAGACGGCATAAACCTGGAGCCGGTCGTCAGGTATGAGGTCTACGACCATGACTCAGAGGCGGCAAACAAGGAGCAGAAGATAACTACCGTCGGCGTCAACTGGTATGGCAAGGGGCACAGCTTCAAGGTTGGAGCGAACTGGGTCCACGAGAAGTTTGACACGGCCGTGAAGGAAGTCACCAATGACGATTCCAGGGACACGTACCAGGTACAGGCTCAAGTTTACTTTTAAGGGTGATACAGGTTTTGCAGGGCCACTGACAACCCTGTAAATACCGCGAGAGCGGGCTTTTCATCCGTCCGGGCGGGAGCAGAGCTCCCGCCCGCAGATTTTAAAACGGGCTTTTGCCCATGAGAATAAAGGAGAAAAACATGAAAAGATTCGCAATCGCAGCACTGCTCCTGTCGTCCTTTGCCTTCGCCGGAGGGGCCGCGGCCGAAGGGCTCATAAACGGAGCTGGCGCGACCTTCCCGTACCCGCTCTACTCCAAGTGGTCTTTCGAGTACGCCAAGAAAACAGGCGCGAAGCTCAACTACCAGTCCATAGGCTCAGGCGGCGGCATAAAGCAGATCAAGGCTAAGACCGTCGACTTCGGGGCTTCCGACGCGCCTCTTACGGCGAAGGACCTCGATGAGTCCGGCCTTACGCAGTTCCCCATGGCCATAGGCGGCGTCGTTCCTGTCGTGAACCTCAAGGGAATAAAGCCCGGCCAGATGAAGTTCACGCCGGAAGTGCTCGCGGACATCTATCTCGGCAAGATAAAGAAGTGGAACGACGCGAAGATAGCCGACCTCAACCCCGGCGTCAGCCTTCCTGACGACACGATTACCGTGGTCCACCGTTCCGACGGAAGCGGCACGACCTGGATATTCACCAACTATCTCGCAAAGGTAAGCCCTGAGTGGGAAAAGACGGCCGGCTTCGGCACTGCCGTGAACTGGCCCGCGGGAGTTGGCGGCAAGGGCAACGAGGGGGTCGCTACCTATGTGAAGAGGATAAAGAACACCATAGGTTATGTCGAGCTCGCCTACGCGCTCCAGAACAAGCTCAACCACACGCAGCTCAAGAACAGGGATGGGCAGTTCGTCGCTCCTTCGCTTGAGAGCTTTGCCGAGGCCGCCGAAGGCGCCGACTGGAAGGGCACTCCGGGCTACGGAGTGATCCTCACCAACCAGCCTGGGAAGAACGCCTGGCCGATCGCCGGCGCGACCTTCATCCTCGTCCACAAGAACCCCTCGAACTGCTCGAACTCGAGGGCGGTCCTTGACTTCTTCGACTGGTCCTACCAGAACGGGGCTGAGATGGCCAGGAACCTCGATTATGTGCCCATCCCGAAGAGCGTCTACACTGTGATGGAGCAGGGCTGGACAAACGACATCGTCTGCAACGGACAGAGCGTCTGGAAGTAAATTTGCCTGTGGATTCATGAAAGCAAAAAAGCCGCCCCTCTCAAGGGGCGGCTTTTTTTATGCGTCCTGTAACCCATATACCGCTGTCCGGCAGCATCGTTTTTATGGTCCGGTTATGTTATTCAAATGCAAGACTCATTTTTTGCCGGAAATAAAAAAAAGGACCCTTCGGGCCCCGATGTGTCCGTTATTTAAGGTTTTTTCAGCGGCAGAAGGCTGAGGAGGTTCTCTGGGGCCGGGCGGAGCTGGCTTCTCTGAGAACCCTGGCAAGCAGGATGGGGCAACGGTAATGGTCTTCGGAGCCGCAGTAGGTCGTGAACTCGGAGACGCTCGGGACCATGCTCGTCACCGACGCGCCGCATATGAAGTCCTCAGGCCTTGTTTCGATGTAGGGACATTCCCTCTCCATGTTTTTCTCCTTTTATTTTTAATGATTATATCCACTGGATGTTACAGGCAGGTTACAGCGGCGTGAAAAGATGTGTTCAGGCCCGAAGACAGGCCTTTTGCGGTTGACAGTTCGTCATGTGGCGAATTATAGTAATGGGCATGGATGAGACTGTCGCCATAGCCAAGGCTCTTGCCGACCGGACGAGGCTCCGCATACTCATGGCCCTGACAGGCGGCGAGCTGTGCGTCTGCCAGATTGTGGAATTCTGCTCTCTGGCGCCATCGACGATCTCCAAGCACCTTCAGATACTCGCCGGATGCGGCCTCATAAGCGGGCGCAAGGACGGCAGGTGGGTCTACTATCATCTGTCTGAAAAAGACGCGACGAAAAATGTGCGCGGCGCTCTCAAGTGGCTGCGCTCTTCTTTCTCGGATGACGCGCACTCTTCAATTGACATGAAAACGCTCGAGAAGGTCGTCGCTAAAGACAGGGAGGCGCTGTGCAGGTCCCAATCGAAAAAATAAAGGTCCTTTTTCTTTGCACAGGAAACTCCTGCAGGAGCCAGATGGCCGAAGGCTGGGCAAGGTTTCTGCTCTCCGGTCAACTCGAAGCGTACTCCGCCGGGCTCAAGCCTCATGGACTCGACCCGCTCGCCGGGATGCTCACGAGGTTCGTCCTAGTCAGCAGAAAAGGGTCCGAGTGGTACGAAGGCCGTTTTATCCCGAAAATAAGCCCGCTGACGCTTGTTGCCCTTCTCTTCACCATAATGGTCATGTTCAGCATCAAGGGCGCACAGATATTGACCATACCCCTCGACGTCGCCAGAATAGCCATACCGCTCCTCATATATTTCGTCGTGATGTTCTTTGTGAGCTTCTGGATGGGCAGGAGGGCGGGGGCTGATTACTCCAGGACAACAACGGTGGCCTTCACCGCGGCTTCCAACAACTTCGAGCTGGCGATAGCCGTCGCCATCGCGACATTCGGCATCGACTCAGGTGCGGCGTTCGCCGCTGTCATAGGCCCTCTTGTAGAAGTGCCGGTCATGATGGGGCTCGTCAACGTGGCCCTGTTCCTGAAAAAACGGTATTAGCCAGCCGCTTCCGCGAGGCTCAGCCGTGCTTCCTGCGTCAGGCGCGGCCTGCCAGAGAGCCTGCTCTTTACTGTGCTACTGCTGCCTCCTCCAGCCCGACCATGCCGGAACTCCGTTGGCATCGCGCAGCTTCAAAGTCTGGCCGTCCTTTTTTATTTCGGCGGCGATTATGGCGTGCTTGCCGTCGAACGAGACCCTTGAGCCGGTCACTTCAAGCATGTTCCCCTTTTCTATTGACGTATCCTGCTTCTCGAGGAACCACTCAGGCCCGAGGTGGACCGGGATGGTCTCTTTTTCGGTTTTAAGCGTCAGATGGATGCCCTTTGACATGCCTTTCATCGGTTTGAACTCATCGACTGAGAGGACTTCTCCTGAGAGCGTCTCTACTCTCGAAGTGTCGTACATCCCGGAGTAATTGCTTCCCATGCCCCATCCGCCGCTTCCTTCGCCCATCCTGGCTGCTGCGCCGGTTGAAAATGCGAGGCACAAGACAAACGCGCCGGCAATCATGAATCCTGTACTTTTCATGGCAAGCTCCTTCTCTTAAGGTTAAGGGTTGATTTACAGATCTGCCGCGGCAATGCGGCCGGTACTCATCCCTTTCGGTAAACTATATCGTAATCAAGGCACTGCGCGGCCTGCGCCAGCCAATGACGGGGCGGAGTATCTGTCATCTGGCATATCTTTACTTGACAGGCTGGCGGCCTCCCTGTAAGATAGTAATTGATTACTATCTTACAGGGAGGTTTTTTGTGCAGGATAGCCCCAGGCACCTTCCGGCAGAGGAAAGAAGAGCCGTTACAGTGGAAGCGGTCGTTGACCTTGCAGCGGAGCAGAATCCGAGCGAGATAACTACGGCCGCGATAGCCAAGCGCATGCGTCTCACCCAGGGCGCGCTCTTTCGCCACTTCGCTAGCAAGGACGCTATATTGAAGGCCGTGCTCGAATGGGTGGCAGACAGGCTCCTCAGCCGCACGGACAAGGCCTCGCGCGAGGCCTCCTCGGTCCTTTCGGCGCTTGAAGCCATGTTCGCGACCCACATCGATTTCATAGCCCGCCACCCTGGCGCGCCGAGGATTGTCTTCGCCGAGCTGCAGCGTCACGACGACACGCCAGCCAAGCTCCTGGCGCAGACTCTCATCAACCGCTACCGCGACCGCTTGAGCGCCCTCATAGACAAAGGAAAAAAATCGGGTGAGATCAACGGGGATGTCGACGCGAATGCCGCCGCCACCTTATTCATCGGGATGATACAGGGGCTGGTTATCCAGTCGCTTCTCGGGGGTAATGCCGCGCGCCTCAAAAAAGACGCGCCCGGCGCGTTCGCTATCTACCTGGCCGGCATAAGGAGGCCGAGATGAAGCGCTTCCCATTGACAGGAAGGACGATAGCGCTGGCAGGGGTGATCCTGGCGCTGCTCGCTTTGTTCGTCTACGCCGCGCTCCGCTCTGGCCCGCTGGCGCCGGTCCCTGTGACTGTCGCGAGCGTTGAAGTCCGCCGGATCACGCCGGCCATCTCAGGCATAGGCATTGTAGAGGCCCGCTACACATACAAGATAGGGCCGACTGTCGCCGGCCGCGTAAAGCGGGTCGATGTGAATGTGGGTGACAGGGTCAGGGCAGGGGAGCTGCTCGGGGAGATGGACCCGGTCGACCTCGATGACAGGCTCTCGTCCCAGAGGTCCGCTTTAAAGCGCGCTCAGGCGGCCATGCTCGCGGCTCAGGCACAGGTGAGGGACGCTGAGTCAAGGTCCGCGTACGCGGCTTCCCAGGCTGAGCGTTATGAAACTCTGCTGCGCAGCGGTTCCGTGACTGTCGTGGCCGCCGAGGCGAAAGAGCATGAAAAGCAGGTCGCTCAGGCCTCTCTCGCGGCAGCCCGCGCCAACTTTGAAGCCGCCGGAGAGGAGATTGGCCGCATACGCGCCGACGGCGCTGGGGCCGGAAAACAGCTGGCTAATACGCGCCTCGTCGCGCCGGTCGCCGGGTTGGTGGTGGCCCGTCTGGCAGACCCCGGCACAACGGTCGTGGCAGGCCAGCCGGTCGTGGAGGTAATAGCCCAGGACAGCCTGTGGGTGAACGCGCGTTTCAACCAGCTCGGGTCCTCAGGCCTGGCCCGGGGTCTGGCCGCGAGGATAGTCTTGCGTTCCGACTCAAGCCGCCAGATATCCGGCAGGATAGAGCGGGTTGAGCCGCTGGCCGACGCTGTGACAGAGGAGACGCTTGCCAAGGTGGTTTTTGATGTCCCGGCTGACGCTGGCCGTCTTGTAGGGGAGCTGGCCGAGGTGACAGTCGCGCTGCCGGCTGTCGACGCCGCGCCGGTCGTTCCCGGCGCGAGCATACAGCGCGTGGACGGCCGCGTTGGAGTATGGCTCATCGATGGCGGAAAGCTCTCTTTCGCGCCTGTCAGGATGGGGGCGACGGACCTGGACGGACTGGCGCAGGTCCACGACGGATTGAAGCCTGGTGACAAGGTGGTCGTCTTCAGCAGGAGCGCCCTCAACAAAAAGAGCCGCGTCAAGGTAGTCGATAAAATCCCCGGGGTCTCCCCATGATAAGCCTCGCGGGGCGTGACATAATGCATGCCTGGGGCAAGTTCGTATTCACCGGGATCGGCCTCGGGCTTCTCATCGGAGTGACATTGACCATGGCAGGAGTTTACAGGGGCATGGTCGACGACGCAAAAGCCCTACTTGACAACAGCGGGGCTGACCTGTGGGTCGTGCAGAAGGACACGCTCGGCCCGTACGCCGAGTCCTCGAGCGTCAATGACGACGCCTACCGCGGCATACTCGGCATGCCCGGGGTCGAGCGCGCCGCCAATGTGACCTATCTGACCATGCAGGTGAGAAGAGGCGACGCGGACGTGCGGGCGATGGTGGTCGGCACTGTCTCCGGCGGCCCGGGAGAGCCGGGGCAGCCCGGGTATCTCGTCGCGGGCCGAAGGATAACGGCCGGCCATTACGAGGCTGTCGCCGACATAGCGTCCGGCTTTCACCTGGGAGAGCGCATCCAGATACGCAAGAATATTTTCACTGTCGTCGGCCTGACAAGGCGCATGGTCTCTTCCAGCGGGGATCCGATGGTCTTTATCCCGCTCAAGGACGCGCAGGAGGCCCAGTTCCTTAAAGACAACGACGCGATAGTCCAGCAGAGGCGCAGAACCGTGGAAAATCAGGCTCTGAACCGCCTCGGCGTGCCGGGCCTCCTTGAGGCGCTCATTGCCTCGCAGAGCGTCAACCCGTATGTGAACGCGGTGCTCGTGCAGATAAAGCCCGGGTTTGAGCCTGATGACGTGGCTGAGCCAATCCGCCGGTGGAAGCGCCTGCAGGTGTACACGAGGGCCCAGATGGAGAAGATACTCGTCGGCAAGCTGATTGCGACTTCAGCCAGACAGATAGGCATGTTTCTCGTGATACTCGCGATTGTAAGCGCGGCCATAGTCGCGTTCATAATCTACACGCTGACCCTTGGCAAGATAAGGGAGATAGCGGTCTTGAAGCTGATCGGCACGAGGAACCGCACAATAGCCATGATGATCCTCCAGCAGGCGATCGGACTTGGCGTAATCGGCTTTGTCGTGGGCAAGATCGCGGCTACTTTCTGGGCGCCGATATTCCCGAAGTACGTTCTCCTCGAGCCGGGGGACGCCGTGCGCGGCTTCGCGGCGGTTGTGGTCATATGCGTCCTCTCGAGCGTCCTTGCCATACGCGCGGCGCTCAAGGTCGACCCGGCCGAGGCGATAGGCGGCTGACATGAAAACAAAGGGAATAAAAATAAGCGGCCTCAGGAAGCGCTACGGAAAAGGTGAGACTGCGGTCGACGCGCTAAAGGGCGTTGACATGGAGGTCGCCGCAGGCGAGGTCGTCGGGCTCATCGGGCCGTCAGGGTCAGGCAAATCCACGCTCCTCAAGTGCCTCGGCGCGGTCATTGAGCCGACAGCCGGGCAGATGACGCTTGGCGACGACGTCATCTACGAGGACGGCTGGAAGATATCCGATTTGCGCGCTCTGCGCCGCGACAAGATAGGTTTCGTCTTTCAGGCGCCGTACCTTATCCCCTTCCTCGACGTCACGGACAACGTCGCGTTGCTGCCCATGCTGGCGGGACGCCCTAACAATGAATCGCGCCAGAGGGCTCACGAACTTCTCAAGGCGCTCGAGGTCGATCACAGGGCCAGGGCCATGCCGTCACATCTGTCCGGAGGAGAGCAGCAGAGGGTCGCGATAGCGCGGGCCCTGATAAACAGGCCGCCTGTCATACTCGCGGACGAGCCGACCGCGCCGCTGGACAGCGAGCGGGCTCTCGCCGTAATCCGGATACTGAACCAGATGGCCCGTCAGTACGAGACGGCGATAATAGTCGTGACCCACGACGAGAAGATAGTGCCGACGTTCAGGCGAATTTATCACATAAGGGACGGACGGACGCATGAGGAAGCTGGAGAAGGGCGGGCTTTTGAGTGAGCTTGAAATAAAAAACCGGAGGCGGGATATGAAAGTAGAGAGGTTATTCGGGTTTGTGCTGGCAGGAGGTTTGTTGCTGGCAGGCGCAACTGGCGCGATGGCTGAGGCAGGGGCTGAGGTCAAGGACCTCGCGTTGAAGAAGATAATGAAGGACCTCGGGGCCGGCATGCAGACGGTCACGGACGCCATCGCAAGGGAGGACTGGCAGCTTGTCGAGAAAACAGCGCCGCAGATAGCCGACCATCCGCAGCCGCCTCTTGGTGAAAAGATGCGCATCATCGCCTTTATGGGTACTGACATGGGCAAGTTCAAGGGCTACGATGGAGAGGTTCACAAGTCTGCGGAAACGCTCGGGCAGGCGGCCAAATCAAAGGACGGGGTGGCTGTAATCGCGGCCTTCCAGAGCATTCAGACGGCCTGCTACGGGTGCCACAGAGACTTCCGTGAGGGTTTCATAAAGCATTTTTACGGGACGCGCTGATAGTTTTTTTAAAGTGAAGCGGTGTTTGAAATAAAAAAAGGGGGGGCATCCGCAGGATGCCCCCCTTTTGCAATTCAGTCAGTTAAATTGTTCAGGCCCTTTTCCTGCGTCTTGCCGCCCAGAGGGCCGCGCCTGTCAACCCTGAACCGAGAAGGATAAGGCTCGACGGCTCAGGCACCGGAGTGCTGGTGACGTTCAGGTAGTCGTTGCCGCACGACATCGTCCAGTGCAGGGTCACGGGGCCGCCTGAGTAGGCAGCGAGTGAGTCGAGCCCGAAGCTGCCTTCGAGCACATAGGACATGCCGCCGTTCGAGTTGCTGGCGTACACGCCTGAGCCGTACGCGCCTGTGAATGCCGTTGGTATGAGGGTTCCGGTCGCAAGCTGGAACGGGTCGGCCACATGGTGCTGGGCGTACATCGAGTTCTGCCACGACGAGGCGCTGTAAAGGCTGTAAGAAGGGACGCCTGAAGAGATGGCAAAGTCTATGGCGTAGTCGTAGTTGCCGTCGTTGTTGGTGTCTATCGCGAAGTCGCCCGGCGTATAATTGATGCCGTCCAGTCTTACGCCGTTCGCGAGGTTGAAGCCGGTCTGCAGGCCGAAGTAGACCGTGTTGTTTTTTATCTGCAGGCCGAGGTACTCGACGTCAAAGGCCTGTCCACCGTATCCTGGGCCGACAAACCCTCCTGAGCCCACTACGTCATCAGAGGAGTAGTAGCCGGCCCATTCGCTGAGGCCGAACGCCCCGTCAATGGTTATGGCCGGTGCTGTTTGAGCGAAACAAAGAAGAGATGCCGCGATTGTTGTGAGGAAGATTTTGTTTTTCATGATTAAAGTATATTGCAAGCACGGTGCCATGTTGCGGGTTTCAGGCCAAGTATCTGTTTTTTAATGGTAATATTTTTTGTCTCCAGTCCGGCAGTTTGAGCATTGTAAAAAAAACCGACAAGGAGCGCTTGAATTCGAGGTTTTACAGAGAGGTGTCTGTCGAAAAAATTTACACTTTGACTGTTTTGTAAATTAAAGGCTGTTTTCAGCCCTGCTGGCAGTGGCCGCGTGAAAAAAGAGGGGCTGGCCTTTTGGCCAGCCCCTCTTATGCTTTTTCCATGCCTCCCTGGGTCAGGAGTGTTTTTTTCTTTCGTACTCTTGTGCCTCAGTTTTATTCCTGTGAATGGTGCCGTGCGGGTGCTCGGACGGGGAGTAGACGGTATAGAGCTTCAAGGGCACGGTCCCTGATGTGTTCACTATGTTGTGCTCGACCCCGGCGGGGATGACTACTGCCGAGCCGTCCTCGAGTTTGTGCTCTTTCCCGTTGAGCACTGCCTTGCCTTCTCCGGCCTCGACTCTGATGAACTGGTCGACATCATCGTGCGTCTCCATGCCGATGTCCTCGCCCGGCTTTAGCGACATGACGACAAGCTGGCTGTTTGGCCCGGTGAACAGGACCTCGCGGAAGTAATTATTCTCGAGCGACTTTTTTTCTATGTTGGTCACAAACCCTGCCATCGTCAATCTCCTTTCCCTTTTTAGCCGAAAATCAGGCGCGCCCCTTGAGCATGAAGCCCAGGTCCTCGAGGAGTGCCTGCAGGTCTTCTTCGTGCTCGACCTCGTCCGTGAGTATCTGGGAGATGAGATTGTAGGTGACAGGGTCTTTTATGCCGACCTCTTCGATTATCGCGTGGTAGGTGCTTATCGCGCACTGCTCTCCAGCGATGTTCTGCTCGAGGATCTTCGAGATGAACGGGTCAGCGGGCTCGGCGTAGCCGCAGGTGCCGAGCTCGAACCACTTCTTCGGAGTGGTTATCGGCGTGCCGCCAAGCTGTATTATGCGCAGCGAGAGCATGTCCGCGTGCCTGAGCTCGTCCGCGGCGTGCTGCATGAGCTCGGCTATGGCCGCGTCCTTCATGGGGCCTGCCACGATCTTCGAGCCGATCCAGTACTGGTAGTAGGCGAGCCACTCGTCAGAGAACGCCTTGTTCAGCAGTTCTATCGTGCGCTCCGCGTTCTTGCCTACGATCTCTCTTCCCCTTGTTCCCATGTCCGTTCCTCCTGAGCTGTCTTTTGTTTTTCTGAAGATTTTCCGTCCGCCGGTCTTTTGGCTTAAAACCCGGCCATTTCAACCCTGCGTTTGTCTGCGGGTTCGGTCAATGTAATCACAATCACAGCCTTCCAGAGGCTTCTTGTATAGAATCATGCCTGTAAATGAGACCAGGCGGCCCCATTTACATGGCCGGACGATTGAACCAAGAGGAAGGACTATGCCTGAAAACAAGGACGCTAATGTTGTACGCGAGCAGGTGCTTAAAATCGCCGCCGGCAAGGGTCCCTCCAGGGTAGCAGAATATACAGTCAGGGAGTATCCTGAGCCGGGGAGCATCCCGAACTGGTTCATGGGCGTCATCTTCCTCCTCAAGGACGAGATACAGCCTGATGAGAAGATAGTCATCCATGAGGGCGTAATAAAGATAGTCAAGAAAACGGCTATCGACAAGCTCGTCGAATGGATGACAGGCTCAAGGAAGGCGCCTGACATAAGCGGCAAGGTCCCGGAAGAGGGCTTGAGGCACTGACCTGTCGCGCTTTAAGGTCTTTTGTCTTGAGCCCATTTCAATTCATGGCATCGATGCCGGAGCGCACTATGAACCTTATGTGGTTGCTCGTCGCGACCCGCACCTCTATTTCCATCTTCCTGAACCGTATCGTCCTCGACCGCGAGAGGTCGTAGGCCAACTCCTGCTGGAAGACCTCCCCCGGCCTGTCCAGCGCGGACTCCCTGTAAACTATCGTTATCGTATCCTCCGACATGCCGCCGTAGATGAGCTCTTTTCTCGACGAGCCTGCCTTGTAGACCGGCTTTGTCTCAAGGAAGTTCTCGGGCCTCGGCACCCACTTGCGCGTTATCCCCAGTGAGCACGCCGCGTCCCCGTATGCCCTGCCAGTGATGTCGGCCGCGATGCAGTACTCCCATGAGACCGGCTCTCCGTCAGACTTCAACGGCCTGAGCCCTTCGCTCTTGAGGAGCGTGTCCCCGTTCCAGAGCTTGCCGTGCGGGACGAACTCCATGCCTTTTACTATCGCCGGGTAGGCCGACCCGAACTGCGGCGGCGGTTGGTAGCCGCTCCTGGTGACTGTCGCCGTGTAATAAAAAAGGTCTTCCTCGACTGCCATCACCTCGCCGGCGTTCCTCGCGTACTCCACTCCTATTATATATGAGACGGAATTTTTATGCACTGGCTCCTGGCCGGTCAACTCGATACTCCCGGCACAGCCCGCGAGCAGTATAAGCGAGGCGAAAAAGAGCCTTTTCATTGAGCGATTCCTCATGGTTGCGGTGTCGAGGATTAAAACTGGAATATACGCAATCCCTTTAGATAATTCAACCGGATTCTGCCTGAGGAGGCTCTGGTCCGCTCTTTGAGGCGTCCTGCGGGATTTTTAAATTTACGTTATTTTTTGTTGTCTGAGAATCCTCTTGAGTATCAAATGGTTTCCGGCTTCAAGGCCCTTGCCTGGGCCGTCGGAACGCGCTGAGGGGTATTGCAATGGGGCCCGAATCGTGTACAATAATGCCTGCAAGGCCCGGAAAAAGGGTCTTGTTTTTTTATTCTCCTGAAAGGATTTTTGATGGGATCGTCTTACGCAAGGTATGCCGCAAAGGGGGCTCTCGCCGGTTTTTTCATCTTCTTCTGGCTCTTCGCCGCGCCCGAGAGGCGCGCGACAGCCGGTGACGGGAAAAAGACACTGGAGTCCAGGCCTTTTGTCTTCAGCTCGGCGCTCAACAGCGGGAAGAAGGCTGGCGCTCTCGTGCTCGGGCAGACGACCTTTGAAGAGGCCGCGAAGATGTACCCGCCCCCGCCTTTTGAGGACTATGACGGCGCGTTGAGGCCGGTTGAAGAGCCGCTGTCCGAGAGCATGCAGTCTATAAAATACGTCTACAATCCCTGGCAGACGATGTACTCGCTCTTCTTCGATGCTGACAGCCGCCTCGTCATGGTCTCCGAGCTCTATGAGCTCGGCAGGCTGACTGAGGAGGAGCTCCTGAAGAGATATCCCGGCATGGTCGAGACCGACTCAGGGAGCGGTTTTATCGAGTACCAGGCCGAGCTTCAGGAGTGCGCCGTCGTCATCGCGACGGTCGAGACAGCAGGGCGCACTGTCGAGCAGCTTTCGTACGCGTATACCTGCGAGTAGCGCCCGTCTGTTCAGCCTGGCGCTGCACCGCTCTGTATGACGGCTTTTCCCCTTTCCATGAGAAAACCCAGCCAATATTACATTCCAGCTTTAAAACATTAAATATTCAGGATAGGTCTGCCGATAATAAGTATACAGTCGGGAAGATTGGCGAAAGCCCGGCTGAATGAGACCTCTTTCCGGCGCGTTATTCCCTGCCGGATTGTCAGGGGGACTGAGGTAGGGGACTATGGGGTCGCAATGCCACGGGAACGTACTGGTCGTCGATGACAACAACTTCGTGCTCGAAAGCACGGCCATGCTCCTTTCCTGCCACGCCTATGGCGTAACCCGGTGCTCTGACGCAGACGAGGCCGTAAGGAAGTTCGCGGAGTCCGGCGCTGACGCAGTACTGACGGACATAAAGATGCCCGGCGCGTCAGGCCTTGAACTGCTGGAGCGTATCAGGTCCATGAACAGGGAGACGCCGGTCATACTCATGACGGCGTACGCTGATCTCGACATGGCTGTGAACGCCATTAAAAGAGGGGCCTTCGACTTCATCGTCAAGCCGTACAAGCCGGAGTACCTCCTCCATGCCATAGAAAAGGCCGTGAAGCACAACAGCCTCACGAAGATAGAGAGAAGCTACAAGTGCCGCCTCGAGGAGGAGGTCAAAGAGCGCACGAGCGAGCTTGCCGACGCATTGAAGATGGTCAAGGACATGAGCAGCGAGCTTGTCCACAGGATAACGTCGGTGGCCGAGTACAGGGACAGCGACACGGGAACGCACATCAACAGGATAGGGATCTACTCCGGAAAGCTCGCCAGGGCCCTCGGCCAGAGCGGCGAGTTCGTGGAGTCCATAGAGTTCGCAAGCCCGATGCACGACATCGGCAAGGTCGGCATACAGGACAGCATACTTCTGAAGCCTGGGCCGCTTACGCCGGAAGAGTTCGATGTCATGAAGAGCCATGCCGAGATCGGAGGGAAGATGCTCGCCGACTCCCCCTATAAGTCCGTGCAGACGGCCGCCTCGATAGCGAGGACCCACCACGAGCGCTGGGACGGCTCAGGATACCCGGCAGGTCTCAGGGGGGAAGAGACGCCGCTTGAAGGCAGGATAGTCATGATAGTCGACCATTATGACGCTCTGCGCAGCAAAAGGCCTTACAAGGAAGCCTTGAGCCATGAGGATGCCGTGCGCATCATAACGAAGGGCGACGGCAGGACCAGGCCTGAGCACTTTGACCCTGTCATTATGGAGGCGTTCCTTGATACAGCCAGGGAGTTCAACGAGATATTTGAGTCAAATGTAGATTGACGCTCAGAGCTTGTAGCCTATCTTCCTGAGGAAAGACCTTCTCTCATCCACATCCTTTTCGCTCTCCAACCCCGCTGGACTGAAGCCGTCGACCACCCCGAGCACGCCCTTGCCCTGCCATGTCTCCGCGACTATGACCTGGAGAGGGTTCGCTGTAGCGCAAAAGACCCCGGCGACCTCTGGGCAGGCCTTTATCTGGTTCAATACGCTTATAGGGAAGGCGTCAGCCATCACTATGACGAAGACGTGCCCCGCGCCTATGGCCAGCGCGTTTTCCATGGCTGACTTCCGCAATGCCTCGTCATTGCCTTCAGAGCGGACAAGGCACGGCCCCGAGGCTTCGCACAGGGAGACTCCGAACTTCGCCTCAGGCGCTGACGTCTTTATGATTTCATAAAGGTCCTCGACGGTCTTTATGAAATGGGCCTGCCCGATGATGATGTTCGCGCCCTCGGGCACTGTCGCGTTGATGAGCTTTAATTCCATCTCCACCCCCGGTTGTGAAAAGTTTACGCCTTTACCGTTTGAAGCCGCCCCTCATCTCATTGAGTATCGAAGGGCCGGAGCTCGTGCCGAGCCTCGTCGCCCCGGCTGCAATCATGGAAAGGGCGCTCTCCAATGTTTTTATCCCGCCTGAAGCCTTGACCTTTATCCTGCCGGACGCGGCGGCCGCGAGGAGCTTGACGTCGCGTACTTCAGCGCCTTTCGGCCCGAAGCCTGTCGATGTCTTGACAAATTGAGCGCCGGAAGTTATTGCCGCTTCGAGAGCGGCGATTTTTTCTTCATCGGTCAGGTAGCAAGCCTCTATTATGACCTTCACGACAGAGCCTGGCACGGCCTCCACGATGCCGCTGATCTCGTCTGCCACGAATGAGGCGTTGCCAGATTTGAGCATGGAGATGTTGATCACCATGTCTATTTCGGAAGCGCCGCTGCCAACTGCCGCCTTTGCTTCGAGGAGCTTGACCCCGGCAGACTGAAAGCCGAGCGGGAAGCCGATGACCGTCGAGACCAGAGTTTTCGAGGACCCGAGAAGGCTGGAAGAGAGCGCCACATGGCATGGCGGCACGCACAGGGTCGCGAACCCAAGGCCTTTTGAGAGCCCGACAAACGCTGAGAGCTCTTTTGCCGTCGCGTCCGGCCTTAGAATGGTCTGGTCGATGAAGCCTGCGAGCATGTTCATATCCATGAACGGAAAATAGCAGAGAAATCTCCTGATGGCAAGCTGACAGGCTTACTCCGGCGCACTCCTAATCGACTTTTAATGTTCAATGCCCTATCATTTTATGAGACGGCACGCGGCTTTGGCGTTCTTTGCCCGGTTCCGGCTCATGGAAAACCCCTCGCGGGTTGACGGAATGTAAAAACCCGTGATATTATTCGATAAAAGTTTATGGAGGCCGTGATGGACGACACAGAGCGCGTCCTTGTCGATGTATGGGACTGGCCGACAAGGATTCTGCATTGGCTGAACGCAGGTATCGTGATAGCACTTATCGTCCTCATCATCGGGGCCGAGTGGATGGAGGAGCTTGGGGTGGCGAGAGAACTGCGCCGCCCGGTAAAGGAGGCGCACGCCTGCCTCGGCCATTTGTTCATGGTGACCCTCTTCCTCAGGATCATCTGGGGCTTCATCGGCAACAGATACGCGCGCTTTACTGACATAGTGCCTCTGAAGGGCTGGCAGTGGCAGGCCATCGGCCACAACATCAAGTGGTACCTGAGCGGCTTTAAGGGAAGGGCGGCAAAAGTTACAGGCCATGACCCGCTGGCGGCGCTATTCTACACAGTCCTTTTCATCGTCCTCATAGGCCAGGCCTTGACAGGCATGCTCCTTTCAGGGGCCGAGTTCAACACCTTCCCTGGCTCGCTCTTCACCGGCGGGATGAGCGAAGAGGCTCTCGAGGGGTTGGAAGAGGCTCTTGAAGGGCCGCATAAGGCAGGTTTCCTGTTCATCCTCTTATTCATAGCCGCGCACCTCATCGGGCTTGTCGCGCACGAGCTCAAGGAAAAGACCGGCCTTCTTACTTCCATGGTAAACGGCAAGAAGTGCCTGCGAAAAGAAGACGTTGACCGCTAAACCAAAAAACAGAGCGAGACGAACATGAGAATACTGATTGTCGAGGATGAAAAAGACCTCGCCGCCATAATAAGGCAGGGGCTCGAGGAAGAGGGCTATATCGTTGACGTGGCTCACGACGGGGAAGAGGGCTTGTACATGGCCGAGAGCTACCCCATAGACGTCATGGTCCTCGACGTGATGCTCCCTCTGATGGACGGACTTACGGTCCTCAGTAATCTGCGCAAAAAGGGCGTGCAGACGCCGGTCATACTGCTCACTGCCCGTGACGCGCTCATAGACAAGATAAAGGGGCTTGACACAGGCGCCGACGACTACCTCACCAAGCCGTTCGTTTTCGAGGAGCTTCTGGCGAGGATCCGCTCTCTGATACGCAGGAAGACCACGGTCAAGGAGGCTGTCATAAGGATAGCCGACCTCGAGATAGACACGGCGAGCCATCAGGTGAAGAGGGCGGGCAAGCCGATCGCGCTTTCGGCCAAGGAGTACTCTCTCCTCGAGTTCCTGGCTTACAGAAAGGGAGAGGTGGTAAGCAGGACCGACATCATCGAGCACATCTACAACGAGGACGCCGACATGGACTCGAACGTCGTCGATGTGTATATAAATTACCTGCGCAACAAGATCGACAAGGAATTCTCCGGCAAGCTCATCCACACGGTGCGCGGCGCCGGCTACATACTCAAGGAAGAATAGGGGCTCCCCGCAGTTATGTTCAATTCCATCAAATTCAAGCTGGTCCTCTGGTTCGTCATAGTCTTCTCGTTTTTCTTCGCGGGCATCGAGCTCTTCCTTTACTACAAGCTCGAGGACCTCACTGTAAAGCTCGCCGACGAGCACGTCAATTCGGAGATACAGACGCTCGCCAACCTCATGGCCATAGAAGAGGTGCAGGGCAAGCTCGAGAGCGAGCTCCAGGAGTTAGGGGCCGCGGTCACTGGCGTCTACGCCGAGAAGCTCTCCGGCCACTACTACCAGATAGTCTCGGAAGACGGCCACATACTCGTGCGCTCGCCGTCACTGGCGCTCGCTGACGAATCCCTCCCGATATTGAAGCCCTCGCGCATCCCCGATTACAGGACCATAGGCGGCCCCAACGGGGAGCACGTGCGCATGCTCTCCCAGACCTTTGATTTCTCCATCGGCTCTCTCACCTTTCAGGCCGCCGATTCTCTTGACGAGACCTACGAGCTCATGGGCTCGTTCAGGAAGATAGTGCTGCTGGCCTTCCCTGCCGTCTTCATAATCTGCGGCATAGGCGTCTTCCTCATAACGAGCTGGGCCTTGAGGTCCCTCAAGACCTTTACCGTGAAGGTCGGCCAGATAACCGAGGAGAACCTGAGCCAGAGGCTCGAGGAGAGGGGAGTGGCCGCGGAATTGAAGCCTCTTGCCACGAGCTTCAACACCATGCTGAGCCGTCTGGAGGAGTCGTTCTCCAAGCAAAAGCAGTTCCTCTCTGACGCCTCCCATGAGCTCAGGACCCCGACTTCGATAATCAAGAGCTTCTGCGATGTCACCTTGAACAGGGAGAGGAACGCCGCAGACTACCGCGAGTCTATAAAGAAGATAGGCGACACGGTAAACAGGATGTGCGACATCATAAACCGCATCCTCGTCATATCGAGGATGGACAACAAGACCATCCAGTTCAAGCCGGTGAAGATAGACCTCATGGACCTCATGAAGGACGTGAAGAAGCTCATCGAGCCGTCGGCCGCGAACAAGGGCATAACCTTGAACCTCGAGGGCAAGGGCGTCGTCGTGAAGGGCGACCGCGAGGGGCTAACCGAGGTCTTCACCAACATCGTCGAGAACGCCATCAAGTACAACCGCCCCTCAGGGGAAGTCAACATAGACGTGAACGAGTACATGGGGCAGGCCGTGGTCACTGTCGAGGACACCGGCATGGGCATACCGGCTGGAGAGATGGACAAGATATTCGACAGGTTCTACAGGGTCGACGCCTCCCGCGGCTTGACAGTCGGCAGCGGCCTTGGCCTGTCCATCGTGCGCACCATAGTCGAGGCCCATGGCGGCAAGGTAGATGTCAAGAGCGAAGTCGGCAAGGGCTCCACTTTCAGCGTGACCCTGCCCAGGAACTCCTGAGTCCGCGCAAAAGAGCGCTGTTCTCCTGTTTTTTCCGGCCCCCCTTTATTGTCAAAGGGGGGCCGTTTCAGTTAACCCCCTGTTTTATCTTCGTATTCACCGGAAAACCGCCTTCTAATCTTTCCTTAATCCCGGCGCAACTATACTGGTCTCAGGACACACTGCGCAATACGCCTTCAGGAGCAAGACCTGTGCAAACCATATTTTTCGATCTTTCAGGTACGGTTTTCGGGTCTTTTGACCTGAGCCTCAGGCCGGGTATAAGGGAGACCATAGGGTCCCTGAGGGACGCGGGTTACAGGGTAGAGTTCTGGACCAGCGGCAACAGGGAGCAGTATGAAAGCCTCCTGAAAAACGCCGGCATAGACGGCTCTGTTTACCCGAAGAAGACGGCCCTGCCGTTCGAGCCTGACCTGTGCGTTGACGACGAACCAGAGGGCTGGATGCCTGGCTACAGGTACAAGGTCGATATCCATCTGGCCGAGGACATGCCGGGCTCTCCGATACTGGTCGCTGAGCTTTTATGCCATTCGGGAAGGAACTTCTACTGGGACTGAAAAAAGGAGGTTTCCATGAAAAGGGTCATCGTTATCGACATGGTTGGCGAGGAAGGCGAGACTGATGCCGTAAGGATCGAGGCCGCGCCAATCGAGCGGAAAAGAGAAGGATTCTACGCGCCAGCCGCGGATCTCGCCCTTGAGACGATAGTCTGCGAGAGACCTTCCTTTGAGACGCAATCTTTTTACAAGACTCTTTTTGACGAGTACTTCAAAAGATAATGGAGGCCGCCGTGAAAAAAGAAGAGCTCCAGGCCTCAAGAGGCCCTCAAAGGGAGTGCGGCTGTGATTGTCAGGTCTGCAAATGCCAGGGCCACGCGTCAGCTCCCCCTGACAGGGACTGAAAAGCCGGTTTCCTGAAATATCGATCTGACAGAGCCCCCTTTTTTTAGAAGGGGGCTTTTTTTATTCACACCGGAAGCCTTCTCTTTCGCGGTCTGCCATTATTTTTGCCGTTTACTCCACAACGTCTTTATTATATAAATAAAACTCTCCTCAAATAGACTGGAAAGGGTTTGCTGGTATAATCCATACATGGAAAAACCGATACCGAAAAGAAGGCTTGGCAGGACAGGCGTCGAGGTAAGCATACTGGGGCTCGGCGGAGAGGGAGTCCTGCGTACGGTCGGCCGCGAGCAGGAGGCTGACACCCTCATTAACACGGCCATAGACTTAGGCATAAACTACATGGAATCGGCCAGGGCCTACGCCGGGAGCGAAGCCTACTACGGGCTCGCTTTGAGGGAGAGAAGGCCGCAGGTCTTCCTCGCGAGCAAGTCGCACGCGAGGGACAAAAAGGGCGCGCTTGCCCACCTCGAAGAGACCCTCTCCAACATGAAGACAGATTATCTCGACCTCTGGATGATTCACGATGTGCGGACAGAAGATGATATCAAACAGATATTCGGCCCGAACGGGGCTCTCGAGGCTTTTGTAGAGGCGAGGGCAAAGGGCAAGGTCAAGTACATAGGCGTCACCGGTCACCACGACCCGGTCATCGTAAGAAAGTGCCTCGAGGCGTTTGACTTTGACACCGTCCTCGTGCCAGTGAACCCGGCTGAGTCTTTCTACAAATGCTTCCTCGACGAGGTAGTGCCGATAGCAAGCAAGAAGGACACGGCAATAATGGGGATGAAGGTCTACATGAGGGGGCAGCTCCAGGCCCCGAAGAGGCTCCTTTTGAGCTACGCCCTTACGCAGCCCATATCTGTCGCGGTGGTCGGCTGCGACAATATCGAGCAGATGAACGAGAACGCCGAGGCGGCGAGCAACTTCCAGCCGATGAGGTTCAAGGAGATACAGAGGTTCGGGCAGATGATAGAGCCGTACGCGCGTCAGCTCATGTACTACAAGCCGTAACAGGCTGCCCAAAAAGTCCATCTGCTTTGTTGTCAGCGTCGCTCATCATTGCGGCGTACACAAAAAGTACGCCTCATGATTCGCTCCTCGACGCCTCGCAGCTGGAGCTTTTTGAGCGGCCTGTTTGTATGCACTCCGCCCAAAAAGTCGATCTGCTTTGTTGTCAGCGTCGCGAGTTCCAAATAAAAGCGGGGCGTACGATTGATCGTACGCCCCGCTTTTTACTTCCAGAAGAGATCCGCTTCTTTTAAGCCGCCTGTCCCTTTGCCACGAGTTCTTTCACCGCCTTGAGGCTGCCTTCGAAGTCGACGCTGTCGGTCGCCTCCGGCACTATCTCGGCGTAGGCTATCGTGTCTCTTGAATCAACGACGAATATCGCTCTGGCCAGCAGCCTCAGGTTTTTGATAAGGACGCCGTAGTTCTCGCCGAAGAGAGCGTTCTTGTGGTCTGAGAGGCTCGTGACCCTGTCTATCCCGGCCGTCGAACAGAACCTCTTTATCGCGAAAGGCAGGTCCATGGTGACGTTGAGGACGACCACGTCCTTGCCGAGGGAGACAGCCTGTTCGTTGAACCTCCTCAGCTGGGAGTCGCACACTCCGGTGTCGAGAGAGACCGCGACGCTTATCAGCTTTATCTTGCCGCTGAAGTCCTTGAGCGTTACCTCTTTCAAATCCTGGCCGACGAGATTGAAGTCCGGGGCCTTGTCGCCTGCCTTGAGCTCAGGGCCTGTGAGCGTGAATTTGTTCCCTTTGAGTGTGATCCTGTCTTTTCTTTCCATCTTGTCCTCACTTTTTTGAGTAGGTTTCATGGCTTACGAACTCGTCAATCTCTCTTCTGAACGCGCGCGGCAGAAGGGTTACCCCGCTCTTGAGGTCGCCGACCGCGATGAGCATTATCACCAGCTTGTTCTCCGGTATGTTGAATTCCTTTTTTATGCACGCTTCGTCAAAGCCGTCCATCGGGTGTGTTTCCAGCCCCAGGCCCTTTGCCGCTATCATGAGCGTCATGGCGTAGAGCGCGGCGTTCTTCGAGGCGAAGACCTTTCTCGTGACGCTGTCTTTCGCGCCGTAGAGCGAGTCTATCATGCCCGAGTAGCTTGCGCGGGTTTCAGGCTTCATGTACCCGAGAGAGAGCCAGCTCTCCAGCACCCTGTCCTTGTTCTCCTCGACGGCGTCGGGGTCGGCGATTATTATGAGCACGGCCGTGGCTTCTTCGACCTTTTGCTGGTTCATGGCGCACGTCCGAAGAGTTTTTTTCCTTTCAGGGTCCCTGACCGCTATCACTTTCCAGGGCTGGAGGTCGAAGGAGGAGGGGGCGAGGTTCGCAAGCCCGAGGAGCTCGCCAAGCTTCGCGTCCGTAATGGTTTTGCCTGGCTCGAAGAAGTTTATCGCGCGCCTTTGTTTTATAGCTTGTATCGTGTCCATATGGAGCCCCCTTTTTACGATTAACCTGACTAAAGCCTATCATAATACAGTGGGCTGTCAAACCATGTCAGTCGATATCTCCCGGAGGTCTGCTATAATGGATTTCAGGCCGTTATTTCACTGGCATGCCCTCCAGTGCGAGCGCTTGAGGGTGGCTGAAAAAGGAGCCGGATGATACCTGTAAAGGATGACATACCGTCGAGCACATTTCCTTTTGTAACGATAACGCTCATTGTCGTGAACGCGGCTGTATTCATCTACCAGCTGAGCCTCGGCATGAGCGGAGTTGAGAGTTTCATTTTGAGGACAGCCGCCGTGCCGGTCGAGATAATGAACCTCAGCGATATAGGCCCAGCCGCGATAGTCCCGCTCCCGTTCACGCTCATCACGGCGATGTTCGTGCACGGCGGCCTTCTGCACATAGGCGGCAATATGCTCTTCCTCTGGATATTCGGGGACAATATCGAGGACAGGTTCGGACACGTCGTATTCCTCTTCTTTTATCTGCTCGCGGGGGTCGCGGCGAGCCTCTTTCACATAATGCTCGAGCCCGGCTCGACAGTGCCGATGGTCGGCGCGAGCGGCGCGATAGCCGGGGTCCTCGGGGCCTACTTCCTGCTCTTCCCGAAGGCGCAGATAAACACCCTTATCGTACTGCCGCTTTACATATCGATGGTGAGGCTTCCAGCTCTGTTCTTCCTCGGTTTCTGGTTCCTTCTCCAGATATTGAACTCCGGGGTCTCTTCAGCGGGAGGGGTGGCGTGGTACGCGCATATTGGCGGGTTCGTCGTCGGGGCGGCGTGCGCTCTCGCGTACAGGGCATTCAAGGGGGGCCGACCCCGTTAAATGGAGCGTCTTTTCTGAAAACTTATTGAAAAGGTGGTATTCTTAATATAAGATTAGCCTGAAATCAACGTGAATTTAAGCCCTTAGCTCATGGAGGCTTTATGGCAAGGAAGGAAAATTCCAGGATCCAGAAGATACTCTTCCCGACTGATTTTTCAGGCGCGTCCATACACGCGGCTTCTTACGCGCTTTCCCTCGCGAAGAGCTACAAGGCAAAGCTCTATGTACTTCATATCGTAGACACGAGCGAAGAGGCGAGCGGCTTTTACCTGCCGCACCTTTCCTACGAGAAGCTCGACAAGGAGTTGAAGGAGAGCGCGGGAGAGATGCTCGAGAAGTTCTGCTCGACGCGCTTCAAGGGCTGCAAAAACATCGAGAAGAGAGTGCTTGCCGGCGAGCCCTACAAGGAAATACTCAAGATGATGAAGGGCATGGACATAGACCTGGCAGTCATGGGGACTCTCGGCAAGGCAGGCATAGACAGATTTTTCTTCGGCAGCACGACTGAAAGGGTCATGAGGAAGGCGACATGCCCGGTCTTCGTGGTCCCGCCGCCAAGGTAGCGGATGTTCGGCATCGGCCTCTCAGAGTTCATAGTCATTGTCATAGTGGCCCTCATCGCCATAGGGCCGGACAAGCTCCCGGAGCTCGCGAAGACGCTCGGCAAGGCTTTTTCAGAGTTCAAGAAGGCTGGCGAAGAGGTTAAAAAGAGTTTCAGGGAATCCGCGAGACCTCAAGAGGAAGGGAAAAGTCCCGAAGGCGGGCAGGGTGAAAAGCCAGAGGGCAGGGACGGAAAATGAGCGGTCAGGAAAAGACCATGGCCTTGACCGAGCACCTCACGGAGCTTAGGAAGCGCCTCATAATATCCGTCATCGCGGTCACTCTCGGGTTTTTAGCGGCCTATTATTACTCTGACAGGCTCTACTGGGTCTTGGCAAGCCCTCTTACAGAGGCCCTGCCTCCGGGGCAGGACTTTCTCGTCTTCACTGGGCTTGTGGAGCCGTTCTTCATATACCTCAAGGTCGGTCTCCTCGGCGGGATAATACTGGCGAGCCCGATAGTCATCTACGAGATATGGGCCTTTGTCGCGCCTGCCCTGTACAGGGAAGAGCGCCGCTGGTTCGTTTTCACGGTCATCTTCTCCGCGCTGCTCTTCTGTGGCGGCACAATCTTCGCCTTTGAGGTCGTCTTCCCGTTCGGCTTCAAATACCTCCTCAGCTATTCAGCTCCCGGCTTGAAGCCCTTCCTGTCGATGGGCGAGTATTTTTCCATGGCGACGAGGCTGCTTTTGGCCTTTGGCCTCATATTCCAGCTCCCTCTCGCGATGCTCGTCCTCTCCAGGCTCGGGGTCGTCACCGCCCGCCAGTTCGCCTCATGGTGGAGGTACGCGATAGTCGCCATAGTCATAGCCTCGGCCATCCTCACGCCAACGCCCGATGTTTTCAACCAGATGCTCATGGCCGGCCCCCTTATAGTGCTCTACGCAATAGGGCTTGGAGCGGCGGCTTTGCTCGGGAAGAAAAAGAAAGCGGAATAGCAGGCTGCCCTAAAAGTCCATCTGCTTCGTTGGCCTCAAAGCTCGTTATTGAGGCATACATACAAAGTACGCCTCATTCCCCGCTCTCTTTGTAGTCCGGCATTGGAGCTTTTTGAGCAGCCTGATAAAAAAGTGAATAAAAAAGGCCCATCCTTTTCAGGATGGGCCTTTGCTCGTCTCGCTCTGGTTACTTTTCCGGATGTATCTTTGATATGTTCGCCGCCTGCATTCCCTTTTCCCCCTGCACGAGGTCGAACTCGAAGATGAACTCCCTGCTCGGCAGAAGGCTGATCTCGATGCCGGATGAGAAGGCCGACTCGTGGGCAAAGGCCGTGCCGTAGGGCGAATCAGACCTTCTGGTGTCGGTTATCCACAGGCCCGGGCCTATCCTCGACAGAAAGCGCATGAAGCCGAAGTTCTTGGCGTGGTTGTAGGTGTAGCAGATGCCGCGCACCCTTGAGCCGACTTCTCCCCAGTTCTTTTTGGGGTCGGCGTCAGGCACCGGCAGGAGGTTGGGGATGAGGTAGCCTGACATGAACAGGTCTACTTCGCGCCTGAGGTTCGAGGAGATGTTCTGGAAGGCGACGGCCTCGACCCTGCACCCCTTGTTCTGAAGAGCGCGCACGACCTGGATGAAGTCGCCGTCCCCGGTGGCCATCATGACCTTGTCGAGGTTTTCAGACTGCAGGAGCGCGTCGACGGCCATGTCGAGGTCGGCGTTGGCCTTGCCGAACCTTACGCCGGATTCGTCCGTGTACCAGCTGACAATCTTCTCTATGACCTTGTAGCCGTAATCGCGCAGAGTCGAGTGGAAGTTGAAGGTCCTCTCACGGTAGTCGTGGTCAGTGCGAGCGCGCTCTTCGTCGTAGGCGACGTAGGCGTTGAGCCTTATGGGCTCGCCGTGGTCGCGGCAGGCGAAGTCCCTGAGGACGTCGAAGCGCATGCCGTAGCCGCCGTTCCTCGTTATGTTGGCGACGTCTATGTAGAGGCCCGTCCTCTGGGCTTTCTTTGCGTTCATGATCTGACCGTCCTTTTCATCATATGTCGAGGTTCGAGACCTCGAGGGCGTGCTTTTCTATGAACGCCCTTCTGGGCTCCACGACGTCTCCCATGAGCTTGGTGAAGATGGCGTCAGCCTCCACCGCGTCCTCGACCTTGACCTGCAGGAGCACCCTTTTCTCAGGGTCCATGGTCGTCTCCCAGAGCTGCTCCGGGTTCATCTCTCCGAGGCCTTTGTACCTCTGGATCGAGAGCCCCTTCTTGCCGAACTCCAGCACGTATTCGACAAGGCCCCTGTACGTCGGGACCTGCGCGCTCTCAGCGTTGTTGGTGACGGTGAAGGGAGCCTCCCCTGACTCTTTTATCGCTTTCGCGAGGGACTTCAATTCCGTGAACTCGGCCGAGTTGAAAAGGTCGCTGTCCAGATTTGTCGTCGTCGAGATGCCGCCCCTCCTTGATTCGCACTTTATGGAGAAGCTGTCGTGCTCGGCGTCTTTTTGCGTGGTGAACGACGGTATGCTAAGGCCCAGTGATTTGAGGTGGGCGCTTACGGATTCAATTAGCGCCTTGACCTTTGCCTCGCTCTTGAGGGACTCGATGCTGAGGCTGTCCTCGAGCGCGAGGGCTTCGATTATGGCGGAGTCCCTGCCGTGGCGTTCTATCCTTGAGAGGGACTTGCAGAACCTCGATATCTTCTTGAGCATTGTAAAGAGCGTCTTGCCCTGGAGCGCGCCCTTTCTGCCGGTGGACGCTATGGAAAGCCCGTCCTGCACCTGATCGAAGATGAAATCCTCGAGGGCCGAGTCGTCCTTCAGATACCTCTCGTCCTTGCCCCTTTTCACCTTGAAGAGAGGGGGCTCGGCAATGTAGAGGTGGCCGTTCTCGGCCAATGACTTCATCTGGCGGTAGAAGAAGGTCAGAAGAAGAGTCCTTATGTGGCTGCCGTCGACGTCGGCGTCCGTCATTATGATTATGCGGTGGTAGCGGAGCTTCTCAGGCTTGAAGTCGTCGTTGCCGATGCCGCAGCCCAGGGCCATTACCATGGTCCTTATCTCTTCGTTGGAGAGGACCTTGTCGAACCTGGCCTTCTCGACGTTGAGTATCTTTCCCTTGAGCGGAAGGATGGCCTGGAACCTCCTGTCGCGCCCCTGCTTGGCGGACCCGCCCGCGGAGTCTCCCTCGACTATGAATATCTCTGAGAGCGCCGGGTTGGTCTCCTGGCAGTCCGCGAGCTTTCCCGGGAGCGCGGAGGAATCGAGCGCGCCCTTTCTCCTTATTATCTCCTTGGCCCTTCTGGCGGCTTCCCTGGCGCGCGCGCCGTCGACGGCCTTGTTGACTATCTTCTTGGCGACCGACGGGTTCTCCTCGAGGAAGGTCGAGAGAGCCTCGTTGACGATGGCCTTTACAAAGCCTTCGACTTCCGAGTTGCCGAGCTTGGTCTTTGTCTGCCCCTCGAACTGCGGGTTGGGGAGCTTTACGCTTATTACGGCGACAAGGCCTTCCCTCACGTCCTCGCCCTGGAGGGATTCGCCTTTCAGGTCTTTAACGAGGCTCTTTTCCGCGGCGTAGCTGTTTATGCTTCTGGTGAGGGCGGACTTGAAGCCGATCATGTGGGTGCCGCCCTCTATCGTGTTTATGTTGTTGGCGTAAGAGTAGATGTTCTCGTTGTAGGAATCCGTCCACTGGAGGGCCATCTCCATCTGGACCGACTCTTTTTCGCCGGACATGAAGATGACCTTGGGGTGTATGGCGGCTTTGGAGGCGGCGAGGTGCTCGATGAAGCTTACGATGCCGCCCTTGTACTGGAACTCGTGGAACTTCTCCGACCGTTCGTCCTTTATGGTTATTCTGATGCCCGCGTTGAGGAACGAGAGCTCTCTCAGGCGCTGGGAGAGAGTGTCGAAGCTGAAATCGGTAGCCTCGAATATCTCGGCGTCGGGCTTGAACCAGACGGTCGTGCCTGTCTTCTTTGTCTTGCCCTCCACAGTCAGGGGTTTTACCGGCTTGCCGCGCTCGTACCTCTGCTGGAATACCTGTCCGTCCCTTCTTATCTCGATGTTGAGCCACTCCGAGAGGAAGTTGACGACAGTGACGCCGACGCCGTGCAGGCCGCCTGAGACCTTGTAAGCCTTGTTCTCGAACTTGCCACCGGCGTGGAGCTCGGTCAGGACGACCTCGACAGTCGGCTTTTTCTTCTCCGGGTGGGGCTTTACGGGTATGCCCCTGCCGTCGTCCATTACCGTGACTGAGTTGTCCGTGTGGATTATGACGTCGATGTTCTTGCAATGGCCCGCGAGGGCTTCGTCAACCGAGTTGTCCACGACCTCGTAGACGAGGTGATGGAGGCCCATCGGGCCGGTCGAGCCGATGTACATGGCAGGCCTTTTTCTTACGGCCTCGAGTCCTCCGAGCACTTTGATGGATTTTTCGTCGTAGCTCTGCTGGTTCACTGGTTCTTCCGTGTCCTTCTTCAAATCTTCAGTTCCTTTCTTTTTTCAGGTTTTGGCTGAAAGATATGAATGGGCCGCCAGCCTCAAGGCTGGCGGATAAAGATCGTTCTTTTGTATTGTCAAAGCCGGAACTCAGAACGAACAAGTTTAACACGGCTGGCGCTGTTTTTTCCAGAAAAAACCGGGCGTGCCGGCCGGCCGTCGAGCTTTGCGCCCTGTCCGGATGACAAATCCCGCTGAAGCGGATATAATGTGTTCATCCAGCCAGAGACTCACCCTTCGATAGAAAATCCAGCCAGTCACAGCATCGTCCATAATAACATAATGTCAAGGGGTCACCCTCGAAAGACACCGCGCACCCCCGGTTTGAGAAAAGAGGGCCTATGGGGATGAAAAAACTGAAAACGCCTGCCCCTGTCATGTCAAGGGAGGTATTCAGGGAGGTGCTCGAAGCGTCTAACGACGCGGTGATAATCGCCGGAGAGGACGGTCGCATCTCGTTCTGGAACCACTCGGCAGGCCGTCTTTTCGGGTACGGCCACGAGGAGGCCGCGAGGATAACGCTCCTCGACCTGATGCCGGAAGAGTATCGCGAGCGGCACAGGGAAGGCTTCGCCAGCTTCATCAAGACCGGAAAAGGCCGGATAATGGGCAAGCCGGTCATTGTCAAGGGCCGTCGCTCTGACGGCACGGTCTTCCCCATAGAGCTCGGGCTGGCCGCCTACAAATCAGGCGGAAAATGGGTCGTCGCCGCCATCATCAGGGACATCACGGAACGCAGAGCCTACGAGCACAAGCTCGCCCACCAGAGCAGGCTCCTCGTCAGGGCGAACAAGGAGTTAGCCCTGCTTGCCAGCGTCTCGTCGCTCCTCAGCCAGTCGATGGAGTTCACCGTTCTCCTCAACACCATACTCGACACCATCACGCGTATCGACATATTCAAGTTCGAGAGGAGCGGCGGCATCATGATACTGAGGGACGGCGTCCTCAACCTCGTCGCCCACCGCGGCCACAACGAGGACTTCCTTGAAAAGCACAGGGCGATAAAGTTCGGGGAGTGCCTCTGCGGGCTCGCCGCTGAAACTGGCGAGGTGATAACCTCGACTGACTCGGAAGGGGACGCGAGGCATACCATAACCTACGGCGGCATGAAGCCGCACGGGCACATCATCATCCCTCTGAAGTCCAAGGACAGCGTCGTAGGGGTCCTGTACCTTTACCTCCAGCCGGGGGTTATCGTCGACAGCGACAGGAAGTCTTTTCTTGAATCGATAGGCGTGATGCTCGGGGTCGCGGTGAGCAACTCGCTTTTGTACGAGGAGACGAGGCGCCTTGCCCTCCACGACCCGCTCACAGGGCTCGCGAACAAAAGGCTCCTCGATATCGAGCTCAACAGGAACAGCGTGCTGGCCAGGAGGTGCGGAAGGCCCTTTTCATGCGTGATGCTCGACATCGACCATTTCAAGGCCTACAACGACAGGTTCGGGCACGTGGCCGGAGACCAGATGCTTCAGTCTGTCGCCAGGGTCATAAGGATATCGATACGCGAGTCTGATTTCGTGGCGAGGTACGGCGGAGAGGAGTTCTGCGTCATACTGCCCGAGACTGACGCGCCCGGCGCAGTTATCGTGGCAGAGAAGATACGGGTCGCGATTAAGGAGATGACCCGGATAACCGTAAGTTCCGGAGTTTCGGCCTTTGATCCAGGCATGTCCTCTCCGGAAGAGGTGGTGGTGTCGGCTGACAGGGCCCTTTACATCGCAAAGGAGCTTGGCAGGGACAGGGTCGAGCTAGCGGGCAGGGCCTGACCGAACGGCTTATCTGTCGCGGTCGACAGGCTCTTTGTCAAAGACCTTCCAGCCGGTGAACATGGCTGAGATGATCCCGTTCCTCTCGCGTATCTCTGTTATTATCGCCGCGGCTATGTGGACAAGGACGAGCAGGACGAGGGCGTAGAAGAGCGTTCCATGCGCCTGTATGAAAGGCTTCCTGAAAGAGCGCATCTCTTTGAAGCGGGCGTCGTTTATGTTTGTCTTTGAATACGGCTTGACCTCATCGAGCCTCGTGATGTCTTCAGCAACCCATGTTTTCATCGTGGAGCCGAGCGGCGGGTAGTAGATGTCTGTCCCTGCGAGGATGAGCCCGGTGCCCCCCATCGCGAGCATGACGATGATAAGCGCGCCGACCATCAGCTTGCCGAGCGGGTTGTGGCCAAGCCAGCCCGGGGCGCTCCCTGCCATGAATCCGGCCGTGTACTCCCTCGCTTCCCTGACGTAGCCTTTGCCGAATGGCAGGATAGCCTTCCACCTCGCGTAGCGATTGCCTGTAAAGCCCCAGATGACCCTCCAGAGAAGGTTAAGGCCAAAGACGTAGCCGACGAGCACGTGGACGGTTTTGAGCGCCACCTTGCCGCTGTCCGTGACGCCGAGGCTTCCAGCGAAAAGTATCACCGTCCCGATTGCCGCAAGGCTCAGGACCGCGCAGAAGTTTATCCAATGGAACCAGCGTGTGACGCGGTCCCAGACCGCGTATTCCAGCAGGCGCTCCCTGACAACGTGCTTCATATCTTTATTTTCCCCGAACTTTACTTTTAAGAAAGGGCCGCTTACCGTTGTGCCTGAGCGGCCCTGTTTAAAGATGAGCTGATTATAGAACAAAATTTTGATTTTAGCCAGACGCTGCCATTGATTCGGCGCAGGGCCTTCATGGACTGAGTTGTCGGGCAGGGCCGCTGAAATCTGAGGGCGCACAAGAGGATGGCGCGATGGTCTTTCAGGGGTATTGAGTCTGTATGTTTAATTGGAATTACGGAAAAAATGGGGTGGACGAGGGGATTCGAACCCCCAACCCCCGGAGTCACAGTCCAGTGCTCTAACCGTTGAGCCACGTCCACCATCGGGGAAGCTTGCTGCGGGTGATTATCAAAATTTTTTAACATATGGAGTCCCGTTGTGTCAATACAAATGCGCTCGAGAGACGCTGGCCTTAAAACGGGTTTGAATTTTCCACTTCAAATAGTATTATGTTTCCATGCACACGAAAGCCTTTGAAAAACTCGCCTCGGCCATCTCCCGCGGGGCTTTTGTCCTTACGGTCAACGCGAGGCTCACCCGCCATATAACTTCAGAGTATGACAATTCAATGAGGCGAAGCGGGAAGACCGCCTGGCCGACTGCCTCTGTCATGCCGTTTTCCTCGTGGGTGGCGGGCTTTCGGGAAGAGTACTCAAACGTGCCTGCCTTGACCGGGCTTCGCGCAAGGGCCCTGTGGGAGAGGATAGTCTCTTCAGACCCGCTTGTCTCAGAGGCATGGCCGTCTTCAGGGGTCGGCCGGGCCTCTTTCGAGGCTTACAGGCTCATGAGCGAGTACTCCATCTCTCTTCCTGAAGATGAAATATACCTCACCGAGGAGTCGAAGGCGTTAAAGAGGTGGGCTGGCGCGTATGAAGCCGAGCTCAAGAGGCTCGGCTTCACTGGCGAGGCACAGGTCAATGAAGAGGCGAAGAGGCTCATTGAACGCGGAGCGCTCATTCCAGGTGAAGTCATACTGGCGGGCTTTGACGAGCTCTCTCCAGCGGCCTCGTCGATAGCGGCGGCCCTTGAAAGGCAAGGCTCTCTTGTGAGCAGGTGGCCTGACCCGCTGGATCTGCCGCCTCAGGCTGAGGCGGCCCTTGTCGAGTGCGAGGACGAACTGGAAGAGGTCGTGAGGGCCGCCAGGTGGGTGCGCTCGGTTTACAGGCCTGGGATGAAGATAGGCGTAATAGTCCCTGACCTCGACAGGTACAGGCGTTCCATAATAAGGGAATTCACGGCAGAGCTCTCGCCAGCGGCAGTGCTGCCCGGCGCGTCAGTGACCTCTTCCTTCAACGTATCGCTTGGCGCACCTCTTGCCGAAGAGCCGCTCGTCGGGTCAGCCCTCGCCATCATCTCGATAGGCGCCTCGAAGACGCATCTAAGCGAGCTCATGTCCGCTCTCTCCTCTCCTTTTTTTGCGGGAGATGAAATAAAAGAGATAGCGAAGGTCGATTTGAGGCTGAGGGAGCAGAACAGGACAGAAGCGAGCCTCGCGGAGTTCAAGGCCCTTCTTGGCGGGCAGGGGCCTTCGAAGAGGCTCGGCGAATGGCTCGACTGGATGAAGGGCGCGGGGAAAAAACAGGCTCCTGGCGCGTGGGCAAAGGCCTTCACAGACCTCCTCGGCAGGGTCGGCTGGCTCAAGGGCAGGGAGCTTTCAAGCAGGGAGTATCAGGGCCTTGCCGCGTGGAACAAGGCTCTCGAAGGCTTCAGCTGTCTTGACGACGTGCTCGGAAAGATATCGAGGGGGGAGGCCGCCTCCCGGCTTATCTCAATAGCGAGAGAGACGATACATCAGGTCGAGACTCCGGACTCCGACATACAGGTTCTGGGCCTTCTCGAAGCGACCGGCCTTTGGTTCGATCACATAAGGGTCATCGGGTGCCATGAGTGCGCCCTTCCGGCCGAGCCTTCTACTAACCCTTTTCTGCCGCCAGGCCTTCAGGCTCTGAGAAGAGTGCCCCATTCAACCGGAGAGATCGAGCTCGAGTTCGCGAGAATAGTCAGCAAAAGGCTCCTTTCGTCAGCCCCGTCCGTCATCGTGAGCTGGCCGCGTTCCTCTGACGGCCGCGAGCTCAACGTAAGCCCGCTTTTCAGGGGCTGTGTCAAGGCCATCGAAGGGGAGATGCCTTCCTCAAGGCTCCTTGACATGGACCCGGCCCCTCTTGAGGATGGCCTGCCTGACGGGCCTGTCCCGGTCAGTGAGCCGGAGAAGGCGGCATTAAGAGGCGGCACATCGATATTGAAGAACCAGTCTATCTGTCCGTTCAGGGCCTTTGCCCTACACAGGCTCTACGCGAAGGCGCTGCCCTCAACGGAGCTGGGGCTCAAGCCCGAGGCGAGAGGGACGCTTTTGCACGAGGCGATGAGGCTTTTCTGGGAAGAGGTGCGCTCTTCAAGCGCTCTCAAGGAAATGAAGGAGTCCGGCGGCCTCAAGGCCTATGTCGACGGGATAGCAACGAAGGCGCTCGAAGGCGCTCAGCTGCCGCCGCCTCTTTCAACGCGCTTTGTAGAGCTCGAGCGCCAAAGGCTCTCGGCACTGCTACTTGAGTGGGTAGAGATCGAGTGCGCGAGGGGAGTCGGCTTCCATGTGAAGACGACCGAGCTTGAAAAGACTCTCGAGATAGGCGGCCTTGTCGTGAAAGGCAAGGCCGACAGGATAGACGAGCTCGACGGCGGCGGAGAAGCGGTGATCGACTACAAGACCGGAAACCCCGCGAGAAGGGATTGGCTGACCAGGCGTCCTATGGAGCCTCAGCTCCTCGTGTACAGCGTTGACGGGCGCTTTGACGCAGTCTCGTTCGCGAGGGTCTCCACGGGAGGGTGCAAGTTTCTTGGCATAACAAGGCACGAGAGGACTTTGCCGGGCATAAAGCAGTACGACGACGACAAATTCAAGGTCGAGGCCGAAGGCCTTGACTGGGACTCTCTCATGCTTTTCTGGAAGGAGACACTGGAGACTCTCGCGAAAGATTTTCTCGCTGGGGTCTGCGAGGTCGACCCGAATAACCTGCCGGGCGACGACAGGGCGTGCAGGTATTGCGAGCTCGGCCCGCTTTGCAGGGTCTCGGAGCTCGGGAGAAGAGGCGGCGCGGATGAAGGCGATGAAGAATCCAGTTAAACATATGGACGCCGGGGCCCGGGAGAGGGCGCTAGACCCGTCCTGCTCGTTCGCGGTGCAGGCCCCTGCAGGCTCTGGCAAGACCGAGCTTTTGATGCAGAGGTATCTTACGCTTCTCTCTCTCGTCGAGAAGCCCGAAGAGATACTCGCGCTGACCTTCACGAGGAAGGCCGCAGGAGAGATGCGCTCGCGCGTTATCGGGGCGATGCGAAAGGCCGCCGATGCGGGCTATGTGCCTGTTGCAAGCCATGAGGCCAGGACGATAGCTCTGGCGAAAAAGGCGCTCGAAAGGGACTCTGAGCGCGGCTGGTCGCTCCTTGAGAACCCGAACCGCCTGAAGGTCGTCACCATAGATTCTTTTTGCGCGTCTATTGTCCGACAGATGCCGGTCCTCTCCGGGCTCGGCAGGTACTCTATCGTGGACGAGCCTGAAGAGTTCTACAGGGAGGCGGCCGAGAGGACTGCCGCGCTCGTCGAGGAGGAAGGGGCCAGAGGCGACGCCTTGAGGAAGGCTCTGGGGCATCTCGACAATTTCGTCAAAGGGCTCGTCGACAGGCTCGTCATGATGCTCTCAAGGCGGGATCAGTGGTTGAGGCACATACAAAGAGGTGCGACCGGCCCTGAGCTGAGGGCGCTCCTCGAAGGGTCTCTTGAGAGGCTCGTGAAGAGCGAGCTCGAGAGGATAACAGAGGCTTTCCCGCCGGGCATCGCCGGGGTAATCGCGCCTTACGCGAGGTACGCGGCCTCGAATATCGAAGTCCCTGAAAACCCCATAGCCAGACTGGCCAGCCTCGAGGGGCTTCCATCGTGCGAGGCGTCTTCATTGGCCGAGTGGCAGGGCATAAGGGAACTTTTACTGACAAATAAAAACGAACTGCGCAAACAGGTCAACAAGAACACAGGCTTCCCTGCCGGCAAAGGGGACGCGGCCGACAGGAAAAGAGAGTTTCAAGAGCTGCTCCTTTCATTTGATAAGTTCGTTGATTTGATCAAAGCCCTCGGCAGGGTCTCTCTTCTTCCGGAGCCGAAGTTTACGGAAGACGAATGGGAGGCGTTAGAGGCAATAGTGAGCCTTCTGCCGATAGCCGAAGAGATGCTCGCCGCCTCTTTCGGCGCCGAGGGCGCGGTAGACTTTCAGGCCGTGAGCCTCGCCGCCCTGAAGGCGCTCGGCACCGAGGAAGCCCCGACTGATCTCATGCTCTCTCTCGACTTGAGGATACAGCACATACTTGTCGATGAATACCAGGACACCTCCGGCACGCAGCTCAAGCTCCTTGAGGCGTTGACAAGAGGCTGGGTTGACGGTGACGGCAGGACTCTGTTCGTCGTCGGCGACCCGATGCAGTCGATATACCGTTTCAGGGAGGCCGAGGTCGGCCTGTTCCTCGACGCGAGGAGCACTGGCATAGGCTCAGTCAAAATGGAGCCGTTGACGCTTGTGCGCAACTTCAGGTCTGAGGAAGGCATTGTCTCGTGGGTGAACAAGACTCTCTCAGGGGCGTTCCAGCCCAAGGAGGACCCGTTCACGGGAGCCGTCGAATACTCGCCTTCAGAAGCCGTCAAGGAGAGCTCGGGCGGCCATGTAGAGATAACCCTGTTCGAGGGCAGGGATGACGCAGCAGAGGCGAAAAAGGTCGTCTCGATTTTGAAGTCCATACCTCTGGATGAGACGACGGCGATACTCTGCCGCTCGCGGGGCAACCTCGCCTCGATCCTCGATGCGCTGAAAAAAGAATCAATACCCTTCGGAGCGCAGGCCATTGACCCGCTCTCCGACAGGATGGCGGTGCAGGATATAATGTCGCTTTTGCGCTCTCTCAGCCACCCGCTCGACAGGGTGGCGTGGCTCTCGTGCCTCAGGGCGCCGTGGTGCGCTCTGCCGGTATTCGACCTGCACGCACTTTGCTACGGCGACAGGGACTCCCCTGTATGGGAGCTGTTAAGCGACAGTGAGAGGCTTGGGAAGCTCTCGAGTGAAGGGCAGGAGAGGGCCGGGTCGTTTCGCGCCGCGATGGGCAAGGCTCTCTCCTGTTGGGGCAGACAGGCCCCTTCAGAGGTTTTGAGGGGTCTGTGGATAAGTCTCGGGGGACCTGCCTGCATTGATGAGCTGGGCAGGGAGGACGCTGAGCGCCTGTTCGCGCTCATCGAGGCGTCCGAGTCTTCAGGCGCTCTCCCGGTAGAAGAGGTCGAGGGCCGTATCACAAGGCTCTACGCCGACCACCCCGGAAGCCCCGGAGGTTCTCTCGACCTCATGACCATACACAAGGCAAAGGGCCTTGAGTTCGACAACGTCATAATCCCCGGCATGGGCCGGGAGGCGAGGGGCGAGGACAAAAAACTCCTCGTATGGATGGAAAGGGGGGAGGAGGACCTTCTGCTCGCGCCCATCGAAAGAAAGGACGCGAAGGAGAAGAGCCGCATCTACTCGTACCTTTCGGCCATCCAGAAGGAGAAGGCGTCGAATGAAGAGGCAAGGCTCCTGTATGTGGCCGCTACAAGGGCAAAAAAGTCCCTTTTTCTCCTCGGGCACGCCAGAGAGAACGAAGACGGCGAGATAAAGACAAGGCCGAGGTCTTTTTTTTCGAGGATACCGGATGCCCTGGCAACAGAGGCTGTACATGGCGAGGGATCGCCGGAAGAGGCCGCCGAGAAAAAGACTTTAAGGATAAAGCGGCTCCCCTCCGGATGGAAGCTGCCGGAGGCAAAGGCCCCGCTGCCTTCAGAGGGCGAGTTCATGCTGCCGGGAAAACAGGGGCCGGTCTTTTTCTGGGCAGGGGAGGCGGCCAAGTACCTCGGCACGGCCGTGCACAGGTACTTTTGCGCCATATCGAAAGACGGGCTCGGAAAATGGGACAGCGCAAGGATAGGCGGCGAAGAGCCGAGGATGCGCTCCATGCTCAAGTCTCTCGGCTTGAGCGGCGTCGAGGCGACGAAAGCGGCAAAAGAAGGGGTCGCCATACTCAGGGAAGCAATTGCTGACGAAAAGGGGAGATGGGTCCTCGCGCCCCACGATGAGGCTTCAAGCGAGCTGCCCCTGACCGCGGTGATAGAGGGCAGCATCGAAAAGGTCGTCATTGACCGGACCTTTGTCGATGTCTACGGCGTAAGGTGGGTGATAGACTTCAAGACCGGCGTTCACGCCGGAGGCTCTCTCGATGAGTTCCTGAAAAGCGAACTTGAAAGATACTCTGGACAGCTCTCAAAGTATGAGGCAGTGTTGAGGGCCTATGGAGAGACAAGGCCCATTCGGAAAGGGCTGTACTACCCCGCCCACAGGGCGTGGGTTGAGTTGGAAAGATGAATAGGTTTCAAGACCAGATATCCAGGGAATGGGAACTGCTTGTAGTTAAGAGAATAAAGGCAGTTCGAAACGGGTATTGGTTAGAAGCGATAACGCTTTCTTATATTTGCTTGGAGTTGAGACTCCGTATTCTGTTGTCTACTAATGCCCTTGGGAAGAAAATACCTGTGGAACATGAAAAAATTATAAAACAAAAATATTTGATGAGCTTGGCAAACCTCGCAAAAGAAAATGGTTTTATAAGTGAAGACATCTGGGAGCGCATAAAAAAATTTAATAGTCTTAGAAAAAAAGCTATACATGGCCTTATACAAGGCGAAATTGGCTATGATGACTTGAGAGAGCCTTGTTTGGAAATTGATAGATTAACCTCTGATATTCAAGATTGTTGGCTGAAAATTACTTTTGGGCCGGTAGAGAGTTTTGAAGAGTACAAGAAAAAGAACAAAGAGCTTGATTAGGCAGGTAGCATGCAGTGTGGGCTGTACCCTCCATTAAAAAAAGAGGGAAACTTAAAACGAGATTGCTTCGTCGCGCAAGGCGCTTCTCGCAATGACAGCAGGTAGCCCACCATGGTATTAAAATAAAAAAGGCCGCGCTCCTCAAGGGCGCGGCCTTCATGTTCTGCGTTGGGCAATCGGTGGTCAGCAGTTTACCACGGCCTGGTGCTTTGCCTCCTGCGCCCTCAGGAACGCGCCGAGAGACTTGTCCATGTTGCCTATGTGGTTTACGAACCAGTCGACGAGCTGTCTCTGGACCTTTATGACGAGGGCCAGAGTGGCGTCGTCCTCGAACTCTGATTTGAGCGCGGCGAGCTCCTGGAGGAACTTCCTGTGCTCATTCATGTGGGCCTTCCTTCCGGAGTAGCCGGCCTTTTCCATCGAAGCCTCTTCCGAGGTGAAGTGCCTTATCGTGTAGCTTTCGAGAAATTCGAAAAGGGCCTGGATCTCTTCCCTTACGCGGGCTCTTTCCATCGCGTCCAGGAGCGTTCCGAGCCTCGTAAACAGCTCTCTGTGCTGCTTGTCCTGCCACCATACCCCTGTCGAGTACTGTTCTTTCCACTTAGGCGCCATGACGTCCTCCTTATGTTTGGGCCGGCATTTGGGCCCGTATTCTTTATCGGCGGCTTTTGCCCGGACTTTAGCGAAAAAAACAGTCGGCCTTAGACTTGACGCAACTATTTGACAAATAAGGTTTTTTTGTGGGCTATCCTTCTCCCGGGTCTCTGGGCCTTTCCCTTGACAACCCATGAGTTTACATAGTACGCTTGAATTTACCTGTAAAATGACGGGATGCGCAGTTACAGGCGCGCTCCTGTCTGCCTCTTTGAGCGCTCCGGTTTTGCTTTATAATGCTTTCTGGCGGCTATTGAGCCGTGTCAGACAAGCGCGCTTGACCCTTAAACCGTATTCAACGGTCTGAAAATGTTCCTTAAGAGATGGATACACTGGGCCGTTTTCGCTGTCATGTTCTTCATGACGGTCATCGTCTGGCGCGCTCTGGTCAATTCCGAGAGGGATGCCCTTTCAAACCATGTGGCTGCCACAGCCTCGTCCGCGAGGGATTTTCTGAGGGACGAGCTCGAAGGTGACGCGGAGTCCATCTCCGGGCTTGGAAAGCGTTGGGAGTCAAGGGAAGGCCCTTACGGGGTTGAATGGCAAAGGGATGTTCTCCTTCAACTTGAAGGCGAGCCTGAGTCCCTTGGAGTTGTATGGTTCGGACGAGGCCGCGAGGTCTTGTCCGTTGTCCCTGAGGGGGCCGCGGTTCCAGTCGATTTCAGCGCTGGCGGCCCGGTGTCAACGGTGTTTACTGAAGCTGGCGCGGGGAAGTCTGGAGCCGTCTTTTCACAGTTCAAGCTCGCGGGTGGGCGTCCCGGCTTCATGATAGGGGCGCCTCTGTGGTTCGACGGCAAGTTCCGGGGCGTCATAGCCGGGTTTTTCGACAGCCGCGAGTGCGTGCGCAACGCGCTCACCGACACCCGCCACGAGTGGGTGGGCTACTCCTTTGCCGTGACCTCCGGGAACTCCGAGCTTTACAGGAGCGGCGTCGAGCCTGTCAACGAATGGGCTCGGGAGCTTCCCGTGGGCGTGTCCTCCTTTGACTGGAAGGTGTCGGTCTGGCCCGGCGAAGAGGTTGTCCGCGAGCACATAACAGCGCTGCCGCATGCCATCTTCGCTCTCGGCACTGTAAGTTCCTTTTTTGTCTCAACGCTCCTGTACTTCGTCCAGATGAACAGGCGCAGGCGCAAGGAGCTTGAGAACGCCAACAGGCTCCTTGGCGCCGAGGCGGTCCAGAGGAGCCGGACAGAGGACGAGCTCAGGAGGAGCGAAGAGAAGTTCAGGGCCCTCGTCGAGACGATGAGCGACTGGATCTGGGAGATGGACGTGAACGCCAGGTACACGTACGTGAGCCCGCGGGCCGCGGCTATCACGGGTTACGGCCTCAAGGAACTCCTCGGCAGGCGCCCCTGGGAGTTCATGCCGCCGAATGAGGCGGACAGGTTTAAAACGGAGTTCTACCGGCTCTGCCGCGCCAGAGAGCCGTTCAGCCTTCTTGAGAACGTGAACATGAGGAAGGACGGCTCCTTCATCGTGATGGAGACGAGCGGCACTCCGGTCTTCGGCAGTGACGGAGAGTTCGCCGGGTACATCGGCGTTCACAGGAACGTCACCAAGAGGAAGAAGGCCGAGGACGACCTTAAAAGGAGCAACGAGAGGCTCGAGAACGCCCAGCGCATCGCGAAGATGGGCAGCTGGGAGTGGGACATAGAAACGGACGAGCTCCACTGGTCCGACGAGATATACAGGATGTTCGGCGTGAGCCCCGAGGACTTCGGTGCGACGTACGAGGCGTTCTTAAGCTTCGTCCATCCCGAGGACAGGATGTCCGTGCACAGGAGCGTGACAGAGGCGCTGACGCTCAGGAAGCCCTACTCCATAGAGCACAGGATACTGCTCGCGGACGGCACGTCCAGGGTGGTGCACGAGCAGGGCGAGGTCAGGTTCAATGAGGCCGGAAGCCCTGTCGCCATGTCAGGCACCGTGCAGGACATCAGCGAAAGAAAGCAGATAGAAGAGCAGCTCAGGCTTTACAGGGAGCACCTCAGGGAGCTTGTCGAGGAGAGGACCGCCGAGCTCAACGGGCTCAACGAGAAGCTCAAGTTCGAGGTCGAGATAAGAAAGAAGGCCGAAGAGGCCGTCATAAGCATGAACGAGGCCCTTGAGAAAAGGGCTGTCGAGCTCGAGCGGGTCAACAAGGAGTTGGAGGCGTTCACCTACTCGGCCTCCCATGACCTGCAGGAGCCGTTGAGGGTCATATCAGGCTACATCCAGCTCCTCGGCAGGCGCTACAAGGGCAGGCTCGACAAGGACGCCGACGAGTTCATATCCTTTGCCGTGGACGGGGTCGCCAGGATGCAGAGGCTCATCGCCGACCTCCTGTCGTACTCGCGCGTCGGCAGGATAAGTTCGTTCGCGCCGGTCGATTTCGAGGCCGCGTTCCTGAGGGCCAAGGCGAACCTCCGGGTCGCGATAGAAGAGAGCGGCGCGGTCGTCCGGCACGGGGCCCTGCCCACCATCATGGCGGACGAATCGCAGATAGAGCAGCTCTTGATGAACCTCCTCAACAACGCCATAAAGTACAGGGGGGACGCTATCCCGCTCGTGACTGTAAACGCTGAAAAAGTTGACGGCGAGTGGCTTTTTTCCGTCACGGACAACGGCATAGGCATAGACCCGAGGTACTCCGAGCAGGTCTTCGACATATTCAAGAGGCTCCACGGCAGCGCCGAGTACCCCGGCACGGGAATAGGCCTTTCAATCTGCAAAAAAGTCGTCGAGAACCACGGCGGCCGTATCTGGGTGGAATCGCTCCCAGGGGCCGGCTCGACCTTTTATTTCACGATACCGGGAAAAGAACCTGATGATGAGTGAAGCCGCGAGGATGGTAGACATACTGATGGTGGAGGACAACCCCCATGACGTAAGGCTCACGATGGAGGCTTTCAAGGACGCAGGGGTCCCGAACGTCCTGAGCGTCGCGAAAGACGGCGAGGAGGCGTTGAGGTTCCTGAGGCGCGAGGGTCCTTACTTGGATGCGCCGAGGCCAGACCTGATACTCCTTGACCTGAACCTGCCGAGAAAGAGCGGCAGGGAGGTCCTTGAAGAGATAAAAAAGGACCCTGACCTGAAACGCATACCGATAGTCGTGCTCACGACTTCGGGGAATGAAGAGGACATCCGCCTGGCTTACGAGCTCCATGTGAACGCCTATATAACAAAGCCTATGGACCTTGATCATTTCATCAGGATAGTGGGGGCGGTGGGGGACTTCTGGCTCAGGGCCGCGGTCCTCCCGCCGAAATAGCATGGAGATAATGCCGTTTCTTAAAATACTCCTCGTCGAGGACAGCCCGGCCGACTCTCGCCTCCTGTGGGAGATGCTCCGCGAGTCCGGCATAAAGAACAGGTTTTCGCTCGACCCGGCCGTGACGCTCAAGGACGCCTTGAGCCAGCTCTCTTCGAGGAAGTTCGACCTCGTGCTCCTCGACCTCATGCTCCCTGACTCCTCCGGCCTCGACACCTTCCGCGCCGTGCACAAGGCCTACCCTGACGTCCCTGTCGTGCTTTTGACTGGCCTTTCCGACGAGACTCTTGCCGCGAGGGCCGTGAGAGAGGGCGCGCAGGACTACCTCGTCAAGGGGCAGGTCGACGCCGCCGTGCTCGTGCGCTCGATGAGGTACGCCATAGAGCGGCATGTCGCTGACAGGAGCTTCAAGCCAGCGCACAAGGCTTCGGAGGACGTGGTGATGCTCTGCCCGGACATGATAGGGTCTTCACCCGCCTTGAAGGAGGTGAGGAGCCTCATAGAGACGGTCGCGAGGACTTCCAATACATCCGTCCTCATAATGGGCGAGACCGGGACCGGCAAGGAACTGGTCGCCAACTCCATACATTATCTCAGCAGCCGCAGGTACGGCCCGTTCATAAAGCTCAACTGCAGCGCAATCCCGGATACGCTCATGGAATCCGAGCTCTTCGGCTATGAGAAGGGGGCCTTCACCGACGCGCGCCAGTCCAAGAAGGGCCTTTTCGAGCTGGCCGACGGCGGCACGATATTCCTCGACGAGATAGGGGACATGGACCTGAGGCTCCAGCCCAAGCTCCTTCAGATACTCGAGAACAGGACATTGCGCAAGCTTGGCGGGGTCGCTGACATGAAGATAGACGTCAGGGTCATCGCCGCGACCAATGTCGATCTTTCGGAGATGGTCCGCGCCAAACGCTTCAGGGAAGACCTGTATTACAGGCTTAATGTCATGGCGATAAACCTGCCGCCGCTCCGTGAGCGCAGGGAGGACATCGTCGCCCTCGCGGAGCACTTCATCAACGAGAACAAGGACTTCGAGGGGGAGGAGGGGCAGGTAAAAAAACTCTGCAAGGAAAGCGCATCCGCGCTCGAGAATTACGGCTGGCCCGGCAACATAAGGGAGCTCAAGAACATCATCGAGAGGGCCATGATACTCGCCGGGCCGGACGAGATAAGGTCCGAGCACCTGCAGATCTCCGCGGCTCCGTCCGTCGCCCCGTCAAAAGAGGAGGGGCCGCCAGGGTATTCGATGGATATGTCTCTTGACGACCTTGAAAAGGCCCATATAAGGAATGTCCTCGAAAAAACAGGCGGCAACATAACGCACGCCTCAAAGGTCCTTGGCATCTCCCGCTACACCCTCAGGGAAAAACTGAAAAAGTACGGGCTCAGGGAAGCAGAAGACGCGTAACTTCGGTTTTTTCCCTGAGAACCTCGATAACTGAACGTCCCATGTGATAAGTTTCTTACCGGCATGGTAATAAACTTATCGCCTAATGGTAAGTTTCTTACCGCTTCTCCTCCTTCAAACCCACATTTCAAACCTAACTATTTGAAAACACAGTTATTTTTTTATTGGCATGGCTGTTGCAATTGTAATAGCTCATACGCTTGACGCCATAAAAAAATAAAGGAAGCCTTGCCTGAGTTTTTGCGAGGATTGGGAAAAATTAATGGTTGATAGCCTCTGTAAGGTGCTGGTGGTCGATGATGACAGGGTGATACGCGAAGTCTGCTCTGAAGCTCTCGCGTATGACGGTTATGCGGTCACTGTCGCTTCCGGCGGCTGGGACGCTCTCGGCCTTGTCAACGGCAGTGAATGGGACCTTGTGGTAACCGACGTGAATATGCCCGGGCTCGACGGCATAGATTTTTACAGGGTAGCGGTGAGCCGCTCCCCTGAGCTTGCCTCAAGGTTCGTCTTCATGACCGGGGATCAGACCTCGGCCAGGACAATAGAAGCGATGGGCGCCAGGCTCGTGAGAAAGCCTTTCAAGGTAAAAGAGCTGCTTGACGCGGCGTCTTCGGTCTTCCAATCCACGGATGCCAACAGGCGCCACAAGAGGCTGCCTGTTGCCAGATGCATGCAGGTGCGCATCAACGGGGCTGACCTTGACGCAGTGGCGGAGGACTTCTCGCTCAACGGCATGAAAATAAGGTACGCGGGCGTTCCGTTCGAAAAAGGCCCCGTGCTCAGGATCTCGATAGACGCTTTGAACATCAGCACCGAGGCGCGGGTCGTATGGTCGGCTGCGTCTGCGTCTGAATCTTACTCAGGTGTGATTTTCGATAAGCCAGTTCCGGTGTCAGTACTCGCGGGCCTGGCTTCAAACAGATTTTGACCTGTAACGTAATGAGGAGGATAAAATGCTTAGAAGCACTGTAAGGACAACTGAAAGAAAGCTGGCGGTAAGGACAAGGACCAAAAAGAGCGTTTCCCTGGAGACTGCCCAGACGTGGCCCCTCCCTTTTACTGAAGCGCCGGAGACGGTAAAGACGGTAAAGACAAAGACGGTAAAAAGGTCTGTCCAGGTGGTCAGGGACGAAGACGAAGGCCGCGAGACGCAGAGCGCGCCCCAGTCCCCTGACTCCATAAACATCTACTTCAGGGAGATAAAGAAGTACAAGCTCCTCAAGGGGCCCGAAGAGATCGCCCTGGCGAAGAAAGTCGCCAAAGGCGACAAGGACGCGAGGAAGACGATGATAGAGGCCAACCTCCGCCTTGTCGTGAACATAGCGAAGAAGTACATGAACCGGGGGCTCCCGTTCCAGGACATCATAGACGAAGGCAACATAGGCCTCATAAAGGCGGTCGAGAGGTTCAAGGCGAAGATGGGCTGCAGGTTCTCTACCTACGCCACCTACTGGATAAGGCAGACCATTGAGAGGGCGCTGGCCAACAAGGGCAACATGATAAGGCTCCCCATACACATAGTGACCGACATGTCCAAGATGGAGAGGGCGGCAAGGGAGTTTCGCGTACGCTCCAACAGGGAGCCGAGCTCGGCCGAGCTCTCCGAGAAGACCGGGCTTTCCGGAAGGTACGTTAAAAAGCTCGAGGTGATCAGCAAAAGGACCCTCTCTCTCGAGTCCACGGCGCACGAAAGCACGGACCAGACCCTGCTTGAGAGCATAGAGGACGACAGGACGCCTGCTCCGATGGACCTCATACACGAGGCGGTCGTCGCTGACAGGGTGTCGAGCTGGCTTGAGATGCTCGACGAGAACGAACGCAAGGTCCTGACGCTGAGGTTCGGCATAGGCGACTACTCGCCCAAGACCCTTGAGGTCATAGGCAAGAAGTTCGGGGTCACGAGAGAAAGGGTTCGCCAGATAGAGGAGAAGGCCCTGGGTAAATTGAGGGAGATAGCCGGGAGGACGCAGAGCACGGCGGCTGACTTTCTGTAAGCGTACTGCCGGTTAGTCGGAAAACGAAATAAAAAAAGGACGCGTCGTGCGTCCTTTTTTTATTCTCCAGTAAATAAAGAAGGGGAGCGAAGTTCGCTCCCCTTCTTTATTATATCTTTGGTGCGCCTGACTGGATTCGAACCAGTGGCCTACTGCTTAGAAGGCAA
>JADLDY010000027.1 GCA_020846435.1 Deltaproteobacteria bacterium
AACATGACCAAGAACCTCTGGGCCGTCAAGGGCTATGTTGATGCCACCGCGACCATCGCTGACCTCCTCAGGGACGGCAAGGTCGAGTGCTCCAGCTGCCACGACCCCCACTTCAACAACAAGTCCTGGAACGAGATCGACTTCACCTACTCCACCGTCGCTTCCGCGATGGAGCCTGAGAACAACGGTCTGTTCCTCAGAAGGGTCGGCGGTAACTCCGGTTCCGGCCTCTGCAGAACCTGCCACAACAAGTAAGAAAACCCGCGGCCTCAAAACCGCGAGTTCAAAAAAGGGCCGGCAAATTGCCGGCCCTTTTTTTTATTGTCTGCTCCGGGGAATACGCGGACATGGCATCATTAAAAATTTTTAATCCGGCCGTAATGGTCCTTTCAGGCAAAAAGCATACAATGGCATGACTTGGATAAAATCAGTAAAAGACACGCAAGCGCTGAATTTGACTTAATTATCCTCGTCCCGGCCTGAAAAGTTTTTAAGTTTATTCTTTTCAACCTTTGTATTATAATACGACCATTAAATCCGGAGGTTTCAAGCATGATAAGCTTCTCAAAGAGAACCATTATCGCCTCGCTGTTCGCGGCCTTCCTCTTTCCGGCGCTCCCGGCGGTGGCTGTTGACCAGAAGCCGGCGGCTGCGGCTGCCCAGCAGAACCCCGGCTCGGAGATCGTGGCCAAGGTGAACGGGAAAAAGATAACCCGCGACGACCTGGACACAGCTACCAACAACCTGATGCCGCTCGTTACCTACCACCAGTCGGTAAGACCCGAAAAAATGAAAGAGATCGAGAAAAAGGCGCTCACCCAGCTTATCAACAGCGAGCTCATATACAAGTACGCCAAGGACAACAAGCTTGACAACGTCGACAAGAAAGAGATCGACCAGCAGGTAAAGGACCTCAAAAAAAGGCTCCCCAAGGGCGACACGCTCGACAAGGTCCTTCAAAGAAGCAACCTTACCCTTGAAGAACTGAGAGACGACTTCAAGAAAGACATCGTCGTAGGGAAGGTCTCCAAGTCCAAATCCGAAGAGTTCAAGAAAAAAGCCGCGGATAGCGTCAACGAAGCTTTCATGCGCGATTATTACAAGAAAAACCTCGAGAAATTCAAGGAGCCGGAAAAGATACACCTGAGGACCATACTTGTGAAGGCCGACCCGTCCGGCGGATCGAGGGCCTGGAACGAGTCCAAGAAGAAGGCCGAAGAGATAATCAAGCTCATCAAGGAAGGCAAGGACTTCGCCACACTGGCCAGGGAGCGCTCTGAGGACCCGTTCGCCAAAGACGGCGGAGACATGGGTTGGGCGCACAAGGGCAGCCTTTTCCCCGAGATCGAAGAGGCCGCCTCGAAACTCAAGCCAGGCGAGACCGCGCCCGCACCAGCGACGACCATCTACGGGTACCACATCGTAAAGCTCGAAGGCAGGAAGGCCTCAGTCCAGAAGAAGTTCGAAGAGCTCAACGTCAAGAACCTCGAAACGGAACTTGAGCAGAAAGAGCACAAGAACCTCTGGAACTCGTGGCTTGAAAACCTCAAGAACACCTCCAAGGTGGAATACTTCAACAAGTAGGCCGGCGCTCCGCTTGGGGTTGATCGGCAGAATCAGAACAAGAGCCGCAAGGCCTTTTCGCCCGGGGAACGGGCTGACTCCCTCGAGCGAGAAGGCCGCATCAAGACATGAAGACAGGTGAGGAGGCATGGACAACTCGATGTATGGGTTCCTTTCAATGGGCCGAGCCGCGCTCCTGGCGGCGCTTCTGGTATCCGGCTCGCTGTACGGGTGCTCGAGCGAGAAAAGCCGCGAGACATCGATTGCCGGCCCCCAGTCTGCCAAAGCAGCGCAGGGAAAGCCGGACAAACCAGACCTCGCCAATGGCAAGGAAGTATACGAGCAGCACTGCCACTTCTGCCACGGCTACAAAGGGTACGGCGACGGCCCTGTCGGCATCGCGCTCACTCCGCACCCGGCCAACTTCGTGGAAGACGCCAAGCGGATGTCCAAGACCGACGAAGAGCTATACAAGTCCATAACCGAAGGCATACACCGTGACATCGGCGGAGATACCATGTCCATGCCAAGGTGGAATGAAGTGCTCACCGACCATGAGAGATGGAACGTGCTCTGGTACATAAGGCACCTCGAGAAGGAAGGCCGCAAGGCCGCGGCAGACCAGAAGCCCTGAACTTCAATACCGCTATCAACAGCCCGCGCCACTGGAAAAAGTGGCAGGGCTTTATTGCTTGCTATCAAATCCAGAGCCTCCGGTCCGCCTTCGGCGGCGGAAGGCTCAAACTCCGCAGAGGTATAGATGAAGCGCGCAATGCTAACAGGCATCGGAGCGTTATGCTTTCTGGCGTTACTCCCGGCCGCCGCGTTGTCCAATCAAAGCTCTGAGTACGACCCTGTCACCGGCGAGCCCGACTGCACGAAGTGCCACACGCTGGACAGGCGCTACTCCATAGACTACTCGCGCGACGAGACCTGCGTAGAGTGCCACGGCCCGGGACTCAGCGACAAGTACATCGAGATGAACTCCAGGTACGGCGCAGAGCACTCCGGCGCGACCGCCGAGATGAAGGAATACTCCGAAAAAGCCCTCCAGATGGCGAAAAACGAGGTTGAAAAGACAGGCAAGAAAACCTCCAGCGCGCCAAAGGGCATGGTGCTCATCCCCGCCGGAGAGTTCATCATGGGCGCCGACGACTGGTGGCCCAAGAGCCAGCCCAGGCACAAAGAGCACCTTGACAGCTTCTACATAGACAAGTTTGAAGTCACCAACACGAGGTACAAAGCTTATGTAGACGCAACCGGACGCCCTGCACCGACCCACTGGACAGGCGGCAAGATCCCCGCGGGCAAGGAAAACCACCCGGTCGTGTACGTGACATGGTCTGACGCGGACGCGTTCTGCAAGTGGGAAGGCAAGAGGCTGCCCACTGAGGTCGAATGGGAGAAGGCGGCCAGGGGCCCGGAAGGCAACACATTCCCCTGGGGCAACAAGTTCGACAAGAACAAGGGCAACACGCCCCAGTACGGCAACGAGGACACCATGCCGGTCGGCAGCTTCGAAAGCGGCAAGAGCTACTACGGGGTACACGACCTGGCGGGCAACGCCTTTGAATGGGTCGAAAACTGGTTCAAGCCATACGCCGGAAACACCCACCACGACGAGAACTACGGCGAAAAATACAAGGTCTTGAAAGGCGGCTCCTGGTTTGACTGCACCTACTACAAGTGCGGCATAAGCGCCCCTGCGTTCAACAGGATCTTCTTCCACCCCATGACAAAAAACAACAACTTCGGCTTCAGATGCGCGAAGGACGCAAAATGAGGCCGTGGTTTAAGCCGGGCGCGGAGTGCAGACTGTGGGCCTGAACAGATACCTTGTCTTCAACGCCTTCATATGCGGCGCGGTCATCATGGTCGTCGAGCTCCTCGGCTCGCGCATCATCGGCCCGCCTTTCGGCGTCAGCCTTTTCGTCTGGACTTCCCTCATCACGGTAACTCTCGTCTCTCTTGCCCTCGGCTACTGGCTCGGAGGCAGGCTCGCCGACAGGAAAAACAGCCACTCCTCCCTTTTCGGCGTCATACTAATAGCAGGTCTGTGGGTCGCGCTCATACCGCTCGTCAAGGGCTTCGTCATCGAGCAGACGCTTGTCCTTGGCCTCAGAGCGGGGTCTCTGGCCTGCTCGGCCGCGCTCTTCGGCCCGCCCCTTTTTCTCCTCGGCATGGTCAGCCCTTACACCGTCAAGCTATACATGAGCGAAGACTCAAGGGAAGTCGGCAGGACCGTCGGCTGGCTGTACGCGGTCTCCACCGGCGGAAGCTTCCTCGGCACCGTGCTCACCGGCTTCATCCTCATCCCCATGCTCGGCGTCAACAACATCACCTATCTTTCGGCCCTGACCCTAATCGCCATCTCGGCCGGTTACTGGGTCCTGTTCAGGAAAAAAGCTCTTGCGGCCGCGTTAGCGATCGTCCCGATAGCGCTCCTTTTCACGCCTCAGGACCTCCCTTCGATAACAAGGCCTGACGGCACGAAAGTCACGGTCCTCGTCAACGACGACAGCGCCTACGGCCAGATAAAGGTCGTGGACTACGAGTACGACGGCGCCAGATTGAGGGAATTCCTGCTCGAGAACATGATACAGGGGGCGGTCGACCTGACCTCAGGCGTGCCCATATCAAGATACACTTATTACGTCGAGCAGCTCTCGTACGCGTACAGCCCTGAAGCGAAAGAAGCGCTCGTCATCGGCCTCGGCAGCGGCATCATCCCTGAAAGGTTCAGCCGCTACGGCATAAGAACGGACGTCGTCGAGATAAACCCCGGCGTGGTAGAGGCCGCCAAGACCTACTTCTCCTTTGACCCGGCAAAACACCCGACCTTCGTCGAAGACGGCAGGAACTTCCTCAAATCCGGGGCCGGCCCATACGACATCATCTTCCTCGACGCCTTCTCAGGAGACACGCCTCCGAGCCACCTCATGAGCGTCGAGGCCTTCAGTCTGGCCAGGGGAAAGCTCTCCCCCGGCGGAACGCTGATAATAAACTTCGTAAGCGGAAACCAGATAGAAGACCAGAAAGTGCCGTCGTCGCTTTTCGGCACGCTCAAAAAGGTCTTCCAGTCGGTCGATGTCTACGCGGGCCCTGACTTCTTCGCCCAGGACCCCAGGGTTGTCAACATGGTCTTCGTCGCCAGGGACGGGGTGAGGCCGATTGAGACAGGCTTCGTGCCAGCCGACGCGCCAGTTGAGTTCATCGACGACCTCAAGGGGCTTTACCTGAGGAAGGTCAGCTTCAAGCCGGGCCCCTTCGTCTTTACCGACGATTACAACCCGATCGACTTCTACGACAGTGCCGCGAGGGAGCGCTTCAGGGCGCATATCATCTCCAACACCGACAGGGAAATAATTACCGAATAACGGCATTTTTTTAATTGTATATTACATGTTAAAAACGATAAAATCTGCGTTCTGCGCTCCACTGATGGCAAAAGGAGGATTTCAATGTTCACAAGCCCCAAGGTCATAGCAGGCCTTGCAGGTATATCGGCTCTCGCGCTGCTTGCCGGGTGCGAAAAACCGCCCGAGAATATGGTCAAGGTCCCCAAGGGTGAGTTCACCATGGGCAGCAACGAAGTAGACAAGGAAGCCAAGGCCCTGCAGTACGGCGACAGGAGGCCCTGGTACGCCAACGAAAGGCCTGAGCGCAAGGTCGACCTGAAGGCGTTCCACATAGACAGGACAGAGGTCACGAACCGCCAGTTCCATGAATTCGTCAAGGCGACCGGCACGCCTGCCCCGCCGCACTGGACAGGAGGCGTCTACCCTCAGGGGCTCGATGAACACCCCGTGGTGCTTGTCACCTGGGCCGAGGCCGACGCCTACTGCAAGTGGAAGGGCAAGAGGCTCCCTACGGAAGCCGAATGGGAGAAGGCCGCGCGCGGCACCGACGCCAGAAAATTCCCCTGGGGCTCTGACTTCGACACCAAGAAGGTCAACACGCTTGGCGAGTACGGCGGCACAGTGCCGGTTGGCACGCTCAAGGACGGCGTGAGCCCGTACGGCGCCTTTGACATGGCCGGCAACGCCCAGGAATGGACCGCTGACTGGTACAAGCCGTACCCGGGCAACGACTTCAACGACAAGGAATACGGCGAGGTCTCCAGGGTAGTGCGCGGCGGCGGCTGGGGCGGCATGGGCCATTACAGCCTCTCGGTCTACGTCAGGACATCGTTCAGGAACACCGCCAACCCTCTCTCGCGCTACGACGACGTAGGGTTCAGGTGCGTCTGGCCCTGAAAAGGCTGGCGCGTTTTTTTTACGGGAGACCAGGGAAGGACAACCGAAGCTGAAGATTCTGAAAGGACCTGCGAGTGATGTTTTTCAGCAAGAAGACTCTGTGGACTTTAGCGTTCGCCGCGGCAATGTTGGTCCTAACCCCTGGGACCGGCTTGTGCGTCGAAGAGGACCTGTATATCTACAGGCTCCTTTTCGGCAGGGTCTATTTCGAGTACGAGACAGGCACTTCGGAAGACAACGGCACCTCGCGCGACCACGACCGCTTCATACAGTCATACAGCCTCGACACCCTCGGCAACATTCTCTCGAGAAGGCTCATCATCTATGACGCCGGCTTCAGCTTCACGTCCAACGCTTACGAGCAGGACACCACCACCATTGACACCGATACGGTCAACTACTACCTCAGGACCACATTGCTGCCCAAGTCCAACATCCCGCTGGAACTGTACGCCAGCCAGATGGACGAAACGCTCACGACCACCACTGTGACCGAGAGGATGAGGAGGATCTACGGACTGAACTGGCTGATGAGGTTCAGGACGCTCCCTGACACGCGCATACAGATCGAACGGCAGAACGACGTGACTGCGTCGAGCGACCAGTCGACCACGATGTACAACGTGAACATGACAAAGTCGATAGGCCCCACCGAGAACGCTCTTTATTTCAACATGAACACGTCGACAGACAACCTGCATGACGGAAAAGACTCGCAGAGCACGGCCATCAACCTGTCCAACACCACGCATCTGTCAAGGAGCACCGTGTTCAACATGGGGCTTGCGCGCGGCGACAGCTCGAACGAGAACCCGGAGAACCCTGATACCACGGTCAACGCGCTGACGATCGGCCTTCAATCGACTCCGAGCGTGGACTTCCGCCAGGAGCACAGGTACACCTTTTACAGCAATACCGTCGACGACTCCCAGTCTGATAACGGCAACTACTCCGGCAACATGTCGTACAGGTTCACCGACCGCCTGAGCTCTTCTTTAAGCCTCAGCGCCTCGGAATCGTCAAGCGAGAGCCCGGACAAGACAGAGACGACGGATTCCCTTGGCGCAGGGTTTGGCATCAACTACCAGCTTTCGCAGAAGCTGTCATTATCCGAGACAGTCAGTTACAGCAAGTCCGACACGACCTCCGACACCGCCACCAACCTGGACAGGGAGATATTCAAGGCGCTGACCAACCTGAACTACAACGACCAGCTTAAATGGGCGCACCTCTCGGCAATCGCGAGCCTCGGATACAACATGGACAAGACATCCGACGAGCTTTCAGGCTCCGGCGTTGAACAGGGCATATCATTATCGCTCACCAACATAGACGTCAACAGGTACTTCCTGTTCAACACATCAGCCGACTGGCACAAGGTCTACAACCTTAGCGGAAACGTCTGGAGCGACAACAGCAGCTACCAGATGAGCGCGTTCAGCAGACTCTGGCGCAGGTACGTGCTGCTTTCCGCCAACTTCAGCTCTTCCACGCAGTCGTCCTGGATCTCCGCCTCTGAAAGCGATACACAGGAATGGTCGCTCAACGCCGCCTCAAACTACTTCAAGAACACGAAGATAGAAGCCAGCTCCGAGCACAAGAGGACCTTCGATACCGTCACCGGCGAGATCACGATCTCCTCCGACATACTGAGCGTCACGCACAACAGGTACCTGGCCGGGGGCTTCCTGGACATGGGGTTCATCTACAACATCCTCTCAAGCACCTTCGAAGGCGGCTCCAACAACTTCACCTCCATTTCAATGTTCGCCAGGTACAACAAGAAACTGATGAGGAACCTTGACTGGCTGGCGTCGGCCTCGGTCTCCCACGGCACCGGCAACAACGATACCTTCAAAAACGTCAACGCCCTGAGCAACCTGCTTACCTACCCGCTTCGGAGCTGGCTCCTTTCTGCCGAGCAGAAGTACCTCCAGACGCAGGACCAGAACCGCGACCTCACAGAGTCCACCTTTATTTTCAGGGCCACGCGCTCGTTCACATGGATGCTCTAAGGGACAGCGGACAGGCTTCCGGGAAGGCCTCTGCCGTCTCCGCCGCCATAATTCTCGGCGCAGTCCTCGCTCTCGGCGGCCTGACCCACGCCAGAAACGCGACATGGGCGACAGCGGTGTCTCTGTGGGCCGATAACGCCATGAAGTCGCCGATGAAGTCCAGGGTGCATTATAATTACGCCACCAGCCTTTCATCCGCCGGCAGACTCAACGAAGCCATGGAAGAGAACCTCAAGGCAATAAGCATCTCCCCGGGCTACGGCAAGGCGCACTTCAACATCGGCGCCATCCTGCACTCATGGGGAAGGGTCGACGAAGCCATTGAAAAATACCGCATAGCCCTCGCCCTCAAACCAGACATAGCCGAAGCGAGAAACAACCTTGGATACGCCTATTATTCAAAGGGCATGATGGACGAGGCCCTCGCCGAATACGCTCTCGCGCTCAGGATAAAGCCAAATCACGTGAAGGTATACCAGAACATCGGTTATGTTTACAGGGACAAAGGCATGCTTGATGAAGCGATAGAGGCTTACAGGAAGGCTCTCTCAATGCGGCCTGACTACGCGATGGCGAGAAGCAGCATCGGGGAGGCGCTTTTGCTCAAAGGCTCTCCGGACGAGGCCGCCTCTGAATTCCGCGCCGCGATCGCAATGGACCCCGGCCTTGTCAGCGCCCGCACAGGGCTTGGGGAAGCGCTCCTGGCCGCAGGAAAGAGAATGGAAGCGGCCTCGGAGTTCGAGACCGCTTTAAGGCTCGCCCCGCTCGATGAAAGGGCGGCCAGTGGACTGGCCAAAGCCAGGAACTTCTAAGGAAACAGACCTGCCCTCCCTGCTGCCGGAGAGGTCAGGAGCGTATCATCTTCAGCGCGTTCTGCGCCTCGTTTCTCACTGTCTCAGACGGATAATCAGCGAAAGCCAGCACGAACCCCTCGAAGCCGCCGGCCTTGCCCTTGAGCGCGCCAACCACCTTGAGAAGCTCTATTATCGACTGGCTGTCCTTCCTGTCGCCGGCGACCATGAGCGCGTCAAAGACACTGGACACCTCGGACTGGTCCACCTCTTCGGCTTCGGCAACGAGGACCTCGGCAGCCGTCGACATGGCGCCCTGGTTGCCGGACATCATGACGGAGAGCAGAGCCTCCACGCCTTTTTTGCCTGACCTGCCCAGGGCCTGGGCAGACGTGAGCCTGTAAAAGGGCTCGGAGGACCTGAGTATATGGTTTTTCAGGACCTCCGTGCCGTCGGCAAGCCCCTCGCTTATTGCCAGAGCCGAGGCCTTGCGCACCTGGTAGGACTCGCTGTCGAGGTGCTCCGTCAGAGTCTCCCTTGCTTCAGCCGTCCTGAGTTTGGCGAGCTCCTGGGCAGCGAGCGCCGACACTTCCTCGTTCTTGTGCTCCAGGCACGAGACCATTATCCCGAAGAAGGCCTTGTTCCTGGCCAGCGCTATCGTGTGGAGTATGGTCTTCTGGAACACGCCGGGCGGCGGGTTTTCAACGAGGTAGGCGAGCTCATTTACGGTGCCGGCCGGGTCTTCCTTGACCAGGTGGTTGATGAGCATGGTGCCCTCCTCCCTGGTCACAGTGCCCGCCATCACCTTCGAGAACATGTTAGTGAGTTTTTCTTTTATGGAACTCATCGGCTCTCAAGCGTTCCTTTCTCGCTTTTTCTTCCCTACAACACCGGTATCAGGCCAAGCTGGAACTCGTAGGTCTTGCCGCACTCATGGCAGACTGTCGTCCTGGAGCTCACGCCCTGCCTGGGGAGCTTTTCCAATTCAAGCTTCGTGCCGCACTTGCAGACGTAGCCGGTGACCCGTCCGGGGTTGCCGACGACCAGCGCGAAAGCCGGGACGTCGGAGAGCACTACCGCGCCGGCCGCTATCATGCAGTAGTCGTGGAGCGTGACGCCGCAGACTATTGTCGCGTTGGCGCCGATTGCGGCGCCTTTTTTAATCAGTGTCTCGTATATGACGAATTCGCTTTTGCTGGCCCTGGGGTACAGGTCGTTGGTGAAGGTCATGTGGGGGCCAAGGAGGACCTCGTCCTCGACTGTCACGCCCCTGTATACAGATACATAGTTCTGTACCTTGACATTATCGCCTATCTTGACGCCGGTGTCTATGTAGACGCCTTTGCCGATCTTGCAGTTCTGGCCTATCATGGCCCCTGGCATTACCTGCGCCTGGTGCCATATCTTGGTGCCGGCGCCTATTACCGCGTCAGGAGAGACCTCGGCAGTCTCGTGTATGAATACGCCTTCCCTCTCGAAGCTCACTCATGCCCCCTCAAAGCCCGAACTCCGGCGATTATAGCACAAAGCCGGAGCCGGGACAAACAGCCTTTGTCACAAAGCGCCCGCTTCCAGCTCACGGACCTTCCCGAGGATAAAAGCGTCCGTTGGGGCGTACTTGAGCGCCTCGCGCAGTTTATCGAGGGCCTCAGCCCTCCTGCCGAGCGCGAGAAAGCATTCGGACTGACCTGAGAGCGCCATCTTGCTCAGATCCGGCTGTCTTGAATAAAGGGCCGAGCGCTCATAGAGCTCTGCCGCCTCGTTGAAAGCCCCTCGCCTGTGCTTTAAGACCGCGAGGTTATAAAGGTATTGCGCGTCCTCAGGGACGAGCTCAAGGTAAGATTCATGATAGCTTTCAGCCCTGTCGAACATCCCGGCCTTGAGAGCGGCCAGCGAGAGGGCCTTCCTTGTAAGGATGACCATCGACGGGTCAGGATGAGAGCTGGAGATATTAAGCTGAAGCGATCTCTCAAGAAGGCTCACGGCCTCCTGAAAACGCCCTTCTGTCATGCGCGCGGCCCCTACGGAGTGGATCGCGACATAGTTCGCGCTCTGGAATTCAAGCGCCGCGCTCCAGAGAGTGAGGTCGCTTGCCCAGGGCGCGCTCTTTTGGCGGGCGAGGCCGGCCGCGGGGAGCGCGGCAACGAGCGCGATGGCAATGCCGGCCCGTCCCCATACTTTAGAGCGGGACGAAGCCCATGCGAGCACAATCGAAATGAGCATGGCCAGCCCGACTGTCGGGAAGTAAAGGTATCTGTCCGCGAAAGGGAACCTGCTTATCGCAGGAGAGTAGAGCGTGGGCAGTATCGGAAGAATGACGATGGCGAGCGTCAGAAGCCAGAGCCTTGTTATGCGCCTTAGCGTGACGGCAAGGACGACCGGTACCGCAACGACCACGAGCGCACAGAGCGCGGCCCTCGGCTCCATTAGCGAGAAGACCGGGTCCATGAGCTGCAGCGGAGGCTCGCCAAAGGGCAGCACAAGGGCCTTGAAGTACCTGGCGAGGAGCACGACGGCGTTGAGCGCGAACTCGTACGGGGAAAGAAAGGAGTGGAGAGTCGCCATTGGCGTCACCTCGCCCTTGAGAGCGTAGACGCGCATGCCCCCGTATACTACGGATGCCGCCGCGTAGGGCAGGTATCTTGAGACCGTCGAGGCGGTGGACAGGAGGTTCTTCAAACCCACTCTTGCCGCCTGATAGGCAAAGACGATGACCGGCAGCACTACCGCCGTCTCCTTCAGGAGGAGCGCGCAGAGGAAAAAGAGGGCTGGCAGAACCCTTGAAGCCGCCCTCTCAAAAGCCCCGCATGCCGTGGCGTCCGTGCGCCTCGCCTCGATGTAAAACGCGGCCAGGCACAAAAAAGTGAAGGTGAGCTCTGCCATGGTCGCGAGCCATGAGACAGACTCGGCATTCATTGGATGGAGCGCGAATATGAGGGCTCCGGCAAAGGCCGGCATGATTGCGGCATAACCCCGGCCTTCACCCCCGACGGCCTGCCTCAGGATAAAAAAGACCAGCGCCGCGTTCACGGCGTGAGCAGTGACGTTCACGAGGTGCCAGCCCCATGGCTCGAAACCGAAGAGGGCGTACTCGGCCATGTATATGACGAAGAGCAGTGGCCTGTAAGAGATCGCCTGATAGCCCTCCTCCCTGAAGCCGAAGGTATGGGTAGAGAAGGCCTCTGGGATGTTCGAGAAGCTCAAGACCCACCTGTTCCCCAGAATCAGCTCGCTGTCGTCGTAAACAAAGCCGTAGCCGAGGGCCGGGTAATAGACGGCGAAGACCGAGAGCGCGAGGACGATGACAGGCAGAGCGGTGCCTTTGAAAAAGCCTCCGTTCGTGTTCATCTGACACCCAGGAGCTTTACGCGCTCCCTGAAGATCGCCTTCAGGTAGCGCCAGCCGTCGCCAGCGAGGCTGAACCTGGTCTTTCTAAGCTCTTTTTTGAGCCTCACCGGAATCTCCACTATCTCGTAGCCGCATTTTTTGCTGTATATCAGTATCTGCGCCTGGAAGAACGGGCCGGGGTTGTCCATGTACTTCCCGTACTTCGTTATCGGCTCCCTGAAAAAAAGTATTGAGCCCTGCGTGTCCTTAACTCCCAGGCCGAAGAAGAGGTTGTTGAGAAGCGATATGGTGCCGGAGAAAAGAGTCCTCGCCAGAGACCTTTCAACTATCGAGCCGGGGTGCCCCTTCGAGCCGACAACTACGGCCCCGTTGTTGTCGAGAGAAGCCTTCACAGACTCGCCTATCACTTCGAGGCCGAAGGGCAGGTCGATCGCGTAGAACATCAGCATGTCGTGGGCCGCGGCCACAGATGCCGCCTTTATCGCGGTACCCAGCCCCCTGCCCTCTATCGACAGGTTCTTTATTCTGCGGCTCCGCTTCGCCAGATGAGCGGCTATCTCCCCGGAAGAGTCCACACAACCGTTGCACGCGAGTATTATCTCGTAATCGAGCCCCTTGATGGATGAGAGGTACCTGTCAAGAGCCAGGGCATTGGCCTCGAGTATCGGCGCTTCGTTGTGCACCGGTATTATCAGCGAAAAACCTCTCACGCGCCAGAGTCCTTCAAGCGTTGTATCTCGATGAGCTTTACCCTCGCCTGGTCATAGGAAGGGTCGACCCTGAGAGCTCTACTGAACTCGGAGGCGGCCTCGTCTATCATCGAGAGCCCCATGTAGATAAGGCCGAGGTTGTAATGGGCGTCGGCGCTCGGGGCCAGAGAGGCGGCCCTGCGGTAGTGCTCGACCGCGTCCCTGGTGTTGCCGGCGTTCTGGCTCGCCCACGCGTAATTGTAGTGGGCGTTGGGCGAGTACGGGGCTTTTTTTACGGCGTCGGCCCAGAGCGTGTAATCGCTCTTCCAGACCTTGCTTCTCGCAACAGACCCCGCGCCCCACGCGACGAGAAGGGCGGCGGCAAGGGCTATCGAAGCCTTTGACGCCTTCGAGCCGCTCCTGGGCAGGAAGTACGCAAGGACTATCGCAAGCCCGGCCGATGGCAGGTAAAGGTACCTGTCTGCCATCGCCGAGCTCGAGAGCGCCGGAACGTAGAGGACCGGCAGGAGCGGCACGGCCATCATCGAAAGCCCCACGACTAAAGAAGGCCGCTTCCTCGCGAAAAACAGGGCCGCGCAGAAGGCCAGCACAATGACGGCCCCAGCGATGACCCTCGGGTCAGAGACCTCTCTCGCCACGTGAAAATCGTATATGACGCTCAGGGACGCCGGAAAGACCAGCCTGTAAAAGTAGGCGGCAACGAGCGGGAACATGTTTATGACCGTCTCTAAGAAAGACAGGCTTATCTGCTTGTGGTGCATGACGCCGCCTATGGCATTGAGCCTCAGCGCGGCGTACGCCGCGCCTGTCGCCGCGAAAAGGAGATAGGCCTTCCACCTGCCGCGAAGAGGCGCACCCCTGGAATAATCATAAAGGAATACGATGACAGGCAGGGCGGCGGCCGTCTCCTTGAAAAGCAGGGCGCACAGGAAGAACGGCGCGCTGAGCCACCCTGAGCCCCGCCTCAGGTACAGGTTCAGTCCGGCGAGCACAAAGAGCGTGAAGAAGAGCTCGGTAGAGGCCGAGACCCAGTTGACCACCTCGGAGTTCACCGTATGGAGACCGAACGCGAGAGCGGCAAAGAGCGCCGGCAGCACATCGGGGCGCCCCTCCTTCTCAAACAGGCTGTACGCCACGAAAAAAACGAGCACTGAATTGGCGGCGTGGATAAGGACATTCACGAGGTGGAAATAAAACGGGTCGAACCCGAAGGCAAGGTATTCGCCGAGATAGAGCGTGAAGAGAAGTGGCCTGTAAGTATTCGAGACGGCTTCCAGCGGGTTGAACGCCGATGTAGATGACGAGAAGATATCAACGATGAACGCCGTATCCCTTATCCAGGGGTTGCCGAGGATGTACTTGTGATCGTCGTAGACAAAGCCGTTGCCAAGCGTCACCGCCCAGACAGCGATGACAGTTGCCGCTACGACTGCTATGGCAATGGCCTTTTTAGTCACTTCGCGCCCCCGACCGAGGCCAGGGCCGCCCTTGCCTCGGCAAAATCAGGCTTTATCCTCAAAGCCTCTGTAAAAGCCAGGACCGCTCTCCTCGTGTCGCCCTCTTTAGCGTAGACCCTGCCGAGGTTGTAGATCGCGTCAGCGCTCAAAGGGTTGAGCCTTATGACGGAACTGAAGCGTTCGGCCGCACCGGCAAGGTCGCCTTTTTCCATGAGGGCAGCCCCGAGGTTATAGAGAGCGTCCTCGTAACCGGGCCTTGCCTTAAGCGCCGCCTCATAGGAGGCTATGGCGGGGTCGAGCTCCCCGGCAGAGTGGTAGAGCATGGCAAGATTGTAATAGGCGACAGGGTCGGGCTTTATCCTCAAAGCCTCGAGGAAATGGCGCTGCGCCTCTTCCCTCTTCCCCATGCCTCTGTATATGAGGGCAAGGTTGTAATGGGCCTTGTCCTTGTCAGGGGCAAGCCTTAAATCTGCGCTGTACTCTTCTATCGCCCTGTCGAGTTCACCGTTCCTGTGATACGCCCAGGCGAGGTTGTACCTCACGCGCTCCTTGGACGGGCTCTTTTTGACCGCGTCCTCGTAGAGCGTCAGCTCGTTCTTCCAGACCTTGTTCCTCTCGAACGCCGCTACCGAGAGCGGCAGGACGAAAAGGACGACGGCCGCCGCGAGGACCTTCCAGGCGCTCGCCCTACTGAAGAATTTTTCAGCGAAAAGAAAGACCGCCGCGCTCGCGGCTATCGCGGCACCGGCAGAAGGCAGATAGAGCCTGTGCTCGAAAATAAGGTCTTTTATCGGCACTATCGACGATTCTACCGAAATAGTAGTAAAAAACCAGAGCGTACCTGCCGATATTAACGATAGGAGGCCGCTGCCTCCCTTGACCGACCGGTAGAAGAGGTATATCGCCCCGAAAAAGAGAAAACAGATGAAAACGAACGATGAGAGCACCTCAGGCGTGAAGAGGCTGTGGAACATCGGGTAGTCGTATTCGATGTTCTGGCCGACGGGGACGACGAGGAGCCTCAGATAGGTCACGATCACCCTGAACTGCGTTACAAGGTAATCGTGGCGGGATATCTCACGGAGGTCTTTGAGCTGCAAACCCATTATCTCGCCACCGACCCCTTCCCCTGAGCCAAGGCCGAACAGGGTCAACGGGATGACCGCCATGGCCAGCATGAAGGGCGCGAGCTTAAGGAGCCTCGGCAGTAAAGGCCCCTTGAAAAAGGCGAACTCGATTGAGAGCATGACGAACGGGAGAGTGAAACTTATCTCCTTCGTGAACTGCGCGGCAAAGGCCGACAGAAGGGCAATGGCGTAGAACACGGCCTTCGAAGCTCCACTGGCGCCAGAAGACCTGTACTTGAGGTAAGAGGCCAGAGCGAGCAGATAAAAGAGGGTCGCAAGGGAAGCGAACCTCTGGGTGATGTAGGTGACGGCCTCGGTCTGCACAGGGTGGGCAATGAAAAGTAGCGCCGCAAGGAGCGCCATGTGAAATTCCGGCAGCCCCTTTTGAGCGAGCCTCGGGGAGCGCATGAGAGAGGACGCTACGAGAAAAACGAGCAAGCCGTTGATGGCGTGTATGAGAAGGTTTACAGCGTGATAACCGGCCACGTCAAGGCCGCCAGCCCGGTAGTTCAGGGCAAAGGTAAGGTATGTGAGGTACCTCGTGCCCTCAGGCGGCCAGAAGCTCTCAAGCGAGTGCGCCCGGCAATAATCTATGACGTAGAGGTAGTCGTCGAACTGGAAGGCCGAAAAGAACGTATTCGAATAGACTGCCACGGCCAGCAGCAAGCACGAAGCCGCGGCAGCAATCGTTGAGGCTCTCTGGGTCAGTCGGCTGTCCGTCATTTATGTAACCTGTTGGAAACGTGTGTAAAATTCAGGTTATTCTAACCCATTTCAAGGCCGGCGCACAAGGTCAAGATTTTGTGACTTACGGCCTTGATTTACAAACCTGTTTATTGATAAGCTTGCTTTTATAATGGTGAATTGCGTTTTTTAATAGGCGGTTAACAATGTCCACGTACAACCGGGAGCGGCTTGACCTTTTCGCCTCGCTCCTTAACAAAAAGTTCGACATAAGCGCCGGACGCCCCTGGACCATAGACCCCAGGGAGATGCGCTTCAAGCACGGCGAGACCATAGCCGAGCTCAAGGTCCCTTTCCACATGGGCGGCGAGGACGAGACCTGCATAGAGCAGGCGGTCCTGGGCCTCACCTCGCTCCTCATGAGGCGCTACGAGCCCAAGATGGAAGGCGCGAAGGAAGGCGCTCCTCTCATAATCACCACCGGAGTGCTCAAGGACAAGACCTTCAGGACAGACCTGTTCATCGCCGACTCCCTTGAAAAGGAGATCGCCCTCGAAGTCCTCTCTGGCACACCCTACATCGACAGCGCCATCATCGCCAACTGGCTCGGCTCGGACGGCCACGGCCGCAGGTTCCTCAGGTGGTTCTCGGAGTACCTCGAGAAGATGCTCAAGGAAGAGGCCAGGGCCGGAGGAGACGAGAGGACCTCATACCTCGCGCTCCTCGCGCTCGTCAACGTGGTAAGGAAGAAAAAAGAGAAGGTCAAGGGTTTCAGGATAAAGGGGCTCTCGTACGAGAAGGCCGAGCTGGCCATCGGGCTCGTCATGTTCCACGCCATAAGGACGGCGACCCTGGGCTGCTTCAGGAAGCTCCGCTCGTCTGGCGCGACGTATTACAGCCAGGCCGCCGAGACGCTTCTCCTGAGCGCCCTTACCCCGAGATCTTTCCTGTCCATCCCTTCAAACCTCGTCGGAGGCACGATCAACCCTTACGGCGTGAACAACGACACGCTCGAAGCGCTCTCGAACATCGTCACCGACATCGACGAATTTGACGGCTCTGAGGAGTTCATCTCAAGGGCCGCGTCCCAGGTCAGGAAGAACAGCGAGGCCCTCGAGGCAGTGCAGGCCCAATCCGACATAAACAGGTTCAGGGCCGCGTCCCTCGAGTACTTCTCCGAGTTCGAGCAGCCGGGCACCGAGGTGCAGTCAATCCTGTTCGAACTGTACAACGAGGACAGGCTCATAAAGAACTTCCTCTCCGACCAGAGGGCCGTAGGGAGCCTCGCGGAAGGGCTCGAAGAGGTCAAAACAAGGTACGCGCGCGACCAGAGGCGGGCCGACATAATAGAGGCGTTCCTCAAGTTCCTCTCAGGCTTCAGGAAGTCCATGCTCTCGAGCTTCCTCAAGGGGTCGAAAAAGGCCGAGGAGACAGCCCCGGTAATCGAAGGGTACTTCGCGCTAAGGCTCGACGAGCACGCCGAGACCTACGCCGGTCTCATGCGCGGCTACCTCGCCGACAGGCGCGAGGAGTTCAAGAACAACATGCTCGTGGAGGAATACGGCAGGGGCAGGCTCTACCGCTTCTCGACCGACGACAGGCCGGTCTTGAAGACCCTGACCATCGAGGAAGAGGGTCAGCTCTTCGTCGACATGAAGGACTTCACAAGGAAGACCCTCAAGGTCAAGGAAATCGCCATGGCCGACTTCATGAGGGAGTACTTCTACAAGCCCATACTCAACGCCGCGAGCAAATACGGGATGGGCACCGGGATAGGCGCCGACGAAAAAGGCATCCGGCTCACCAACCTCCCCGGGGACGCGGCCATATTCTCGGGCGGGGTCACTTATCTCGTGGCCCTCGCCAAGGACATACAGCAGATAATAAGGCGTTACAGGGACGAGCTCACCAGGAGGCTGCCTCCCAGGCTCGATGAAGAGATACTCGAAGAAGTCCACAAGAGGTTCGAGGCGAGAAAGAGCGACCTCAAGCTCAAGAGGGCCGAGCTCAACGCCGCGCTCGAGAGCAACGAATCCGGCGTTGAAACGAGGCTCGTCGCCCTCGGGGAAGAAGAGCACAGGCTCGAGACTACCTACCGCGAGGAATTGGAGACCGCCATAAAAGGGGAGCTCGAAGCCGGACTGTACATCTCCTACGGGGCGAAGGCCGAGACGGTCATCGTCGAGTCGAGGGGCGAGTTCTCAGGCCCGGTGAGCGTCTCCATAGGAGAGAAGATAAACGAGGCGTCAAGAGGGACCTTCAGGAACCCGCTCGTGCGTGCCAAGCTCGAGATGACGCTGGAGGCGGAAAGGACAAAAAAAAGGGACCGGCAGATAAAATACCCGTTCGACATCTACATAGACAGGGTGCTTTCCGTCAAGCTGCCGCCGGAGCTTGACTCGTCCTTTGAAAAGCTGATCTCAAGCCGCAAGGACTCCAGCGCCAAGGCGATGAGCCAGGTCATGGCCAGCGAGTTCTACGGCGACCTCAACAGGATAATCTCTGGCGAGCCGTTCTCTTCACTGCGGGTCATATCCTCGACAAAGGACATCTACAACAAGGGAGAGGCGCTCAACATCGACGCGCTCGAGGCCTACATAAGGGAGAACAGGGGCTCCAAGTGGTTCTTCAACAAAAAGGTCGAGACCGGCTCGCTTGGCAATGAACTGCTGGAGCAATTCTTTTTCCCGTCGGAGACCCTCGAGTTCTGGTTCAGCCACGAGTCCGTGCGCGGGGCCGACAGGATTGAGATCTTCCACAAGAGCGGCGAGGTCATATTCAAAGGGTTCGAAGCGAACACGCCCATGGTCATCTACGAGCTCATAAACCCGGAGGGCGCGTTCTTCAAGTCGATAGTAAAAAACCACTTTCACAGATGGCTCGAGGAGTCGAAGGACTCATCGAGCGAAGAGGCTCTCTGACGCAAAAAAAAACGGGCCTTGAATGGCCCGTTACTCTACCGGCATCAACCCCGCTATGCCTGAGAGTCTTTTTCCAGGGCCTCGTTCATGCTCCCCTGCCTGTATCCCTGAAGGTCGAGCGTCACGTAGACAAAGCCTGCCGCCTTCAACCCTTCGACCGCCTTTTTTCTTACTCCCTCGTCGAGGAAGAGCTTCAATGAGCCCTCGTCGACCTCTATCCGCGCGATATCCCCGTGATAACGCAGCCTGAACTGACGGAAACCCAGCTCCCTCAAGAGATCTTCTCCGCTGGCGACCCTGCCGACTCGCTCCTCTGTTATCCTCGTGCCGTAAGGGAACCTCGACGACAGGCAGGCAAAGGCAGGCTTGTCCCATGTCGGCAGATTCATCTCGCGGCTGAGGAGGCGTATCTCCTCTTTCGTAAGATTGGCCTCCTGAAGAGGACTTCTTACGCCAAGCTCTTGCGCCGCGGCCTTGCCCGGCCTGTAATCACTGAGGTCGTCGACGTTTGAGCCGTCGGCCACGCATTCAAAGCCCAGCTCCTTCGCCTCGGCGATGGATATGGTGAAGAGCTCGCTCTTGCAGTAGTAGCACCTCTTCTCGGTGTTGTCGGCGAAGCCCGGGATCTCAAGCTCGTTTGAGTCGACTATGACGTGGGTCGCCTTGATAAGGGACGCGAGCCTTTTCGCCTCTTCGAGCTCCCTCTGGGGATATGTCGGAGAGACCGCCGTCAGAGCGCAGGCCCTGCTCCCGAGCGAGTCGACGGCGACCTTGAGGAGAAAGGTCGAGTCGACCCCGCCTGAGAAGGCGATGAGCACCGAACGCATGTTTTTGAGGATATCGCGGAGCTTCTCCAGCTTTTCGTGGGCAGCGTCTTTCGCAGGGACGGACGGAGCCGACCCTCTCAGCATACCCTCGTCCCGGTTATAAGCTCGTCGCTCGCCGGCCCGGCTACCTCGTAATCAACAGTATCCTCGCCGCGCACTGCCCTCAACGTGCGAAGAGAGCCCGCCTTCTCGAGCGCGTATTTGACGATGAGGCTCCCGGCGTACTCCCTTATCTCAGGGCTGTCCCCGCCTGAGACTATCGCCGCGGGTCCTGGGAACCCGACCGGCTCTATGAAGACATCGCCTTCCTGTATCATCTTTCTCAGAACCGAGTTGTCGGCCTCGTCCCTGCCGAGTATGACCTTCGCGCCGCCATGCCTGAAGTGGCGGCCGGATTTCAGGAGGGCGAGGTCCTTCTTGGTCACATCCTTCTTGTTGGTGAGAAGGTCCCTGACCTTCTTCGAGAATATCTTGTCGGTAAGGAGGCACCCGCCGGAGGGGCACGGATAGTTGTTTATGTCGAGCTCTTCAGCAAGGTCTATCTGCTGCCTGCGGCTCCTGCCCAGGACGTCGAGGAGCTTTTCCCTGTCGACCAGCCCCTCTTTTTCAGGGATGGTCGGCTCAAGCTGCTTGGCTGAGAGGGGGCGAAGGATGAGGCCTTCGAGACCGCTCTCGCGCTCTATTACGCGCATGGCGTCCTTCCTCTGGCTCATGGGCCTCTGGCCGAGGACCTCGCCGGTTATGATGAAGGAGGCCCCGATCTCGGCCATGTACTTCTTTGCCTGTATGAACATGAAGATCCTGCAGTCGACGCACGGGTTCATGCCCTTGCCGTAGCCGTGTTTGGGGCTCCTGACGAGCTCAATGTAGTCCATTCCCTTTACAATGACCTTGAGGGGGATGCCGAACTCCTCGGCGACCCTCTTGGACTCGCTCCTGCACCCGCCGCCGTCCTTGCCGCCGTGGTTGCAGGTGCAAAAACCGGAAGTGAAGTTCAGGGCATGCACCTCAATGCCCTGGTCGATCATCATTTTTACCGCCAGCGTCGAGTCGAGCCCGCCGGAAAGAAGAGCCACAGCTTTTGTTCCCACTAAAAAACTCCCTTTAATTGAACGGTTATAAACGGCTGCAGGGGATGAAACCCCTTGTAATTTATTGAAATATAATTATACTTAGAACAGATGCCGAAATCAAAAAGATTCTATCCCCGGGACTCCACCCAATGAAGTGGGAATACTTACTGGCCGTTCTACTTGCCCTGCTTGTCGGGTACCTCATGTTCATCATGATGGTCCCGTTTTTCATACCTATTTTCTGGGGGGCCGTGCTGGTAGTCCTTTTCTACCCCTACTACCGCTGGCTCCTGAAAAAGACAGGACAACGTACGTACCTCGCCTCCCTCATAGCGTGCCTGAGCATAGCCATTTTCATCATAGTACCGCTGGCTATCATCGGCACCATGATGGCCGGAGAGCTTCTCAACCTCTATAACTGGGCCGAGGGCTACCTCCAGCAGGTGTCCACAAAGGCCCACAAATCCCCTTTGTTCATCGTCCAGCTCCTTGAGAAGTATGTGGGAAGTTATGTCGATGTGCACACGATCAACCTGAAGGGCATCTTCGCCAGCACAGTCCGCGAGGCCGCCGCTTATGCCGGGCAGAGCCTGACGGGCTTCGTCAAGAGCTTCGCGGAGTTCTTCATAAACCTCTTCCTCGCCTTCTTCTCCATGTACTTTTTGTTCAAGGACGGGGACAAGCTCTTTGAAATAATCAAGGACCTCATCCCCATAACCGACCACCACAAGGACATGATAATAGCCAAGAACCGCGGGGTCATCTACGCAACCATCTACGGCGGGATCATGGTCGGCCTGGTGCAGGCCCTTCTGGGGGGCCTCGCGTTCTGGTTCCTCGGGGTACCGGCTGCGCTCCTCCTGGGCTTTGTCATGTTCTTCGCGACTTTTCTGCCGAGCGTCGGCAGCTCGCTTGTCTGGGGGCCGGTCGCAGCATACCTGTTTTTGAAAGGCGACATATTCGGCGGGACGATGCTCGTCATATGGGGCGTATTCGTCATCGGTCTCGTCGACAACATCCTGCGCCCCTACATCATAGGCGGCAAGACCAACCTCCACCCCCTCCTCCTTTTCTTCAGCATATTCGGGGCCGTGAACGTCTTCGGCCTCATAGGCATCATCGCGGGCCCGCTCATCCTGTCAATTGGACAGGCCGTGATAGAGTTCTACCACGAATACGTGAAGAGCCAGAACACCTGGGCCGGCTGATGGGAGATAACGGCAATTTCTCCGGCTATCATCCGCAGGCCCAAAGACCGAAAGTCCTGCTTCCGGCAACGCTCTTTATCGCGACCGTAATAACGACAGTAATATCCGGCGCGCTCTACCAGGGCGCGGACATCCTCGCAGACCCGTGGAGCCTCTTAAAAGGGGTCCCGTTCTCGCTCTCGCTCCTCCTCATACTCGGCACGCACGAACTGGGGCACTTCATAGCTTCCCGAAGACATGGCGTCACGACGACCCTGCCTACATTCATCCCCGGCCCGCCGTTCCCTCCCATGATAGGCACCTTCGGCGCGGTCATAAGGATAAAATCACCGATAACAACAAAATCCGCCCTCGTGGATATCGGCGCGGCCGGCCCTCTGGCCGGCTTCGTCGTCGCGATATTCGTCACATGGTGGGGGCTCGGGCACTCGGCCATAATCCCGAAGAGCATGGCCTCCGGCTCGCTCGGGCTCGGCTCCTCTCTCATATTCCACGCACTTTCCTACATAACCATCGGGCCTCTGCCGGCAACCCACGACGTCCTCCTGCACCCTGTGGCTTTCGCGGGCTGGATCGGCTTTTTCGTCACGGCCATGAACCTCCTGCCAATAGGCCAGCTCGACGGCGGCCACATCATCTATTCGCTACTCGGAGCGCGCCACAGGCTCTTTTCGATGCTCATGATAGGCGCTCTGGCCGTCTTGGGGGCCTTCACCTGGCCGGGCTGGTTCGTGTGGGCCGCGCTCATAATGATAATCGGCATCTGGCACCCGCCGGTCGAAGACCAGAATGAGCCTATGGACCCGAAAAGGCGGCTCATAGCTCTGAGCGCGCTGGCCGTATTTGTATTGACTTTCATGCCGACCCCGTTTTATATTGTCTGACCATGAAGATATTTGACGAAGCAGAACTCAAGAAGTTCGACGGCTCTACCCAGGGAGAGCCCATATATTTCGCGTACCAGGGCAAGGTCTATGACGCAACTGACAGCCCGCTTTTCATGGACGGCATGCACTTCGAGCATTACGCCGGGGCCGACCTTACCGACTTCATGGCGGACGCTCCGCACAAAGACGAAGTTCTCGCCGAGCTGACGGTCGTGGGCGAGTTCAAGAAATAAAAGCCCCTCGCGCCGCCAGTAAACGCGCCAACAGCCTCGCCCCGGGCTTTCAGGGAACTTACCAGTATGCGACTTGTGATCCTAGGCTGCGGCACCTCGACAGGGGTTCCGGTAATAGGCTGCCATTGCGAAGTCTGCTCATCTTCCGACCCGAGGAACAGGCGCACCCGATCTTCCATCCTCATCCAGACAGACGGAAATAACATACTCATAGACACCACTACCGACCTCAGGGGACAGGCTCTGTCCAACAGCCTCGAACGGGTCGACGCGGTCCTGTACACCCACGCCCACGCAGACCACATACACGGCATCGACGACCTCAGGTCCTTCAACCTCGCCGCCGGAGGAAGGGCCATACCGTGCTACGGCGAAAAAGAGACCATCAAGAGGATAAGGTCCATTTTCGAGTACATCTTCAGGGTCGACGGAAAAGACGGCTGGAAGCCGAACCTCACGACGACGGAGGTCTCCTCAGGCTTCTCTATCGGGGAGACGGCCGTCTCCCCGATAGAGATCATGCACGGGGAAGCGACGATACTCGGCTACAGGATAGGCTCTTTCGCCTATCTCACGGACTGCAACGGGATACCTCCTGCTTCAATGGAAAAGCTCAAGGGGCTCGAGCTCCTCATACTCGGGGCCCTGCGCCACAAACCCCACCCCACGCATTTTTCGATCAATGAGGCTATCGAGGCTTCTAACACCATAGGCCCCAAACGGACCGTATTCACGCACCTCGGCCACAACCTCGACTACACGAGGGACAACCCCGCCCTGCCAAAAGGCTTTGAGCTCGCGTACGACGGCATGACGATAGAGCTCTGAGCCAAACTTCAAGACTTTCAATTGAGATTAAGAGAAGAAAAGGAAGGTCAGTTGAGCCTGCTGCCGCAGAATTTGCAATGGACGGCGTCGATATCGTGGCCTTCGGCGCAGCAGGACGGACAGGCCTGGGAAGACTTACGGGAGGCTGAAGCGTGGACCATCTCGACTGTGACTATGCCGGTCGGCACAGCGAGTATGGCGTACCCGAGTATCATCACGACTGAAGCGAGCCCCATGCCGAGCGTCGACTTGGGAGCTATGTCGCCGTAGCCTACGGTCGTCATCGTCACTATCGCCCAGTAGACGCTCTTCGGGATGCTCGTGAACCCGTTTTCGCCGCCTTCTATGAGGTACATGAGCGAGCCGAGTATCACCACGAGCGTCAGGATGGCTATGAGGAAGAGCGAGATCTTTTTCCTGCTCGCGCTTATGGCCTGCACTATGTACATGCCCTCAGTCATGTACTCGAAGAGCTTGAAGGTGCGGAATATCCTCAAGACCCTCAGCACTCGAACGACTGAAAGGTATCTGCCGCCGGGGACGAGAAGGTCAAGATAGGAGGGGACTATGGCCATGAGGTCGATAAGGCCGAAAAAGCTCGTGGCGTACTTTAGAGGCCTTGCCACGCAGACAAGCCTCAGGACATATTCGACGGTGAACAGACCGGTGAAGAACCACTCGGCGGCGTAAATGGCCCTGCCGTAGCTCTCGTTTATCCACGCGACGCTGTCGAGCATGACGAGGATGACGCTCACGACTATCGCCGCGATGAGGGAGGCGTCAAAGAGCCGGCCCGCAATCGTGTCGGTCTCGAATATTATCTCGTGAAGGCGCGCCCTCCAGCCGGAGAGCACGCTCTTTTCGTCAACTGGTCTCATCGCACCGGTCAGAGGGATATGAACTCATGCCCGCACCTGGGGCAGTGCGTGGCGTTCACGCTCACGGCCATCCTGCAATAGCCGCAGTTCTTGGTGCCCGTCTTGAAGCTCATGCCGATGAAGAGCGCGTGGACAAGGGCCACCGGAAAAAGGAGCGCGCCGTAGACCCACCAGGCAACGAAACTGCGCCCCTTCTGCGAGGCCATGAACGCAGGGAGGAGCCCGAGGCCGAACGAGATTATCGCTATAGTTACTATCGTACCCATCTGTTATCTTCCTTTTCTGGCCGGCTCAGTCCGTCAGGTCGTCTTCGTCCCCGGCTCCGAGCTCGAGCGTCTTTATCTCAGGCATTGTAGAGCCGATTATGCCGTGCATGTCGCCGTACATGCCGGTCGTGTTCAATGTGACCCTCTCTATCTGCTTTTCCCTCTTGGCCCATATCTTCGTCATGGCCCTCTTCTCTGACTCGAGGTCCTCTTTCATCGCGCTGAACGCCTCCACAATGCCCTCGACCCTCTGCCTGAACTCAGGGCCTGAAAGGTAGTTGTAGATGGCCTCCATCTTCTCGTTCTTGCCTACGGCGGAAGCCCTCGCCAGAGAGACTTCCGTGAGGGTCGCCCTAAGAGCCTCGGCAAGGGAGCCAGCCAGAGGCACTGTCGTTACCCACACGCCGTCGACCCGGCCGAACGAGCCTACGCCCTTTGGCAGGGCCTCAGTGACGATGACCGCCACGTCCGCCTTCATCTCCCGCTGGTCGTCCTTGAGCTTCGTGACCCATTCGTCGTTCCAGGCCTTGGTCCGCTTGGACTCCCATGCGATAGATCCGCAAAGGAGGCCGGACCTCGTGTAGACCTTCTGGATTATATCAGCGCCTCTGACGCCCTTGGCAACAGGCTCCACCACATCGAACTGGAACCTGGCCTTGAGCATGGACTCGAGATCTAGCTCGAGTATCTCGCCCTGCGACTGCTGGGAGCCCTGCTCGCCCTTGCGTTTGAGCTCCTCGATGGTCTTCATCAGGTCGGACATCTTCCTGTCCTTCTCGAGGTCGCGCAACCTGTGCTCCTCAGAGAAGGCTTCCAGCGTCGCCTGGCGTATCTTCTCCCTTTCGGCGTCGAGCTTTCTGGCGGTCTCGAGCTCGAGCGCCCTTTTTTCCTCTTCGATCTGCCTGTTCCTGCGCAGGAGCTCTATCTCCTTTTTTCTGGACTCGTCGAGGAGAGAATCCTTCCTGGCCTTTTCCTCACGGAGGTCGCGGAGCTCGGTATCGACCTGCTCGATGGCGCGCTTTCTCGCCTCGTCCTGGAACCTGCCCTTTTCAGCGGCGAGCTTCCTGGCGACTGTGTCGTCAACCGACTTTCGCGACTCCTCGAGCTCTGCGGCGCGCCTTTTAAGCTCCTCGTCCCGCTTTTTAAGCTCTATCTCCTGCTGCCTTGCCTTGAGCTCATACTCAGACCTGAGGCTCTCCTTTATCTGGCCGGAAAGGGCCTCTGTCAAAGGGATGGAGCCGCCGCAGGAAGGGCACTTTATGATTTCGTCAGCCATAAGAATCCTCGTCTGGAAAGAATAACATGAAATCTGTCCCGTTGGAAATACCTTAGGGGTATATCCTCGTCCCTGCCCTGCCCGCGAGCGCTTCCAGCGCGAGAGCCGGCGAGGTGATTACGACCTCTTCCCCGCCGCCCTTTAAAAACTCTATCGCCGCCTCTATCTTCGGCCGCATGGAGCCTTCGGCGAAATGCCCCTCCAGAAGGCAGCGCTCGGCCTCGAGTACGCTCATCTCGCCTATCACCCTCTGGTCCGGACTGTTGTAGTCGAGATATACCGCCTCGACAGACGTCAGGTCTATGAAAAGCCTTGCCTTGACCTCTACCCCTAAAAGGGCGGTCGAGAGGTCCTTGTCGATGACCGCGTCAACTCCGCGGAGAGTGCCAAAAGAGTCCTCGACTACTGGCACGCCCCCTCCTCCCGCGGCTATCACTATTACCCCATCGGCAGCAAGCCGCTCTATCACAACCGCCTCGACAACCTTCTTGGGCCTGGGCGAGGGCACGACCCTTCTGAAGCCCCTATTGCTGTCCTCCTTCATCACCCACCCTTGCTCTTTCTCGATGGAGCGGGCTTCTCTCTCGGCGTAGAACGGGCCGATGGGCTTGGAAGGGTTGGAAAACGCCGGATCATCAGGGTCTACGACCACCTGAGTTACCAGAGTGGCAACCGTCCTGAGCGATTTTATTTTGTTAAGATGGTTGTGGATCGAGAGCTGGAGCATGAAGCCGATCCCTCCGATGGAGTCGGCGTCAGCGATGAAAAGCGGCATTGGCGCAACTACGGCTTTCGCGGCCTCGTTCCTTATGACGATGTTCCCGACGACCGGGCCGTTGCCGTGGGTCACTATGAGCGGAGAGCCGCTTTCAGAAAGGGCGGCTATTACAGAGCACGCCTCATCCGCGTTCGCGAACTGCTCTTCAAACGTGCCCTTCTGCCCCTGCCTTATCAGGGCGTTGCCTCCGAAAGAGACCATGACAGGGGCAAGGGGTGGCCTTCCTTTCAATGGGGCCTCACGCTTTAATTGTGGCCGGAGCCGAACTCCTCTACGTACTCTATGGCAGAGGCCGCGGCTATCGCGCCGTCTCCGACCGCGGTCGCGACCTGCAGAAGCGGGGTCGTGCGGCAGTCCCCTGCCGCGAATATACCGGGCGTGCTCGTCTTCATGTCAGGAGAGGTCTTTATGAAGCCGCCTGCGTCCTTGTCGACGTCCGCGAAGTCTGTCGTAGGGTTGATGCCGACGAATATGAATACGCCCTCGGCCTCTATCTCCCTCGTACCTCCGGTTTTCAGGTCTTCGAGCAGGACGGATTTGACGAGGTTATTCTCGGCCTTTATCTCTTTCAACACATGGCTCGTGACCATCTCGATGTTCTCTGCGGCTTCCATCTTCTCCTGGTGCATCTTCTCGGCCCTGAACCTGTCGCGCCTGTGGACGATGTAGACCTTGGCTGCAAGCCTCGAGAGGTAGACCGCCTCTTTTACAGCAGTGTCGCCTCCGCCCACTACCACGACCTTGAGGTTCCTGAAGAACGGGCCGTCGCAGGTGGCGCAGTAGGAAACTCCCTTTCCCGTGAGCTCTTTTTCGCCGGGCACGCCGAGCCTCTTAGGCTTGGCGCCGGTCGCTATGATGACGGCCTTTGTCCTTATCTCGCCGTCAGAGGTCTTGATCACCTTTACATTGCCGTCGACGGCTATATCGAGGACGTCAGTGAAGCGAATCTCGAGCCCCAGGCCCCTCGCGTGAGATTCGAACTTCTCCATGAGCTCAGCGCCGCTTATCGACGGGAAGCCGGGGTAGTTCTCGATGACGTCGCTCACGGCTATCTGGCCGCCGACCATCTGCTTTTCAAGGAGCACGGTCTTGAGCCGGGCCCTCTGGCTGTATATGCCGGCGGTAAGCCCGCCCGGGCCTCCGCCTATTATCACAAGGTCGAACATGGGTATGAAACCTCCGGAAAAGATAGGTTATCCTAAACCATAAACGGGAATCAAATCAAGCCCGGTTTGAGCCGAAAACAAGCCGGGAATTAAAAAAAAACCGCGGGACAATTTCCCCGCCCGGACCGAGGGGGAAAGCTTACGAGGAAACTTCGAGAAGCCCCCTGACGATCGCGAGGTTCCTGGGGTCATCGTCTTGCGTATTCTTCGGGGTCTCAAGTATCATCGGGACCTTCATTATGCCGGGGTGCGCGAGGAGCGCCCTGAAGGCCTCGATGCCTATTCTGCCTCCTCCTATGTGCTCGTGGCGGTCAAGCTTCGATGCTAACGCGCCCTTCGAGTCATTGAGATGAATGAGCTTCAAATTCTCCATCCCGACCGCCTCGTCTATCTCCTCGACAAGGGCCCTGACCTCGGCAGGGGTAGAAAAGGAGTACCCGGCGGCAAAGGCGTGGCAGGTGTCGAGGCAGAGCCCGGAGGCGACCCCGTCTTCCTGCGCGGCCCTTATTACCTCGCCCAGATCCCTGAGACTTCCCCCAAAGCCTGATCCGGCCCCTGAAGTGTTCTCGATGAGCACCATCGTCTTCAGGCCCAGCCCTGCCCTTGCGACCTCTTTAAACGCCTGGGCTGCCCTTTGTATGGCGAAGCGCGGACCCATGTCCCTGGGGCTCCCCAGGTGCGTGACAAGGTAGTCCGCGCCTATCTGCCCGGCAATGGAGAACTCCTTTGAGAAGATGTCTATGGACTTGGAAAAGATCTCCTCGTCTGGCGAGCAGAGATTTATCAGGTAGTTCGTATGGACAACGACCGGCCAGAGCCCTGAGGCCTCCCTCGTTGACCTGAAAAGGCGGGCTTCTTCAGGAGGAAGCGGCTTGTATATCCAGCTCCTCGGATTCCTGCCGAATATCTGCATGGCGGAGCAGCCTAGCAGCACAGCCCTCTCGATCGACTTGCAGAGCCCTCCGGCTATCGACGTGTGCACCCCGAGAGGCATGGCTACGCCTTCTTGCCCTTTGCCTCGAGCTTCCTTCTGGCGGCAGAGGCGAGCGCGTTGGGTATGTTCTTGCTTTTGGCGATGGAATGGAGCTCTTTTTCGTAGACCGTATCGAGGAGCTTCAGGGAGACGGTAAGCGGCGTCTTGGGGTTCGTGAGCATGCCCACCCGTATGCCGTAACTCTTGACCCATTCCTTGTTCCTGGCTATGTGGCGGAGCATGTCGTCGTTCGTGCCCTTTGTCAGCGTGACCTTCTGGACCTCCTCCTCGGTTATCCTCGGGTTCTTGAGGACAGCCATGGAGATTATCTTGTTCGAGTCCTTTATGAGCAGGTCCCTCGCGGATTTGTTGCCGCTCAGGGCGAGCTTGAGCTTCTGGCCGGCGTTGAGCTGGGTTATGATCTTATAGATGTTCTGCTCGTCAGCCCTGGAGCGTTTTTCATCAGTAAGGTCCACAGGGAGTTTGGGCGGCTCAGCGGCTTTATTCGTGAGCGCGTCTTCATCAGGCCTCGGCTTGAACTCCGAGAGCGCGGCGCGCACGGAATTCGGGGTGAGCGGGTTTTTCTTCAAGGCCTCTTTTATGAAGGGCTTCGCGGCAAGGAGTTCCCTGTCCTCCGAAAATACGGCGATTACCTCTTCAGGGCCGGTCGAGGCGAGAGAACTCAGGGTCGCGTCGTCGGCGCCGGGGTTGAGCGCGGCCATTATCTTCACGGCGTCGTCATCGCCGCGGAGCTCGAGGAGTTTTTTTATGACGAGCGGGTCAAGGGGGGCGTCCAGGGCGTCGAGGAGCCTTGTGAGCGTGTACTCCTGAAGGCTCTTTTTAGCGATGCCGGAGAGTTCTGCGTCCTTGTCAAAGCCAAGGACGAAAAGGACCGTTACCTCGTCCTCAGGCGGCAGGTCTTCTCCGAAGACGCAGCGCGCCGCATTCACGCGGGACTCCCTCGGGGACGAGGGTGAGACGAATTTAAGAAGAGAGCCCTTGAGTTTCATCTCCTACTGCGGCCTCTCGCCCTCATGCCTGTTCTCGGCGATTATCTTCTGGCTGAGGTAGGTCGGGACCTCATCGTAATGCGAGAACTCCATGGTGAACATGCCCCGGTCGCCTGTCATGCCGCGCAGGTCTGTCGCGTAGGTTATGACCTCGGCCATGGGTACGAGAGCGCTGACCGTCTGGCTGCCTGCCTTGGGCTCTGCCCCCAGAATCTTGCCGCGCCTCGAGTTGATGTCGCCTATTATGTCGCCGAGCTTGTCGTCAGGCACGCTTATCTCCATCTTCATGACGGGCTCGAGGAGCACCGGGTGGGAGAGCTCCATGCCCTTTTTAAAGCCCATTGACGCGGCTATCTTGAAGGCCATCTCGGATGAGTCGACCGTGTGGAACGACCCGTCAAAGAGCGCTACCTTCACGTCAACTACCGGAAAGCCCGCGAGGACGCCTGAGCGCAGAGCCTCGCGCAGCCCCTTTTCAACGGCCGGGATGAACTGTCTGGGAATGGCCCCGCCGGTTATCTGGTCGACGAACTCGAAGCCGCCTCCCCTGGGCAGAGGCGCTATGTCGAGCCACGCGTCGCCGTACTGCCCCCTTCCGCCTGACTGCTTCTTGTATTTGCCCTGTATCTTGACGTGCGACCTTATTGTCTCCCTGTAAGGCACCCTCGGCGTCTTGAGCTCGACGTCGCACCCGAACTTGCGCTTGAGCTTCTCGACAGCCACCTCAAGGTGTACCTGCCCCACGCCGGAGAGCAAAAATTCCTTTGTCTGCTCGTCCATCTTGAAGTCTATCGACGGGTCCTCTTCCATGAGCTTCTCTATCGCGCCGGGGGCCTTGTCCTCGTCGGCCTTTGTCCTCGGGTGTATGGCGTAAGAGAGGGTCGCCACAACAGGCGGGAACGGAGCGAACCTCACCGGGGAGACGACGTCGGTGAGAGTGTCGCCAATGTGGGTGTCCTTGAGCTTGGAGACGGCTATTATGTCGCCAGCCTCGGCCTTCGTGACCTCCCTGAGCTTCTTGCCCTCCATGAGGTAAAGGTGCGTGAGCTTCTCTTTTGCGTCGCGCGTCGAGTTGAGCACTGTGGCGTCAGAATGGATCGTGCCTGAGAATATCCTGAATATCGAGAGCTTGCCTGTATACGGGTCGATGAGGCTCTTGAAGACGAAGGCCGCGAAAGGCGCCGAAGGGTCTGGCTCGTGCTCGGTCTCCTCGAGAGTCCTGGGGTTTATGCCCTTTACGTGCCCCCTTATCGCGCCCTTGTCCAACGGGGACGGGAGCGTGAGGTTGACAGCGTCCATGAGGAAATTGACGCCCATGTTCTTCAAGGCGGAGCCGAGGTAGACCGGGATGAACCTTCTGGTGAGGACGCCTTCGCGAAGAGCCCTCTTGAGCTCTTCCGTCGTCAGAGCTTCGCCCCCGAGATATTTTTCGGTAAGGGCGTCGTCAGTTTCGACTATCGCCGCGACCATGTTCTCTCTCATCGCGGAGGCGTCGTTTTTGAAGCTCTCAGGTATGGCCGACGCTTCAAAGGCCCCTGAGCCGTCACCAGAGTAGACGTAGGCCTTCATCTCCATGAGGTCTATGAGACCGCGAAAATCCTGGCCCTCTCCAATCGGGACCTGCATGGGCACGCCCTTTACCTTGAGGACCCTTTCCATGTCGTCGACGGCGCGCAGAAAACTCGCCCTGTCCCTGTCCATCTTGTTGACGAACGCGACCCTCGCGACCTCGAACTCGTCGGCGAACTCCCATATTTTCTCTGTCTGGACTTTGACGCCTGATATGGCGGAGAGGATTACTACCGCGCCCCCAACGACCCTGAGGGAATCGCGCGTTTCAGTGAGGAAGTTGGAAAAGCCCGGAGTGTCGATGAGGTTTACCCGGCAGCCGCCCCAGTCATAGTGGTGGATGGCCGCTGAGATGGTTATCTTTCTTTTCTGCTCTTCAGGCTCGAAGTCGAGGTGGGAAGTAGCGTCGTCGACCCTCCCGAGCTTGTCGATCGCCTTCGCGTTGAAGAGGATAGCCTCTGAGAGCGTGGTCTTTCCGGCCCCGCCGTGAGCTATTATCGAGATGTTGCGCTTCTTGTCCATGGAGACTTCCACAAACCCACCTCCTTGAGTTACAGGAATTTGCCGGTCAAGAGCCTATTTTTTTCTGGTGAACAGGTTGGGGATGGTCCTTTTGAAGAGTATGCCGAGGAACTTGTTCACAGGGTTGGCCCTGTCGAGGAACGGGATAATGGGCCTGCTCCGAAAGCCCAGGCCTGTGAGCGCCTTGTAAAGCTCCTCGTTCCCCTGATCGTACCTCAGGCCTTTCTTGAAGACCTTTATCGCGCCCTTCTTGTTCCCGGCGGCCATGTAGACCCTGCCGAGGTTCAAATAGAACTCGGCCTTGAAGAACTCTATTTTTATCGCCCTCGTGCAAAGCTCTAACCCCAGGCCTATCTCCCCGCCCCGGACTGCCTTGCACAGGCCATAGTACGACATGAACTCAGGGTTCTCCTTGTCGTCCTTCCATGCCTTCTCAAAGGACCGCAACGCCCTGTCAAAGTTCTCTTCACGCAGGAACCTCTTGCCAGCTATGAACTGCTCCCGTGCCTCGGACATCAGCTAAATCTTCCCTTCGTAGATTATCTTCATACCCTTGAGCGTGAGAAACTCGTCTGATTCCGTTATGTACTTCGACTCGCCGATGACCATCGGCGCGAGCCCGCCGGTCGCGACTATTTTCGGGCTCCCTCCGGCGTCCTTTATCATCCTCTCGATTATGCCGTCGACAAGGCCCAGAAAACCGTAGAAAAGCCCTGAGCGCATCGAGTCTATCGTATTGGTGCCGATGAGAGCCTGCGGCTTTACAGCCTCGACCAGCGGCAGCTTCGCCGTCCTCGAGAAAAGGGCCTCTGAGGAGATGCCTATGCCGGGAGCTATTATCCCTCCTGCATACTCGCCTTTTTCCGTCACGAGGTCAAAGGTCACGGCCGTGCCGAAATCAACGACGATGAGAGAGCGCCTGTGAACGGCGTATGCCGCCACGGCGTTGACCAATCTGTCAGCGCCTACTTCCGACGGGTCGTCGGTCAGGACCGGGATGAGGCAGTTCTGGTGCGTGACAAGGCGGGCCGTTAGCCCGAGGTACTCGAATATCGCGCCCTGCACGGCCCCTGTAAGGCGGGGCACTACCGACGCTACTATCGCGCCCTGCACGGCCTTCTTATCTATGCCGGAGGCCGCCAGCAAGCCCAGGAGCGTGAGTCCGTACTCGTCGGCTGTCCTCGCGGTGTCTGTCGAGACGCGCCAGTGGGCCTTGAGGCTCTGTCCGTCAAAGGCGCCTATCACGATGTTCGTGTTCCCTATGTCGAGGGCAAGGAGCACTACAAAGCCTCCACGTCGCCTGATATGACCCGCTCTATCGCGCCGTCCCTTTCAAGGAGCAGCGCGCCGGTCGAGTCGACGCCTCTGCAGACGCCTTCTACTACCCTGTCAAGGAAAGTCACCTTCACCGGCTTTCCGGTGGAGCGGAAAAAACCTTTCCAAGCGTCGAGTACCGGCTCAATCCCCTCTTTCAAGTATACTCCATACCATCTTTCCATGCTTGAGAGCATGTCTGCTGTGAAGGCCGCCCTGTCTACCGGAGAGCCGGTCTCTTCACAGATGGAAGTCGCTGTCTCCCTTATGTTCTCCGGGAAAAACTCTTTTTTCATGTTCAGGTTGACACCGATGCCGGCTATGACAAAGTTCACCCGGTCGGGTTCGGAATCCATCTCAAGAAGTATTCCGGCCGTCTTTCGTCCACCTGTCAAAATATCGTTTGGCCATTTCACGGCTGGCTTCAGCCCTCTGTTTGATACAGCTTCGGCCACGGCCACAGCCAGTGCGAAGGTGAGCCCGGCCGCGCCCTGTGGCGCGACGGGCGGCCTGAGTATTATCGATATGTAAAGGTTCGTCCCGGCGGGGGATTCCCATTTCCTGCCTATCCTGCCCTTGCCCTTTGTCTGCGTCTCGGCTATTACTACCGCGCCTTCGGGAGCGCCGCTTCTGGCGAGCTCGAAGGCCCTGGCGTTGGTCGAATCAACGCTCTCAAAAAAGTGGACTTCGCTTCCGAACGAACGGCCCGCGAGGAGAGTCGAAAGTTCTACGCCGTTAAACGGCCTTGCGTCACCCATAAGGAGCCTGTAGCCCTTTGACGGGCTCGCCTCTATCGCGTAGCCCATCTTGCGCAAAGCCTCGATGTGCTTCCACACGGCAGTCCTCGAGACCCCGAGCGACGCGCTCAGGCGCTGGCCTGAGGCGTAACCATTGGAAGCCTTGAGGAGCCTTACTATCTCGACTTCCTGTTCCTTTTCTCCCATATTGACACGACTTCCATGCTTATGTCGATGGCCTTCGCCGAATGAGTGAGCGCGCCGGCCGAGATGAAGTCTACCCCCGTAGAGGCGACCTCGCAAATGTTATCGATATTGATATTCCCGGAGGCCTCGACAAGAGCCCTGCCACCTATGAGAGACAGTGCCTTTTTCATCGCGGCAGGCTTCATGTTGTCGAGCATTATGATGTCGGCCCCGGCGGCCAACGCCTCTCTTGTCTCGGAGAGATCAGTCACTTCGACCTCTATCCTGATGAGCCCCTTGTACTTTTTCTTCACGGCGGCGACCGCCGCAGTCACTGACCCGGCCGCCATTATGTGGTTGTCCTTTATGAGGACGCTGTCGTAGAGGCCGAACCTGTGGTTCGTCCCGCCTCCCGCCATTACCGCGTACTTCTCGAGGGAGCGCAGGCACGGGGTGGTCTTCCTCGTGTCGAGGAGCCTTGTCTTCGGCGACTTCATGGCCCTGACAAAGGAATCAGTTTTGGTGGCTATGCCTGAGAGCCTCTGGAGAAAGTTCAGGGCGACCCTTTCGCCGGTGAGTATCGTCCTCATCGAGCCTGAGACTGTCGCTATGACAGAGCCCTTTTTCACCCTGGAGCCGTCTTTAAAGGCCGCCTTGAAGAGAGCCTTTTTATCGAGCCTCATGAAGGACATCTCGGCTATGAAGAGACCGGCGACGATCATCTCTTCCTTTGCTATGAACTCGGCCTTGCCGGAAAGCCCCTTGCCTACAACGGCGTTCGTCGTTATGTCGCCTTTGCCGATGTCCTCGGCAAGAGCCGCGTCAACAAGTACCGCCGAGTATTCGAGGAGCCCGGGTATCCCGTTCTTCAACGGCTTTATCATTGCCTTATGCTCCTTATCCTCTCGAGGCCGGTCGCAAGCTTCGCTTTTTTCTCTGTGAGGGCTTCTAACCTCGCCCTGTCCTTCTCGACTATCTCGGCCGGGGCCTTGTCAGTGAACTCGGGGTTGGAGAGCTTTTTGGCCACTCCCGCGTGCTCGGCCTCTGTCTTCTCCAATTCCTTCAATAGCCTCTTCTCCTCGACGTCGAAGTCGACGAGCCCGCCGAGCGGCACGAAGACCTCTATCGACTTGCTCTCCCCGCCGCCGGCGAGGGCCGAGACAGCGTCAGAGGGCTTCTCCCCGCCCTCCGTTATGACAAGCTCGCTTATGCGGCCAAGCTGCCTTATGTACTCGGAGCTCTCCTGAATGGAGGCCCTCAATGCCGCGTCTTTCACGTGGCATACGCACTCTGTCACGGCCGAGGGAGCGACGTTCATGTCGGTGCGTATGTTCCTTACGGCCCGTATGACGTCCATCGCGTCTTCCATGCGGCTGGCCTCAGCCGCGAAGGAAGCCCCCTCTTTCGGGAACTCCGAGAGCATCACGCTCCCGTCATACCCGGGGAGCTTTTCAGCTATCTCTTCGGTGATGAACGGCATGAACGGATGAAGGAGCTTCATCACGTCCCTCATGACAGTCACAAGCACCTGCTGGGCGCAAAGCTTTCTTTCCGGGCCGCGCTCTCCCCAGAGGTCGAGTTTTATGAGCTCGACGTACCAGTCGCACAGCTCGTGCCAGACGAACCTGTAAAGTACCCTTCCGGCTTCGTCGAACCTGTAGGTTTCAATGGCCTCTGAGACCTCTTTTATGCACTCGTTCCTTCTCTCCCATATCCACTTGTCGGCCATGTTGAACTTCGTCTCGTCGAGGCCATCGACATAGCCTTCGAGGTTCATCAGCGTGAACCTCGCGACGTTCCATATCTTGTTGCAGAAGTTCCTGTACCCGCCAATCCTCTCCTCTGCGAGCCTTATGTCGCGCCCCTGCGCGGCAAGAACCGCCAGAGTGAACCTGAAAGCGTCTGTGCCGTATTTGTCCATCATCACAAGGGGGTCTATGACGTTCCCCTTGGACTTGCTCATCTTCTGCCCTTTGGCGTCCCTTATGAGGGCGTGTATGTAGACGTCCTTGAAAGGCACGTCGCCCTTGAACTTGAGCCCCATCATCATCATCCTCGCGACCCAGAAGAAGATGATGTCAAAGCTCGTGGAAAGGACACCCGTGGGGTAGAACATCTCGATCTCTTTTGTCTCATCCGGCCAGCCGAGCGTCGAGAAGGGCCAGAGCGCCGACGAAAACCATGTGTCGAGCACATCAGGGTCCTGCTCTATGTTGGCGCCATTACACTTCGAGCACCTGGTCGGGTCGGTTGTGCCGACCGTAATGCCGCCGCAGTCCTTGCAGTGCCACGCGGGGATCCTGTGGCCCCACCAGATCTGGCGCGAGATGCACCAGTCGCGTATGTTCCGCATCCAGTCGAAGTAGAGGTTCTCCCAATTCTTAGGCACGAACCTCGTCGAGCCGTCCTCGACCGCCTTTATCGCTGGGTCTGCAAGAGGGGCGACCTTCACGAACCACTGTTTCGAGAGCGTCGGCTCGACAATAGTCGAGCACCTGTAACAGCACCCGAGCATGAGCTTGTGCTTGTCTGTCTTATCCAGAAGGCCCTTTTCCTCGAGCCCTTCGACTATTTTACCTCTCGCCTCATACCTGTCGAGGCCGCCAAACTCTCCCGCGTTCTCGTTCATGCGGGCGTTGATGTCCATGACCTTGATGGAGGGCAGGTTGTGGCGCTTTCCCACCTCGAAGTCGTTGAAATCGTGGGCAGGAGTTATCTTGACCGCGCCGGTTCCAAACTCTATGGAGACGGACTCGTCCCCTATTATGGGTATCTCCCTGTCCGTAAACGGAAGCCTTATTTTTTTACCGATTATGGACTTGTACCGCTCGTCATCCGGGTTTACGGCGACCGCGGTGTCTCCCAGCATGGTCTCAGGCCTGGTCGTGGCGACGATGAGCGACTTTATATCGCCCACCGGCTTGGCGAGCGGGTAGACCATGTGCCAGAGGCTGCCGTCGGTTTCGCTGAACTCAACCTCAAGGTCTGAAAGGGCGGTGTGGCACCTCGGGCACCAGTTGATGATGTAATCGCCCTGGTATATGAGCCCTTCTTCATAGAGCCTCGTGAAGACTTCGCGGACGGCCCTTGAAAGCCCCTCGTCCATGGTGAACCGCTGGCGCGTCCAGTCGCAGGACGCCCCGAGCCTCTTCAGCTGGTTTATTATCGTCCCGCCGGATTCTCCCTTCCACTTCCAGACCCGCTCGATGAAGGCTTCCCTTCCGGCGTCGTGGCGGCTCATGCCTTCGGCGGCGAGCTGCTTTTCAACGACGTTCTGGGTCGCTATCCCGGCGTGGTCTATGCCCGGGAGCCAGAGTACGTTGAAGCCCTTCATACGCTTGTAGCGCGCGAGTATGTCCTGGAGAGTGGAATTCAGGGCGTGCCCCAGATGGAGCGCTCCGGTGATGTTCGGCGGCGGGATGACCATTGAAAAGCAGGGCTTGCCGGAAGCAAGGTCCGGGGTCGCGGCCTTCTCGTCTATCCAGAACTTCGCCCACCTCTCCTCGACGGTCACCGGCTCGTAAATTTTCTCAAGTGTCTTGTCGCTCATACCAGCTTTCCAAACAGTTTTATTTGAGGCAAAAAGGCTGCCGTGGATCAAAGACCAGGCAGCCGGAAGAAACAATCAAAAAACACGGGAGCCGCCATCAGCGAAGGCGCGCTGTCCACAGAAAAAAACCGAAACAGGCTCTTCCCCCCTCTGGCGTCGACCGACGGGGCCGCCTCGTACCTGTTTTAGCGTTTAACCTGTTGATTATAAGTTGGTTTCAAGGCAAAAAAAACAAAAAAATTCTCCGCCCCATCAGGAGGCGGAGAACGATTGGAAGCTGAGCCTTCATGAAGCTGACGACAGAGCCCTGCGGCTCTATTGTCAGGACCTTGTTCTTAAAAGAGTGTCCTTTACCTTGTTTATTTCGTTCTTGATGAGACGCTCGGCAAGCTCGGGGAGGACTTCCCACGCCACATGCTCTATTACCTGCCGGGAGGTCTTGGAGACTATGGCCTCGACCTGGTCCTTTGGCACGGCAAGCGACTTTTCGAGCTTTGCGCCAAGCTCCGCGCCAAGCCTCTCCTCGAAGCGGGCGACAGCTACATCAACGGCCTGCGCGACCTGGGCGTCGACCCTTGAGAGCTTCTGCGCCATCTCGGATTTGAGCCTCTCTTCGGCACGGCTGGCGGCACGCTCTATCGCCTCGGTGACCTTTGCCTCAGCCTTGCCAAGCCTGAGGCTCATGTCCTCGATGAGCCTTTCTTCGACCTTGCCAGCGGCCAACTGCACCGCCCTGGCGAACTCTTCCTCGGAAAACCGGGCGTCTTTCGCGGCTGACTCAGGGGCCATTACCTCTCTTATGGACCTCGGCGCCTCGAATGTCCTTTCAAACCTGTTTTCCTCTTCGCGTCCGAACGGCGACGGAGCGGCCTCTATCACATCTTCGGGTATCTCGAGGAGGTCAGGCTCGGCAAACTCTTTTTCTTCAGCCGTCCCGGCGCTCTCTTTCATGGCGGAAGACTTGAACTGGTCGAGTCCGAAAGACTCTACCTCAAAGGGCTCGGCCTTTTTGGGCTCTTCCCTGAGCTCGAACGCGCTTATGTCAAAGGGCGTCCTCGCGGGCTCTTCCTTGAAGGGCTCGAAGCCGCCGGTGTCAAAGCTGTGCTCGTTTGAGAGGGGCTCGAACTTCTGCGCCTCCTGCTGCTCGACGACCGGCTTGAGGTCCTCTTCGTGTATGACGAGGTCCGTGAAGTCATCGCCCTCGTGGGGCAATGAAAGTTCCCTGCTGTCTCCGGCTTCGAAAAGCGCGCCGGAGGAAAGGAAATCAAGGTCAGCGCCAAGTCCGTTGTCGTCCTTCGAGGACGATGAGTCGAACTCGTCCGGCAGTGTAAGGAAGTCTCCCGCTTCCCACATGTCGCTGGTCTGTATCTCAGGGATGGCTGAAGCCGCCGGGGCCGCGGCCGGTCTGGGCGCGGCCGGAGTCTCTACTCCGCCGGATCTTGAAAGGAGCTCTCTCACCTTGTCGAGGAGCTCCTGAGATTCAAAAGGCTTTACAATGCTGTCGTCGGCTCCGGCCTTGATCGCCTCGTCCTTGTTGAGAGGCTCGAAGGTCCCCGCAAGGAGAAGGACCGGCGTTCCCTTGAGTTCCGAGTCCTTCTTGACGAAAGAGCAAACCTCGTAGCCGTTCCTGCCCGGCATGGCAACGTCAGCCATGATCAGGTCGGGCTTCAGCTCTTTTGCCTTCTGAATGGCCGCGTCCCCGTCTCCCACGACGACGAGGTCGTAGTCCTCAGAGGCGAACGTTATGGAGATGACCTTCTGGATGGTTATTGAATCGTCTGCCAGAAGAATCCTTTTTGCCATTACAAAGCCCCCTTTAGTGTAAAGGTTTCAAGCTAAAACTTATCCCTTATCACCCGAAAAGTCAATATTTATTTGGGATTTACGCCGCTTGGAGCGTGAGCTGAGTCACATTGGAAACCAGCCAATTCCCTTCTAACTTTTCGGGCCTTCTGGTAGAATACTTGAACAAAATCTGCGCCTATGAAACATATAATATCAGCATCCCGCAGGACCGACATACCCGCTTTTTTCACCGGCTGGCTCATAAAAAGGCTTGAGGAGGGGTCTGTCCTCGTCAAGAACCCGTACTCAGGGAAGGTAGCGGAGGCCTCCCTCAGGCCGAGTCATGTCCACTCGATTGTCCTGTGGTCAAAAGACTTCAATCCCCTCCTGAGGAGGATAGAGGAGGTCGAACAACACTCGCCCAACCTTTTCTTTCATTTCACCATAACCGGGATCCCGAAGGACCTTGAGCAGCACACCCCTGAGGCAAAAGAGGCTGTAAAAGACTTCATCTTCATATCGAAAAGGTACTCGCCGAGGCATATCACCTGGCGGTTCGACCCGATAGTCATAACCGGCTCTCTGCCGTTCGAGTTTTATGAAGAGAGCTTCGCCCGCCTCGCGGAGGCCCTCAAAGGGCACGCGACTGAGTGTTATTTGAGCTTCATGGAGCCTTACAAGAAGGTATTGAGGAACTTCGAAAAGTACGCCGGGCATAAGCTTATCGAACTCTCAGACGAGGAAAAACAGGGGTACGCTAAAAAACTCGTCAAAGCGGCTGAAAAAAACAACATGAAGCTCTTCGCCTGCTGCAACGAGTACCTTGTAAACGATGATATCGGGCAGGCCAAATGCATCGACGCTGAACGGCTCGCGTCCCTCTTCGGGATTGAGGGGCTCTCGGCAAAAAGCGCGCCGACAAGGGAGGGCTGCGGGTGCGCCAAGGTCATTGACATAGGTGCTTACGACACCTGCGGTCACGGGTGCCTGTATTGCTACGCCAACAGCGACAAGGAAAAGGCGAAGAAGTTTTTAAAGAGCTTCAACCCAGAATGGAAAGGGCTTGAGTTTGACGGAGAGAAGAAGGAGGGGGAGCTGTTTTAAGATGAGCTGGCTTGACCGAAACAGACGAGATTGCTTCGCTTTGCTCGCAATGACAGACTCAATCGTTTCATCAAGCACCCTTTCCCTTTCTGATCCGCTCAGCGCACTCCTTGTCCTTTTCAGACAACAGCATCTTCTGCACTTCTATCGGGTCAATGAGCTCGTCCTGAATTGCCTTGCCGATCGCGCGTCTTTTGTCGAGCGGGCTTTTGTGGTTGAAGCCGCGCCGTTCCATCTCCTTCGCTGTCGCCTCGTGACGGAGGTAAAGCGCCTTGAGAGAGCCGCGCCAGCGTTTAGTCTCCGGGTGGTTCGAATAGCCCTTGAGGTTGTTCGTGATGACAGACCATATTGTATGAATTTCGTTGTGCTCGCCGAGAAGATGGCGGTCGCACAGGAGCCTCTGGTCTATGTCCCAGACGCGCATTACCTGACATCCTTTCCCCTTTTTCTAATGGGGGGCTTACGAAAACTACCAAAGAACGGCTTACTCAGAAACGCCACCCGTATCCTAAGACGAACTTGAAGTCGCCCTCGTCCGTTCTCGTGAACCCTTCCCTTACGGCATAATCAACATACAGGAGTTCGAAGTCCAAGCTGTATTTCGTACTGTTCTGCCACTCGAGGCCGGCGCCATACGCCATGCCCTCATCGGAGTTCCGGCCTCTATCGCTGAATATCCCCCAGTCTATTATCGTGACCGACCCGTAATACGCAGATACCCTCGGGCTCACCTTCCTGTCATGCCCCAGAGGGTAGAACCTGACGCCACCCGACGCGGCAGGCTCGCCGTCCATCGACCCAAAGCCGGCGGTGGCGGCAAAGTACCTGCCGAGCCTCATCTCTGCATTCGCGCCTATGCCTCCGTACGGGATGCCGATGCCCAACGCGAGCCGGAAAGGATGTACCGCGGCCGGCGCCGCTTGGGACTCAATGGTTTGCTGGCCGATTTCGTCAGCCAGCGCCGTAACGGCGCACATCAGTATTGTGAAGCATAAAAAGCCCCCAAGAAAATTTTTTCCCATTCCCCGCCTCACAGTATGATTTTGCATTTTTTAACATGGACTGAACAGTGTAGTAAAGCAAAACAAACAATGAAAACAACGCAACGCACCTCAATCCTTGACAAGGGCCGCCCTGAAATGATAATTTAGATATTGCGCAACTATTTAACAATTGGAGGGCTTCCATGTCCGACCACGACTTCTCAAAAGAATTTTTCGCGGCCTATCACGCGGCCGTGTTCGAAGCTTTGGGCGAGGACGCGCCCAAGATGAACGCCAAAATAGGCGCTCTTCTTGCCAACGCGTGGCTCAAGAAGCTCTCAGCACTGCCGTCAGAGTCCGCCGGGTTCAAGAAGGCTCTCGAAGAGTGGATGTCAGGGCCGTTCAAGTTCGCCGACATATCAGAGCTGACCTTCAAGGACGGAGGCGCGACCCTCTATGTAAAGGGCTGCGACATCTGCCAGGGAAACGAGCTGTTGAGGAACGCCGGGGGCAAGGGCTACTGCCCCATCAGCCAGCTTGTAAAGTCGGCCATGGGCAAGGGGCTCAAAAAGAGCGTCGAGCTCAAAGGGAGCGAAAAGCCGGGCCCTGTCGGCGAGTGCTTCCTGCATTACAAGATAGATTAATTTTCTACCCTCTCCCACAAGGAGAGAGGGGGACTTAAAAGAATCGCCCACTTCCTCGATGGAAGTAATACAAGATTCTTCGTTCGCTCAAGCTCCCTCAGAATGACAAATAAGAAAGGCCCCTCCTGTTGGAGGGGCCTTTCTTGTTTCAAAGCGTAATTCTATCTCGGCACCAGCACCTGGTATCTCTCGCCGTTCGGCGGGAGGAGCATGAACGGCAGAGGCCCCCACTCGCTCGCGTAAAAACCCGCGCCCGGCCCGAGCGTCATCGTCGAAAGAAACGGCATTGGCGCGTATTTGAAGTCGTCGATTACCGAGTAATTCTCAACAGGCATGAGCCTGAGGCCTGTGTTGTTGTAAGGGAAGGCTATGCTGTCCTGCGGCCTCACTTGCTGGCCATTCCACTCGATGGCTTTCGCGCCCTTTGCCTCCATATAATACTGGAATCCCCAGTGCCCCTGGAACCAGAGCTGCCCCGGCCCGCTTGAGTATTTGGCCGCGATGGTTCTGGCCGCGTCGCGGGCGCTATTCGCAAGAGAATAATCAGACCACGCCACAGAAAATGATACGGCCAGCGCGAGCGCGATCGGGATGATCTGGCGCGCCATGCCGGGCCGCGCGTCCTCGGCGGCCCTTGCCAGAAGAATAGCCACAGCCGGGGCCATCGGCAGGATAGACCTCGCGTTCACGGTCCAGTTGAAAAACACCGTAAAGGCGAATGTACCCGCGATCCACAAGCCGAGAAGGACCGAGTACGCGTCCCTTTTTCTTATGAAATCCAGGAGCCAGAGAATGACGATGGCCGCGCCTGTCGAGGCGTAGACGGCAAGCTGTGCCGCGTAAGCCCAGCCAAAAGAGCCTGACCAGAGTTCAATCACTCCAAGGCTCTTCCTCGACACAAGGTAGACGATCGCGCCAGCGATAAGCGCTACCGCGCCGATGAACGCCTTCAACCCCCAGATGGACACGAGGAAGAAAAGCGCGGTTACAAGGCATCCGCCGGCAAAGACAAGGCCGACTATCGATCTCTCGAGCCTTTCACTGCCTCCTGCGATATGGGCCGAGTATGAAGAGGCCTCTAAAAGGAGCCCCTTGCCATAGAGTATCTGCGTGTAAAAATGGTAGCCGCCGAGGGCGGCCACAGGGATGATGAGGTAAAAAAGCGCGCCAAAGCCCTTTCTGCCGTGAAGGAGGGAATAGACCGCAAGGAGCGGGATGAGGCTTACGCCGAAATATTTGGTGAGAGAAGCGAGAGCGACAAGAATGCCCGCGAAAAGAAGCGAAAATCTGCTCAGGTCCTCGACCCCCTTTATCCAGAAAAAAGCCGCCCAGACCCAGAAGGCGACGAGCATGACGTCGCACATGAGAGTCGTCGAAGAGACGAGAAAAGCAGGGGTCGCGAGACACAAAAAAGCGGCAAGGAGCGGGCTCGAGCTCATGCGCCTGGCCAGCGAATATACCCCCCATATCGCCATTACAGCGGGGAACATGAAAGCCAGGTGCAGAGTCTTTTCAGTGAAGCCCCCGAACCAGCCGACAAGGGCCATGTAATAGGCGGCGATCGGCGGGTTTTTTATTATCGCGGTAGCGGGAGACAGCGCGCCGTCCCAGTTGGCCTGAAAGCCGTAAAAATCCCAGGGCCTCTCGATTATCTGCCTGGCAGTCCATAAGAAGAGCGTGTCATCGATGTGGAAGGCCTTGTCAATGAACGGGAGAAGGAGCGCGACGGTCGCCGCGCCCAGAAAGAGTATGTGCGCCAGATATGTGCCTTTTGAATGGTTTCTCATGGGGCGAATTTTATCGTTTCAACAAGAGCAAAGTCAATGGGCGAAGTCACACACACTTTTTTTCCTCCCCTGCCTTGACAGCCGCCATTTTTGGACGCAAGATTCAATATGGAAGTTGAGCAGCGCCTGAGAAAGGAACTTTCAGAGTGCAAGAACAACAGGTTTAATGTAAAAAAACAGCCTTTTTACCGGAAAAAGAGATTTAGAGAGTACGCAAGGAGGTGCATAGTATGAAATACCTGATTCAGTCCCCTCACACAAAACAGGAGTGCCTGAGGGAACTTGACGAGATATCGGCGAAAGGCCAAAAGGCCCTTGGACAATTCTTCTGGGGCTGCGGCCAGGGCGACCACACCGGGTACACCATAGTCGACGCCAAGACCGAAGGTGAAGCAAAAGCTTTGGTGCCTGACTTTATCCGCGAGAAAGCGAAGATCGTGGAGCTCATCCAGTTCTCGCCCGAGCAGATAAGGTCGATGCACAAGGCCGCGTAACAGTACAAAAAAGCCCTGCCCTTGAAAAAGGGCAGGGCTTTTTTTAATTTCCAGACCTTTTTACCCGCGTAAAGACCGCTCTGTCACGCCAAAGGGATCTGTTAAAAGACCCTACATTCCGTCCTTTGGCTGCCAGAGTCCGAAGAGAGCGCCGGTCGGGTCTGATATGACGCTGAACCAGCCGAAGCCCGGGATCTCGGTGACATCCTTGCAGATGGTAGCACCGAGTTCCTTTGCTTTTCTTGTCGCGGCCGCGGCGTCTTCGACCAGTATATACGGCAGCCAACTGTCAGGCGCTCCAGTGGCAGGTTTTTTCATAATCCCACCACCTGTCCCCTCGCCGACGTTTATCATCGTGTAGTCCATACCGGGGATATCTTCAAGCTTCCATTCGAAGAGGCTCTCGTAGAAGTTCTTAGACTTTTCAGTATCAGAGCTCTGCAATTCAACGTGAACAAACGGGTTTGCCACCGCGCGCCTCCCAGAAGTTCTCAGTCATTCTTCTGAATATAGCGGATTAAAGGCCGGAGTCAAGAAAACAGGGGTGCAAGACGGATGGAGAAAGACGGCTAAAGAGAGTTATCGAGGGTAAAAAGCTGTTCAAGGCAATAAAAAACCCCGTTCCTTTTTCAAGGAACGGGGTTTTATTTTAAAATCCCGCGACGTCCTACTCTCCCACGCAGTTGCCCACGCAGTACCATCGGCCCTGAGGAGCTTAACTACCGTGTTCGGGATGGGAACGGGTGTGACCTCCTCGGTATGGTCACGGGAAAGCTTCATTCGAGCTTTCCAATCGAATAGGGTAACTTCACAAAACGCTAAGAATCAATAACCAAGGCGTACAAGTATATTGGTCAAGCCTCACGGTCGATTAGTACCGGTTAGCTTAACCCCTTACAGGGCTTACACACCCGGCCTATCAAACTTGTAGTCTCCAAGTGACCTTTAGGAGCTTGCGCTCGGGAGATCTTATCTTGGGAGGGGCTTCCCACTTAGATGCTTTCAGCGGTTATCCCTTCGGAACACAGCTAACCAGCGTTGCTCTTGGCAGAACAACTGGAATACTGGAGGTTCCGCCATCCCGGTCCTCTCGTACTAAGGACAGCTTCCCTCAAATCTCCTCCGCCCACATCAGATAGGGACCGAACTGTCTCACGACGTTCTGAACCCAGCTCACGTACCGCTATTGATCGGCGAACAGCCGAACCCTTGGGACCTGCTCCAGCCCCAGGATGCGATGAGCCGACATCGAGGTGCCAAACCGGGCCGTCGATGTGAACTCTTGGGCCCGATCAGCCTGTTATCCCCGGCGTACCTTTTATCCGTTGAGCGATGGCCCGTCCATATGGGACCACCGGATCACTAAGACCTGCTTTCGCATCTGCTTGACTTGTAGGTCTTGCAGTTAAGCTCCCTTATGCCTTTGCACTCGCCGGCTGGTTTCCAATCAGCCTGAGGGAACCTTCGCGCGCCTCCGTTACGATTTGGGAGGCGACCGCCCCAGTCAAACTACCCGCCTGGAACTGTTCCTGACCCGGATTACGGGTCGAGGTTAGAACATCAGAATAATCAGGGTGGTATTTCAACGATGGCTCCACAAAAACTAGCGCTTCTGTTTCACAGCCTCCCACCTATCCTACACAGACTATTCCAATGTCCAATACCAGGGTATAGTAAAGGTGCACGGGGTCTATCCGTCTTGATGCGGGTAGCCAGCATCTTCACTGGCAATTCAATTTCGCTGAGTCCCTGGTCGAGACAGCGGGGATGATCGTTACGCCATTCGTGCAGGTCGGAACTTACCCGACAAGGAATTTCGCTACCTTAGGACCGTTATAGTTACGGCCGCCGTTTACCGGGGCTTCGGTTCTGAGCTTCTCCACCGAAGTGAATAACCCATCCCCTTAACCTTCCGGCACCGGGCAGGCGTCAGACCCTATACTTCCTCTTACGAGTTTGCAGAGTCCTGTGTTTTTGTTAAACAGTCGCAACCCCCAATTCACTGCGACCTTTTCTGGCCTCACGGAGTAAATCCGTGCAACCGGCAAAGGCACCCCTTCTCCCGAAGTTACGGGGCTAGATTGCCGAGTTCCTTAACCAGGGTTCTCTCAAGCGCCTTAGTATTCTCTACTCGTCTACCAGAGTCGGTTTGCAGTACGAGCACCAGACAAACTCACTACGAGGCTTTTCTCGGAAGCGTGGGATCAGCCAGTTCGGTCCGCCTTGCGGCTTTCCTCCTCGTCACTTCTCGGCGTTGAATGGGAAAGCGGATTTGCCTGCTCTCCCCGCCTACGGGCTTAAACCGGGACATCCGTCACCCGGATGGCCTACCCTTCTCCGTCACCCCTTCGCTCAAACGCGTGCCTGGTGGTACAGGAATATTAACCTGTTTTCCATCACCTACGCCTTTCGGCCTCGGCTTAGGTCCCGACTAACCCTGGGCGGATTAACCTTCCCCAGGAAACCTTAGACTTTCGGCGTGCGGGTTTTACACCCACATTTACGCTACTTATCTCAGCATAAGCACTTCCAGGTCCTCCAGCAGTCCTCACGGTCTACCTTCACAGGTTACTGGAAAGCTTCCCTACCACTTGTAGATTGCTCTACAAATCCGCAGCTTCGGTAGCAGGCTTGAGCCCCGGTACATTTTCGGCGCAGAACCACTAGACCAGTGAGCTATTACGCTTTCTTTAAAGGATGGCTGCTTCTAAGCCAACCTCCTGGGTGTCTATGTAGTTCCACATCCTTTACCACTTAGCCTACTTTAGGGACCTTAGCTGGCGGTCTGGGTTGATTCCCTCTCGACAACGGAGCTTATCCCCCGCTGACTGACTCCCGCAATAGAAGTCACCGGTATTCGGAGTTTGGTTAGGTTTGGTACCTCGTGAGAGGCCCTAGCCCATCCAGTGCTCTACCCCCGGTGCTTAATTTGCGAGGCTATACCTAAATATATTTCGGGAAGAACCAGCTATCACGTGTTTTGATTAGCCTTTCACTCCTACCCACAGCTCATCCGAGATTTTTGCAACAATCACCAGTTCGGACCTCCAAGCCGTGTTACCGACTCTTCATCCTGGCCATGGGTAGATCAACACGCTTCGGGTCTACTATACGCGACTGGACGCCCTATTCAGACTCGCTTTCGCTACGGCTCCGCCTAACGGCTTAACCTTGCCACGTATAGTAACTCGCTGAGTCATTATGCAAAAGGCACGCTCTCAGACATTCCCTTGCGGGCATAGTCCTCGAACTGTTTGTAAGCATACGGTTTCAGGTTCTATTTCACTCCCCTCTCGGGGTTCTTTTCGCCTTTCCCTCACGGTACTGGTGCACTATCGGTCGTCAGTGAGTATTTAGCCTTGGAAGATGGTCCTCCCGGATTCCCACAGGATTTCTCGTGTCCCGTGGTACTTGGGATACCCTAGAGCTCTTCAAGATTTCGCGTACGGGGCTATCACCCGCTATGGCCGGCCTTTCCAGACCGTTCCACTATCTCTCCGAGTCCCACGTTGGGTCCCGCAACCCCGACAAAACTTGCGTCTTGTTGGTTTAGGCTGTTCCCGTTTCGCTCGCCACTACTAAGGGAATCTCAATTGATTTCTCTTCCTGGGGGTACTGAGATGTTTCACTTCCCCCCGTTCGCCTCCTGGGCCTATGTATTCAGCCCAGGATAACTGGATTTTATCCAGCCAGGTTCCCCCATTCGGAAATCTCCGGATCAAAGCCTGTTTGCGGCTCCCCGAAGCTTATCGCAGCTTACCACGTCCTTCATCGCCTTCTGACGCCAAGGCATCCACCGTATGCCCTTAGTAGCTTGACCAAGAGATATACTTGTGCGCTTGGTTATTGATTCTCAGCGTCTTGCTTTTGTTACCCTATTCGATTGTCAAAGAACAAAAAAACTTATCTAAAACTTGCGTGAAAAATCGTGTTGTGCAGGTGCCTGTTTCTTGGTGGAGGTAAGCGGGATCGAACCGCTGACCTTCTGGTTGCAAACCAGACGCTCTCCCAGCTGAGCTATACCCCCGTAGCGTTATCCGCTGCTTTTGCGGCACGTTTTACGGATTTGGTGGGCCTGGAAAGATTTGAACTTTCGACCCCACGCTTATCAAGCGTGTGCTCTAACCAGCTGAGCTACAGGCCCTCTTTTGCGTTCAAGGCCGAAACTTTCAGCGGACCAATTGATCCGGCCCGCGTTCAAAAGCCTACCCTGCTCTCTGTAAACTAAATAGCAAGCGACAGTCAGTCTCTTATCCCTTTGGTTGTCTTTCGTGCGGATTTATAGCCCGCGCTCTGCCGAGGCAAAAGCGCGGACCGATTCTCCATAGAAAGGAGGTGATCCAGCCGCAGGTTCCCCTACGGCTACCTTGTTACGACTTCACCCCAATCACCCGCCATACCGTGGGCGGCTGCCTCCCTTGCGGGTTAGCTCACCGACTTCTGGTATGACAGACTTTCGTGGTGTGACGGGCGGTGTGTACAAGGCCCGGGAACGTATTCACCGCGGCATTCTGATCCGCGATTACTAGCGATTCCAAGTTCATGCAGTCGAGTTGCAGACTGCAATCCCAACTGGGGCAGGCTTTTTGGGATTTGCTTAACCTCGCGGTCTTGCTGCCCTCTGTACCTGCCATTGTAGCACGTGTGTAGCCCTAGGCATAAAGGCCATGATGACTTGACGTCATCCCCACCTTCCTCCGGCTTAACGCCGGCAGTTCACTTAGAGTGCCCGGCATGACCCGATGGCAACTAAGTGTAAGGGTTGCGCTCGTTGCGGGACTTAACCCAACACCTCACGGCACGAGCTGACGACAGCCATGCAGCACCTGTCTTGGAGCTCCCTTGCGGGCACTCCCCTGTTTCCAGGGGATTCTCCAGATGTCAAGCCTAGGTAAGGTTCTTCGCGTTGCGTCGAATTAAACCACATGCTCCACCGCTTGTGCGGGCCCCCGTCAATTCCTTTGAGTTTCAACCTTGCGGCCGTACTCCCCAGGTGGGGCACTTAATGCGTTAGCTACGGCACGAGGACCTTAATAGGTCCTCACACCTAGTGCCCATCGTTTAGGGCGTGGACTACCAGGGTATCTAATCCTGTTTGCTACCCACGCTTTCGCGCCTCAGCGTCAGTATCGGTCCAGGAAGCCGCCTTCGCCACCGGTGTTCCTCCTGATATCTACGCATTTCACCGCTACACCAGGAATTCCACTTCCCTCTCCCGTACTCAAGCTTGGTAGTATCACGGGCAATTCCCCGGTTAAGCCGGGGGCTTTCACCCGTGACTGGCCAAGCCGCCTACGCGCCCTTTACACCCAATAATTCCGAACAACGCTTGCATCCTACGTATTACCGCGGCTGCTGGCACGTAGTTAGCCGATGCTTCCTCAAAGGGTACCGTCAATGCAAGGTGGTATTAGCACCCTGCAGTTTCTTCCCCTCCGACAGAGGTTTACGATCCGAGGACCTTCTTCCCTCACGCGGCGTCGCTGCGTCAGGCTTTCGCCCATTGCGCAAAATTCCCCACTGCTGCCTCCCGTAGGAGTCTGGCCCGTGTTTCAGTGCCAGTGTGGCTGATCGTCCTCTCAGACCAGCTACCCGTCTAAGCCTTGGTGAGCTTTTACCTCACCAACTAGCTGATGGGACGCAGGCTCATCAACAAGTGACAGATATTGCTACCCGCCTTTAACCTCAGGACTTGAGCCCCGTGGTCTTATCCGGTATTAGCCCGCCTTTCGGCGGGTTATTCCAGTCTCGAAGGGAGATTACCTACGCGTTACTCACCCGTGCGCCACTCTACTAAGGAGTTGCCCCCTTTTCGCGTTCGACTTGCATGTGTTAAGCGCGCCGCTAGCGTTCGTTCTGAGCCAGGATCAAACTCTCCAATTATATTGTCAAGTTTGTATTGATTTAAAGGGACAGTATTACTTGACTGTGCTTGCTATTTAGTTTTCAAAGAGCAGATTTGCAGACTTGCTTCGCGCTTGCTTTTCGCTCGCCGGAGAGCCGCTTTTGGCGTCTCACCGTTGTGCTCCAGAACCGCAGCGAATCCGACCATCTTACTTGAACCGGCCGGCCCTGTCAAGAACTTTTTTCAAACCCGTGAAACTTTCTTTCAGGCCGTTTTCAGTAGCAGGGTTTATAAATATAACCCATGGCCTCGGGTCTGTCAACGGAAAAAAACAACTTGCTGTCATTTTTTTTCCGGGGCCGTGTTGCCTGGCCCGTCAGGGAGTTGCCATTATACGGATTTGCCGGAGACTGTCAAGAAAAAGATATCCTCTTGAAGAATCTTTTTCCGACCTGCACGAGAACCGCTTTATTCGCGGGCAATTCCATCTTCCAGTCCGTGACCTTCGCGCCGTCTACTTTCACGCCGCCCTGCTCCACAAGCCTTCTCGCTTCAGATGTGGAACTCGCGAGGCCCGCTGATACCAATGCTTTCGCGAGGCCCGTGCCGTCAGCGGAAGAGAGTATGGCCTCTTCCACTACATCAGGCACTTCGCGCTTCTTGAACAGGTTGGAGAAATCCTCGCGGGCTTTTTCAGCCGCTTCAATCCCCCAGTACCTCTCGGCGATCTCGGAAGCCAGGGCGGCTTTCGCGTCCCTCGGGTGAGTGCGTCCCGCCTTTATCTCTTCTATCTTCTCAGAGGAAGCATTACTGAGAAGATCATAATACTTCATCATGAGCTCGTCGGATATGCTCATCACCTTGCCGAATATCTCGGAGGCTGGCTCGGCTATGCCTATGTAGTTGCCGAGCGACTTGCTCATCTTCTGCACGCCGTCCGTGCCCTCTAAAAGCGGCATCGTTATTACGGCCTGCGGCTCCTGGCCCATCTCTCTTTGCAGTTCCCTGCCCACGAGCAAATTGAAGAGCTGGTCAGTGCCGCCGAGTTCGACGTCTGATTTCAAGACGACCGAATCGTAGCCCTGTATGAGCGGGTAGATGAACTCGTGTATCGCGATGGGGCGGCCTTCGGCGTACCTCTTGTGAAAGTCGTCTCTCTCCAGCATCCTCGCCACAGTGTACCTTGATGCGAGGTTGACCATGTCAACGGCTGTAAGCCTCTCAATCCATTCGCTGTTGAAGACGACCTCTGTTTTTTTCTCGTCGAGTATCTTGAAGACCTGCGCGGTATAAGTCTTCGCGTTAGCCTTGACATCTTCGCGCGTAAGAGGTTTTCTCGTCTCGGACTTTCCGGTCGGGTCGCCTATCATGCCGGTGAAATCGCCGATGAGGAGAAGGACGTGGTGCCCCAATTCCTGGAAGTGCCTGAGCTTGTGGATGAGGACTGTGTGCCCTAGGTGCAGGTCAGGGGCCGTGGGGTCAAAGCCCGCCTTTATCCTCAAGGGACGTCCCTTGGCGGCCGAGGTCGCAAGCTTTTTCAGGAGCTCGCCTTCCGTGATTATACCTGATGTGCCGCGCTTTATGATCTCGAGCTGTTTTTTCGGGTCCATATATTCAGTATGCCATCCCTTTTGAAATAATTTCACGAAACCTATCGGCCATGCGGCCTGCTCAAACTTCGCGGCCGAGAGGCTCTTTAATACGCTCCACGCGCAAAGCCTTCCCGCTCCTGTTGTCCACTTCAACGAAGACGCCCTGGAGCTCGACGCTCTTCGTGGCCACGTCGAACCTTGCGGGAAGGTGCGTGAGAAACCTCTCGAGTATGACTTCCTTCCTCATGCCTATTACAGAATCTATCGGTCCGGTCATGCCTGCGTCGGTTATGAAGGCGGTGCCATTGGTCAGGACCCGCTCATCAGAGGTCTGCACGTGCGTGTGCGTGCCGATGACCGCGCTCGCCACTCCGTCGAGGTGCCAGCCGAGAGCCATCTTCTCGGAAGTCGTCTCGGCGTGGAAGTCGACTATGACGACAGGGGTCGTCTCCCGGAGCTTGCGCACCAGCTCCATCCCTACGATGAACGGGCTGTCGAGGCAGTCCATGAATATGCGGCCCATTAGGTTCACGACGCCGACCTTGAAGCCGGAGGGGCACTCGTACAGGCCGGAGCCTGCCCCGGGCGAGCCCTGCGGGTAATTGGCGGGCCTCAGGAGCCTCTTTTCAACGCCGAGGTACTCATAGACCTCCTTCTTGTCCCAGATGTGGTTTCCGGAGGTTATGACGTCGACCTGTAATTTTTTGAGCTCCTCGGCGATCTCTGGCGTGATGCCGAAGCCGCCAGCGGCGTTCTCGCCGTTGGCTATGACTATATCGGGACTATAGCGGCCGACAAGCTTCGGGAGGAGTTCCCTCACGGCTATGCGGCCGGGCTTGCCGATTATATCGCCTATGAATAATACCTTTGTCTGGTCCTGCATCTCACCGTGCCTTACACCGCTGCCGTTTTTGCACGCGCGGCCATGATTTCAAATTTCGTGTCCGTGACCGTGTTTCGTATAAGAAAACGACATCTGCCTTTTTCTTCCGGCCACAACACATAAAACAAGCCTGCCCGGACCTTCTGGCCCGGGCAGGACGATTCTACACCAAAGGACAAAACGAATCAAAAACTACTTCGCGTAATCTATGGACCTGGACTCCCTTATCACCGTGACCTTTATCTGCCCCGGATAGGTAAGGTCTTTTTCTATCTGCCTCGCTATATCCTTCGAGAGAAGGACCGCGCCCTCGTCGTTCACTGCCTGTGTCTCGACTATTACCCTTACTTCGCGGCCGGCCTGCAGAGCGTAGGCCTTCTCGACTCCGGTGAAGTTCTTGGCGATCTTCTCGAGGTCCTCGAGCCTCTTTATGTAGTTCTCCAGCATCTCTTTTCTCGCGCCGGGACGGGCCGCGGAAAGGGTATCAGCCGCCTGCACGAGTATACCGAGGATTGAGTCCGGCGTGTCGTCATGGTGCTGGCCGATGGCCGCCACTATCTTCGGGGTCTCCCCGTACTTCTTGGCAAGATCCGCTCCTATGGCGGCGTGCGGCCCTTCTACCTCATGGTCGACGGCCTTTCCAATATCATGGAGAAGACCGGCGCGTCTGGCTATCTTGGCCGGTATGCCGAGTTCGGAAGCCATGACGCCGCAGATGAAGGCGACTTCCATGGAGTGCGAGTAGACGTTCTGCGCGTAGCTCGTCCTGAACTTGAGCCTGCCGATGAGACGCTGTATCTCCTTGTGGATGCCGTGGAGACCGGTGTCGAATATGGCCCGCTCGCCGGCTTCCATTATGGCCTGGTTGACCTCGGCCTCGACCTTGGTGACTATCTCTTCTATCCTCGACGGGTGTATCCTGCCGTCGGTGATGAGCCTCTCAAGGGACTGCTTGGCTATCTCTCTTCTCACTGGGTTGTGCCCCGAGAGGATGACGGCCTCAGGCGTGTCGTCTATTATGATGTCTATGCCGGTAGCGGCTTCTATCGCCCTTATGTTGCGGCCTTCCCTTCCGATTATCCTGCCCTTCATCTCGTCGTTGGGGAGGTTCACGACGGAAACGGTCCTCTCGGCGACGTACTCGCCTGAGTACCTCTGTATGGCCAGCGCAATTATCTCCTTGGCCTTCTTGTCAGCGTCGGCCTTGGTCTCTTCCTCTATCCTCTTCAGGAGCTTGCCGGCTTCCAGCTTGGCCTCGTTCTCCATGTTCTCAAGGAGTATCCTCTTGGCCTCCTCGCCGGAGATGCCCGCGAGGTTCTCAAGAGTCGCCTTCTGCTGGGCTATGATGGCCTCGGCCTCGGCCTCCATGTCCTTGACCTTCTTTTCCTGTGCGGCGACAGTCTTTTCCCTCTTCTGGAACTCTATCTCTTTCCTGTCGATCGACTCGAACTTCTTGTCGAGGTTCTCTTCCTTCAGCTGGGCCTTCTTTTCTATGGCCTGGAGCTCTTTCCTTCTCTCCCTGGTCTCCTGCTCATACTCGGCCTTGCCCTTGAAGATAAGGTCCTTTGCCTCGAGCTCGGCCGCCTTCCTTATGTTCTCGGCCTCTTTCTTTGATTCGGCCACTATGGCCTCGGCCGTCCTGCGTCCTGCGTCCTGGCTGGCCTCGTCCATCTTCCTTTTTATTACATAGCCTATGCCCAGTCCAACAAGACCCGCCAATAACGCTATAACAACGACAATGATAATAGTCGATATCTCCATCGCCAAAAACCCCTTTCAACCTTTATTTGATAGAGCCGTCCTCAGGCTTGTGCGGCGCCGCCGAACCTTGAGCCGTCTCTTTTTCGCCCCGGTCAGGAGCCTGTTCTTATGACCCTCTCTTCGGTCACGATCGCCGACACCATAACATCATGCGGCTCGACCGGGATTTGCTGATTTTTCAGTACCTGGAACTCATACGCCAGCGCCATTGTCCGCGCTGGCGCGCCTGAGAGAGCCATGTCATAGTAGCCCTTGCCAAAACCCAGCCTCCCGCCGCGCTCGTCGAAGGCCACCCCCGGGACGACTATCAGGTCGAACCCTTCGGGGCTTTCAAGCTCCGCGCCTCCAGCCGGCTCAGGTATCTCATACGCGCCCGGGGAGAGCTCTTCGAGGCCGTGGACCCTGAAGAACCCGAGCCTCCTCTTAGCGCCGGAGACGACTACCCTGGGGTAGAAGACCTCCTTGCCGAGAGCTTTGGCCTGCTCAAAGACCTCGTCTGTGAGGACCTCGTTCTGCGAGCTGCAGTAAAGGCAGACCCTCGCCGCATCCCTGAAAAGGGAGGTTTTGAGGAGCCTTTTCTGCGCCCTGAGGCTCAGCTCATAGACGGTCTCGAAGGACATCTCTCTGCGCTCTTCGAGGAGCCTTTTTCTTATGAGCTCCTTTTTCGCAGACGTGTTCATCGCCTTTTTTGGAAGGTTTTTTGAAGAGTGTGTAAAGACAGGATTGGCGTGTAACTGGCTGACCCGCCTGGAACGGGCCTTACTGGAATTTCCTTAAATCCTCATGTCTGCCGGTTATTGACTTTGAAAAAGGAAGCGCTTTATTCACCATGTATCTGTATCGGACTTGCCTTTTGATCCCAGGACCCGCCCAGTTGCTTTTAACCCCCCGCTCGGCCGTGTCGATTGATATTTGAACCTGTCAAAGACAGGTGGGCGCCTCGATAACACCTTTCGGATTCCCGACTAAGGGGACGTGCCGGCCGAGTGCCAGAGAAGGCTCCCTCACAAATAATGTTGGTTCTAAATACACGATCGATCACTAACCCCGCAGGGGAGCTGTAGTCATGCCAATTGCCTGTCTATCCGTGTCGCGAGCTCTTCAGATTTCCTTCCAAGCTTCTCGAGTATCTCCTTGGTTTTTATGACTTCGCCCGTTATGTTCAGGGCGGCTAAAAGAGCCAGGTCCAGAGAAGATACCGCCTTTGTATTCTCCCTTACCTCCTCTATCTTAGTGTTTAGATAGTCCTCGATAGCGCGAATGTACTCTTCGTTCTCGTCGCTCCTCACAAGGAGCTTGTGGCCGAAGATCTTGATCTCCGCGACCTTCTTCACGGGAGGCCTCACGCGCCCTGCATGAGCGTTTCCAGCTTCGCGAGAAGCGCGTCTACGCGTTCCCTTACCTGGTCACGCTCCTTCTCGAGCTTCGCAACCTTGTCCCTGAGAGCGGCCAGTTCAAGGTCTTTAGCCTCCCTGGAAGCCAGGGATTCACGGTTTTGGGCTGAAAGCTCTTCGTAAGCAGTCAGAAGACGGCCCAAACCAGCTTCAAGCCTCTCGAATTTCTCAAGCGCCATCGAAATAGCCTCCAAATCCTATTATATATTACTTATTTCAGTCCGGCAAGTCAAGTGATAATAGTTCCCATTCCCTGTGGTTATTCCCAGGGAAAAGGGCAAAAAAAAGGCCCTGGCTTCTGCCAGGGCCTTAGGTTTTAAAGCGTATCAGTAGGCGTAGAGGTTACCGTAAGGCCTTAAGGAAACAGGCACAAGCTTCTTAAAGCCCTTTTTCATTATATCTTCGAGTTTTAGCCCGAAATCCTTGCAATAGTCCGTGAGGGCGTCTTTCAATATCTTGTGGTCGTCCTCGTCAAGGTCGAGTATGCCGACTTCAGCCCCGCAAAGGTTCTTGTCGACCTCTCCCCTCACGAATATCATGCCGCCGTGCATTCCGGTGCCGAGATAATCGCCGACAAGCGGACCCGTCGAATCGAGTCCCAGCAGAACCAGTATGCCTCCGGCCATGTACTCGCCGAAGAAGTCGCCGGCAGTGCCCCCGACGATGATGGTCGGGGTCTGCTTCTTGTTGCCCTTCATGTGTATGCCGACCCTGTAGCCGACATCTCCCCTTATGTGGAGCTTGCCGCCCCTCATGCCGTAGCCGAGGACGTCGCCTGCGTTGCCTTCGACTATGACCTTGCCACTGTTCATCGTGTTGCTGATGTTGTCCTGAGCGTTAGACTTTATCCTCAAAGTCGGGCCGTCCATGAAGGCCGCCAGGTCGTTGCCCGGTACTCCCTCGATGGTTATGTTAGTGGAACCTACGAACCCGGCGCCTATGTAGTACTGGCCGTTGACGTTCTTGAGGACTATTTCCTTCTCGCCCTTTTCGACCGCCGCGCGGATCTTCTGGTTGAGCTCCTTGTAGTATGTGCCTGAAGCGTTTATCTCTACCATTTTGTTCCTCTCGAGCAGGTTGCTGAAAAAGTCCCATCTGCTTTGTCGTCTTCTGTTCGCCCGGCGTTCATTATATACGCCTCGCTACTTATTCCTCGACTCCTCGCATCTGTAACTTTTTGAGCAACCTATTAATTTATTCTTCCAGTGGCCTGATTACCGGCCGGCCGGCTTGACGCCGAGAATGTCCAGCGTAAAGGAATCGAGCCCCACGCCGCGGAGCCTTTCCCTGTTGCCACGGAGGCTCTCTATAGAGTTGATGCCGAGCGCGCCGAGTATTTCCTTCAATTCGTGCTCCCACGCGTGGATGAGGTTCGTGAGCCTGTCCCCGAAGACTTCCGGGTCGAGCCTTGCCGTAAGTTCCGGCCTCTGCGTGGTTATGCCCCACGAGCAGTTGCCGGTGTAGCACTTTCCGCAGGTGGTGCAGCCCATCGTTATGAGGGCCGCGGTTCCGATGCCGACCGCGTCAGCGCCCAGGGCTATGGCCTTGGCTACATCAGCGCTCGAGCGGATTCCTCCGGCGGCTATAATGGAAGCCTCGTTCCTTATGCCTTCCTGGCGGAGCCTGTCGTCAACTGCCGCGAGAGCGTGCTCGATGGGTATGCCCAAGTGGTCGCGGATGATCGACGGTGCGGCTCCCGTGCCGCCCCTGAAGCCGTCTATGTAGACTATGTCGGCCCCTGCCCTCACGACGCCCGAAGCGATCGCCGCGACATTATGGACGGCGGCAATTTTCACGGAAACGGGCTTATAGTTGGTCGTCTCCTTGATGGCGTATATGAGCTGGCGGAGGTCTTCGATCGAATAGATATCATGCTGAGGGGCCGGAGATATAGCGTCCGTGCCCACGGGTATCATCCTTGTCTTGGCGACTTCAAGGGGAATTTTTTCTCCCGGGAGATGGCCGCCTATGCCGGGCTTCGCGCCCTGGCCTATTTTTATCTCGACCGCGACTCCGGCGTTGAGGTACTCGGGGTTTACGCCGAACCTGCCGGAAGCGACCTGGACTATTATGTTGCTCCTGTACGGGAAGAGGTCCTCATGAAGCCCGCCCTCGCCGGTGTTCATAACTATGCCGCAAGCCTTGGCAGCGGTCGCCAGCACCTTCTGCGCGTTAAGGCTTATTGAGCCGTAGGACATGGGCGAGAAGATTATCGGCAAATCAAGCTTTATCTGCGGAGGCATCTTCTCGGCGAGCTTCAACTTCCCGTCCTTGGTCTTCTCGACCTTGACGTTAGATGGCTTCTTGCCAAGATAGGTGCGAAGCTCCATCGGCTCCCTCAAAGGGTCGATGGAAGGGTTCGTCACCTGGCAGGCGTCGATAAGGAGATTATCGAACAATATGGGATAAGGCATATCGCTTCCCATGCCGGTAAGCGGGATGCCGCCTGTTTCAGCCTGCTTCTTTATGTTCTTTATGTTATTGAAGCTCCAGTAAGCGTTCTGCTTGAACTTCGTGGGGTTGTCCTTTATCTCTATGGCCTCTTCAGGGCAATAGTGGTAGCACCTCAAGCACTTCACGCACTTGAAGGTGTCGATGAGCACCTTATCACCGCCCCAGGAATAAACATTCCAGCCGCAGTTCTGTATGCACCTCTTGCACCTGATGCATTTCTCCCTGTCGATCGTCGCCAGGTAGTCAGGTGGCGCAAGACTCTTGAACATCACTTCCTCCGTTAAAGCCGACAGAATCGGCAAGCCTGTATTAAGTAAGGAACTGCCTTATCAGTACTAATCTTCCAGGTTCACTATGACCGGTTCTCCGGCCCTCGGCGCCCACACCTTCTGGGGGTCCGGGCATATCGCCCTTATGGCCGACTCTTCAGAGGCCATGTAGGTGACGTCTCCCTTTATCGCGGCGACCAGAGGGCGGAGCTTTATCCTGTCGTTGATGCCGACAAGTCCGTTGCTGTGGCCGAACAGCACGGAGAACGGGCCGTTCAGGAGCGCGCTGCCGTAGGTCTGCCTCAGGGCGGTCAGTGCCTCTCTTTCCTCAGGGTCCCTCTGATCGATGTTCTTCCAGAAGGGCGAGGCAAGCGCGAGGCACGCGACCGGAATGGACAGGCCGTGTCTTCTTATGAGGAGGTCGAGCAGGTACGCCACGACCTCGGTGTCGGTAAGGAGCGCCAGCTTATAGCCGTACATCTCGAGGTATCTCTTGTTGATGCCGTAGGAAGATATCTCGCCGTTGTGCACAATCGACCAGTCGAGAAGCGTAAACGGGTGCGCTCCTCCCCACCAGCCCGGAGTGTTCGTCGGGAAGCGGGTGTGGGCGGTCCAGATATAGCCCTCGTACTCTTCGATCCTGAAAAAGTCCGCGATGTCAGACGGGTTGCCGACGCCCTTGAAAGCGCCCATGTTCTTACCGGAGCTGAATATGTACGCGCCGTCTATTTCGGAATTGACCTTCATGACGGTGTTGACCACGAAGTCTGTCTCCTCCTGCTCTCCCGCGAGCCTTTCCTTCAAAGGAGAGACGAAGTACCTTACCAGCATCGGGCTTATGGGTATGGCCTTGACTGCCTTTGTCGGTATCTCTTCTACCTTCTCGATATGGTAGTTGGACTTCAGGTAGTCCTCGACGGTCCTCTTGACGGTCGGCTCGTCGTACATTATATGGAAAGCGTAGAAGTCCTTGAACTCGGGGTATATGCCGTAGGCCGCGTATCCGGCCCCGAGCCCGTTGCCCCTGTCGGTCATGAGGCAGAGCGATTTCACTATCTCAGAGCCGCTTATCGGGCGCCTCTTCCTGCTTATGAGGCCGGTTAATCCGCAGCCTGAGATGTCTTTCTGATAATTATGGTTCACGGCTTTCCACCTTCTTTATGGATGTATGAATTTGCAGGCTGCTGGAAAAGTCCACCTGCTTCGTTGTCTTCGTCTCTCGTCACTGCAGCGTACCTGAAGGTACGCCTCATTCCTCGCTCCTCGACGCCTTGCATCTGGAGCTTTTTGAGCAGCCTGTAAAATCGTACTTTTCCGCAACCTGAAACTTATTCGGCCTTGTGCTGTTGCCTTTTCTCATTCAAAAGCGCGTACAGTTTTCTGAACTCTTCCGCGCCCGAGGCCTTGGGCTCGGGAAGCCCGAGCTTTTTCCTCGCCGGAAGCGCGGGCTCTCCAAGCCTTGAGGTCTTGACGAACATCTCCCAGCCCCTCTTTACCTGCGGGGGATGAGCGCCTTTTCTCGTCGCTATGTTCCTCATCGCCGTCATCGCGCTCTCAAAGCCGTAGTGCTGATAGCACATCTCAAGGCAGAAGTGGCACTCGAGGCACTGCCAAATCGAGCTGTGGTTTATCCACTTCTCGTGCTCTCCGTCGAGTATGTCCTTTATAACGGCCCTGGGGTCGTAGCTGGGTATGTTCACGCACGACGGGCATATAGCATAGCACGCGCCGCACTTCGAGCACATCTCCAGGAGTTTCAGATCAAGTTTCGCTTCCAACATGGCTTTCTCCTTTAACCCAGCGCGTTGGGGCCGGTAAGCCCCTCCTCGATGCCTGCGGAGACCGCGGGCCTGGCGGAAAGCTCTTCCCACTTTTTAAGGAAGGGCGTGCAGTCTATCCTGTGGTTATTCATGCCGAGCTCTTCGGCGTCAAAGCCGAGCGCCAACCCCAGGAGTTCAGTGAAGTATATGACGGGGATGCCGAACTTCTCCCCTTCCTTTTCCATGAGGAACTGGTTGTTGTCGAACTGCAAAAAGCACGACGGGCAGCACAGGACAAGCGCGTCGGCCTTCATGGCCTTCAATTCCTTGAGCTTTACGCGTGCGAAGTCAAGAGCCTTGTCGTGCTCGTCTATCCTGTCGAGCCCCTGGCCGCAGCACATGAGCTTGGTCATGAACTGGAGGCTTTCAGCCCCGAGGCCCCTTATGAGGTTGTCGAACTTCACGGGGTTCAACGGGTCGTCGGCCTTCAACGCGTGAGACGGCCTTATCATGTGGCAGCCGTAGTGCAGGGCTATCCTCATGCCTTTGAAGTCCCTCTTCATCTTCTGCTTTATCGTATGTATGCCGACAGCGTCGTGGAAAAACGGCACAAGGTGCTTCAAGCTGGCAGTCCCGGTGAACTCGCGGCCTATCTCTTTCAGGAGGCCGTTGACCTCGGCCTTCTCGCGGGGGTTGGCCTTGAGCTCGCCCTTGACGGTTGCGAGGTTGGAGACGCACCCGGTGCACGGGCTGACAAGGTCGTATCCAAGCTCGTCAACGAGCGCGACATTGCGCGCGGCCGTGACGACGAAAGCGCCGTGGTCTACATTATTGACGAGAGATTTTTCAGGGCAGCATGTAAACCCGTCTATGTCCCTGTACGGGAGCTTGAAGCTCTCGAGGACCATGCGGGTGGATTTTTCAATGAACGGGAAACGGGTCTGTATGGTGCAGCCCCAGAATACGGCGAAATCTTTCATATATGGCCCTCAGCCGCGTCAAAGCGGCACACAAAAAACTGCGTATGAAAAAAAATTAAGTCCCAGAATAAATAACCCCGCTTCTGGCCGGGGCTTTGGAGTCTGTCAGGTGCCGGGACAGCCTGCGCCGCCGCTTTAGGGCGGCGCAGGGCCCATGAAGCAATCTTCGTTTTTATGCCACATCGGAGTGCGCCTGGAGCTCAAACACAACCCCTGAAACCAGGGTCAAGCAAAGAATCCTCAGGCAGGCACGCAAGCATCGACCGGGCAGACCTCAGCGCACTTGGGAGAATCGTAATGGCCTTTGCATTCCACACAGAGATTGGGGTCTATTACGTATATGTCCCCTTCAGAAATGGCGTTAACAGGGCATTCCGGCATACAAACGCCGCAAGCTACACAATCTTCGGAAATTTTAAGCGACAATCCTGATCACCATCCTTTCGTTTTCGACTATATGGGAACGGCTGAAGACAGCATTCTTATGTATACAGTATACTAACGCACAAAAAAATTCAATACAAGATTTTTTTTGGACGCCCCTTACCAGGCAGACGGCCATATTACACGGAGCAGATGGCTCTGGCCATGGCAAAAGCCGGTTTTTCGGCCCTTTCAGTGCCGCAAAAACCTTTTTTTGCTGGAGCCGGTCAGGGAGCCGGGTTTAGAGCGAGGAGCTTCAACTCGGTCATCTCCTCTATGGCGTACCTTACGCCCTCCCTGCCAGACCCGCTCATCTTTACGCCGCCGTACGGCATGTTGTCGACCCTGTAAGTCGGCACATCGTTTATGATAACGCCCCCTACTTCAAGATCATCGTACGCCTTGAGTATGCGGGCCATGTCCCTCGTGAATACTCCGGCCTGAAGGCCGTAAAAGCCGCTGTTGACCTTGTCTAACGCCTCTTCAAATGAATCATATGGTTCGAGCGACACGACAGGGGCGAAGACCTCTTCCCCGCAGACCTTCATCGAAGGCCTGGTGCCTGCAAGGACGGTCGGCTCCATGAATGCGCCTTCCCTTTTGCCGCCGAGGAGGACTTTCGCGCCCTCTTCAAGCGCCTCTTTGACCCATTGCTCGGTCCTTATTGCCGCGGATTCTTCTATCATGGGGCCAAGGGCGGCCATCTCGTCCATCGGGTCGCCCATCTTTATCTTCGCGCACTCCTTAAGGAAGAGTTCAGTGAAGTTCTCGAAGACCGGCCTTTCCACATATATCCTCTGAACCGAGATGCAGACCTGGCCCGCGTATGAAAAAGCGCCGAGAGCGCACCTTTTCGCGGCATGCTCGAGATCGGCGTCACTGTGTATTATGGCCCCGGCGTTGCCGCCAAGCTCTAAAGTCACCTTCCTCGTCCCGGCCTTCTCTTTAAGCATCCAGCCAATTTTCGCGCTGCCAGTGAAGCTCAGCTTCTTTATCCTCTGGTCATCCCATAACAGGGCCGCGTGCTCGTTTGCGCACACGACGACATTTAGCCCTCCGGAAGGCCAGTGAGCCTCGGTCACTATCTCGCCGAGGATGAGGGCGGTAAGCGGAGTCCTGGGCGCGGGCTTTATGATTATCGGGTTGCCTGAGGCCATGGCAGGAGCCACCTTGTGGGCAACGAGGTTCAAAGGGAAGTTGAAGGGCGTTATCCCAAGCACAGGGCCTATGGGGAACCTCCTCACTATGGCGAAGCGTCCGTCAGAGCCCGGAGCTATATCCAGAGGTACGACCTCTCCTCCTAAACGGCCCGCCTCTTCAGCCGCGAGGCGGAATGTAAGCGTAGCCCTCTTGACCTCGCCCCTCGAGTCCCTTATGGGCTTGCCCGACTCAAGGGTTATTGTCCTGGCAAGCTCAGCGGCCCTCTTTTCTATGCCGTCGGCTGTCTTGAGGAGGGCCTCCGCGCGCTTCCACGAAGGCATTTTTTTGAGGACCTTGAAAGCCTCGGTTGCCGAGGAGAGCGCCTCTTCTATGAGGGCAGGCCCAGCCAGATGCACTTTTCCAACGGTCTTTGCGTCGTAAGGGCTTTTCACTTCGAGGACTTCGCCAGAGGTCTTCCAGAGCCCTCCGATGAGAGAGCCGAACTCTTTTTCCATGCCATTGCTCCTTTGTCAGGCTGCTGAAAACTGCTGGTTCTCAGCAACTTGTCAGGTTCTGTAGTGGATAGTTAACAGAATTCCGCCTGACAGTCAATTTACTCATGCGAACGGCTTTTATTAAGGAATTGACTTGAGGACCTGCCGTGATATAATGAATTCAAGAATATTTGACAAAACCTGAGGTTGCTCAAAAAGTTACAAATGCGAGAAGTCGAGGAGCGAGACATGAGGCGTACTTTTCATGTACGCCGCTTTTGCCGCGACGCTGACGACAAAGCAGATGGGATTTTTTGAGCAACCTGTTGCAATGGAGGATAGCATAACACAGATATCAGGAAACCTCACCGGCCTGAAGGCCAGCCAGATAAAGGCCATAGAGCGCATCTATCAACGGCGCATGCCGCCCGAGAAAGTGATAACGCCGGAGCTCGCCAGGTACCTTACAGAGCTTTCAAGGGAACTGAAAAAACAGCTTGGCGTCATAATAAACCGCAAGGGCGCGATAGTCTCCGTAATAGTCGGCAGCGAACGGGAGATAGTCATACCCGTGCTCTCAGACTACCCTCTTGGCAGGAAGCTCCTTCGCGGGGTGAGGTGCGTGCATACCCACCTCAAGAACGAACCATTGACCCAGGACGACCTCACCGACCTCGCGATCCTGAGGCTCGACTTCATGGCCGCCATCGGCGTAAAAGAAGACGGCCTTCCAGCGAACATATACACCGCGCACATACTCCCTTACAACCCGGCAGGCAAGACCTGCGAAGTGGCCGAGGCCATGCCCTTCCACGCGTTCGACATCGAGATGGACGGCTTCGCCTCCTCCCTCGAAGAAGAGATGGGCAGGGCCATCACCAGGGATGTTCGCGGCACGAGCGAGCGGGCCATACTCGTGAGCGTTTCCACGAAGCACAAGGAAACGCAGATGGAATCTCTCGAGGAGCTCAAAGAGCTCGCCCGGACAGATAATGTCGCGGTCCTCGACACGGTATGCCAGAGGCCCGAAAAGCTCAACCCCAAATACCTGATGGGAACCGGCAAGATAAAAGAGCTCGTCATCAACGCACTGCAGAAGAACGCCAGCATGATAATCTTCGACCAGGAACTGACGCCCACGCAGATAAGGGAGCTCGGAGATGTAACTGAGCTCAAGGTCATAGACAGAACGCAGTTAATCCTCGACATATTCGCGAGGAGAGCCCACTCAAGGGACGGCAAGGTGCAGGTCGAGCTCGCGCAGTTGAAATACCTCCTACCCAAGCTCACCGGCAAGGGGACTTCCCTTTCAAGGCTCATGGGCGGCATAGGCGGCAGGGGGCCAGGAGAAACAAAGCTTGAGACAGACCGCCGCCGCGTTCAAGACAGGATAAGCCACCTCGAAAAAGAATTGCAGAACCTGAGCCGAGGAAGATTTGAAAGAAGAAGAAGGAGGGCCGGAAGCGGCGTGCCGATAATCTCCATAGTGGGCTACACCAACGCGGGCAAATCGACTCTTCTAAACGCGCTCACGAGGAGCGAAACGCTGGCCGAGGACAAGCTCTTCGCCACCCTCGACACGGCGACCAGAAGGCTTCGGTTCCCACGGGAGCGGGATACCGTCATAACAGACACGGTCGGCTTCATAAAGGATTTGCCTGAAGAGCTCTTCAAGGCATTCAAGGCAACACTTGAGGAGATGGAAGACGCCGACCTCCTCATGCATGTCGTGGATTTGAGCAGCCCGTCGTTCGAGGCGAGGATGGAGACCGTCGAAAAAGTCCTCGACGAGATCGGCCTTAACACCATCCCGAGGCTGCTTGTATTCAACAAGATGGACCTGTGCGACCCGATAGAGGCCGCGAACATCGCGAGACGCTTTGACGCGGTGCTCGTCTCTGCCGTGAACCAGGCGACGCTCGGAGCGCTTATGAAGGAGCTTGAAAAGAGGTTGTGGCCGGGAGAGGCGCTGGAGAAGACGGCGAACTAAGGTAGGTGTTGTATTTTCATGGGTGGAGCCCACCGAAGTTGTGTTGGGTTACGCTTCGCTAACCCAACCTACGAAGCTACGAAGATAGCTAAAAAATGGTGGGCGGTGCCCACCCTACCTGGCTGCCTTCCCCCTCTTTCCCCCTTTACAAAGGGGAATGCTCAGACGAGTTTCTTCGTCGCCTGCGGCGCCTCAAAATGACCAAAGGGTGCTCTAAAAATTAGGAATTTTTTCTGAGGTCGAGGAAGGACGGAAATAAAAAGCGGAGCATATATGACAATATGTGAGCATTTTTATTTCCGGCCTGACAAAGAGATCAGGAAAAATAACAATTTTTAATCTTACACCAGTCCCGACAACTTCACCCCCACAAGCCTTACCGGCCTCGGAAGATCGACCCCTTCGAGGAGCTTGAGTGTCGTCCTCCAGATGTCGTTCATCGAGTCTGTCGCCTCCTGCATCGACCCGGACCGGGTCAGGGTCATGAAGTTATTGAACCTGACCTTTATAGTCACGGTAAGCGCCTTGTCCCAGGAGGCCTTGAGGCGGGCGGTGACGTCTTCAGTAAGGGCGTAGAGCGTCTCTTTCAATATGTAGGGGTCTGCCGCGTCCTCGTCAAAGGTGACCTCCCTCCAGAGGGAATCAGGTTCGGAAAACGGCACGACAGGGCTCTCGTCAATGCCCCTTGAGTGCTCATTGAGGCCCCTTCCTATGATAGGGCCGAAGTTCCTCTCAAGATGAGAGACCGGGGTCCTCGCGAGCTCGGCGACGGTCTTTATGCCGAGCTCCCCGAGCCTTTGGGCTGTCCTTGCACCGACCCCGCAGAGGCTGCCCACAGGCAGGTCCCTGAGGAACTTTTCCACTTCAGTCTCCTCGATGGCGAAAAAGCCGTCCGGCCTCTTCGCCTCGGAGCACATCTTGGCTATTAGCTTGTTCGGCCCGACTCCGACAGAGGCTGTAAGGCCGAGCTCTCTTTTCACGCGGCTCTTCATCTCGTTCGATATGGAGAGAGCGGCAGGGAAAGGGTCTTTGCCCTTGTCTGAAAGGACCTCTACGAACGCTTCGTCAAGGCCGAATGACTCGACAAGCGGGCTGTAATCGCCGAGTATGGCCATGAACTTCCCTGAGGCCTGCTCATAGGAGAGGAGGTCGGCCGGGTAAAAGAGAGCCTCTGCGCACAGCTTCTTCGCCTGGCGCAAGGTCATCCCCACCTTTACGCCTTTCCTTTTCGCCTCTGGCGAGACGGCGGAGACAAACCCTCTTTTCGCCGGGTCTCCGTCAGCGCCGATGACAAACGCAGTTCCCTTGAGTTCGGGCCTCATTTTCATCTCGACTGAGACGAAAAAGGAATCTAGCTCTATATGTATTACAGCCCTTCCAGGCATGGACAAATCTCCCGCTTTTTTTCGTTGATTAAAATCCCTGCCATGAATGACGGAGGATTCACATAGAACACTTCATCTGCCAGCATCCCCAGGCACTGAAACGGCGGGCCGCGTCTTCCTGCCCATTCAAACTTGAAAGTCGGCTGTCTGGACGGATATGGAAAGAGGGCTTGCCTGGCCGCGTAAAAGGCCGACGGAGTGTCAATATAACACAAACAGGGCTGCTTTGAAGGAATTTGTCAGGCATGGAAGAGCGGGCTTCGCGACAACACGGGGTGGAAGCGCACGGTGGAGGCATCGGGGCCGGGCCCAAAAGCCCGCGCGAAGCCGCGATGAAAGAGGAGTCAGGCTAGAGCGTATTTTTTAGCCGACCTGATTATCTCGTCGGCGAAGTATGGCTTTCTTATGAACTCGTCTATCATGCCCTCTTTAATGCCCTGGAGTATCACCTCCTCGGCGTCCCTGAAGTAGCCGGTGAAGAGCACGACCGCCGTGCCAGGCCTGTTCTTTTTTATTTCCCTGAATGTCTCGAGACCGTTAAGGCCCGGCATTACTATGTCCATGAATACGAGGTTGAACGGGACCTCCTTTATGGCCTGTATCGCGTCCTTGCCATTGACGACATAGGCCGCCTCGAAACCCTCGTCCTTGAGGATCTCGCTCATGCCTATGCCTATGGTCTCCTCGTCGTCAACGACCAGGATCCTCCCGCACCGCTTCGCTTCCAATACGACCTCCTTGACCTGCGCCCCTCTGGCAATCTGTCCCAGGCAAAAGCGCCTGCAGGTCCTGATATCCAAAGGCTTGGCTGTTCAAAAAAGCAGGGAATATGACCGGCTGAATGGCGAAGGAGAAAAGTAGCGTGATGTGCCTATATTATATACGCCGGAAAAGGTCTGTCAACCCGTCCCGGCGTACAGGAGAGGCTCACCTCTGACAGGTGCGCCTCAAAGCTGTTATCTCCGCCAGAACGGGCGCTTATGGCGCCCTCCCCTTGGAAACCCAACAGTTGCGATTGTGACGGTTTTTGACACCAGCGAACGGCCCGATATAATTTAAATGAATTTGAAAGTCATTATCAACACGCTTCAAGGCGCATCAAGAAACAGGGAGGTTCCAGTATGAGCCGCATAACATGGAGTAAAAACCTGACGGAATCGATTAACGAGATCAAAGGCGGTTCCAGGCTGCCGATGCTGTTCTTCGTCAGCGAGGAATGCGCAGGCTCAAAGAAGATGCTCGACGAAGTCTTGACGGACGAGAAAGTCGCGTTGACCATAGAGCGCGAGACAGCTCCGGTCATGGTAGACGTAGCAAAGGACCAGGAGCTCGCGAAGCGCTTCAACGTCGATTGGACTCCGGCTTTCGTGATCTGCGATGAGGAAGGCAACGCCTTAGAGCGTCTCGAAGGGTATCTGCCGGCTGAGGACTTCGTCCCGCAGCTGATACTCGCCAAAGGGCTGGCTGATTTCCATCTCCAGAGGCATGAAGACGCGATTGGCGAGTTCGAGATGATCCTTGAAAACCACCCCACGTCCGAGCTCGTGCCTGAGGCTGAGTACTACCTCGGAGCGGCGACCTTCAAGAAGACGGGCGAGACAGACAAGCTGAGCGAGGTCTGCCACGACCTTCTCATGACTCACCCTGAGAGCCCGTGGACAAAGAGGTGCTCGATCTGGGGCAGGTCCACCAACCAACTGAGGCCTTTCGTCGGTTATGACGGCGGCGGTTCAGCCGGTAGCGGAGCCTACTGAAGCTCCTCCATCTCCCTGGACCAGAGGCGCGCATGAAAAGCGCGCCTCTTTCATTTTCTCCCAGCCGGCCAGGCAAGCCAGCCACTTGATTTTCCGGCCCGTCCGTAATAGAATCGAGCTGACCAGACGACCATCAACCGCGTAACGGAGGGCTATGGCTGACAAGATGTCCAGGGCCGACCAGGGAAAAGAATTCCGCAGAAGCATCATCATACCCTACATCAACAGGTTCCTCACGGTAGTCGACGACGTCATACTGATATGGGTCGCGCTCGGCATCATAGGCGTGGCCTTCCTCCTCATGCTGGAGGCTCTCACCGACTTCATCAACTACAACGTGCATTCCATCTCGCACATAATAAGCGACCTGATGTTCGTCCTCATCATCATGGAGCTGTTCAGGCAGGTCATGCGCCAGATAAACAGGCACGCCTTCTCCCTGAACCCGTTCATATTCATCGGCGTCATCGCGAGCATCAGGGGCATACTGCTGACACAGATGAAGCTCGGCATGGGAGAGTCCGAATGGCAGTCGGCCGTCACCCAGCTCGCCATCCACTCGGTAATCGTCCTTGTCCTCGTCGGCGGGCTCTATGTGTACTCCAAGGTAAGAAAAGACGAGGATAGCTGAGGAGGCCGTCAGCGGCCTTCGAGACGCTCTGCCGCCTCCCTGACGCCGAGGGAAGCCGCGGCTTTGAGGTAGGCAAGCCCCTTTTCCCTGTCCCCTGCCCTCTCATGGGCCACCCCGGCGTAATATAGCGCGGCCGGGTTTTCAGGGCTCAACGAGAGCGCCTTCTCGAAATCATTCAAAGCCAGGCCCGCGTCCCCCGACCCCAGAAAGAGCTCGCCCCTGTTAAGATAGGCGGCGAAGTTTTCCGGGCTGAGCCTTATCGCCTCTGAAAAGTCAGACAGCGCGGCCCTCATATCCCCGGCGGCCTTCCACGCGAGGGCGCGCCTCAAAAAGAGGTTTGCCTTCGCCTCTCCATCTCCTGTATTGCCGATCACGACCGTGTAGTCAACCGCGGCTTCCCTGAACATCTTTTCCTTTTCATACGCCCTGGCCCGCTTCAGGTAGGCCTGCACCGTCGGGAAGACCTTTATCTCCTGGGTCCAAAGGCTGACCGTGTTTTTCCAGACCGCCTCCTGTCTTACCGTAAGAAAGCCCGCGATAACAAGCGATGGCGCCATCACCGCGCCAACAATTACGAGCCTCCACGGGCGGGCCGATACAAACACGCCGATGAGCCCGGCGATGAAAAAAACCGGGCCGAGCGCCGGCAGGTAGCTGTACCTGTCGGCGGCCGCCATGTCGCTTACCTGGACGAGCCCTATTACGGGAAGGAGCGTCACCAGGTAATAGACCCACGCCGCCGCCAGAGAGCGCCTCTTCCAGAAGATGAGAGCGAGGGCTGATATCGCGAGTATGACAAAGCTACTGATGAAGAATACATGGTTGAAGAACTCTCCCTCAAGGGGCCTCACGTAAAAAGGGGCGAGGTCGACCGGGTAGACAAGCTTTTCGAGGTAGAAGACAACTCCCCTTACAGCCACGTCGACCCTCTCGGCAAGCGGGGAGACCTCGATCGAGGCCATAGCCTCGTCCCCGTGCTGCGCCCAGATGGTAAGAGCCGCGGCTATCGGCATCAGCAGAAAAAAGGGCAGCTTCTCGACAAAGCGGCTCTTCATGTCACGAAGGCCGTTGAGCCTCTTCAAAGGGTAGTAATCGAGTATGAGAAGCACCACAGGAAGGGTTATGGCCATGGGCTTGCTGAGTAGCGCGAGGCCGAAGGAAGCGAAAGACGCCCAGTACAAAAGCCGTCCATCATCCTTTTCAGCGTGTTTCATGTAGCAGATAAGGCTAAGCAGGAAGAAAAAGCCGCTCAACACGTCCTTTCTCTCTGAGACCCAGGAGACAGACTCGACGTGTTGCGGGTGTATGCCGAAGACAAGGGCGGCCATGAAAGCCGCGGCGAGCGCTCCGATGCCTCTGGACGCCCCGGCGTCTTTCAGGGCTGACCTGAAAACAATCGAGCCCAGGAGAAAGACAAGGAAGGTGTTGAGAGCGTGAAAAAGGACGTTGACGAGGTGGTAGCCCAACGGGTTCAGCCCCCAGAGGCTGTACTCGGCCCCGTAGGTAAGGAGCGTCAACGGGTGCCAGTTGGAGCTCACGACAGAGGTTGCCGCCCACCTGACAAACTCAAAACCCTCAAGAACAAGGCCTTTGTTCTCGTAGACATAGACATGGTCGTCCCACTCGACAAACCCGTTGCCGACCGAGGGCAGGTAGACGAGGGCCGTAATCACGGCGGCAAGGAGGCCAAAGGCAGCAAGCTGTGTTCTCGAAGGGTTCGCGCGCATCATCCAACCATAAAAGCCGCTTCAACTACACGCAGTCTACAATAAAAAATAAGGAAATGGAACCGGCGCCTCCATGGCCTGGAGCCAGGATGAAGGGCGTTCAAGGTCCATTAAAGAAAAAAGACGGGGCTGCCTGAGGCAGCCCCGTCTGGATGTACTGGTGGAGGGTACCGGGATCGAACCGGTGGCCTGCACGTTGCGAACGTGCCGCTCTCCCAGCTGAGCTAACCCCCCAAGCTGTGGAACAATTATGAATATCAAAAAAATGAGCCTTCCGCAAGACTTTTTACGGAAAAATGGCTGATTATTTAACGGACTGACGCCGGCCGCATAGCCAAAGACACGCACCCAAGGCTGACCATGGCACAGGAGGCGGCCAGCAGCGGAGGTTACGGCTTTTTCCCGAGGATGTCTTTGACTGTCTGCTTGAGTTCGGTAAGGTCGGAGGACTTCGTGATGTACGCGTCTGAGGCCCAGGTGCCGAAATCGTGCTTATAGTGGGGGTAAGCCGTGCACAGGACTACCGGCAGGTCCTTCCATTTTTCCTTCACGCGGCGGAGAACCTCAACGCCGTCCATGCCCGGCATCTTGATGTCCAGGAGCACGAGGTCAACGGGCTTCTTTTCGAGCTTCTCGAGAGACTCTTCTCCGGAGGCCGCGAGCTCCACTTCCCAGCCCTCGTCCTCGAGTTCCTCCTTGTACAGGAGCCTCAACCCCTCTTCATCGTCTACAACAAGAATCCGTTTCTTCATTCATGACCCCGTGGCACAAAAAAATATGCGGCTGAGAGGCGCCGCGTGCCAAAAGGAGCAGCGCCGCCTGTTCCGGTGAGAGATATGCCGATTGTCCTCGACTGTATCGCATCAACCGTCGGCTGTCAAAATCTATCTTCAAGGGCTCTCCTGCCCTGAAAAGCAAACGCCTAACAAAAGCGGACGCACGTCCCTTTCATTATACCACAATCCTGAGACGCCCCGGAGCCCAGACACTGAGGAGGCAGGGGTCAGACCTTGGCTTCCCTCAGGAACTTGGCGGCCTCTTCCGGAGGGGTCGAGTTAATGTAGAAGCCCGAGCCCCATTCGAACCCGGCCACCTTCGTGAGTTTCGGGATGAGCTCGAAATGCCAGTGGTAGTACTGAGAGGCCGCGTCCCTTATGGGCGCGGCGTGGAGTATGAAGTTGTACGGGGGGTAGTTCAATACCTTGTCGAGCCTTTTGAGCACGTCGGAGAATATCATGGAGAGGGACTCGTAATGGTGCTTCTGCGCGTTCTCGAAGTTGGACTCGTGCACCTTCGGCAGTATCCAGATCTCAAAGGGCGACTTCGGCGCGTAGGGAGTCATGGCTATAAAGTCCCTGTTCTCGGAGACGACCCTGATGCCCTGCATCACTTCCTGGCGGATGATGTCGCAGAAGACGCAGCGTTCCTTGAAGTTGTAGTACTCAAGCGCGCCATCGAGCTCTTCGGCGACCCTCTTGGGGATGATCGGCAGGGCGATGAGCTGCGAGTGGGTGTGCTCGAGGGTCGCTCCAGCGGCCTCTCCGTGGTTCTTGAATATGAGTATGTAGCGGATCCTCGCGTCTTTCTTGAGGTCTATTATCCTGTCCCTGTAAGCCCAGAGGACTTCCTCTATCTGGCCGTGGGAGAGCCTGGAGAGAGTGTCCGCGTGAAGCGGGGACTCTATTATTACCTCGTGCGCTCCGACCCCGTTCATCTTGTCGTAGACGCCGTCGCCCTCGCGGTTGAGTTCGCCCTCGACCTTCAGGGCAGGGTACTTGTTGGGCACCACGCGCACGTGCCAGCCCGCTGAGTTGGGCCCTCCGCCGTTTTTGCGGTAGGCAAGGACCTCTGCAGGCGTCTTTGCCTCGTTGCCCGGACAAAATGGGCAGAAACCCGTTTTCAGGGTTGGCTGCGTGAACTCGAATTCAGAAGGGCGCTTGCCCCTCTCGGTAGATATTATTACCCACCTTCCGACAATGGGGTCTTTTCTGAGTTCGGGCATCTACTCTCCTCGTGTCGTAAAAAAGCGCTGGCGGGAATACTGGCAGGGGCTTGAGCGAGGCGGGCCGGGAGTCAATCTGCAAGAAGGCTCAAAGGGTCTTATTCGACTTCGCCTTCTCGGTCTCTTCCTCTTCCTTCTTGCATTCTATGCAGCAGGTAGTGACCGGTCTTGCCTCCAGCCTCTTTTCGGATATATCCTCTCCGCAAAGCTCGCAAACGCCGTAACTGCCGTCGTCGATCCTCTCGAGCGCCTCATTGATCTTGGAGATGAGCTTCCTCTCCCTGTCTTTTACCCTGAGGAGGAAGTTCCTGTCCGTCTCAAGCGAAGCGCGGTCAGTCGGGTCTGGAAAGTTTTCTTCTTTTTCGCTCATACCCGAGACCGCCTTGTCAGCTCCGCTCAGCAGCTCTTCGAGTTTACCGTTAAGAAGTACCTTGAAATGCTCAAGCCTGTCTTTTTCCATAATTTTCAAGTATAGCCGAAAAAAGACTTCATTGTAAATAGAATTTCTTCACTGCCGGGCCGCACGGACAGATGGGTCACTCTCTCTCGTAAGTGCCGCTTTTACCGCCGGTTTTTTTCATAAGCCTTATGTCCGTGAGGACCATGCCCTTGTCAGCGGCCTTGCACATGTCATAAACAGTGAGGGCCGCGACCGAAACCGCGGTCATGGCCTCCATCTCGACGCCGGTCTGGGAAGTGACCTTCGCGGTAGCGGTTATCTCTATGGCAGGAGGGTCCGCGACAGGCTCGAAGTCAACAATCACGCTCGTTATGTTGAGCGGATGGCACAGCGGTATGAGCTCGCCTGTCCTCTTGGCCGCCATTATCCCCGCGACCCGCGCGACCCCGAGCACGTCGCCCTTTTTCACCTCGTTGGCGAGGATCAGGTCGAGGGTCTCCTTCTTCATCAGGACCCTGCCCTTTGCCACGGCCTCCCTTTCACTCGGGGCCTTGGCTCCGACGTCGACCATCCTTGCCTTGCCGCGCTCGTCTATGTGCGTAAGCCCCATCTTCAAAAACCCCCGTTCATCATTTTCACGGGGCCGCCTCTACTATGCGGCCGCCCTCGACGGTAAGAAAAAAGAGGTCCTTTTGAGCCTCCCGCCTCGCGTTGAAACTTATGGAGCCTGCCGCTCCCCTGAAGTCTGTTGTCGCGCGCAGCCTCCCCGCCACGGCCTCCCTGTCAGAGCCCTGCCCCTTTGCCACGTTCATGAGCATCGTGGCCGCGTCATAGGCCTGCGCGGAGATAGCCCCGGGAGCCCTGCCGTACACTTCCTCGAACTTCCTCACGAACTCGAAAGTGCCGGGCCTGCCGGAGCCCGCGAAAAACCCGTCAACAAAGACAGCCCCCTCGACCGACTTGCCGGCAAGCTCTGAGAGCCTCGGCGAGTTCCAGCCGTTGGCCCCGAGGAGCTGCACGCCGGTTATGCTGTAATAATCGAGGTACGGGATTATAAGCGCGGCCGTCTCAAACGAATCAGGCAGGAGGAGCGCGTCTATCTTGACGGTCTGGGTGAACTCCGTCACCTTTTTCCTGCCCTCCATGCGCTCGGTTGTCTTTACGCCGAAGATCCTTTTGACCTCGGCTGAAAAATCGGTAGTGCCTGGCGCGTAAGGCGCCTGCCTGACGACTGCCCCGCCGCGCTCTTTCACCGCAAGATCAAAGTGCCTGGCCAGCTCAACGCCGTAGTTGGTCTGGGGATGGAGCACCGCGAACCTCTTGAGCCCTTTGCCGGCCGAATACCTGGCAAGGGCTTTTGCCTGGTCCTCGAGCGTAAAAGAGTTCCTGAAGACGAACTCTCCGGCCGAGGTCACGCCATCTTTTTGCGAGAGCGTTATGACCGGGATGCCGAGCCTCTGGCCGTCTTTCGCGGCCTCAACCGCGGTCGAGCTCCTGAGCGGGCCAACGACCCCTGCGACCCTCTCGTCAGAGGCAAGCTCAGTGAGGGCCCTGTCAATGGAAGCCGGGTCAACCCCGGTGTCCTTGACTATGACCTCGACCTCAGAGGGGCCTTTGCCGAAGACATCCGCCGCGAGGAGGATGCCCTGGAGCGCCTCTTCGCCGAATGAGGCGTACTCGCCCTTGAGCGGCAGAAGCACGCCTATGGCGCGGGAGGCGGCCGAAGGCAGTAGCCCTAAGGAGGCGGCCTCTATATCCTTCAGAAGACGGGCCGCCCTGGCCCTGAGCGAAAAGCTCGCCGACCTGTCCGAGACAAGCGGCTCGATAAGGGCGGCGGCCTCCTCCAACTTTCCTGTCCTGTAATCAATGGCCCCAAGCTCGTAGGAGATCTCGCCCCTGAACCTGGAATCAGGGAACTCTTCAAGGGCCCTGGCGTAAAAAGCCGCGGCCCTCTGGAAGTCTTTGCTGTCGGACGAGGCGCGCCCCAGCCTCAGGAGCGCCTCGTCAACGCCCTCTTCGCCGGGGTGCTCCTCCGCGTATTCTTCAAGCGCCTCTATATTAGCCGCTGTCGGCCCGTCGAGGTCGAGGTCGCCGAAAATCTTCAGGAGATCCCCGCTGCCGCCCCAAAAGGCCTGGGCCTGGGCCGCCAGAAGAAAGAGCAGGGCAAACGCTATTGCAAGGCGCTTCCTCATTCGAACATTTCCTTTACCTTCGAGAAAAAGTTCTTCCTCAGGGGAGTAGTCTCCTCCCCGCTTATCTCGGCGAACTCCTGCAAAAGCTCCTTTTGCCTCTTGTTGAGCTTCGTCGGGGTCTCGACCTTTATTATTACCTGCTCGTCCCCGCGCCTGCCGGTCTGCACGGAGGCTATACCCTTGTGCGGCATCCTGAAGACCTTGCCTGACTGCGTGCCTGAGGGAATCTTCAACTTTGCGGGGCCGTCAATGGTCGGCACTTCTATCTCCGCGCCGAGGGCCGCCTGCGCGAAGCTTACCGGCACCTCGCACAGGACGTCGTTCTCCTCGCGAGTGAATATCTCATGCGGGAGGACGGAGATGAAGATATAGAGGTCGCCGGAGGGGCCGTTCCTGTCGCCGTACTCGCCTTCGCCTGAAAGCCTGAGCCTCGAGCCGGTGTCGACTCCGGCCGGTATCTTGACGGTCAGGGGAGTTACAGACTTGGTCTTGCCAGCGCCGACGCAATCCGGGCACGGGTCTTTTATCATCGAGCCAGCGCCGTGGCAGGCGGGGCAGGTCCTGGTGACGCTGAAAAAGCCCTGCTGGAACCTTACCTGTCCGGCCCCGCGGCAGGTGGTGCAGGTAGCCGCCGAGGTGCCTGAGCGGGCCCCGGAGCCTCCGCAGGTCTTGCACGCGGTTGTTCTCGGTATCCTTACCGTCTTTTCCGTGCCGAAAGCCGACTCTTCAAAGGTTATCTCGAGGTCATACCGGAGGTCCGCGCCCCGTTCAGGGCCGGGGCGCCTTCTGCCGCCCCCTCCGAAAAAGTCGGAGAAGACGTCGTTGAAAATGTCCTGGAAGTCCCCGCCGAAACCGGCCTCAGGGCCGCCGCCACCGCCGAAGCCAGCGCCGGCTGCGGACCCGAACCTGTCGTAGTGCGCTTTCTTCTGCGGGTCTTTAAGGGTCTCGTAAGCCTCGTTTATGAGCTTGAAACTGTCCTCTTTGCCCTTGTCACCGGCGTGCTTGTCAGGGTGGTGCTCCTGCGCGAGCTTCCTGTACGCGCGCTTTATCTCGTCGTCGCTCGCATCCCTGCTGACGCCTAATATCTTATAAAAGTCTTTGTTTGGCATATTCCTTTTCTCAGTGGACCTCCGGCTTTCTGGCTACCGCCACCATCGCGGGGCGCAAAAGCCTGCCCTTCAGGAGGTACCCTTTCTGAAACTCCTTCACTACCGTGCCGGGCTCAGAATCGTTGCTGTCCTCTTCAGATATGGCGTGGTGCATCGAGGGGTCGAACTTCTCACCTAAGGCCTTGATCTCCTGGAGGCCGAACTTCTTGAGGAGGGCGGCTATCTGACCTGAGATGAGCCCTATGCCCTGCCTCAGAGACTCGACATTCTCGGAGCCGGTAGAGTGGCCGAGGGCCCTGTCGAAGTTGTCGACTACCGGGAGTATCTCCTCGATGAGCTTCTCGTTGGCGAATGTTATGGCGTCGGACTTTTCCTTCTCAGCCCGCTTCCTGTAATTGTCGAGCTCGGCGACAGAGCGCAGATACTTGTCGTAATTCACGGCGGCTTCGGCTGCGGCTGTTTCGTAAAGGGCGGTAAGCCTCTTTATCTCCTCTTCAGGCGTCTCGGCCAGCGGCCCTTCCTCTCCGGCGGTCTCTATCCTCTGTTCCTTTTCAATACCCTCGTCCTTAGCCATTACCCAAACCTCAAAAAGATTTTTTTGTCTCTAAAATGTAGGGCCGTGACCCGGTAAAAGCAAGCAGGCCACGGCGTCCTGAAAACGATTTTTAATTTTACGCTAAAAAACCCTGCTGAGGAGCCCGGAGGTATAATCCACAAGAGGTATTATCTTCGAGTAGTCCATCCTCACCGGGCCGACCACGCCGAGCGTGCCCAAAACCTCTCCGTGCCTGCCGTAAGGGGC
>JADLDY010000028.1 GCA_020846435.1 Deltaproteobacteria bacterium
ACCGCCGACTGCCACTTCATCTCCGAGCTCAGGCACGGTGGAGCGAAGATGGTCGTTTGCGCCCCTGACTACTCTCAGGTCACGAAGTACGCCGACACCTGGGTACCCGTGAAGCCCGGTTCCGACTCCGCCTTCTGGATGGCCATCAACCACGTCATCCTCAAGGAGTTCTACGTCGACAAGAAGACCCAGTACTTCGAGTCCTACGTGAAGCAGTACACAGACCTCCCGATGCTCGTCAAGCTCGAAAAGGGCAAGGACGGCTGGGAGCAGGGCCGTTTCCTTACCGCGCATGACCTTGCCGAGTACGAAGGCGAGGACAACCCGGAATGGAAGCAGTGCATGTGGGACGAGATCACCAACAAGGCCGTAGTAGTCAACGGCTCCGTTGGCTTCAGGTTCCCCAACAAGCACGAGAACCACGGCAAGTGGAACCTCATGCTCAAGGAAGCCAAGACGCAGAAGAACATCACCCCGTCGCTTTCAGTCCTTGACCACAAGGAAGACGCGGTAGAGGTCAACTTCTACGAAGTCGACAAGCCCGAGAAGTACAAGAGGCAGGTACCTGTCAGGTACGTGCAGACCAAGGAAGGCAGGCAGCCTGTTGCGACCGTATTCGACCTCAAGATCGCCCATTGCGGCGTCGCGAGGAAGGGTCTTACCGGCGATTACTGCCGCAACTACGATGACGACAGGGGCTTCTCGCCTTCATGGCAGGAGAAGTACACCGGCATCGGACGCGACACTGTAATCCAGATCGCCAGGGAGTTTGCCAACAACGCCGAAGTGACCAAGGGCCGCTCGATGATCATCACCGGATCGAGCTACAACCACTGGTATCACTCGAACCTCCTTTACAGGACCGCGATGGACGCTCTCATGCTCTGCGGTTCCATAGGCAGGAACGGCGGCGGTCTGCAGCACTACGTCGGTCAGGAAAAGCTCGCCATGTTCGACTCCTGGGGCCAGATTGCCCATTCGTTGGACTGGATCAGGCCTCCGAGACTGATGAGCGGCCCGTGCTTCTGGTACTCCACCACCGGCATGTACAAGTACGACGGCGCCATAGCCGACTACCACAACGTCCCGGACAAGAACAAGCTCGAGTTCCAGCACACCCACGACTACAACGTCCGTGCGGTAAGGCTGGGCTGGATGCCTTGCTTCCCGCAGTTCAACAAGAGCTCCATCGGCATGGTCGAGGAAGCCCAGAGGGCCGGCGCGAAGTCTGACGCCGAGATCATCGACTACGTCGTGAAGCAGCTCAAGAGCGGCGCGCTCGAGTTCTCCATACAGGACCCGGACGCACCGGAGAACTGGCCGAGAGTCTGGTTCATATGGAGGGCGAACGCGCTTGGATCTTCCGCCAGGGGCCAGGAGTACTTCCTCAGGCACGTCCTCGGAACGCATAACAGCGTCATCGCGGACGAAGTCGCCAAGCCGTTCATCAAGGAGTCCAAGTACAGGGAGTCCCCGCTTGGAAAGCTCGACCTGCTGGTCGACCTCAACATGCGTATGAACACGACCCCGACATACTGCGATATCGTCCTCCCGACCGCTCACTGGTACGAGAAGGAAGACATCAACACCACGGAGCTCCACTCCTTCGTTCACCCCATGGGCGCCGCTGTTCAGCCTAACTGGGAAGCGAAGACCGACTGGGATGCCTTCAAGTTCATCTCGAAGAAGTTCTCCGAGCTGGCCAAGAAGCACTTCCAGAAGCCCGTCAAGGATATCGTCATGAACCCGCTCATGCACGACACCCCGGGCGAGATAGCCCAGCCGGCCCTCAAGGGCGTGCTGGACTGGAAGAAGGGCGAGTGCGAGGCGATCCCGGGCAAGACCATGCCGAGCTTCGCTATCGTGGAGAGGGATTACACCCAGATCGACAAGCAGTACACCTCGGTCGGACCCCTCCAGAAGGGCAAGTATGGCTTCCACGGCATAATGCTCGACGGCAAGGACCTCTATGAGAACTACCTCAACCAGGAGCACATAGAGAAGAAGGATGTAAACGGTCAGAAGCTCATCTCCCTCGAGACCGCCAAGGACGCCGCGAACTTCGTTCTCGCGTTCTCCGGCGCGACCAACGGAGAAGTCTGCTTCAGGCAGTGGTGGGAAGAAGAGCACCATACCGGTCTCCACGGTCATGAGTACCTTGAAGCCAGAGCCCAGGCCCGCGCGGTCTGCCCTGAAGTCAAGTACCTCATACCGGACGACAGGGTCCATGGTCTCGCCCATGAGATGGGCAGCGGCAACAGGAACGTCTCCATGACTTTCGACGATATCGTCGCTCAGCCGAGGAGATGGCTCACCAGCGCGCTGTGGACCGGCGACAACAGAAGGGGAAGGGCCTACGGCACCTGGACCATCCAGACCGAGCAGCTCGTGCCCTGGAGGACTCTGTCCGGACGTCAGCACACCTATCTTGACCACCCGGTCTACCTGGATTTCGGCGAAGCTCTCGCGACCGCCAAGCACAGGCTGAACCCGGCCAAGATGAACGAGGTGCAGAAGTCCGATAAGACAGACGCGCTCCACCTCAACTACATCACGCCGCATAGCAAGTGGGCCATACATTCGACCCATTACGACAACCTCAGAATGCTCACGCTGTCCAGGGGCGGTAACTCCATCTGGATCAACGACAGAGACGCTGAGAGCGTAGGCATCAAGGATAACGACTGGGTAGAGGCGTACAACGACAACGGCGTGTATGTTTCCCGTGCCGTAGTCTCCGCCAGGATCCCGTCGGGCTCGTCCTTCGCTTATCACTCTCAGGAAAGGACGATCAACGTCCCGAAGTCCGAGCAGAGGAACAAGATAAGGGGCGGATATCACAACTCGCTCACGAGGCAGAGGCTTAAACCGCAGCTCATGACCGGCGGTTACGGCCAGTTCTCCTACGGCTTCAACGCGTGGGGCCCGATCCCGATCATCAGGGATACGACGGTGCTGGTGAGGAAAATGAGAAACCAGGAGGTGAAGTGGTAATATGGATCTCAGAGCACAACTTTCAATGAGTTTTCATATGGACAAGTGTATCGGCTGCCATACCTGCAGCGTGTCCTGCAAGAACGTCTGGACATCGCGCAGAGGCGCCGAGTACATGTGGTGGAACAACGTCGAGACGAAGCCGGGCGCCGGTTACCCCCTCACCTGGGAAGACCAGGAGAGGTACAGGGGCGGCTGGGAAGTCTCCGGCGGGTCTTTGAGGCTTAAACTCCTCAAGGGCCCCGGGAAGATAAGGACGCTGGCGAACATATTCTTCCAGCCCAACCTTCCGACGATAGACGATTACTACGAGCCGTTCACCTACGACTATCAGAACCTGTTCAACGCTCCCGCGGGCGATGACCAGCCGACCGCAAGGCCGCGCTCGCTCATTACCGGCGAGTTCATGGAGAAGATAGCCCTGGGACCGAACTGGGACGACGACATGGGAGGCTCGCCTCTTTACGCGTCGAACGACCCGAACCTCAAGGGCCTCTCGGAGTCACAGAAGGAGCTGCTGACCAAGTTCCACAAGCTCTTCTTCTTCTACCTCCCGAGGATCTGCAACCACTGCCTCAACCCGGCTTGCGTCGCGTCCTGCCCGTCAGGCGCGATCTACAAGAGGGGAGAGGACGGCATTGTCCTTATCGACCAGGACACCTGCCGCGCCTGGAGGTTCTGTGTCTCTGCTTGCCCGTACAAGAAGCCCTATTACAACTGGGCGAACGGCAAGTCCGAGAAGTGCATATTCTGCTATCCGAGGACCGAGACCGGCCAGGCCAACGCCTGCGCCCACGCCTGCACAGGCAGGATCAGGTTCGTCGGCGTGCTCTTCTATGACGCTGACAGGATAGAAGAAGTCGCCAAGACTCCGGACGAGAGGCTCGTTGACGCGATGAGGGACATAGTCCTTGATCCGAACGACCCGAGAGTAATCGAAGAAGCCAGAAAGCAGGGCATCGACGAGAACTGGATAGTTGCGGCTCAGAACTCCCCTTCCTACAATCTGTTCAAGAAGTGGAGAATCGCGATGCCCAACCATCCGGAGTTCAGGACTCTCCCGATGAACTTCTACGTTCCGCCCCTTTCGCCTGTTCTTCACAACGCGAAGGCCGAGAACGGCGGCGTGTTCGACTCTGAATCGGTGGAATTCTTCAACTCCATCGACAAGATGAGGATACCGGTAAGGTACCTTGCCAACATGCTCAGCGCAGGCAACGAGCAGGTTGTCATCGAGTCGCTCAAGAAGCAGATGGCCGTAAGGCTGTGGGTACGCCAGCAGAGGGTGGGCGACATCGGCGACAGCGCCGCCAAGGCCGCTCTCTCGGCAGTAGGCCTCACACCTGAGGAAGCGTTCGAGATCTACAAGCTGGTCTCGCTCGCCACCTTCCAGGAGAGGTTCGTAATACCCGAGACCCATCGCGAAACGATGACCACGGTCGACCCCAGGCTCATGTACGAGAAGAGGGGAACGGTCGGCTTCGGCAACAAGAGGCAGGAACTCGTTTCGAGGCAGTGGTAATAGATGGGAAACGGAAAGAACATATACGGGCTTCTTGCCGGGTTGCTTGAACACCCGGAGGAGGATATCAAGGTCAAGGCCGAGCGGTGCATAGCCGCTCTGGCCGAGTACCCTCAGTATACTCCTGACATAGCAGAGGAGCTGAAGAAGTTTCAGAAGGATCTGGAGCACACCCCCCTTGACGACGTCAAGGGGGTGTACTCCTACACCTTCGAACTTTCGAGCGACTTCACGCTGGACATGGGCTACCACGTCTATGACGGCTTCAGGCGCTCGAACAGCCTCGCCGCCATCAAGGGCATGTATATGGACAAAGGTTTCCCGCTCGAAGAAGTCTCAAGAGGCGAGTTGCCTGATCACCTCCCGGTAATACTGCACTTCATGTCGTTCACGGATGACGAGGAGCTGCTGAAAAACTTCCGGGAGACGTTCCTGATAAAGGCGCTCGAAAAGCTCCAGAAGAGCTTCGAGAGGAACAAAAAGAACCTCTACTGGCACGTAGTAAACGCCGTTTACAGAATCATCGACAAAGACGTAAAAGGAGGAGAGTAATGGACAAGGTCCTGTTTGGCGTTATGCCGTACATTCTTTTGATGACGGCTATCGTCGGCGCAATATGGAGATTCAAGAGCAACAAGTACACGTGGTCCTCGCAGTCGTCCCAGTTCCTGGAGAACAAGACCCTGTTTTTCGGGTCCTTCCCCTGGCACTACGGGATAATAACGCTCCTCCTGGGGCACATCCTTGGGCTCTTCATACCCAAGAGCTTCGTTCTCTGGAACGCGGTCCCCTTGAGGCTCTACATACTCGAGCTTACCGCCCTGGCTCTCGGCTTCCTCGCGCTGTTCGGCCTCCTGGCTCTTATCTACAGGAGACTTACGAACAGCAGGGTTAAGGCCGTAACTTCCGGCTGGGACGTGCTCGTGCTGATCATCCTCCTCATCCAGGTCGTCACCGGCATCGGCAACGCCATCCTTTACAGGTGGGGTTCCAACTGGTACGTAGCCACAGCTGTACCCTGGATGTGGTCGATCCTCAAGCTGCAGCCCAACGTTGATTTCGTGGCCAACCTTCCGCTCATCACGAAGACCCACATATTCAACGCGCTGCTGTTCATCGGCCTCATTCCTTTCTCGAGGCTTGCTCACTTCGTGGTCATCAACCCCTACAAGTACCTCGTACGCCCTTATCAGGTCGTAAGGTGGTACCGCAAGGGCGGCCCGACCGTGAACATCGTTTCCTACAAGTAACACGGCTGGGTGGGCGTCCTTTGGGCGCCCACCCGCTTTTCAAAAGGTGTTGAGGGGCGCATGTTTTGGTTTTTTGAGATACGCTCTTGCCGCACAATCTGATTCAAGGAGAAAATCTGAATGGCGAAAATAACGAAATGGGAGCCGGAAAATGAACAGTTCTGGCGTGAAACCGGCAGCTCTCTGGCGTGGCGCACTTGCAGCATAACCACTTTCTCGCTGATCTTTTCATTCGCGACGTGGTTTGTCATGAGCGCCGTCGTCGTCAGGCTTCCTAACATAGGCTTCAAGTTCACCACAATGGAACTCTTCTGGCTTGCGGCCATACCGGGCCTCTCGTCAGGCATACTGAGGTTGATACACTCGTTCTTCATCCCGATTCTCGGCACAAGGCCGGTCGTAAGCATCGCGACCATCATCAAGCTCATCCCGATGGTATGGCTCGGTTACGCGGTCATGGACCTTAACACGCCGTGGTCGACCTTCATGATAATCGGCTTCCTCAGCGGCATGGGCGGCGGAGACTTCTCCTCCTACATGCCTTCTACCAGCATATTCTTCCCGAAGAGGCTCCAGGGCCTCGCGATGGGTCTTCAGGCCGGCATCGGCAACTTCGGCGTCAGTGTCGTTCAGTTCATAACCCCCTGGATAATCGGCTTTGCCCTTGTCGGCGGCTCTTTCGGCGTTCCGCAGCTCTTTACCAAGGCTGATGTAATAAAGGATGTCACTTTCACAAGGAATGACGCTGGCGTTGTCACGGATGTCGTCTACAAGAAGCCTGAGCTTGCGACGGCCATAACCGTCGTCAAGGATAACGGCATCGTGACCGACATAATCGTTCAGGAAACCGAAATAACCAAGAACATGAAGGCCGAGCTCATCAAAAATGACGCCGGTGCCATAACGGATGTAAAGCTCAAAAAGGTCATCAAGAAGGACATGTGGGTACAGAACGCAGCGTTCTGGTATGTGCCTTTCCTGATCTTCGCCTTCATACTGAGCGTGCTTTTCCTCAAGTCAATCGATCCTTCGGCGCTCGGCATCAAGGGCGGCGGCTTCAAGAAGATGTTTGAGATCCTGAGCTCCAAGTACAGGGCGCGCACCCATACCTGGAACTGCACCATAACCTACATCGGTTCCTTCGGATCGTTCGCCGGTTACGCGGCCGCCTTCCCGATGATGATCAAGATCATCTACGGCGGATTTGACGGCGCTCCGGACCCGCTGAAGTACGCGTTCTTCGGCCCGCTTATCGGCGGACTTTCCCGCGCGCTCACGGGCGGCATCTTCGACAAGATCGGCGGCTCCAAGGGCATGTTCTGGTGCTTCCTTGGCCAGATCATCGGCTGCTTGGCCCTTATCTTCGGCGGCTACCTCACGCCGACAGGCCTCGAGCAGTTCCCGATGTTCGTCTACATCATGCTCTGGATATTCCTGATGACCGGCATAAACAACGCGGCCACCTTCCGCCAGTACCCGATAGTCTTCGCGTATTCGCCCGCTCAGGGCGCGCAGATGCTCGGCTGGACCGGCGCGTGGGCGGCTTTCGGCCCGTTCATCTTCACCAGTCTCATCGGAATGTCCATAACCAAGACAGGCAGCGCCATAACATTTTTCGCTGGCGCCGCTATCTTCTACGCCTACGCTTTCATCCTGAACTGGTGGTACTACACCCGCAAGGGCGCTGAGAGGTATGATTATGGTTCCTCAGGCGGTACCTGGTGGGACAAGGCCAACAAGTCCGAATTCGGTAAGTAACTGACCGGACAAGTGGCAAAAAATGGCAGGTTGAATCGTTTTCAGGCAAGCCTGCCGAGCAAGACTGTAAAAGCATGGGGGAGAGAGATCTCCCCCATGCTTTTTTGTTGTCTGGCGCATTTTCGTGCAGGAAGCGCGCGAAAGGCCCAATATGGCCTTTTATCTGGCCTTGTTATGTGGTAGATTGTACAGCTTGACATAAGGCGCAGATAGTAAAATGGAGGTTATTTGATGGGTTCCATGGATTTTGAACTGACTATTGCCGGCATAGCGTACGGCGTACTGCTGATAGCCGCGACTTTTATCAACAACAGGGTAGTCGAGTCGTTCAGGCTCGACGTCATATTCATGAAACAGCCCACCCCATCCACCAGAATCGTAAACCTTGTGGCTGGTCTGGCGATTATCGGCTATAACGTCTATACGCTGGTCAAGTAGCCCTTTATCATTGTTTTTCAGTCTGGAGAGTTCTGCAAGCCCTCCTCATCGCTGACGCTCACGGCTCTCCGCTCGCAGGCCCTGCAACGCTTTTGGCTCACAATTTCATTTATACGCCTCCTCGGCCACGGAAAACCTGAAAAAGCCGCCTGTTGCCTCAGGGCTGTTTTTTTAAAAAAAACCTCATACGTCCTCCCGTCCGTTTGACGGCCTGAAAGTACTCCGATATACTCTCCATAAGTTCCGGGCTCCTCAAATAAAATGGAGGTATTTATGGGAAAACACGACAGGATGGACACTTTTGGAGTAACGCAGATCGACCAGGCGGCATATGATAAAAAACTGGCCTATGTTCTCAAGAACTGCAAATGCAAGGACTGCCCCACTTATGTGCCGGGAGATGCTAACGCCGGCTACTGCTTCCCGCTCATAGGCACGAGCGCCAAGATACAGAAGGAGAAGGACTGTATTTGCAAGACATGCTCCATCTTCAAGGAATACGAGCTGAACCACTCGTTCTATTGTACCAGGTGCTCGCAGGTCTGCCAGATGAGTAAGTCTGAAGGCCCGGCCGCCCACGGCAACTGACAGGTGTCCCTGGAGGGGCGTTTTCAGCGCCCCTCCAGAAGTGCTTGTAATTCCTTGAAACCCCTTTAAACTCCCGCAAAAAGCCATTTCTTCAAGCCCTTTTGGTCTGGACAAAACCAATGAGTTTGTAGTAATATTAATTAACACCCAAAACTGGTGAATAATTTTATTTTGAGGAGATTTGTATAATGGAGATCACCACCCCGGAACAGGCCAAGGAAACCATAAAGAAGTGGCTGGAGGAGAACCATCACGAGGTCAAGGAAATCAGCGATGACAACTCGACTTTTCATTTCGAGATCGACTACCCCCTTGGCTCGATGAAGAGGCAGAGGGTCATACAGCCCAAGGAGTTCCCGGCGCTCATCGTCATATTGAACGGCGTAAGCATCGCGGCCGAGCACGCTGAGAAGCTCAAGGGCATGCAGCCCAACGACAGGGACGCCTTCTACAACGAGATAAGGAAGGACCTTCTGTTCCTCCAGAACAGCTATGACCTGAACACCGACGAGGCTGGTGTCGCCAAGCAGGTGCAGTTTTCTTACGAGTTCTACTACGACGTCCTGAACAAGACCAAGCTTTACGAAGGTCTGCTGTTGAACCACAGGACGCTCCTTTACATAATAACCAAGTTCAACGACGAGTTCGGCATGCCGATGATGCCCAAGGGCGATATCGCCGGTCACGCCTGACGGTTGTCGGCTTTTCAAGAGGAGGTTCATATGGCTCCACAACTGCTCGAGATAATGTATAAATGCATGCATAACTCCTGCTACGTGAACTGCAGGGAAGGCATACTGACGGTCGAGGAGGGCAGGTTCAAGGAACTGTCTTCGCCCACTGAGGAAGGCGTTTTCAAGAGCCCCCGCGGCATATGCAGGATGGGTTTTTCTCAGCCTTTCAAGGTCGTGAAGATGCAGGTGCTGGGCTCTGGCGTGCCGTTTGACAGCGGAGTTTCCCAGCTCGACCCTTCTCAGAACCCGCTTCTCATCCTCGTGGAAGAGCACAAGATGATAAACGGCAAGCTCGAGAAGATCGAGGAGCAGCTCAAGAAAAGGGACCTGGACGCACTGTGGGTGTCTACCAGGGAACTCGAGAACGAGCTGGTGCTCCATTCCGGCATCAAGGAAGAAGAGGTGCTCTTCGGCCTCACAAAGGGCCTGCTGCCCTTTGGCGAGACGCTTCAGGACATCATCAAGGAAGAGCACAGGGAGATAATAACCCTGCTGCACAACTTCAGGGAAGCCATCGAGATAGGCGAGATCAACGACGGCATCATCGATTCCGTCATAGTGAGCCTCAGGGGGCACATAAGGAAGGAAGACCAGGAGTTCTTCGAGATAATCGACAAGTGCCTTAATGACGATATAAGGCTCAAGATCACCGAGGGCATGAATGCCGTGGCAGAGAAGTTCGTCAGGGCAGAGCCTGGCGTGAGAAGGATGAACCTCAAGCAGCTCTCCAAACAGGAGAATTACCACGACGAAGTCATGGCCTTGAGAGAGGCCGGCTGCGATACCTGCTGCGGACACTGATTCAGAAAGTCTGAAAGCATGAAAAGAAAAGCCGCGGGGCGATGCGCTCCGCGGCTTTTATATTTTAATACTCAAGGAACCTCTGATTAATTCGCAATAGCATGTCATTCTGAGCGAAGCGAAGAATCTCGTATTTAAACAAGTCTGTAAGTTGCGAGATTCTTCGGTCGCTGCGCTCCCTCAGAATGACAGAAAAACATGATTAATCAGAGGTTCTTTGAGGTTGTTTTACAGCGGTATGTGTATGTAGACCAGGTAGAGCCACATCGTTATGAGGCTGGCGCCAAGCCAGCTCACGTACTTGAAGGCCCTCCTGCTCCTGGAATGGACGATCAGGAGCTTGAAGGCGATGATGAGCGTCCCGGCGAGCCAGCCGCTCACAGACCACACAGAGAGCCCGTAGGTCACGAACGAGGTGATGGCCAGCACGCCGAATATGCCGAAGGCTATGAAGCCGTTCCCGCGGTGGATCTTGCGTTCGACCCTGCCCTTGCCCTTGACCATCTGCAGGCCGCTGATGAAGCTCGAGGTGGCAAGTATCATGCCGAGGCTCGCGAGAAGCGTCGTGAGGTTGGTGAACGCGTTTAGAAGTTCGAGTATGGCTCCCATCCTACTCCTTGTAGATAGCCTTAAGCAGGTTCTTCTGCACCAGATAAGAGACGACCCCCAGGTATATGAGCACGATGGGGAGGATCAGGAACAGGTTCGGCACTGTGGTGTTGTCAGTGACCTCGTTGCCCGGGGACTCGCTTATGACGAGGCCGTAGGTGTTCCTCAGAGTCTTGTTGCCGGTAACTGTGTTGCCTGTGGAGGCGTAGAGCATGATGCCGTCCCAGGTGTTCAAGTTTACGTTGTTGGCGATGATCGCGTTGCTGTTAGAGTTGCTGATGAAAAAGCCCTTGTCCTGATTAAGGCTCGCGGCGTTGCGCTCTATCGTGTTGTTGTGAGATTTTTCCATGTACAGGCCGTACTGGGCGTTCGAGTTGGAGGCGTTGTCCCTTAGAGCGCTCCCTGTCGTCCTGTTCATTATGATGCCTGAAGTGTTCCCTGTCGCCAGACATTCGGCGAGCACCACATCGCTCGCGCCTGTCAGGAGTATTCCGGCCACATTCGAGCCTGTCGCTGAAAACCCTTTTATCGTTACGCCTGATGCCCTGTCCACCTTTATGGCGGGCAGCGACTTGTCAGCCGCGTCAATGATGGTGGATGAGCTCCCGGCGCTCGAGCGCAGGAGGACTGGCCTCGCGATGAGGACGTTCTCCTTGTAGGTTCCGGGGCTGACGACTACCTCGTCTCCGGGGGCGGCGGCGTCTATCGCCTGCTGGATGCTTTTATGGTCCTGCGGGACGCGGATGAGGGCGGCCCAGGACGCAGAGAGCCATAGGACCGAAGATGCAAGCACGAGCGCGATTGTCCAGAGGGCTTTTGCCATTCAGGGTAATATCAGCCGGAATGGGCGGCAGAAAATAAGGCCGTCCATATTGCTCCGGAACTTATACGATGGATTTAATGAAGTTTATGTTAGCAGGAAAGTTACAGAAAGTCTATTTTTTTGTCCCTTTTTCCGGCTGAAAATGGCTCGTTCAGGCCGCCTGGAGTGCCTTGCCAGGGCCTTCAGATTTCGAAATCTGGTTGATTTTCAAGTGTCTTTGCCTTATCATTTCAATGTGAGTATCTTTACCTGTTGGCGCGTCCTGCCCGCCGCGCTCTTTGTGCTGTCGCATCTGCTTTTTCCACAGGCCTCCTTTGCCGCGGAAAAGGCGCTGAACATACTTTACACGGGAGCCATGAGGGGCGAGCTCGAGCCTTGCGGGTGCTCCCCTGAGACGCAGTCAGGCGGGCTCGCGAGGCTCTCCGGCTTCATCTCAGACCAAAAGGCGGCCCTCGGCCCTTATATACTTGTCGATTCCGGCAACACCTTTGCCCCGGATACGGCACAGGGCAGGCTCAAAGCCGAGGCCCAGCTCAGGTCGCTTGGCATGATGGGCTATGACGCCGTGGCTGTCCATATCAGCAAGGCGCCTTTTGACAGCGGCTTTACTGCAAGGCTCGTTAAAGAGCACAGGGTTGCTACCCTTCCGAAAAGAGGGGCGATAAAGGCTCTCAAGGGCGGCCTGAAGGTGAATATAAGTTCCGACGCCAGGCTCCTGAAAAAGGGCATGATAAACGTCCTCATCTCAGGAAAGCCGGTTGGCGAGTTGAAGGCCGTGAAGGGTTGGGACGTTGTAATAACCTCTTCAGGCGAAGTCCTCGAAGAGCCTGTGAGGTCAGGGCGCACGACGATAGTCTCCGGCTACCCTAAGGCTGAAAAGCTCGGCATCCTTACCCTGAAGCTCGACAGAAGAGGGAAGGTAGCTGGCTCTGCCAACAGGTGGGTTGTCCTGAAGAAGGACGCGCCTGAAGACCCGGCAGTGCGCGCGGTACTGAAGGAGTACGACCTCAAGGTCGCCGCCCTTTTGAAGGAAGAGGAGTTGAAGCCTGTAAGCGGCGGGCTCTACCTCGGCGCACAGAGTTGTGTCGAGTGTCACGAGCCTCATGTCCAGAGCTGGAAGGCTACGAAGCACGCTCTTGCCTTCGCGACTCTTGAGAGGGCGGGGAAGTCAAAAGACCCTGAGTGCGTCGTCTGCCACACCGTAGGCTTTGGCGAGGAGGGCGGTTTTCTGAGTTTGAAGTCGACCCCTGAGCTTGCCAATGTCCAGTGCGAATCATGCCACGGCGCCGGCAGGGAGCATTCCGTTGATTTCGGCCCCATGAGGGTGATGGGTAAAGAGATATGCCTCAAATGCCACACGCACGAGAACAGTCCGTTGTTCGATTATGAAAAGTATCTTGAAAAGATAAAACACTGACAGGAGATTGATATATGATGAGGAAGTTTTTCTTTGCCGCGCTCATGCTTCTTTTGCCCTCGATAGCGTTCGCGGCCGGCGCGCCGGCGATAAAGGGGCAGTACAAGGCTGTGCCGGGAAAAGAGTTCAAGTATGACGGCAAGACGGTCGAGGTTTTGGAGTTCCTGAGCTTCTACTGCGGCTCGTGCTACGAGTTCGAGAAGTCGATACCCGCCATAAAGGGCAACTTCCCCAAGAAGATAAAGTGGAAGATAGCTCCCGTGTACTGGGGCGAGGGTTCGCCAAAGCCCGGCGAGGCATACTTCCTCGCCGAGGAGGCTGGAAAGGGCGAGGCCATGAAGAGGGCTCTTTTCAAGGCTAACTTCATCGACAAGAAGAATATTGGCGATGTCGCTGTTCTCGAGTCCATCGGAGCGCAGATAGGCATGGGCTTTGACTTCAGCGTGAAGCTCCGGAACGGCGCTAAGTCGCTTGAGGCGGCCAGGGCCCTTGAGATGGCGAGGGAGTACGCTATCGAAGAGACCCCGACCCTCATAATAGCCGGAAACATCGCGACCAACCCGCACGCATCCGGTCATGACATGAACGACTTCAAGAACAATGTGCTGACCATACTCAAGAGCATCATAAAGTAGTCTGCCTGGGATTGAAACGAAAGGGGGCTTCGCGAAAGCGAAGCCCCCTTTTTTGTCGTTCAATTGAGGGATTGAAAAACTTTTGCCTACCCTGATATACTCCATTTAATCAGGTTTAAAAGGAGCTGGCATGAACGGGCTTTACTTCGGGGATAACCTCGACATTCTCAGAGAGAGTATCAAGGACGAGAGCGTAGACCTTGTCTACCTTGACCCGCCTTTTAATAGCAAGCGCGATTATAATATTTTTTTTATAACCCCTAAGGGTCATCAGTCAACTGCACAAATAGATGCTTTTGAAGACAGCTGGCACTGGGGCGAGCAGGCCGAAAGGGAGTTTGCCGAACTCATCCAGCAGGCAAACACAAATATGGCGGAGATGATACAGGCCATCCGCCATTTCCTCGGCGAGAACGACATGATGGCCTATCTCACCATGATGGCGAACAGGCTCCTTGAACTGCACAGGGTCTTGAAGCCTACCGGAAGCCTTTATCTGCACTGCGACCCGACCGCGAGTCATTATTTGAAAATTATTCTCGATGGAGTATTTGGAAAAGAAAATTTCAGGAATGATATAACCTGGAAAAGGCAGAGCGCGCACAGTGACGCAAAAACCAAATTTCCGGTCGTTTCGGACACTATTCTTTTTTATGCCAAATCGAAAGCAACTGTTTTTAAACCTCAATACGGGGAGCACGACCCTGAATATATAACCAAGTTTTATCGTCATGATGATAATGATGGCAGAGGATTATATCAACTCGCAGATATGGCCGCACCAAAGGGCGGTGGTATGGCGGCTATAAACAAAATAACTGGTAAGCCTAACGGATGGTATGTATGGAAAGGTTATCACCCGCCTGAAACTGGATGGAGATACAGCCCTGAAACCATGCAGAAGTTGGATAATGAAGAGAGGATATATTATCCAAAAAAAACTGATAACAATCCCGATTATGAAAAGAGGCTTCGTCTTAAGCGTTACTTAGATGAACAAGAAGGGAGCATAATCACTAATATCTGGTTTGATATACCTTCCCTTACGGCAGCAGCTGGCGAAACACTTGGATATCAAACCCAAAAGCCCCTTGCCCTTCTGGAGCGCATAATCAATGCCTCAAGCAACGAGGGCGATGTCGTGCTTGACCCTTTCTGCGGTTGCGGCACAGCCGTCCACGCGGCGCAAAAACTCAATCGCCAATGGGTCGGCATTGACATCACCCACCTTGCCATCTCCCTCATCGAGAAGCGTTTGAGAGATGCATTCCCTGATATAACCTTTGAAGTCCACGGCACGCCAAAAGACCTCGACGGCGCGAGAGACCTCGCGACCCGCAACAAGTACCAGTTCCAGTGGTGGGCCTGCTCTCTCGTGAACGCTCAGCCTTATCAGGGAAAAAAGAAAGGCGCTGACTCCGGCATAGACGGACTCATATATTTTCAGGACGACGACGGCCCTGCGAAGAAGATAATCGTCTCGGTAAAGGGCGGAGAGAATGTCAGCGTAGCTATGGTAAGAGACCTGGGCCATGTCGTCGAGCGCGAGAAGGCCCAGCTTGGCCTGTTCGTGACTCTGGCGGAACCGACAAGGCCCATGAGCGAAGAGGCTACGGCGGCAGGTTATTATGAATCAGCTACGACAGGCAAGAGCTTCCCTAAGATACAGATATTGACCATTGAGAGGCTCCTGAACGGCTCTGAGCAGGCCCTTTACCCTGACCTCGGCAGGGGCGGGCTTACATTCAAGAAGGCTAAAGTAGAAAAAAAGAACTCAAAGCAGGAAGACCTCTTCTGATTAATTGCAGTGGATGGCAGGCAAAATGAAGGGGCTGCGCGAAAGCGCAGCCCCTTCATTTTGCAGGCGGAGCACAGTTGGCGCGAGACCGTCAAAGAGGCCGGAGAGTCTCTTGTCAGGCGTCGAGCCAGGATTTGGTCTGCGGCGGCGAAATATTTTCGGACGGCCCGCTGAAAGCCAAAAATGCCGGTTCTTGACATGTTTCGTTTCCTCGGCGAGAATGGTTCATCCGCCGCATATCAACCGCGCTTCAGGTTTTGGAGGAGGGGACGATGCTGAAAAAGCTATGGGTGTCATTGGTTATGCTGGTAGCCGTGATCACGGCCGCTGGAATTGTTGATGCCATGGAGGGGCCGAAGGTAGAGTATTCGGCTGATTCGTACATGGAGACCGCCGAGGCTGTTATGGCTGGGCCGGTTTATTACGCGCCTGGCAAGGAGCGGCGCGAGTACCTCACGGACGGACAGAAGATGGTCATGATCACCCGGCACGACAAGAAAGCCGTCTGGATGCTGATGCCCGAAGAGAAGACCTACATGGAGATGAAGCTCTCTTCCAGGCAGGGGCGCAAGGACGACCTGTCTGCCTACAAGATCGAGCAGACCATGATAGGGCCGGAAACTGTCAATGGCGTCAATGCCACCAAGAGCAAGATTCTCATGGTAGCCCCGGATGGCGGCAAAATGGGCGGCTTCATGTGGATGAGCAGGGATGGCATCCTCGTCAAAATGGACGCCATCGCGGTGGAAAAGGGCAGCAAGGAGCGTTTTACTATAAACCTCAAGAACCTCAAGATCGGCAGGCAGGACCCTAAGCTCTTTGAGATTCCGGCCGATTACACCGGGATGGCCATGGGCGGCTTCGGCATGGCGATTCCTGGTGGTGACGCTGGAAGCCAGGACGTGGAACAGCAACCCCAGGACAAGAAGAAAAAGGGTTTCGGGCTCAAAGACGCTTTCGATATTCTAAAGTAAATGGAGAATAAGGCCGTGAAGTCAATGGCTATGGCTTTTTTTGTGATTGTCTGTCTTGTGTGCGTGGACGCGCCGAGGGCTTTTGCCGACGGCGATGTCTGCAGCGCCAACGAGATACAGGCCGCCGAGGGTGCCCTTAAGAAGGCAGAAGCGGCGGAGAAGGCAGGGAAGATAAAAGACGCCTACAACGCCGCGACCCAGTCCTTCTCATCGATCTATTGCGCTGAAGACGCCTACAAGCGCCGCGGCGGGATCATCGAGCGTACAAGCAGGAAGCTTGGCGCGCAGGCGGAAAAGGCCGGAAGGTTCGGCGAGGCTTTTGAGTACTATTACAAGCCCTACTCGATGGGCCGTAGCGATTACCCTCTCATTGACGCCGACAGGGCAATGCTGAGGCACGCGAAGGCCGCGCCTGAGAGCTATAAGACGGTATCCGAGGCCGTCGCCTATTTCGACCTGCGCGAAGGCAAGCCTCACCTCAAGGAAGCCCAGGCTTTGGCCAGAAGCGCCGGTGACAAGGCGCTGGCGAAGGAAGAAAAAAACTTCCTGGCGCGCAAGGACTCGCTCGAAGACCTGAGCAAGGCCAGGCAGTGGTTCGGCCTGAGCGGCGAGGCTCATCGGGCGAGCGAACGCGCCGTACAGCGAGGCGACGCCATGTTTGCTGAAGACTCCCTGAAGTTTCTCGAGCGCGCCATCTCCTATTATGAATTCGCTGACGACAGGGAGCGCGTCCAGAAGGTCAGGGACAAGGCCCGCAACCTCGGAGACGCATACCTGAAGAAGGGCGACAGGAAGATGGCGGCACGCTATTATGAGGTCGCCGGTCTCAACGACAAGGCCGCCGAACTTGAAAAGGCCGTTGAGGAAGAAAAAGAGAAAGCCGAGGGCAAGCGCCAGGAAAAATTCAAGGAAGGCCAGCAGTCGCTTGAAAAGGAACTCGGTTTCTGATTGGATTTGCGCCAGCGCAGGGGGGGGGGCATGGAGGCTATTGGCGCAATATAGGCATAGTCAAATGAAAAGGGGTTACGAGAACTCTCGTAACCCCTTTTCATTCATTGTAGATCACAGGGGTATCGAGCCCCTGACCTCAAGACTGCCAGTATGAAACAGCAAAAAACTATAACCCCTTGATTTCGGTCTGACTTTCCGGTTTTGACTTAAAAATCAAGGGGTTAATTGTTGTCTCATGATTCCCGCTGTTTCCCTTGATTCCCTCTATTCCCTCCCTGTCTGCAACAGTTTTGCAACAGTGGAGCCTTTGAAAGGAGGATAACCGGGCTAAAGGCACATCGCATGGTGTTTGCGAAATGGCAGGAGGATATTCTCCGGTTTTTAAGGAAAAGAGGCCGTGTATAGAAAGCGCATTCTCCATCACAAGGGCGCATATTGGCCAGATAATAAGGTCGTGTTCGATACTCTTCGAGATCTCGGAAGCGCTCGTAGATGCTGGTCGTCAATCGCCAATTCATCTTGAGATAATCATCAAGTAGTGCTAAAGTCAAAGTCATGGAACTACGCGCAACCCTAAAAGAAAGAGAGAAAAAATCCTACCGGAAGATGTCTCGCGGCAAGAGGATCGAGCAGGCCATCGAGCTCTCGGAGTTCGTCCTTAAATTAACCCGCGGCATGAAGCCGCATGGAAAGAGAATTCAAGGAGATCGTAGGGGTCTTAAAAGAAGCTAAGCGCCGTAAATATATTCAGGACTTCGCCTTAACGGGCGCGCTCGCCCTTTCCGCACTCACCCAGCCAAGAGCCACAAGGGATATTGACTTTATCATCTCTGCCGAAAAGGACAAAATTCCCTTTTTCGTGGAATGGCTCAAATCCTCCAAGGAATACAAACTCACCAAACATCACATCGGACGCCGGAAGGACCGGATAAAAGACCTTGTAGAAGTGCCTTTAGGCAGCACATGGGCAGACATGATAGTCGCCTACCATGAGATAGAGAAGGAAGCTGTTTCTACAGGTATAACCGCCTCAGCCTACAAGAATCTCAAGATAAAGGTAGTCCGCCCTGAGTATCTCATTGTATTAAAACTCCTTGCAGGCTCTCCTCAGGACTTCATCGACGGAGCGCACCTGTGGAACGAAAAGATTGACAGGAAACTTGTAAGAAAGATGGCAGAGGAGCTTTATATAGACAGCAAGCTTAAAAAACTCGAAGCGACCGCGAAAAAGATTTTAAGAAAGTAAATTCTTTCAGTATTTTTCAGCGCTATAGCAGGTGTACTGATAGCTACCCTACTGTGCAATCCGAAGCACGGCCAGATGCCCTGAGAACTCGCAGATGCGTTTCATCGTAGAGGGAGCAAACAGCTCATATTGAATAGCAAGTAGACACTGGTGCATACGGCATTCAGGAATAACGGCCGGGCTGGTCCGCTCAAATTCAGAAGGTAGACAGTGAGAAGAGCCGAGGTGAGGGAGGAATGACCAAGAAAATTACGAGTTATCAGCAAGACCTGTTCGAGGCGTTAAAAGATCCTCGTGAGGCAGCCGCATATTTTAATGCGGCTGTCGAGGACGGAGATAAAGAAGTGTTTCAGCTGGTAATGCGAAATATTGCACAGGCTTACTGTGAAATGTCTTCTATCGCAAAAAAGCGCATATAAAAATGTCCTTGAGGTGGCCTGGTAGCGGTAGTTGCCGTGGCATGACGGCAACTGCGCTTGCTCCGCAAGAATTATTTTCTTTTGATATTATGCGTTTTCCGTTATTCGCCATGCCTCAGGCTGCCTCGACAGATTTGTTGAAGCCTGAAAGCTCCCAGGCCGCACCTTGACCTTTATGTCAAGGGCGGACTAACGTACGAATTCCTGCCACTTTTGTTTTTTCCGCATACGCGCAAAAAAAACATACAATCTTTTTGCATGACAACCGGAACAGCACGGAATGGAGGCCTTTTTTTGATGACAAGCGTCTATCTGCTGTGATAGTCTGATTCCGCATGTCAAAAAAAAATTGACGCGGGTTTGAAAAATATAGCGGACGGACGCGCCCAAAGTAGTCTTTAAACTGTAACCGGGAGAGTAGGCCAGCAGGGAGCACATTATGTGTGCTCCCTGCTGGCCTTTATTTATTTCATAAACCATTAAGGAGCACAAGACAATGCATTCATTAGCAGGTTCATGGGTAGGCTTTGTAAGCCTTGCCGCGTTCGTGGCCGCGTATTTGCTCGTCATTTTCGAGGAAAAACTTCACCTGAGGAAGTCCAAGCCTGTCATCCTCATAGGGTGCCTGCTCTGGGCGCTCATAGCGTTCTACGAGGCAATGCACGGGGCCGGGCACGGGGCTGAAGCGCACGTAAAGGAACTCCTTGTTGAGATAGCCGAGCTCTTCTTCTTCATCCTTGTGGCCATGACTTACATAAATGTCCTCCAGGAGAGGCTCGTATTCGAGTCGCTAAAATCATGGCTCATAAAAAAGGGGTTCAGCTACAGGACTCTTTTCTGGATAACCGGCATAATAACCTTCTTCCTGTCGGCCGTTGCTGACAACCTCACGAGCGCCCTCCTTATGGCGACGGTCGTCGGCGCGGTGAGCGCGAACAGGTCCTACATAGTCACTTCGTTCGTGAACATAATCGTGGCGGCAAACGCCGGGGGTGCGTGGAGCCCGTTCGGCGACATAACTACCCTGATGGTCTGGACCGCGCGCAAGGTCGACGCGTTGCAGTTCATGTACATATTCGTTCCGTCGGTGGTTAACTGGTTAGTGCCGGCCAGTATCATGTTCTTTTTCCTGCCTAAGGGTAAGCCCGAGGGTGCGGCAGAGACAGTGCGGATGAAGCCAGGGGCGAGAAGGGCAATAATCCTCGGTTTCATGACGATAGCGACAGCCGTTTCCTTCCACCAGTTCCTTCACCTGCCGCCGTTCCTCGGCATGATGACCGGACTCGGATTGCTTATGTTCCTCGGCTGGCACCTGAAAAAGAGCAGCGGGCATAGTGTCACCGATGAGCAGTTCAACATATTCAAGAAGATCGAGCGGGCCGAGTTCGACACGCTTTTCTTTTTTTTCGGTATAATAATAGCCGTAGGCGCGCTTCAGTACATCGGGTACCTTGCCATGTTGAGCTCCGCGCTGTACGGCGGGCTCGGAAACACCGGTGCGAACACTGCGGTCGGCGTGATATCGGCCGTGATAGACAACATCCCGGTCATGTTCGCGGTGCTGCAGATGAACCCGGACATGGGGCTCGACCAGTGGCTCCTCATAACGCTCACGGCGGGCACCGGCGGAAGCCTTCTTTCCATAGGCTCTGCGGCGGGAGTGGCGGTCATGGGAGTGAAAAGGGACACCTATACTTTCGCGTCGCACCTCAAGTGGGCGCCGGTCATCGTCTTGGGCTATTTCGCGAGTATCGGCTGCTGGCTGGCCATGGCGAGTTGGCTGTTCTGAGAGCTCAAAGCCGCAGGTGATGCCTGCCGGGGCCCGCCTATCTCCCCAAGGACGATTTATGCTGACCTTATGGTTTGAATTCATAGCGTGTTCCGCGGCGATAGTCGTCTGCGGGACATATCTGTCGAAATACGGCGATGTCATAGCCGAGAAGACCGGGCTCGGGAGGGCGTGGATAGGCCTGGTGCTCATGGCAGGCGTAACCTCGCTCCCCGAGCTGATAAACGGCATAAGCTCCGTCACGGTCGCCAACGTGCCGGATATCGCCGTCGGCGACATCATGGGGAGCTGCATGTTCAATGTCTCGCTTATCGCTTTAATGGACATGTTCTCCGGCCCCGGGCCGATATTCTCGAAAGCCGAAAAAGGGCATATCATCTCCGCCGGGTTCGGCATAATACTCATAGGTGTCTGTGCGGTATCCCTGCTCGCAGGGCAGTTTATGCCTGTGGTTGGGAGCATAGGGCTGTACACGCCGGTGCTCGCAGCCGTTTATCTCGTCGGGATGAAAAGCGTATATATCTTCGAGAAAAGAAGGCTCGTGGAATTCGCTGGGCTGTCCGCCGAAGCGCCCCGTTACGCGCATGTATCCGTGAGGGAAGCTGTCCTCAAGTACGCCGTCAACGCGGCCGTCATAGTCGTTGCCGCGACCCTATTGCCTTTCATCGGCGACAGGATAGCCGTTGAAACGGGCCTCGGCAGGAGCTTCGTCGGGACTTTCTTCATCGGTATGACCACCTCTCTTCCTGAGCTCGTCGTGTCGGTAGCCGCCTTGAGGATAGGCGCCGCTGAGATGGCCATAGCAAACCTCTTCGGCAGCAACATGTTTAACATCTTGATAATCGCCGTTGACGACATCTTCTATACGAAGGGATCGCTTCTCGCCGATGTATCGGCCGACCACGCGATAACGGCCCTCATCGCCATGATAATGACAGGGATAGCCGTCGTGAGCCTCACCTACAGGCTCAAGAGCAAGACTTTCCTGAGGCTCGGATGGGACACCGTTGCTATAGTCCTTGCCTATATCGTCAGCATAATACTTCTTTACTCGATGAGGGGGGCCTGATGTCCAAGACCATAGTCATCACAGACCTCGACGGCACGCTCCTCGACGACGCGTATTCCTTTGAGGCGGCAAGGCCTGCCCTCGACCTCCTCAGGGAAAAAAAGGTCCCGGTCGTCGTCTGCTCAAGCAAGACCCGTTCTGAGATTGAGCTGTACAGGGAGAAGATAGGGCTTAGAGGCCCGTTTATCGTCGAGAACGGCGGGGCCGTGTTCATTCCCGAGGGGTATTTCGACTTCGCCGCCGAGGAAGAGGCTGCGGACGGGTACCAGACAGTCGTTCTCGGCAAGCGCTATTCCGACATCAGGAGCGCGTTTCTTAAGATAATAAGGGATACAGGGATAGCCGCTAAAGGCTTCGGGGACATGTCCGTTGAGGAGGTCGCCGTACTCGCGGGCGTCTCCCTTCAGGAAGCTCTCCTCGCGAAACAGAGGGAATTTGATGAGCCTTTTGTCTTCGTGGAAAAAGAAGCCGGGATACAGAGGTTCTTGAAGGCCATAACCGACGAGGGCTTCAAATGGACCAGGGGCGCGTTCTACCATATCCTCGGGGACAACGACAAGGGAAGGGCCGCGAGGCTTCTGAAAGGCTATTACGAAAAAGAGCATGGCAGGGTGAGGGTCATTGCCCTCGGCGACAGCCTCAACGACCTCCCGCTTCTTGAGGAGGCGGATTTTCCGGTGCTCGTAAGGAAAAAAGACGGGAGCTACGAGAACGGGTTCGATGTCCCCGGCCTCATAAGGGCCGAAGGCATAGGGCCAGAAGGCTGGAGGGAAGCCATACTCGCGCTGCGCGCTAAACTATGAAAGACAGCCTGCTGAAGATATTCATGGCCGCCGTGAGGGCGGCAGACCCGTACGCCGGCGTGCTGAGGCATCTGAGCAGGGAAGGCGGAATGCTTTACGCGCACGGTGAGGCGTTCGATCTTTCCCGCTTTCAGAGGATAGTCGTCGTCGGCGCGGGCAAGGCAGCCTCTTCCATGGCAAGGGCCGCTGAAGAAGTGTTGGGAGACAGGATAGACGCGGGCGTTGTCGTGGTCAAGTACGGCCACTCGACCGGGCCCCTGTCGAAGATCGTCCAGGTCGAGGCTTCTCACCCGCTCCCTGACGAGGCCGGTGTCAGGGGGACCGAAGGTATAATCGAGATCCTCAATGGCGCTGACTCATCAACGCTCGTCGTTTGCCTGTTGTCTGGGGGGGCCTCGTCTTTGCTGGTGGCCCCGCTTGAGGGGGTAAGCCTTGAAGACAAACGGAGGACAACGGACCTGCTTTTGGCCTCAGGCGCGTCCATCGATGAGGTGAACGCAGTAAGAAAGCATCTCTCGCGGGTAAAGGGGGGACGACTCGCCGAGCTTGCGAGCCCGGCGACGGTTCTGACCCTCATAATGTCAGATGTGATAGGGGACAGGCTCGATGTCATAGCCTCAGGGCCCACGGTTCCCGACAGTTCCACCTTTGTTGGCGCGATGGAAGTAGTTGAGAGGTATGGCATCATCCATAAACTCCCGGCGAGCGTGACAGGGGTTCTGAGAGCAGGGCTGGAAGGGAGGATCAAGGAAACTCCCAAGGGCGGTGAGCCGTTTTTCAGG